>NZ_JBITXX010000001.1:1028932-1278400 GCF_044544925.1 Streptomyces sp. NPDC053431 | reverse complement strand
CCGCGCCCCCCCGCGGGGGGGTTTGGGGCGGGTCCGGCCCCGGGGGGCCCCCCGGGGGGGGGGGGGGGCGGGGGGGTCGGGCCCCCCCCCCCCCCGCGCCGGGGGTATGAGACGCACTCACTCAGATGAAGGATCACCCATGAGCCGAATGATCCAGCTCGAAGTGATCACCGACCCGCTCGCCGGTCAGGCCAGGGCGACCAGGTCCGCGTAGTCGGCGCCCCACAGGTCCTCCACGCCGTCCGGGAGCAGGATGATCCGCTCCGGGTCGAGCGCCTCGACGGCGCCCTCGTCGTGGGTGACGAGCACGACCGCGCCCTTGTACGTGCGCAGCGCACCGAGGATCTCCTCGCGGCTGGCCGGGTCCAGGTTGTTCGTCGGCTCGTCGAGGAGCAGCACGTTCGCGGAGGAGACGACCAGGGTCGCGAGCGCGAGCCGGGTCTTCTCGCCGCCGGACAGGACGCCGGCCGGCTTGTCGACGTCGTCGCCGGAGAACAGGAAGGAGCCGAGCACCTTGCGCACCTCGACCAGGTCGAGGTCGGGCGCGGCGGAGCGCATGTTCTCCAGGACGGTGCGCTCGGGGTCCAGGGTCTCGTGCTCCTGGGCGTAGTAGCCGAGCTTGAGGCCGTGGCCGGGGGTGACCTCGCCGGTGTCCGGCTGCTCGACGCCGCCGAGCAGCCGCAGCAGGGTGGTCTTGCCCGCGCCGTTGAGGCCGAGGATGACCACGCGCGAGCCCTTGTCGATCGCGAGGTTCACATCGGTGAAGATCTCGAGGGAACCGTACGACTTGGACAGACCCTCCGCGGTGAGCGGGGTCTTGCCGCAGGGGGCGGGCTCCGGGAAGCGGAGCTTGGCCACCTTGTCGGAGACGCGGACCGCCTCCAGGCCGGACAGCAGCCGCTCGGCGCGCTTGGCCATGTTCTGCGCGGCGACGGTCTTGGTGGCCTTGGCGCGCATCTTGTCGGCCTGCGAGTTGAGCGCGGCGGCCTTCTTCTCGGCGTTCTGGCGCTCGCGCTTGCGGCGCTTCTCGTCGGCCTCGCGCTGCTGCTGGTAGAGCTTCCAGCCCATGTTGTAGACGTCGATGGTGGAGCGGTTGGCGTCCAGGTAGAACACCTTGTTGACCACGGTCTCGACGAGGTCGACGTCGTGGGAGATCACGATGAAGCCGCCGCGGTAGGTCTTCAGGTAGTCCCGCAGCCAGACGATCGAGTCGGCGTCGAGGTGGTTGGTGGGCTCGTCGAGGAGCAGCGTGTCCGCGTCGGAGAAGAGGATGCGGGCCAGCTCGATCCGGCGGCGCTGACCACCGGAGAGGGTGTGCAGCGGCTGGCCCAGGACCCGGTCGGGCAGGCCGAGGGCGGCGGCGATGGTGGAGGCCTCGGCCTCGGCCGCGTAACCGCCCTTGGTGAGGAACTCGGTCTCCTGGCGCTCGTACTGCCGGAGGGCCTTCTCGCGGGTGGCGCCGGCGCCGGTGGCGATGCGCTCCTCGTTCTGGCGCATCTTGCGGAGGAGCACGTCGAGGCCGCGGGCGGAGAGGATCCGGTCGCGGGCGAGCACGTCGAGGTCGCCGGTGCGCGGGTCCTGCGGGAGGTAGCCGACCTCGCCGGAGCGGCTGATCGTGCCGCCGGCGGGCTGCCCCTCGCCCGCGAGGCACTTGGTGAGGGTGGTCTTGCCCGCTCCGTTGCGGCCGACCAGGCCGATGCGGTCGCCCTTGGCGACGCGGAAGGAAGCGGACTCGATGAGGACACGGGCGCCGGCGCGCAGCTCGATGCCGGAAGCGGTGATCACGGACAGACTCCAGGGCGATGGGTAACGGCGGAAGGACGGCTGAGCGGGGCTTCGACGCCGCTAATGCACGGGGAGAATGGCCATGCGGCCAGTCTAACGGGCGGCTGCAACTGCTTTTAGGCCACAGATCACAGATGCCGCATCTCACACTTTCCCGGTAAGAGACGCATACCTCGCTCGTCTCGCGTGCCCCCCATGCCGCGTAAAAGGGGTGAGCCCTGCCGTATCGATCGATACTCGGCAGAAAGCGGAGGGCGGTGGCCATGCAGTTCGACGACGACGCCAACCTGGACACCTCGGAGGTGCAGGACGTCCGGGGCAGCCGCATCCCGGGCGGCAGGGCCACCGTCGGCGGCGGCATCGTCGGCGTCATCGCGCTGGTCCTGGGCCTGCTCTTCGGGGTGGGGCCCGAGCAGCTGGGCCTGTCGTCCGGGGGCGACGGGCCGGTCGCGACCTCCTCCTCGGCGGCCCAGGTGAACCGGCGCTGCCGGACCGGCTCCGACGCCAACACCCGCGAGGACTGCCGGATCGTGGCCGTGGTCAACAGCGTGCAGGACTTCTGGCGGGCCGAGTACGCGCGCCGCGGCGCGCGGTACGGGGACGCGCCGACGGTGCTGTTCACCCAGCGGGTCGCGACCGCCTGCGGCACGGCGAGCTCGGCGGTCGGCCCGTTCTACTGCCCCGGCGACCGGCGGGTCTATCTGGACCTGGGCTTCTTCGAGGAGCTGCGCACCACGTTCGGCGCGACCGGCGGGCCCTTCGCCCAGGCGTACGTGGTGGCGCACGAGTACGGCCACCACGTGCAGAACGCGATGGGAACGCTGGCCCGCGCCCAGAACGGCCGGACCGGCGCGAACTCCGGCGCGGTGAGGGTCGAGCTCCAGGCCGACTGCTACGCGGGCGTCTGGGCCCGGCACGCGGTGACCACACCGGACGACCGGACGGGCCGGCCGCTGCTCACCCGGCTGACGGACGACGACATCCGCGACGGCCTGGACGCGGCGGCGGCCGTGGGCGACGACCGGATCCAGGAGCGGTTCCAGGGCCGGGTGACCCCGGAGACCTGGACGCACGGCTCGGCGGCGCAGCGCCGGCAGTGGTTCTCCACCGGCTACACCACGGGCGACCTGGCGCGCTGCGACACCTTCCGCTGACGGCCCGCACTTCCCCTGGCGGCCCGGCACCTTCCCTTGGCGGCCCACCGCCTCCTTCCCGCGGGGGGACCTTCCCGCGGCGCCGGAGCGCGCGCCGTCGCTCCCGGGCACCGGCGGCGTCGGCTGCGAGACTGAGACCCGGATCACATCGCAGTAGAGAGGAAGTGATCGGGATGGCCGAGTCCCCCGACATCTGTCCGACGCTGACGTACGAGGACGCGAAGGCCGCGATCCGGCTGCTCACCGAGGGTTTCGGCTTCGCCGCCGACGCCGTGTACGAGGGCGAGGACGGCCGGGTGATGCACGCCGAGCTGTCCTACGGCAACGGGAGGGTGATGCTCGGCAGCAAGGGCACGGGCAGCCGGTTCGACCAGCTGATGACGGGCGCGGGCCCGGCCGGGATCTACGTCCGGGTGACCGACGTGGACGAGCACCACGCCCAGGCGCTCGCCCACGGCGCCGAGATCGTGATGCCGCCGACCGACCAGGACTACGGCGCGCGGGACTACATGGCCCGCGACACCGAGGGCAACGTCTGGAGTTTCGGGACGTACGCCCCCGGCGCCGCGGGGTAGCTCCCTGCCGCGTGGCGGCCCCCGGCGGCTCAGGCCCCGCCCGTGTGCACCTGGAAGGCGGCCCGGCGGACCGCCTTCGCCAGGGACGGGTCGGGGTGGGCGGCGGCGAGCGCGACCAGGACCTGGACGGTGCGGGGGTGGCCGACCGCCCGGACCTCGTCGAGGAGGGCGGGGACGGTCCCCTGGACGGCGGAGTCCAGGTGCCGGACGAGCAGGGCACTCTCGCCGTGGTCTGCGACGGCTGCCGCGGTGTCCACCCAGAGCCAGGTCGCCTCCTCGCGGGTCAGCACCTCGGGGGCGTCGTCCGGGTCGGCGCCCTCGTACTCGGCGAGCCACAGCAGCGCGTACGGGCGGAGCGACGGTTCCGCCAGGGCGGCGCGGACCTCGGGCTCGGCCGGGGCGCCGACGACCCGCAGGGCCTCGAAGGCGAGACCGCGCAGCAGGGCGTCCTCGCCGCGGGCGACGGCGAGCAGCTCGGCGACCGCGCTGGACAGGGTGCGGGCGGCGAGCCAGGCGCGGTACTCGTCGCGGGCCGGGCCCGGGGTGAGCCGGGCGCAGCCGCGCAGCATGTCCGCGGCGGACTGCTCGATGTTGCCGGCCGGGCTCTGGGCGGCGACGCAGATCTGCTCCAGCTTGACCCAGACCGCCCAGTTGCCGAGCGGGGTGAGGGTGGCCTGGCAGCCCTCCGCGGTGGTGGCGAGCGTCAGGGCGCCGACGGCGGCGAGGCCTTCCAGGGCCCAGTCGAGCAGCGCGGGCAGGCCGTCGGCGGTGGCGGCCGGCTCGACGTCGGGGACCGGCTCGGCGTCGGGGGCCGGGACCTCGCAGCGCTCCTCGCGCAGCTCGGCGACGCGCTGCCGCAGCAGGTCGAGCAGCCCGGCCACCGCGACGGGCCCGGCGGAGAGCTGGAGCAGGGAGAGGACCTGGGGCACGGCCTCGACGACCTCGGCGACGGCGCCGGGCGCCACGTCCTCGGGCGCCGGATGGACCAGGGACCAGGCGTCGAAGAGGGCGACCCAGCCGCGCAGCACGGCGGAGTCGTCCCGGTCCCAGGCCTGCAGCCGCCAGCCGGGGCGGGCGGTGTCGCCGTGCAGCTCGACGAGACCGGCCAGCCGGGCCCGGTCCCAGCCGGCCCTGACCTGCCCGGGCGTCAGATCCAGGGCGGCGGCGGCCCGTTCCCCGTCCGGGGGTGCCGTCTCCGCCTGCCGGTCGACGGCCGCCCAGCGGGCGATCCGGACCGCGTCGGCGAGCACGGCCCGCGCCTGGAGGGCCAGTTCCGCGCGGGGCGGGGTCCCCTCGGGCGGCCGGGGCGCCGGGCGGGTGCGCCGGGTCGTCACGGCCTTTCGCGCGGTGGCGAGTGCCCGCGGACGGACGAGTCGGAGTCTGGAGTTGCGCGCCAATGGTTCATCGGGCTTTCGAGACGTCACGGGGGCAGTCTTCCCGCTGACGGCCCGAAAGCCCAATCGGAATCCGCAACGCCGCCGCGCCGGCCGGGGTCCGCCTCCGGCGCGGGCCCGGCGGCGGGCGGAACGCGCCCGTCCCGGCGCCCTGGCGGTGTCTCAGACGAGCGGGGTCAGGAAGCGGCGGAGGGCCTCTTCGTAGCGGAGGGGGTCGGCGTTCCACATGGCCGCGTGGGGGGCGCCGCGGACCGTGGTGAGGGTGACGAGGTCCGGGCGGAGCCGGGCGAGCCGCTGCGAGGGGCCCCAGGGGGCGAGGGTGTCGTCGGGGCCGTGGAAGAGCAGGGTCGGGACGCCCAGCGCGCCGGGGGCGGCGGCCTCCTGGAGGCGGTCGCCGTGGAGTCCGGTCCTGCCCTGGGCGGCGCGGACGGCGAGCGGAAGCAGCGGGCCCGGGACGCGGCGGGCGGCGGCGAGATTGCGCAGGGTGGCCTCCCAGTCGAGGACCGGGGAGTCGAGGACGAGGCCCCGGATCCGGTCGCGCACCCCGGAGCTCGCCGCGGCGTGCAGAGCCATGGCGGCGCCGGATCCCCAGCCGTGCAGGACGACCTGGGCGGCGCCGCGCCGGACGGCGAAGCGGATGGCGGCGTCGACGTCGCGCCACTCGGAGTCGCCGAGGTGCCCGAGCCCGTCCGGGACCGCGGGCGCGCCGGCGTCGCCGCGGTAGGCCGGGATGAGGACGGGGATCTGCCGGCGCTGGAGGAAGGGCAGCAGGTTGAGGGGCTGCTCCCGGGTGGTGCCGAGACCGTGCAGGGCGATCACCCAGGTGGGGCGGGCGCCGGGGACGAGCCAGGCGGGCAGGGCGCCGAGCTCGCCGGGGATCTCGACGTCCTCGTGGCGCAGGCCCAGGGCGGTCTCGGGGGTGCCGATGTGCAGCTGCGGGGTGAAGCGGACCCGGACGCGGGGGCCGAGGACGCCGCGCTCGACGCGTTCGAGGCGGCGGACGACGGTGTCGGCGGTGTGCGGGACCCGGTCGAGGACCGGGCCGACCACCGCGTGCAGGTCCTCCCCCTCGATCCCGTAGGTGCCGGGGCGCAGCGAGGCCAGGCTGCGGGTGAGGGTGATCCGGCCCGGGCCCGTGGCGTGCACGGTGAGCTTCGGATCGCCGGGGAAGGGGCGCCCGGAGGGCACCCCGAGGGCGACGTCGCTGGCGTACCGGCCGGCCGCCACCGCGGCCGCGCCGAGACCGATGACTGTGGTGACGGCCGCTGCCGTCGCTGTAGCCGGGCGCACGCTCCCAGTGTCCGCAGCCCGGGGCCGACCTGCCACCGGGCGGGCGACTCCTTCGAGTGACGTGGATCTCGTTCCGGGGTCGCCCGTGGGGCTGAAGTGGTCCATGGGGCGGAACGTGTCGGGAGCGCTGGAAGCTACGCGCGTTGCGTCCGGCCCGGAACGGCACGGTTTACCCCGGGTCGCACCGTGACCGCATCGTGGACAGCGAGCCCGTCCGGCCCTTAAGCGGAATCTCGGGACCCCGGATCGGGACACCATGCCGCCCGGCCCAGTTCACCTTCCGTTCACCCAGGTTGCTTACGTTCGACGAGCCACTGACGTCAAACGATTGCCTGGGTAAATGGAACACATCACGCTGCTGCTCGCCATTGTGGTCGTGACAGCTCTCGTGTTCGATTTCACGAACGGTTTCCACGACACCGCCAACGCGATGGCCACGACCATCTCGACCGGTGCCCTCAAGCCCAAGACGGCGGTGGCCATGTCCGCCGTGCTGAACCTCGTCGGCGCGTTCCTGTCGGTGGAGGTCGCCAAGACGATCTCCAAGGGACTGGTGAACGAGGAGGGCATCCAGCCCGAAGTCATCCTCGCCGCGCTCGTCGGCGCGATCCTCTGGAACCTGGTGACCTGGCTGGTCGGACTGCCGTCCAGCTCCTCCCACGCCCTGATGGGCGGCCTCATCGGCGCGACCGTCGCCTCGATCGGCGTCAGCGGCGTGAACGGCGACGTCGTCGTGACGAAGGTCCTCCTCCCGGCGGTCGCCGCCCCCGTGGTGGCCGGCGTCGCCTCGATGCTCGGCTCCCGCCTGACGTACCGCCTCGGCCGGAACGCGGACGCCGGGGCGACGGAGAAGGGCTACCGGGCCGGTCAGATCGCCTCCGCCGGTCTCGTCTCCCTCGCCCACGGCACCAACGACGCCCAGAAGACCATGGGCATCATCACGCTCGCCCTGGTCGCCGGCGGCGTCCTCTCCCCGGGCGCCAACCCGCCCGTCTGGGTCATCGTCTCGGCCGGCCTGGCGATCGCGCTCGGCACCTACCTCGGCGGCTGGCGCATCATCCGCACGATGGGCAAGGGGCTCACGGACCTCCAGCCGCAGCAGGGCTTCGCCGCCCAGACCAGCGCGGCCACGACCATCCTGGCCTCCTCCCACCTCGGCTTCTCGCTCTCCACCACCCACGTCGTCTCGGGTGGCGTCATGGGCGCGGGTCTCGGCCGCAAGGGCGGTGTCGTCCGCTGGTCGACCGCCACCCGCATGTTCGTCGCCTGGGGCCTGACCCTGCCGGCCGCCGGTCTGGTCGGCGCGGGCGCCGAGTACGTCGCCCGCCAGGGCGCCTGGGGCGTCTACGTCGTCGCCGCCTTCCTGGTCGCCTCCTGCCTCGGCATCTGGCTCGTCTCGCGCCGCCAGGTCGTCGACCACACCAACGTCAACGACGTCGAGACCGACACCGAGCCCGCGGGTGTCGTCACCACCGCCATCGCGGCCGTCACCCCGCCGCCGGCCGGCTCCGTCGCCGCCGTCGCGGACGCGGACCTGAAGACCACCATCCCCGCCCCGGGCCCGACGGACCCGGCCGCTCCCCCGGCCCCCGCCGCCGCGGTCTAAGGAACTGGAACCAAGCATGAAGATCGACTGGGCAGCTCTCGGCTCCGTCTTCGGAGTCAGCCTCGTGGCGACCGTCGCCCTCGTGGGCCTCTTCACCCTCGGTGTCGTCGGACTCGGCAAGCAGGAGCAGGCCGCGGCCGCCGGCGGCTCCGCCACCCTGGCCCGTACCGGCGCCTACCTCTGCTTCACGCTCTGCGCGGCGGCCGTCGCGTACGGCATCTACCTGATCGTCGTCTGACGCTCGACGGGCCCACCGGCCGGGCGGCCCCTCACCCACGGGTGCGGGACCGCCCGGCCGCCGTGTTTGTGGTGCTTCGCACAGTGACACGACGCAGGTCAAGGGTGAGTTGACGGGTGTTCGCGGGCCGTGGTGGACTTCCGGAGCCATTACGGCGGCAAGCAGAGGAAGTCCGGTGCGAATCCGGCACGGTCCCGCCACTGTGACCGGCCCCGACGGGCCGGGAGTCAGGAACTCTCGCCGCCGGTCACGTCGAGCCAGGGCGCGGACCCTGAGTGAGGACACAGTGCCATGCCCGGCCGCGGCCCCAGACCCTCCCGTGCCCCCGCCGTCTTCGCGTACGGAGCGGCCGCCGGCCTCGCCGTCGACCTGCTCGTGGGCGATCCGCGCCGCGGCCATCCCGTCGCCGCGTTCGGCCGGGCGGCCGGCGCGGTCGAACGCGTCCTGTGGCGCGACGACCGCGGCCGCGGCGCCCTCCACACCGCGGTCTGCGCCGGCGGAACCGTGGCGCTCGGCGCCCTCGCCGCCCGCACCGCGCGCGGCAGCCGCGCCGCCTCCGTCGCCCTGACCGCCGCCTCCGTGTGGGCCGTCGTCGGCGGAACGACCCTGGGGCGCGAGGCCCGCGCGATCGGCGGGGCGCTCGGGGCCGGCGACCTGGAGGCGGCCCGGGCACGGATGCCGCACCTGGTCGGCCGCGACCCGCAGGCGCTCGACGGTCCCGCGATGGCCCGCGCGGTCGTCGAGTCCGTCGCCGAGAACACCTCCGACGCCGTCGTGGGCGCCCTCTTCTGGGGGGCGGTCGCGGGCGTGCCGGGCCTGCTCGGCTTCCGGGCGGTGAACACCCTGGACGCCATGGTCGGCCACCGCTCCCCCCGCTACCGGCGCTTCGGCTGGGCCTCGGCCCGCCTCGACGACCTCGCCGGCTGGCCGGGCGCCCGGCTCACCGCCGTCCTCACCACCGTCGCCGGGGGGAACCCGCGCGGGGCCCTGAAGGCCTGGCGCGAGGACGCCGGGAGGCATCCGAGCCCCAACGCGGGGCCGGTGGAGGCCTCGTTCGCCGGGGCCCTCGGCGTACGGCTCGGCGGCACCCTGTCGTACGGCGGGCGGATCGAGCACCGGCCGGTGCTCAACGGGGCGGGGCGGGCCGTCGACGTGGCCGACATCGACCGGGCGGTCCGGCTGTCCCGCCGGGTGACCTGGCTGACCCTGGCCGCCTGTGTGGGCGGCCGGACCATCGCGCACGCGCTGAGGAAGCGGAGGAACGCATGAGGGGTGGGGGGCTGCTCGTCGCCGGGACCACGTCCGACGCGGGCAAGAGCGTCGTCACGGCCGGCATCTGCCGGTGGCTGGTCCGGCAGGGCCTGAAGGTCGCGCCGTTCAAGGGGCAGAACATGTCCCTCAACTCCTTCGTCACGCGGGACGGCGCGGAGATCGGGCGCGCCCAGGCCATGCAGGCGCAGGCGGCGCGGGTCGAGCCGAGCGCGCTGATGAACCCGGTGCTGCTCAAGCCCGGCAGCGACCGCTCCAGCCAGGTGGTCCTCATGGGCAGGCCGGTCGGCGAGCTCAGCGCCCGCGGCTACCACGGGGGCCGGCAGCAGGAGCTGTTCGAGCCGGTCCTGGCATGCCTGGAGGAGCTGCGGGGCACGTACGACGCCGTGATCTGCGAAGGGGCGGGCAGTCCGGCCGAGATCAACCTGCGGCGCACGGACATCGTGAACATGGGCGTCGCGCGGGCCGCGCGACTGCCCGTGGTCGTGGTCGGCGACATCGACCGGGGCGGGGTGTTCGCCCAGTTCTTCGGGACGACGGCGCTGCTCGCGCCCGAGGACCAGGAGCTCGTCGCGGGCTATCTCGTGAACAAGTTCCGGGGTGACGTGACCCTGCTCGAACCCGGACTCGACATGCTGCACGGCCTCACCGGGCGCCCGACCTTCGGCGTCCTGCCGTACGCGCACGGACTCGGCATCGACGAGGAGGACGGCCTGCGGGTGTCGCTGCGCGGGGCCGTACGCGAGTCGGTCGTGGCGCCGCCGCTGGGCGAGGACGTGCTGCGGGTCGCCGTCTGCGCCGTCCCGCTGATGTCCAACTTCACCGACGTCGACGCGCTCGCCGCCGAACCGGGCGTCGTCGTGCGCTTCGTGGACCGGCCCGAGGAACTCGTCGACGCCGACCTGGTCGTGGTGCCGGGGACGCGCGGCACGGTGAGGGCGCTGGCCTGGCTGCGCGAGCGCGGCCTCGCCGACGCGCTGGTCCGGCGGGCCGCGGAGGGGCGCCCGGTGCTCGGCATCTGCGGCGGCTTCCAGGCCCTCGGCGAGCGCATCGAGGACGAGGTCGAGTCGAAGGCGGGCACCGTCGACGGCCTCGGCCTGCTGCCCGTACGGGTCCGGTTCGCGCCCGAGAAGACCCTGGCCCGACCGGTCGGCGAAGCGCTCGGCGAGCGGGTCGAGGGCTACGAGATCCACCACGGCGTGGCCGAGGTCCTCGGCGGAGACCCCTTCCTCGACGGCTGCCGGGTCGGCGCGGTCTGGGGCACCCACTGGCACGGCTCCCTGGAGAGCGACGCCTTCCGCCGCGCCTTCCTCCGCGAGGTCGCGGCGGCCGCCGGGCGCCGCTTCGTCCCGGCCCCCGACACCGCCTTCGGCGCCCTCCGCGAGGAACAGCTCGACCGCCTCGGCGACCTGATCGAGGAGCACGCCGACACGGACGCGCTGCTCCGCCTGATCGAGAAGGGCGCGCCGACGGGGCTGCCGTTCGTGCCGCCGGGGGCGCCGTGAGCACCCCGCCCGCCGCGCCCGCCCCGATCCCCGTACGACTCGAAGGAGTGACCGCCCGATGAGCACCCGCTACCCGTTCACCGCCGTTGTCGGCATGGACGACCTGCGGCTCGCGCTGCTGCTGAACGCCGTCAGCCCGGCCGTGGGCGGTGTGCTGGTCCGGGGCGAGAAGGGCACCGCCAAGTCCACGGCCGTCCGCGCCCTCGCGGAGCTGCTGCCGGAGGTGGCGGTGGTCGCGGGCTGCCGCTTCAGCTGCGACCCGGCCGCGCCCGACCCGGGCTGCCCGGACGGGCCGCACAGCGAGGGGGCGCGCGAGGCGCGGCCCGCGCGGATGGTGGAGCTGCCGGTCGGCGCGTCCGAGGACCGGCTGGTCGGCGCGCTCGACATCGAGCGGGCGCTCTCGGAAGGCGTGAAGGCCTTCGAGCCGGGGCTGCTCGCCGACGCGCACCGGGGCATCCTGTACGTCGACGAGGTCAACCTGCTGCACGACCACCTCATCGACCTGCTGCTCGACGCCGCCGCCATGGGCTCCTCCTACGTCGAGCGCGAGGGCGTCTCCGTACGGCACGCGGCCCGCTTCCTGCTGGTCGGCACCATGAACCCCGAAGAGGGCGAGCTGCGGCCGCAGTTGCTGGACCGCTTCGGACTGACGGTGGAGGTGGCGGCCTCCCGGGAGCCCGAGCAGCGGGTGGAGGTCGTGCGGCGGCGGCTCGCCTTCGAGGACGACCCGGCCGCGTTCGCCGCGCGCTGGGCCGACGAGGAGGCGGCGCTGCGCGAGCGGATCGTCGCCGCGCGGAAGCTGCTGCCGGCGGTGACGCTCGGGGACGCGGTGCTGCTGCAGATCGCGGCGACCTGCGCCGCGTTCGAGGTCGACGGCATGCGCGCCGACATCGTGATGGCCCGCACGGCGACCGCGCTCGCGGCCTGGGCCGGGCGGACGGAGGTCACCTCCGAGGACGTGCGGCAGGCGGCGCTGCTGGCGCTCCCCCACCGGCGGCGGCGCAACCCCTTCGACGCGCCCGGCCTCGACCAGGACAAGCTCGACGAGACCCTGGAGCGGTTCAAGGGCGACGACGAGCCCTCCCCCGACGACCCGGACCCGCAGGGCCCGGGTGACGGCGGCCCCGGCGGCGGTGGCGGTGGCGGTGGCGGTGGGATTCCGCCGCAGGGCGACGGGCCCGCACCCGAGGCGGCCGACCCGTCCGACGTCCCCGAGGGCGCGTCCGCGCCCCGGAACAGCGGTTCCGGAGCCGGCTCCGGCGAGCGCGCCGCCGTCCGGGCCGCCGAGCCCTTCCGTACGAAGATGCTCAGCGTGCCCGGACTCGGCGAGGGCGCGGCCGGGCGCCGCTCCCGGGCCCGTACGGAACACGGCCGGACCACCGGCGCGACCCGCCCCAGGGGCACGCTGACCAAGCTGCACCTGGCCGCGACCGTGCAGGCCGCGGCCCCGCACCAGAAGGCGCGCGGGCGCTCGGGGCGGGGCCTGGTGCTGCGCCGGGACGACCTGCGGCAGGCGACCCGGGAGGGCCGGGAGGGCAATCTGGTCCTGTTCGTCGTGGACGCCTCGGGTTCGATGGCGGCCCGGCAGCGGATGAGCGCCGTCAAGGGCGCGGTCCTGTCGCTGCTGCTCGACGCGTACCAGCGGCGCGACAAGGTCGGTCTGGTCACCTTCCGGGGCAGGGACGCCGAGGTCGCGCTGCCGCCGACCTCGTCCGTGGACGCGGCCGCCGCCCGTCTCGAACAGCTCCCCACCGGGGGCCGCACGCCGCTCTCCGCCGGCCTGCTCAAGGCGCACGACGTGCTGCGCGTGGAGCGCCTGCGGGACCCCTCGCGGCGCCCGCTGCTCGTGGTCGTGACCGACGGCCGGGCGACCGGCGGCGGCGCCGACCCGGTGGCGCTGGCCGCGCGGGCGGCCCGCCTGCACGCCGCCGACGGCACGGCCGCGGTGGTCGTGGACTGCGAGACGGGACCGGTGCGGCTCGGCCTCGCCGGAAGCCTCGCCCGTGAACTGGACGGCACCGCCGTCACCCTGGACGAGCTGCGCGCCGACTCGATCGCCGGGCTCGTCAGGGACGTACAAGCCACAAGGAGGGCCGCGTAATGCCCAAGGGACAGCCGACCGTCGTTCCGGACGACGGACTGACCACCCGTCAGCGTCGCAACCGTGCGCTGGTGATGGTGCACACGGGCGTCGGCAAGGGGAAGTCGACCGCCGCCTTCGGAATGGCGCTGCGCGCCTGGAACCAGGGCTGGCCGATCGGGGTGTTCCAGTTCGTCAAGTCCGCCAAGTGGCGGGTCGGCGAGGAGAACGCGCTCAAGGCGCTCGGCGAGACCGGCAAGGGTGGCACGGTCGTCTGGAACAAGATGGGCGAGGGGTGGTCCTGGATCCAGCGCGAGGTCGCCGAGGGCGAGCAGTCGCACGAGGAGAAGGCCCGAGAGGGCTGGGAGCAGGTCAAGCGGGACCTCGCCGAGGAGAAGTACCGGTTCTACGTCCTCGACGAGTTCGCGTACCTGCTGCACTGGGGCTGGATCGACACCCAGGAGGTCGTCGAGGTGCTGCGGGACCGTCCGGGTCAGCAGCACGTCGTCATCACCGGCCGCAACGCGCCGCAGGAGCTGATGGACTTCGCGGACCTGGTGACCGACATGTCGAAGGTGAAGCACCCGATGGACGCGGGTCAGAAGGGCCAGCGGGGCATCGAGTGGTAGCACGTCTGGTCATCGCCGCCCCGTCCTCGGGCGCGGGCAAGACCACGGTCGCGACCGGCCTGATGGCCGCCTTCGCCGGCCGTGGTCTGGCGGTCTCCCCGCACAAGGTCGGCCCGGACTACATCGACCCGGGCTACCACGCGCTCGCCACCGGCCGCCCGGGCCGGAACCTCGACGCGTACATGTGCGGCACGGAGCTGGTCGCGCCGCTCTTCGCGCACGGCGCGCGGGGCTGCGACCTGGCGGTCGTCGAGGGCGTGATGGGCCTGTACGACGGGGCCGCGGGCCAGGGCGAGCTGGCCTCCACGGCGCAGGTGGCGAAGCTGCTGCGGGCGCCGGTGGTGCTGGTCGTGGACGCCTCCTCGCAGTCCCGGTCGGTGGCCGCGCTCGTGCACGGCTTCGCGTCCTGGGACCCGGAGGTGCGGCTGGGCGGGGTGATCCTGAACAAGGTCGCCACCGACCGGCACGAGGCGCTGCTGCGGGAGGCGCTGGAGGAGTCCGGCGTGCCGGTCCTCGGCGTCCTGCGGCGCGCGCCGGCCGTCGCCACTCCGTCGCGGCACCTCGGGCTGGTGCCGGTCGCGGAGCGGCAGGCGCAGGCCGTGGAGGCGGTGGCGGCGCAGGCGGAGCAGGTGCGGGCCGGGTGCGACCTGGAGGCGCTGCTGGCGCTGGCGCGGAGCGCTCCGGAGTTGCGGGTCGAGCCGTGGTCGGCCGAGGCCGGCGAGCGGCTGCACGCCGGTGGTTCCGTTGTGCCCACCCGTTCCGCCCCGGCGGAGCGACTGCCCGCGACGGGACCCGTCGTCGCCGTCGCCGGGGGCGCCGCGTTCACGTTCTCGTACGCGGAGCACACGGAGTTGCTGAGGGCCGCCGGCGCGGAGGTCGTCACCTTCGACCCGCTCCGCGACGAGGCCCTCCCCGAGGGCACCCGCGGCCTGGTCATAGGCGGCGGCTTCCCCGAGGTGTACGGCGACGAGCTGTCCGCCAACGAGCCGCTGCGCAAGGCGGTCGCCGACCTCGCCGCGTCGGGCGCGCCCGTCGCCGCCGAGTGCGCCGGTCTGCTCTACCTCGCGCGGTCGCTGGACGGGCGCCCGATGTGCGGGGTGCTCGACGCGGACGCGCGGATGTCGTCGCGGCTGACGCTCGGGTACCGGGACGCGGTGGCCGTGAGCGACAGCGTGCTCGCGGCGGCCGGGACGCGGATGCGGGGGCACGAGTTCCATCGGACCGTGATCGAGCCGGGCGCGGGCCCGTTGGCGGCCTGGGGGCTGCGGCAGCCGGAGCCTCGGGTCGAGGGCTTCGTCCAGGGCGGGGTGCACGCCAGTTACGTGCACACCCACTGGGCGGGAGCGCCGGCCGCCGCCGCGCGTTTCGTGGAGCGCTGCGGGTGAGTTCAGCCGCCGGAGAGTCCCACCACGAGCCAGATGAACGCCACGCCCGCGACCGTGCACAGCAGGGTGGTGCGGGCGGGGTGTTCGTGGTGGGCCTCGGGGAGGATCTCGGCGGCCGCGAGGTAGAGCAGGGCACCGCCGAAGAAGCCGAGATAGGCGCCGAGCAGTTCCTCCGGAAGGGTGAACAGGGTGGCGAGGCCGGCGCCGACGAGCGGGGCGACGGCATCGGCGACGAGCATCGCGACGGCCTTGCGGCGGGCGTTCCCGTAGAGGGTCGTGATCGTGTACGTGTTGAAGCCGTCGGCGAAGTCGTGGGTGATGACGGCGATCGCCACGGTGGCGCCCATGCCGCCGCTGACCTGGAAGGCGGCGCCGAGCGCGATGCCGTCCATGAGGCTGTGGAGCACCATGGCGGCGGCGGCCGTGAGGCCGACCTGGGGGGCGCGGTCCCCGGCGGCGCCGTGGGCCGCGCGGCGGACGGCGAGGAGACGTTCCACCACGTGGGCGAAGAGGAAGCCGCCGACGAACAGCAGCAGGGCCTCGGGGACGCCGAAGACCTTCGCGCCGGCGGCCTCCAGGGCCTCGGGGAGGAGGTCGAGTCCGACGACGCCGAGCATGAGTCCGCCGGCGAGGCCGAGGACGAGGTGGCGGCGGTCGGTGACGCGCTGGGCGGTCCAGCCGCCGAACAGCGTCATGAGGAACGCGCCGAGCGCGACGACTACAGCCATGGGCCTTTGCTATCCGATGGCGGCTCCCCCGCGCACCTCGGGCCGGCGGTCGTGGTGGGCGTCGGCGCCCGGTCGGGGGTCGCCGTGGCGGAGGTGCTCGCGCTCGTGGGGGCGGTGCTGCGCGAGGCGGGGCTGACGGGCGGGGACGTGCGGGCGCTCGCGACGCTCGACGCGCGGGCGGCGGAGCCGGGGATCGCCGGGGCGGCGGCGCGGCTCGGGGTGCCGGTGCGGGCGTTCGGGAGCGCGGAGCTGGCGGCGGTGGCCGTGCCGCATCCCTCCGAGCGGTCGCTGGCCGCCACGGGGACGGCGTCGGTGGCGGAGGCGGCGGCGCTGCGCGGGGCCGGGCCGGGTGCGGTGCTGGTGGTGCCGAAGCGGAAGGGCAGGCGTGTGACCTGCGCCATTGCCCGTTCCGTACCGCTTCGTCCGAACGAAGTCTCCCCAAGCGCACGGTTGTTGCCCGATACTCACGGGTACATCGCTGGCGAGCCCCACCCATCCCCCACACGCGCCATCCCCATCCCCACCCCCCACACGACGGCGGCCATGGACACCCACACTTCTGCTGACGCGCACGATCTCAGACACCACGGCGACGCCGAGGTACGGGACGAGAAGCTGATCGACCTCGCGGTGAACGTGCGGACGAACACCCCGCCGGAGTGGCTGCGGGAGCGGATCGCCGACTCGCTCACGGGCCTCGCGGCCTACCCGGACGGCCGGGCGGCCCGAGCGGCCGTGGCCGAGCGGCACGATCTGCCGGCCCGGCGGGTCCTGCTCACGGCGGGTGCGGCGGAGGCGTTCGTGCTGCTCGCGCGGGCGCTGCCGGTGCGCCGGCCGGTCGTGGTGCATCCGCAGTTCACCGAGCCGGAGGCCGCGCTGCGGGACGCCGGGCACGAGGTGGAGCGGGTGCTGCTGCGCGAGGAGGACGGTTTCCGGCTGGATCCGGCGGCGGTGCCGGAGGACGCGGACCTGGTGGTGATCGGCAATCCGACCAACCCGACCTCCGTGCTGCACCCGGCGGCCGCGATCGCGTCGCTCGCCCGGCCCGGGCGGTGGCTGGTGGTCGACGAGGCGTTCATGGACGCGGTGCCGGGCGAGCGGGAGTCGCTGGCCTCGCGGACGGACGTGCCGGGTCTGGTGGTGCTGCGCAGCCTGACCAAGACCTGGGGTCTGGCGGGGCTGCGGATCGGCTATGTGCTGGCCGAGCCGGAGACTGTCGCCGCGCTGGAGCGCGTACAGCCGCTGTGGCCGGTGTCGACGCCGGCGCTGGTGGCGGCGGAGGCGTGCATGGCGCCGCTGGCGCTGATGGAGGCGGAGGAGGCGGCGCACCGGATCGGTGTGGAGCGGGCGCACCTGCTCGCGGGCCTCGCGGAGTTCGACGAGGTCCGGGCGGTGGCGGCGGCCGAGGGGCCGTTCGTGCTGGTCCGGATCGAGGGCGCGGACGCGGTCCGGGAGCGGCTGCGGTCGCTGGGGTTCGCGGCTCGGCGCGGGGACACGTTCCCGGGGCTCGACCGGAACTGGCTGCGGCTCGCGGTGCGGGACCGGGTGACGACGAACCGGTTCCTGCAGGCCTTGGACCAGGCACTGTTGCTGCTGGGCTGACCGGAGGCCCGGGGCGGGGACGAGGGGCGGTGCCGCGCGGCACCGCCCCTCGTCCGTTCCCCTTGCTTCCCCGTTTCCCCTGTCCCCTCGGGCCGGTCAGCCGCGTGCGCGGGCCCTGCCGCGGGCCAGGACGAGGGCACCGCCGCCCACGCCGAGCAGCAGGAGCGCGCCGCCGGCCAGGTACGGGGTCATGGAGCTGCCGCCGGTCTCGGCGAGGTTCTCGGTGGGGGTGGTGCCTCCGTTGTTCGTGGTCACGCCGGTGGCGTGGCTGGGCTGCCCGGACGGCTGCTGCGAGGGCTGCTCGCCGGGCCGCTCGGTCGGCCGGTTTCCCGCCGGGGTCGCGCAGGTGGCCTCGGCGAGGGTGATCTTGCCCTTGACCTCGGCGACGTTGAGCTTGAGCGGGTTGACCTCCACCGACAGTTCGAGGGCGGTGGCGGCGGCGGTGCGGGAGGTGGTGGAGGTACGGGAGAGGTCGAGGACGACCTCGCCGACGCCGGGCACGGCCACCTTGGTCCGGCCGCCGGTCGACAGGGTCGTCTTCTTGCCGAGGACGGTGACGTGGCCGAGCAGGTTGGACTCGGCGACCGGGCGCCGGCCGGTCTCGCAGACGGCCTTGGAGGTGACCTTCTCCAGCTCGATCAGGGAGAGCAGCGGGAGTCCGGGCACGTGGACGCGGGCCTTGGCGAGGTTGACGTAACCCCTTGCCGTGTTCCCCTCCACGGTCGCCTCGGAGGTGGCGACGTCCGCCTTGAGGATGTCGACGGGGGCGCCGCCCTCCGCGCCCTGGACCTTCACGCTGAGCGCGGTCTTCGCGGCGTCGGCCGGCGCCTCGACCTCGTTGAGGGAGGCGCGCACGGGGACGTTCACCGACTTGTCGAGCAGGTCGACGTCGAGGGTGGTGCGCAGGACGACCGCGGTGGCGTGGCCCTCGCCTCCGCTGCCGCCCGTGGCGTGGGCGGCCGGGGCCGCCAGGACCAGGGGGCCGGCGGCGAGGGCGGCGACGGTGGCCGCGGCGGCGGTCCGGCGGGCGGGCAGGCGGAAGGTGTTGCTGTTCACGACGGTGGAACCCCCACGAGAGACATGGCGTCGCCGGCCGCTCGCCACGGGGACTGTGGGTCACTGCGGCCTCGGCGACTTGAGACACCGGAATCTTTACGCACTCTGGGTGAACTGGCGGACACCCGGCGTGAGTTCACCCCAAAGGGTGGTTTCCGTGCTCTTTTTCGAATCTTTCGACACGGGCGTTCCCGCACGCCCCGTACGTAGCGGCGCGCGCGGGCGCGAGGGCGCCCACCTGGAGAAGGTGAAAAACGACGCACGCCGGACGGAGGTAACGGATCGTCAACCCACCACGTACACCCCCCGCCCGCGATCCTGTAGATTAATTTAGGTCAGCCTAACCTAAGAAACGAAGAACCGATCGGGCGGTACGCAGTGAGCATCGAGGTCCACCGGGACGCCTGGGGCGTCCCGCATCTGCGCGCCGCCGACCCGCGCGAACTGGCTCGGGCCCAGGGTCTGGTGACCGCGCGGGACCGGGCCTGGCAGCTGGAGGTCGAGCGGCACCGGGCGCAGGGCACCACGGCGGAGTTCCTCGGCGCGGCCGAGACCGGCTGGGACACCTTCGTCCGCCAGGCCCGGCTGGCCGACACCGCGCGCCGCTGCCACGACCGGCTGGATCCGGACACGGCCGCATGGGTGCGGGCCTACGTGGACGGCGTCAACGAGGGCCTGGCGGCGGGCGCCCGCCGCGCGCCGGAGTTCGGGCGGACGGGCCTGGAGCCGGGGCGCTGGGAGCCGTGGACACCGCTCGCCGTGTGGCTCTCCACCCACATCCTGTTCGCCGGCTTCCCCACCAAGCTGTGGCGGGAGCGGGTCGCGCAGCGGCTCGGCGAGGAGTGGACGGAGCTCTTCGCCACGGACGGCCCGGGCACGGCGGGCTCCAACGGCTGGCTGCTCTCCGGCGCCCGCACGGCGAGCGGCGCGCCGCTCGTCGCCGGCGACCCGCACCGCTTCATCGAGGCGCCGGGGGTCTACCAGCAGATCCGCCTCGCCTGTCCCGAGTACGACGTGCTCGGCCTGGCCGTCCCCGGCGTCCCCGGCCTCGCCCACTTCGGCCACGCCGGCCGGGTCGCCTGGGCGATCACCAACGCGATGGCCGACTACCAGGACCTCTACCGCGAACGCCTCCGCCGCCACCCCGACGGCCGGGTCGAGGCGCTCGGCCCGGAGGGCTGGGAACCGGCCACCGCGCACCAGGAGTCGGTGCGCGTGAAGGACGCCGGGGCGCCCGTCGGGATCGAGGTCGTCGAGACGGCGCGGGGCCCGGTGATCATCGGCGCGGAGGGCGGCGCCCCGGCGGCCCATGTCGTCGACGGCGCCCCGGCTGCCGATCTCGTCGAATGGGAGGCGATCAGTCTTCGCCACCCGCCCCGCGTCACCGGTGAGCTGGGCTTCTCCGCGCTGCCCGCGCTGCTCGCCGCGCGGAGTGCGGCGGACGTGGACCGGGCGCTGGAGCGGTGGGTCGAGCCCGTGAACGTCGTGCAGGCGGCGGACGTCGACGGGGGGCTGCTGCACCGGGTCGCCGGCTGGGTGCCGGTACGCGACCGGGCCAACTCCCTGCGGGTCGTGCCGGCCTGGGAGGCGGGACATGCCTGGGCGCCGCTGCCCGCGCCGACGCCCCGGGCCGAGGTCGAGGGGTACGCCGTGATGGCCAACGCGCGGGGGCTCGCCGCGCCGCTGGGCGTCGAGTTCGCGCCGCCGCACCGGGCCGAGCGGATCTCCGCCCTGCTCGACGCCTCCACGTCCTGGACACCGGCCACGACGGCCGCCGTCCACGCCGACACCGACAACCCGTCCGCCCGCCGGCTGCTCCGGGTGATCGAGGAGACCGCCGAGGACGGGCTGTCCGCCGGCGCGCGGGCCGTGCGCGGCGCGCTGCTCGGCTGGGACCGGCGGATGGCGGCCGACAGCACGGACGCCGGCCGGTACGCCGCGGTGCGCGGGGCGGTCGTACGGCGGCTCGCCGCGCACGAGGCCTTCGCCGCGCTGCGCGAACCGGAGCCGGGTCCGGAGCTGTTCGCACCCTGGCTCGCGCTCGGCGCACGGGTCGCCTTCGCCCTGGAGACGCTGCTGGTCGCCGGCCCCGTACCGGCCGGCGACGTGCGCCGGATCGTGCGGGAGGCCCTGGAGGAGGTCGGGGCCGGAGCCGCCCCGCCCGCCTGGGGCGTCACGCACCGGCTCGCGCCCTGGCAGGCGCTGCGCGACGAGGAGGAGGACGCCGCCGACGCCCGCTGGCCGGGCCTCGCCGGCGACCACGACTGCGTGCTGTCGACGTCCAGCGTCCCCGGCTTCACCGACCGCGCCGCCCGCGCGTCCGCCGCCCGCTGCGTGTGGGACCTGGCGGACCGCGAAAGGAGCCTGTGGGTCGTCCCGTTCGGCGCCTCCGGGGTGCCCGGCGACCCGCACCACCGCGACCAGCTCCCCCTCTGGCTGCGGGGCGCACTCGCCCCCGTCGTCACCGACTGGAACGACCTCGCGAAGGAAGAGCATGAGCAGAACTGAGCACGTCCAGACCGTCGAGGGCTTCGGCACCGTCCGCGTCGACCGCGTCGATCCCGAGCGCGACGCCGCCCTCATCCACGGCTGGGTGAACGAGGAGCGCGCCCGCTTCTGGGGCATGAACGGCACGACCGTCGAGCAGGTGCGCGAGATCTACGCGCACCTCGACTCCCTCACCACCCACCACGGCTTCCTGGTGCACCGGGACGACGTGCCGGTCGCGCTCTTCCAGACGTACGACCCCGAGGCCGACCGGGTCTCCGAGTGCTACGAGGTACGGCCGGGCGACATCGGCGTGCACCTGTTCGTCGCGCCCTCGGCCGCCCCGGAGCGGAACTTCACGGAGGGACTCCTCACGGCCCTGATCGACTTCGCGCTGACCGGACGCACCCGGATCGTCGGCGAGCCGGACGCCGCCAACGAGAAGGCGGTCACCCGGCTCGCGCGGGCCGGCTTCGAACTGGGCCCGGAGGTCGTGCTGCCCGAGGTGGACCTGCCGGAGGTGTTCATCCCGGAGAAGAAGGCGCGGCTGGCCTTCTACAGCAGGGGCTGAGTGACGACGGTCGGCCGGCCGCGGTGGGCCGGTGGGCGTCAGCCGATCACCCGGCCGTTGACGATCACCCGCCGGGGCGCCGCGAGGACCCGGACGTCGGCACGCGGGTCCTCGCCGTAGACGACGAGGTCGGCCGGGGCGCCCTCCTCCAGGCCGGGACGGCCCAGCCAGGAGCGGGCGCGCCAGGCGGTGGCCGAGAGGGCGTCCAGGGCGGGGATGCCCGCCTTGGTCAGCTCCTCGACCTCGGCGGCGACCAGGCCGTGCGGGAGGGAGCCGCCCGCGTCGGTGCCGACGAAGACCGGGATGCCCGCGTCCCAGGCCGAGCGGACCGTGTCGTAACGGCGCTCGTGGAGCCGGCGCATGTGCGCGGACCAGCGGGGGAACTTCTCCTGGCCGCCGTCGGCGAGGTGCGGGAAGGTCGCGATGTTGACCAGGGTGGGGACGATGGCGACCCCGCGCTCGGCGAAGAGCGGGATGGTCTCCTCGGTGAGGCCGGTCGCGTGCTCGATGCAGTCGATGCCCGCCTCGACCAGGTCCCGCAGCGAGTCCTCGGCGAAGCAGTGCGCGGTCACGCGGGCGCCGAGCCGGTGCGCCTCGGCGATGGCCGCCTCGACCTCGGCGCGCGGCCAGGACGGGGCGAGGTCGCCGAGGTCGCGGTCGATCCAGTCGCCGACCAGCTTGACCCAGCCGTCACCGCGCCGCGCCTCGCGCCCGACGTGGGCGACGAGCTCGGCGGGCTCGATCTCGTGGGCATAGTTGCGGATGTAGCGGCGGGTGCGGGCGATGTGCCGGCCCGCGCGGATGATCTTCGGCAGGTCCTCGCGCTCGTCGATCCAGCGGGTGTCGGAGGGCGAGCCCGCGTCGCGGATGAGCAGGGTGCCCGCGTCCCGGTCGGTGAGGGCCTGCTTCTCGGCGGTGGCCTCGTCGACGGGGCCGTGCCGGTCGAGTCCGACATGGCAGTGGGCGTCGACGAGACCGGGCAGCGCCCAGCCCTCGACGGTCAGGACGTCCCGGGCCGGGCCCGCGGGCCGCTCGAACGTGACGCGTCCGTCGACGCACCACAGCTCGTCCCGGACGTCCTCCGGGCCGACGAGCACCCGCCCCTTCACATGCAGCACCACGTGATCGCTCATACCCGCACTCTACGAGCGCCGGTCCGGGGGAATCACGGGGCGGCCGGAGAAGTCACCGCACCACCGCCCGCCGGCACGGCCCGAAGGTGCGGGGCGGCCTCGGCGGCGGTGTAGGAGGAGGCGAAGGTGAACGCCCGCGGCGAGGGACCGTCGGCACGCAGTTCGGCGAGCCGCTCCAGGGCCTCGTCGACGGTCGGGACGTGACCGGCGGGTACCCACCAGAGCACCATGTGCGCCTCGACGTGCCGTTCGAACCACGCGCGGCGCTGCCGCATCACCTCCAGATGCCCGCTGCGGTACGTGAAGTCCCACAGCGCCTCCTGCGTCTCCCACACCGACAGGTTGACGATGACGTGCTCCCCCGCCGGGCGCAGGCCGGTGGCGTCGACCGCTCCCTCCTCCACGAGCCGCCACACGAAGCCGGGCGCGCTGTCCGCGGCGGCGTTGACCGGCTGGAGCATCTCGACGAACGGCGCGATGCGCGGGTCGTCGATGGGGTGACGGAGCGTGGCGACGTTGAGCTCGGCCAGGTGGGCGGCGGGCACGGGTGAGGTCATGGCCTCATCCCAGCACGCCGCCGTTTTCTATGTCAATCGCCATTGTTTTTAGAAGTGACCACCACACAGCACTCCCCCGGCCGGGCGTCCATCCGGGCCTCGACCGGGCCGTCCGCACCCAGGAGCCCCTCGAGCAGCGCGAGGTTCATGCCGCAGACCAGCGGCGGGAAGGCCTCGGCGACGGCATGGAAGGGGCAGTTGCGCATCCGGACGACCCGCCCGGCGGTCTCGCTCGTCTCCACGTACGGCTCGTAGCCGCGTTCGGCCAGCGCCTCCACGGCCTCTTCGAGCCCGCCGCAGGGCTCCACCGAGCGCCGCAGGGCCTCACCCCTGCGGCGCGCCGCCGCGCAGAGGCCGGCGTCCAGCCCGGCCTCCTCCGCGGCCTCGGCGAGCAGTTCGGCGGCGGTGCGGTAGTCGCGGGCGGGCAGGGACACGGACCGCTCGGCCCGCGCCCGCGTGTACACCTTGGCCGGCCGGCCCGCCCCCGGCCCCGAGCGGCCGGTCAGGCGGCGACTGCCGCTCTCCAGCAGCCCGGCATCGGTCAGCTTGTCGAGGTGGTGCGCGGCGAGCGTCCGCGCCACCCCCGCCGCCTCGGCGGCCTCGTTGCGGCCGACCTCGCGCCCCTGCGCCACCACGTACTCGTACAGGCGACGCCGCACCGGATCCTGCAGTGCGGCGATCGCGTCGATGTCCTTCACCCTGCCATTCTAAGAACAACCGGGGTCGGAGATAGAGCTCCCGGCCGGCCTCGCGAGCCCGGCACGGTCCGCGAGGAAGGCCTCAGGGGCGCCAGTCGGCCTCCAGGTCGTGCGTGTCGGCCTTGGTGAGCTGGGTGAGCGCGGTGCCGTCGGCCCGGACCAGGAAGAGGTGCTCGGGGTCCGCGTCGTCCGTACCGCCCCGGGTGAAGACCAGCCGCCGGCCGTCCGGCGACCAGGAGGGATTCTTGTCGTTGGCGCGGGCCGAGGTGATGCGGTGCGTGCCCGAGCCGTCGGGGCGGATCACGTAGAGGTGGGCGAAGCCGGTGGCGTCGACCCGGCTGAAGACGATCCGGTTGCCGCTCGACCAGTCCGGCGTCCAGTCGTGGGAGCCGGCCAGGGTGATCGGCGTCTGCACGAGACTGGACAGCTGGATCCGCATCAGCCTGCTGGTGCCCGAGGCGATGTCCGCGCGGCTGAACGCCAGGTTCTTGCCGTCCGGGGACCACGTCGGGTGGAACTCGTCCTGCGCGGAGTAGGTGAGCCGGGTCGCGGGGGTGCCGTCGACGTCGGCCACGTAGAGCTCGCGCTGGCTGTCGACCGGCTTCGAGTAGGCGATCCGCTTGCCGTCCGGGGACCAGGCGGGGTCGGAGGCGCCCTCGGTGCCGGGCACGGGCTTCAGGTCGCCGCCCGTGCTCTTCATCGTCCAGATGCCGTCGATCGCACCTCCGGAGCCGTACCGGAGGAACGCCACCCGCTTGCCGTCCGGGGACCAGCTGGGCATCACGTCGCTGACGGCGGGGGTGTGGGTGAGCTTCACGGGCGCGCCGCCGGCCGGGGAGATCGCGTACAGGTCCTCGACCGGCGCCGCCATGCTGTAGCGGGCGAAGACGATCGGCCGGTCCACGGGCACCACCCGCACCGGTACGGCGCCCGGCCGCACCACCCCGGTCACGGCGCCCGGCGCCAGGGCCCCGGACATCACTGACATCCCGGACGCCCCAGGGACCCCGGCCGCCCCTGCCGCTCCCGCGGCCCCGGCGGAACCGACCATCAGCGGTGCGGCGACGGCGAGTGCCGCGGCGGCCACGCCCGCCCGGCGCAGCCGGGCACGGCCGCCGGCGCCGCTTCCCTCGGCGCCGCCGGATCTGCCGCTTCTCTCACTTCTCCCGGTTCTCCGCACCATGGTGTCCACCCCGTTTTCCTCCCGGCGGCCCCCTGCGGCGCCGCTCCGGCCCGCAACATCCCACCGACGGGGCCCGGGGGGAAGCGCGCGGGCCCGGCGGTACGGGCCCTGTGACACGTTCCGCACATCACCGTGACGGGGGGCCGCGCGACGCCGCCCCGGCCGGCGGCGCCGGGGAGCGCGGCGGAGGTCCGGTGCCCGTGCGGCGGCGGGTGGAGCCTTTACGCTGGCACGAGCTCGATCCCGATGTATGCGACACGCATTCGACACCGAAGAAGGCACCGCCGTGACCGTGACACACCCGCTGCTGGACCTGGCCCCGCTGACCGCCGCGCAGTTCGCGTCGATCGAGCGGCGGGTCGCCGCGCTGCTCTCCACCGAGCAGGACGTGGTGATCACCCAGGGCGAGGCGCTGCTGCCGCTGGAGGGCTGCATCCGCAGCGGTGCCCGGGCGGGCTCGACGGCGCTGAACGTGGTCACCGGTCCGTACGGGCAGACCTTCGGCAACTGGCTGCGGGACTGCGGGGCCACGGTGGTGGACCTGGAGGTGCCGTTCCACACGGCGGTGACGGCCGAGCAGGTGGCGCGGGCGTTCGACGAGCACCCGGAGATCGACTTCGTGTCGCTGGTGCACGCCGAGGCGGCGACCGGCAACACCAACCCGGTCGCGGAGATCGGCGAGGTGGTGCGGGCCCACGACGCGCTGTTCTACCTGGACGCGGTGGCGTCGATCGGCGCCGAGCCGGTGCTGCCGGACGCCTGGGGCGTCGACATGTGCATCATCGGCGCCCAGAAGGCGATGGGCGGCCCGGCGGGCGTCTCGGCGGTGTCGGTGAGCGAGCGGGCCTGGGCGCGCTTCGCCGCCAACCCGGCCGCGCCGCGCCGCTCGTACCTCTCCCTCCTGGACTGGAAGGAGCGCTGGATCGACGGCGGCCGCAAGGCGCTGCTGCACGCCCCGGCGCAGCTGGAGATGCTGGCCCTGGAGGCCTGCCTGGAGCGGATCGAGGCGGAGGGCCGGGACGCGCTGATGGCCCGGCACGCCTCGGCCGCCGCGGCGACCCGGGCGGGCGCGCTGGCGCTGGGCGGGGGTCTGGAGCCGTACGTGTACGAGGCGAAGGACGCGGCCCCGGTGGCGACGACGCTGCGGACGCCGGCCGGGGTGGACGCCTCGGAGCTGGTGGCGAAGGCGCTGGCGGCGGACCCGTCGCTGCCGCTGATCGCGGGCGGCGGGGCGCTGGCCAAGGAGATGATCCGGGTGAACCACTACGGCGTGGACGCGGCCCCGGGCGCGGTGCGGTCCTCGCTCGCGGCGCTGGGCGCGGCGCTCGCGGAGACGGGGCGCGCGGTGGACCTGGAGGGCGCGAGCCGGGCGGTCACCGCGGCGTGGTGAGGCCTGTCCGGACCTGATCCGCCGGACGGCCGCCGGACCGGGTGACCGCCCCGGCGGCTACAGCGACGGGTAGTCGGTGTAGCCGCGGTGGTCGCCTCCGAAGAAGCCGGCCCGGTCGGGGGTGTTGTACGGGCCGCCGGCCCGGAGCCGGGCGGGCAGGTCCGGGTTGGCGAGGAAGAGGGCGCCGTAGGCGACGATGTCGGCGGTGCCGTCCTCGATCAGGGCGAGGGACTCGGGGCCGGTGGGGCCTTCGGTGTGCGGGTTGAGGACGAAGGTGCCGGAGAACCGCTTGCGCAGGTCGAGGGTCAGCTCGCGGGTGCCGGGCACGGCCTCGGTGAGGTGCAGGTAGGCGATGCCGAGCGGGTCGATCGCGTCGACGAGGGCGGTGTAGAGCTCCTCGGTGTCGCTCTCGGCGATGTCGTTGTACGGGTTGGCCGGGGAGATCCGCAGTCCGGTGCGCTCCGGACCGATGGCGTCGGCGACTGCCCTGACGACCTCGACGGCGAAGCGGATGCGGTTCTCGACCGGGCCGCCCCACTCGTCGGTGCGGTGGTTGGAGCCGGTGGCCAGGAACTGGTGGACGAGGTAGCCGTTGGCACCGTGGATCTCGACGCCGTCGAAGCCGGCCTCGACGGCGTTGCGCGCGGCGGCGGCGAAGCCCTCGATCGTCTCGCGCACCTCGTCGGCGGTGAGCTCGCGCGGGGCTACGAAGTCGGTGAGCCCGGCGCCCGTGAAGAGCTGTCCGGCCGGGGTGACGGCGGAGGGGCCGACCGGGTGGAGGCCGTCGCCGAGGACGTCGGGGTGGCTGATCCGGCCGGCGTGCATCAGCTGGGCGAAGATCCGCCCGCCGCGCTCGTGGACGGCGTCGGTGACCTCGCGCCAGGCCGCGACCTGGTCGGCGCTGTGCAGTCCGGGAGTGGCGGGGTAGCCCTGGCCCACGGCCGTGGGCTGGACGCCCTCGGTGATGATCAGGCCGGCGGAGGCGCGCTGCGCGTAGTACTCGGCGGTCAGCTGGGTGGGGATGCGGCGGGTGGCCTCGGCCCGGCTCCGGGTCATGGGGGCCATGGCGATGCGGTTGACGAGGCGGGTGCCGGCGAGGTCGACGGGGTCGAAGGCAGTGGTCACGGTGTCCCCTCGGGGAAATTATGTGGTCGGCCAAGTATGTGGTCGCGACGCCACTGTAACCCATTTACTTGGCCAGCCAAGGTAATCTTGGGCAAAAGAGCTCGCACGACGAGACCACGCCCGAGGAGTGAGCCGCGATGTCTGGAAACGACCCCTTCTGTACCACCCCGGTGGAGCACCTCCCGTCCGCGGCGCGCGGCGGGCCGGTGAGCCACGCCCTGTCGCGGGTGGCCCGGGCGCACCGGATCGCGGCGGGGCGGCGGCTGAAGGAGCTGGGCCTCTATCCGGGCCAGGAGTTCCTGATGATGGCGCTCTGGGACTGCGGCCCGGTGCGGCAGTCCGTGCTCATCCAGTCGCTCGGACTCGACCCGTCGACCGTGACGAAGATGCTCCAGCGGCTGGAGCAGTGCGGGCACGTGCTCCGTCGCCCCGACCCGGCCGACCGGCGGGCCGTGCTCGTCGAGGCGACGGAGGAGGGCGAGGCGCTGCGGGCCCGGGTCGAGGACGTCTGGCGCGACCTGGAGGAGTACTCCCTGACCGGCCTCACGCCCGCCGAACGCGCGGACCTCGCCCAGCTCCTCGCCCGCCTGGAGGAGAACCTGTGCCACGAGACGGGCGAGTGCGCACCGCGGGCGGCGGAGGCGGTGAAGTCGGCGAAGGCGCCGTGAGCGGCGGAGGCTCCGTGAGCGGCGGCCCCGGGAAGCCGTGGGCGGGCGGGGCCGCGCGGGGTCTCAGCCGGCCAGGACCTCCAGGGCCCGGTCCACGTCCGCCGAGGAGTTGTAGAGGTGGAACGAGGCCCGCAGGTTGCCGTCGCGGACCGAGAGCAGGACGCCCGCCTCGCGGAGCGCGTCACGGCGGTCGCCGAGACCGGGAACGCCGACGACCGTCGAGTCGTCGGCCACCGGGGCGTGACCGAGCGCGGTGAGACCGGACCGGAAGCGGGCGGCGAGCGCCTTGTTGTGGGCCTCGACGCGCTCGATGCCGATCTCCTCCAGGAGCGCGAGCGAGCGGGCGGCGCCGTGGTACGACAGGAAGGCCGGGGGCTCGTCGAAGCGCCGCGCCGAGCGGGCCAGTTCGCGCACCGGGCCGTAGCTGTTGACCCACAGCTCCTCGCCGGTGACCCACCCGGCGTGGACGGGCAGCAGCGCGTCCTGCGCCTCCTCCGTGACGGTCAGGAAGGATGCCCCGCGCGGGCAGAGCAGGTACTTGTAGCCGCCGGAGACGGTGAAGTCCCACTCCCCCGCGTACAGCGGGAGCCAGCCCGCCGACTGGGTGGCGTCGAGCAGGGTGCGGGCCCCGTGCGCCGCCGCGGCGGCGCGGATCGCGGCGAAGTCGGCCGTCCGGCCGTCGGAGGACTGCACGGCGGAGAAGGCGACGAGCGCGGTCTCCGGGCGCACGGACTCGGCGAGCCGCTCCAGCGGCACGAAGCGGATCTTCAGGTCGCCGCGGACGGTGAACGGCGTGATGACGGAGGAGAAGTCGCCCTCCGGGAAGAGGATCTCGGCGCCGGCCGGCATGGACTGCGCCACCATGCCGACGTGGACGGAGACCGAGCTGCCGACCGCGACCCGGTCGGGGGTGACGTGGGCGAGGCGGGCGAAGGCGGCCCGGGCCTCGTCGACGACGTCGAAGCTGCCGGCGCCGTCGGGGCGGCCGGCCGCGGTCTCCTCGGCGAGGAGGACGACCGCCTCGATCGTGCGGCGGGGCAGCAGCGCGCAGGCGGAGGTGTTGAGGTACGTCGACGTCGGGGCGAACTCGGCTCCGCCCAACGGGTCCAGGGAATCCATGCCTTCCAGCCTGGATTCCCCACGACCTTCCGTCAATCGGTATCGATCATGGGGAATCCCCGGGACCTTCTCGCGTCCGGCCGGGCGGGGCGGCTCAGCAGTTGGCGCCGTCGATGTCGCAGGCGGCCGCGTCGCCGCCGACCGGCTGCAGGGCACGGCCGGCCCAGGCCTGCTCCAGGGCCTGGGTGAAGACCTCGGCGGGCTGGCCTCCGGAGACGCCGTACGTGCGGTCCAGGACGAAGAACGGCACGCCGTTGGCGCCCAGTTCGGCCGCCTCGCGCTCGTCGGCCCGCACGGCGTCGGCGTACGCGCTCTCGTCGGCGAGCACCGCACGGACCTCGGCCTCGTCGAGACCCGCCTCGACGGCGAGGGTCACCAGGGTCTCGGCGTCGAAGACGGAGCGCTCCTCGGCGAAGTTCGCCCGGTAGGCGAGGTCCAGGAGCTCGTTCTGCCGGCCGCGGTCCTTCGCCAGGTGCAGCAGGCGGTGGATGTCGAAGGTGTTGCCGTGGTCACGGCCCTCCGTGCGGTAGTCCAGGCCCTCGGAGTGGGCGTTGGAGGCGACGTGGGCCTCCATGGCGCGGGCCTCGTCGAGGGTGCGCCCGTACTTCTGGGCGAGCATCTGCAGGACGGGGCCGGTGTCGCCCTTCGGGCGGTTCGGGTCGAGCTCGAAGGAGCGGTGCACGACCTCGATCTCGTCGCGGTGGGCGAAGGCCGCGAGCCCCTTCTCGAAGCGGGCCTTGCCGATGTAGCACCAGGGGCAGGCGATGTCGCTCCAGATCTCGACGCGCATGGTGTGGCTTCTCTCCTGGACGGGGTGGTGGGCGGGGTGTTCCGTGGCGGGAACGCCCCCACCCGCCGGAATCATTCCGCCGCGGCGGCCGGTGTGAGGCGGAGCACGGGGTGGGTCCCGTAGCGCGGGGTGTCGGGGTCGGGGGTCCCGACCGCGGCCGCGGAGAAGGCCTCCCCCGTAGGGCCGGTCCGCCCGGAGCCCGTACGGCCGTGACCCGCGGGACGCGCCCCCGCGGGACGCGCCCCCGCCGGACGGGCCCGCCGTGCGGCACGGCCGTACCCGCCCGCCGGACCGGCCGAAGCGCTCAGCCCGCCCTGCGGTACTGCCCCGGGGCCACGCCGTACTCCCGCTTGAAGGCCTTGGCGAAGGCGAACTCCGAGGAGTAGCCGGAGCGCTGGGCCACGGTCCGCAGCGGCAGGTCGTCGGTGCGGAGCAGCCGGCCGGCCGTGGTCATCCGCCACCAGGTGAGGTACGCGAGCGGGGGCCGGCCCACCAGGGCGGTGAAGCGGCGGGCGAAGGCGGCGCGGGAGAGTCCGCCGAGGGCGCCGAGCTCCTCGACCGTCCAGGGGCGGGCGGGGTCGTCGTGGAGGGCGCGCAGGGCGCCGGCGACGGCGGGGTCGCCGAGCGCGGCGGACCAGCCGGTGGACCGGTCGGCGCACTCGGTCAGCCACCAGGTGCGCAGCAGGTAGAGCAGCAGGGTGTCGAGGAGGGCGGGGACGATCGCGTCGGAGCCGGGCCGGGGTTCGGCGAGTTCGGCGCCGAGCAGGTCGACGGCGGCGCGCAGCCGGGGGTGGGCGCCGACCCTGGCGGGGATGTGGACGTACGGCGGCAGCTCGGTGAGCAGCGGATGGGCGCGGGACCGGCTCAGCTGGTACGCGCCGCACAGCAGCAGGGTCTCGTCGGCGCCGACGGGCCCGCGGTCGGACGAGGTGGGCCAGGAGCCGTCGGGGGCGGGGACGGCGTCGACCAGCGGGGTGCCGGGGTGGTCGGCGAGGCCGTGGCCGGTGCCGTGGGCGAGCAGCACGACGTCGCCGGGGCCGAGCCGGACCGGCGCCGTGTCGTCCGGGGACAGCAGCCAGGCGGCGCCCTGGAGGACGACGTGGAATCCGGCGCCCTTGCTGGGCGGGAAGCGAAGGCCCCAGGGCGCGAACCTGACCGTACGGGAGGAGTGGGGGCGCCCGGCGCGCATGGCGGTGATGGCATCGCTCAGTACGTCCATGCCCGCACGCTACTCCGCGCCCGGAGCCGTCATCCGGTGGGCGAGACGATCGGACATGGGGGCGAGCCGAGGAGACATGGAACGTCTCCGTCTGCCCCGCCTAGCGTCTCGGGCATGGCAACTGACATGCAGACGAGGGCGGTTCTGTTCCACGAGCTCGGCGGTCCGGAGGTGCTGACCGTCGAGGAGATCGCGCTCCCGGAGCCCGGCCCGGGCGAGGTGCGGGTGCGGGTCGAGGCGCTCGGCCTCAACCGGGCCGAGGCGCTGTTCCGCGCGGGCACGTACTACTACCGGGCCACGCTTCCCGGCTCGCGGCTCGGCTACGAGGCGGCGGGCCTCGTGGAGGAGGTCGGCGAGGGCGTGACGGGGTTCGCCCCGGGCGACCTGGTGCTGGCCGCGGCCAACTTCGACTTCGGCGTGCACGGGGTCTACGCGGAGCGGGTGGTCCTGCCGCAGGAGTACCTGGTGCCGCGCCCCGCGGGGGTGGACGCGGTGGCGGGGGCGGCGGCCTGGCTCACGTACTCGACGGCGTACGGCGGCATGGTGGAGGCGGGCGGACTGCGGCCCGGCGACCACGTGGTGATCACCGGCGCGTCCAGCGGGGTCGGCACGGCGGCGATCCAGACGGCGCTGCGGATCGGCGCCGTGCCGATCGCCGCCACCCGCGGGGCGTCGAAGCGCGGGCGGCTGCTCGGCCTGGGCGCTCCGCACGTGGTCGTCACCGATGAGGAGGACCTGGTCGACGCGGTGGGCGGGATCACCGGGGGCCGGGGCGCGGACCTCGTCTTCGACGCGGTCGGCGGCCCCGGTTTCGCCCGGCTGGGCGGGGCGCTGCGCCCGGAGGGCACGGCGGTGCTCTACGGCTGGCTGGACCACCGGCCGGCCGAGGTGCCGATGCAGTGGCCGCTGACCGTGCGCGGCTACGCCAACGGCGCGGTGGTGCGGACGGCCGAGGGGCGCGCCCGGATGGCCGGGTTCATCGGCTCCGGGCTGCGCGACGGTTCGCTGGCACCGGTCGTCGCCGAGACCTTCGAGGGTCTGGACGCGCTGCCCGACGCCCACCGGCTGATGGAGTCCGGCACCCACACCGGGAAGATCGTGGTGCGGGTGCCGCACTGACGGCTCTGACGGCTCTGACGATCGTGGGGCCGTGCGGCCAAGGGCCGTCAGGCCGTCCGGCCGCACGGTCAGTGCCGGGGCACCCCCAGCGGGTTGTCGTCCCGCAGTTCGGGTGGCAGCAGGTGGTCCGGGGTCGACTGGTAGGTGACCGGGCGCAGCCAGCGCTCGATCGCGGTGCCGCCGACGGAGGTGAAGGGCGAGGTGGTGGCCGGGTAGGGCCCGCCGTGGTGCTGGGCGTCGGCCACCGCGACGCCGGTGGGCCAGCCGTTGACGAGGATCCGCCCGGCCAGCGGGGTGAGTTCGGCCAGGAGGGACGCGGCCTCGGGGTCCTCGTCGGCCGTCTGGAGCGTCGCGGTGAGGTTGCCGGGGACCAGGGCGAGGACGGCGCTGATCTCCTCGCGCGAGGAGTAGCGGGCGACCAGCGTGACCGGGCCGAAGGTCTCCTGGAGGAGCGTGTGCCGGTCGCCGTCGAGCAGGACGGCGGCGTCGGTGAGCAGGAAGCCCGGCGCGACGGCCTCCGGGCTCGCGGGCCCGGGGTGGACGGGGGCGGTGACCCCTGCCACCTGCGCGTCCTCGTAGGTCGCGGTGAGGAAGTGACCGCGCATCCGGCGCGACAGCATCACGCCCGGTTCGACGTCGCCGAGGGCCTCGGTCAGGGCGGTCGTGACACGGTCGCCCGCCTCGCCCGCCGGGGCCAGGACGAAGCCGGGCTTGGTGCAGAACTGGCCCATGCCCTGCGTCATGGAGGCGGCGAGCCCGGCGCCGATCTCCTCGGCTCGCTCCTCGGCGGCGGCCTCGGTGATCACCACCGGGTTGAGCGAGCCGAGTTCGCCGTGGAAGGGGATGGGGACGGGGCGCGCGGCGGCGGCGTCGAACAGCGCCCGGCCGCCCCCCACCGAGCCGGTGAAGCCCGCGGCGGCGACCAGCGGGTGACGGACCAGCTCCACGCCCGCGTCGAAGCCGTGCACGAGGACGACGGCGTCCTCCGGCAGCCCGGCCTCGACGGCGGCCCGGCGCAGCAGCGCGGCGCAGAGTTCGGAGGTCGCCGGGTGGTACGGGTGCGCCTTGACGACGACGGGGCAGCCGGCGGCCAGCGCGCTCGCGGTGTCGCCGCCGGGCACGGAGAAGGCGAGCGGGAAGTTGCTGGCGGCGTAGACGGCGACGACGCCGAGCGGGATCTTCATGCGCCGCAGGTCGGGCGTGGGCGGTGTGGTCGTGGGGTCGGGCCGGGAGATCCGTACGTCCAGAAAGGCGGCCTCGTCGACGATGTCGGCGAAGTAGCGCAACTGGGCCGTGGTGCGGGCGAGTTCGCCCACGAGCCGGGCCGGACCGAGCGCGGTCTCGGCGTCGGCGGCCTCGACGACCTTGTCGCGGGCCGCGTCGAGCCGGTCGGCCGCGCCGCGCAGCAGGGCCGCGCGGGCCTTGCGGTCGGCGAGCGCGCCGCGGGTCGCGTGCGCGGCGCGTACGGCCCGGTCGACCTCCTCCGCGGAGGCCTCCTCCGCGACCTGCTCCCGCTCCTTCCCCGTCCGGGGGTCCACACTCCACACTGGTTCTGCCGCCACGGCACGCCCCTCGCCCACGTCGTTCGGTATTCTGAACGCGGTCCCTGTAGGTGAATCCGACACGGGGACTCTATGGACGGCCGAGCCGTCTCCACAAGAGGCTTCCGGAAGAGGGGCGAGGGCGATGTCGACCAACGACGCGGGTGGGGCCCAGGTCAAGTCCGCCGTGCGGACAGTGGAGTTGCTGGAGTACTTCGCCGGCCGGCCCGGCATGCACTCGCTCGCCGCCGTCCAGGAGGCCGTCGGCTACCCCAAGTCCAGCCTCTACATGCTGCTGCGCACCCTCGTCGAACTCGGCTGGGTGGAGACGGACGCGACCGGCACCCGGTACGGCATCGGGGTGCGCGCGCTGCTCGTCGGCACCTCGTACATCGACGGCGACGAGGTGGTGGCCGCCGCCCGGCCCACGCTCGACCGGCTCTCCGACGACACCACCGAGACCATCCATCTGGCCCGGCTCGACGGCACCAACGTGGTCTACCTGGCGACCCGCCAGTCCCAGCACTACCTGCGCCCCTTCACCCGGGTGGGGCGCCGGCTGCCCGCCCACTCCACCTCCCTCGGCAAGGCGCTGCTCGCCACCCACAGCGACGAGCAGGTCCGCAAGCTGCTCCCGGAGACGCTGCCCGCGCTCACCGAGCACACGATCACCGACCGCGAGCGGCTGATCGAGGAGCTGCACGTCATCCGGGAGCAGGGCTACGCGGTGGACCGCGAGGAGAACACCCTGGGCCTGCGCTGCTTCGGCATCGCGATCCCGTACCGGACCCCGGCGCGCGACGCCATCAGCTGCTCGGTGCCGGTGGCCCGGCTGACCCCGGGGCACGAACAGCTCATCAAGGACGCCCTGTTCGACGCCCGCGACCGGCTCGCCCTGGCGACCCGCCGGCTCTAGGCCCTGGCGTCGGACTCCCTTCTCCCCGGCCCCTAGGGGCGCCTCGGAGAGCCGGTCCGGCCGGAGCCGCCCTCCGCCGCCCCTCGGGGGCGCCCCGGAGAGCCCGTCCGTCGGAGCCGCCCCCTCCCCCGGGGGCGCCCCGGAGACCTGTCCGGCCGGAGCCGCCCTCCGCCACACCCCACGGGGGCGCCCCCCACCCCTCGGGGGCGCCCCGGAGAGCCGCCCTCTCGGTCGGAGCCGCCCTCCCCCGCGCGGCGGAGGCGGTTCGTCATCGCGCACGAGGTGCCGGACCGGTCCCCGACGCGAGGGTGGGGACATGACGACACCGACCCTCCCCGCCACCACCGCCGCCCCCGCCCGCGCGAGCGGACTCCGCCGGACGCTGCGGGCCCTGGCCGCCCTCGGCTGCCTGCCCTACATCGTCCTCAAGGTCGCCTGGGTGGCCGGCAGCACGGTCGGCATCCCCGAGGGCAGCGTGCTGCTCGACCACCCGACGCTGATGGCGGTCGCCAACGCGACCTCCGTGCTCGCCGACGCGATCGTCGTGCTCCTCGCGACGCTCCTCACCCGGCCGTGGGGCCTACGGGTGCGCGCCTGGTTGCTGCTGCTGCCGGTGTGGGCCGCCATCGGGCTGATCGCACCGATCATGCTGGGCTACCCGGCGCAGCTCCTCGTGGCCCCCTTCGCCGCGTCCGACGCCGGCCCCGCCGCCGCTCCCGTGGCGGACTTCCTCGACCCCTGGGTCTTCCCGGTCGTCTACGGCGGCTTCATCGTCCAGGGCCTGAACCTGGGCATCCTCTTCGTCCTCTACGCCCGGGACCGCTGGGGTCACGTCTGGGCGGGGCGCCTCGGCGACCTGCCGGCCGGCGTGAGCGGCCCCGTCGTCCGTGCCTGCGCGCTCGCCGCCGCGGTGCTCGGCCTCGCCCCGGCCACCCTGCACCTGCTGTGGGCGGGCGGGACGACCTGGGGTCTCGCCCCTGACTACGCCTCCGGTTACGACGCCGACCAGGCGGTCGTCGACGTCATGCGCGCCTTCTTCCTGATCGTCGCCGGCCTCGCCGGCCTCGCCCTCGCCCTGCGTCGCCCCGCGGGTCTGCGGGTGCGCGGCGCGATGGCCGTGGCATGGGTGGCCTCGGGCGCGGCCGGGTGCTGGGGCGCGTACATGACCCTGGTCGCGTCGATGCCGCAGACCGATGGCGGAAAGGAGCCGACGGCCGTCATGGTCACCGCCTACGCTGGCGAAATGATCATCGGATTCCTGCTGGCCGGCTGCCTGGCCGTGGTCCTGAGCCGGCGGAGCCGGACCGCATGAGACGGGTCGGCGACGCCCTGTTCGGGCAACGGGCCAGACGGCGCTGGCTCCATCTCATTGTCGGCGGCGCCCTGTTCATGCCGTACTGGCTGGTGGGCACCCTGGTCGTGGCCCCGTTCGCGGACGGGCGGTCGATGTTCTCCAACAGCCTGGTCGTGCAGTTCGGCGCCTACGCCGTGGGGTTGCCGCTCGCCGCGGTCACGGCGCTCTTCCCACTGACCCGGCCGATGTCGGTGGCGGCGGCCCGGGCGCTGTGCGCGGTGCCGGGCGAGCGCTTCGCGGACGGGCCGGCCCGCGGGCGCGCGGCGCAGGCCCGTACGGCCGGCTGGTTCACGCTGCACCTCGGCGTCGGGGCCCTGGTCAGCGGGGCGTCGCTGGCCCTGCCGCCGTTCGCGCTCGCCGTGGCGGCGCTGCCGTTCTCGGCGGGGCTGCGCGCCTCCGAGCTCGGCGCCTTCTGGGGCCTGGACCGGCCGTGGCTCGCCTGGGCCGGGCTGCCGCTGGGGATCCTCATGCTCCTCGGGCTCGCCGCGACCGCGGCGGCGGCCGGCGCGCTGCTCGCCGGGGCGGCGCCCCGGCTGCTCGGGCCGAGTCCGGCCGACCGGCTCGCCGCGGCCGAGCGGCGCGCCGCCGAACTGGCCGTGCGCAACCGGCTCGCCCGCGAACTGCACGACTCGGTCGGGCACGCGCTGAGCGCCGTCACCCTGCAGGCGGGCGCGGCCCGCCGGGTCCTCGACACGGGCGCCGCCGACCTCGACTTCGTACGGGAGGCGCTGACCGCCATCGAGCGGACCACCCGCCGCACGGTCGGTGAACTGGACGCGGTGCTCGGCCTGTTGCGCAGCGGCGAGGACGACGGCGAGCTCGGGGCTCCGGGCCTGGACGCGCTCGACGCGCTGGTGCAGGGAGCCGGGCCGCGGGTGGCGCTCACCGTGCGCGGGGACCTGGCGGGGCTGCCGGGACCGGTGTCGCGCGAGGCCTACCGGATCGTGCAGGAGGGGCTGACCAACGCCGTGCGGTACGCGCGGGAGGAGACGGTGACGGCGCGGATCGCGCTGTCGGGGGACGAACTGGAGATCACGATGGAGAATCCGATGCCCGGCACGGCGCCGGTGGCCCGCCCGGACGGCGGGCGCGGTCTGCGCGGTGTCGCCGAGCGGGCCCGGCTGCTCGGCGGCACCGCCCAGGCGGGGCCGGTGGACGGTGTGTGGCGGCTCGCCGCGCGACTGCCGGTGGGGAGCGCGCGGTGATCCGGATCGTGCTCGCGGACGACGAGCGGATGGTGCGGACGGCGCTGCGGGTGATCCTGGACGCGGAGCCGGACCTGGAGGTCGTCGGGGAGGCGGCCACCGGCGCCGAGGCCGTGTCGGTGGTGCGCGAGCTGCGGCCGGACGTGGTCCTGATGGACGTGCGGATGCCGGAGATCGACGGCATCCAGGCGACCCGGCGGATCCTGTCCGCCCCCGAGGGGCCCCGGATCGTGGTCGTGACCACCTTCGAGAACGACGCGTACGTGTACGACGCGCTGCGGGTGGGCGCGGCCGGCTTCCTGCTCAAGCGGGCCGCCCCTGAGGAGCTGGTGAGCGCGGTCCGGCTGGTCGCCTCCAGCGACTCGCTGCTCTACCCGGCGGCGGTCCGCGGTCTGGCCGCCGAGCACGCCCGGCGTCATCCGCCGTCCGCCCCCGCGTGGGCGGCCCGGCTCACCGACCGGGAGGCGGAGGTACTGCGGCGGATGGCGAAGGGCCTGACCAACGCGGAGATCGCCGAGGGCATGGGCGTGGGCCCTGCGACGGTGAAGACCCATGTGGCCTCGGTCCTGGCGAAGACGGGCACCCGGGACCGTACGCAGGCGGTGATCGCGGCCTACGAGTCGGGCTTCATCCGGCCGAACGCCTGACGGGGCCCCACATGAAGGTTCCCTGAAAACCGGACACATCCGGAACGCCGCCCGTCGGCCCGTTCGTCCCGCATACGGGATGAACAAGACGATCAGGCGTGCCTCGGTCTTCACGCTTCTCCTGGTGCTCGCCCTGCTCGGCCGGGCCACCTGGGTGCAGGCGTACGAAGGCAAGGCCCTCGCGAACGAGAAGAACAACCGGCGGAAGGTCATCGCGCAGTACGCGCAGCCGCTCGGGAACATCGTCGTGGCCGGTTCGCCGGTCACCGGATCGAAGGAGACGAAGGGCGGCGACCTCGCGTACAAGCGGGTCTACACGGACGGCGCGCTGTACGCGGCCGTCACCGGCTACAGCTCGCAGGCCTACGGGGCGACGCAGCTGGAGGGCATCTACGCCGACGTCCTCGACGGCACCGACAGCCGGCTGAAGAACCCGCTGGACGCGCTGACCGGCAAGCGGACGGAGCCCGGCACGGTGCTGACGACCGTCGACCCGGCCGTGCAGAAGGCCGGCTACCGGGCGCTCGGGAACAAGAAGGGCGCGGCCGTCGCCATCGACCCGAAGACCGGCCGGATCCTCGGGATGGTGTCGACGCCCTCGTACGACCCGTCGAAGATCGCCGGCCTGACGGACGGGAAGGAGTGGCAGCGGCTCACCGAGGACGAGGACAAGCCGCTGGTCAACCGCGCGCTGCGGCAGCCGCTGCCGCCGGGTTCGACGTTCAAGCTGGTGGTCGCGGCGGCGGCGCTGGAGGACGGGCTCTACGGCTCGGTGGACACGGCGACGCGCAGCCCGAACCCGTACACGCTGCCGGGCACCCGGACCGTGCTGAGGAACGAGAACTCCTCGGCGCCGTGCGAGAACGCGACCATCCGCACCGCGCTGCGCTACTCCTGCAACAACGTCTTCGCGAAGATGGCCGTGGACCTCGGCCAGGACAAGGTGAAGGCGATGGCCGAGAGGTTCGGCTTCGACGACAAGGAGCTGGACGTCCCCGTCCGCGCCTATCCGAGTGTGTACCCGTCCGACATGGACAAGGCGCAGACGGCCCTCACGGGCATCGGCCAGTTCGACGTGACGGCCACCCCGCTGCAGATGGCCATGGTGTCGGCGGCCATCGCCAACGACGGTCTGCTGGCGAGCCCGCACATGGTCTCCCGGGTCGTCGACTCCGACGGCGACGCCCTGCGGACCTACGAGGACGGCCGGACCCGGCGGATCGTCTCCTCCGCGACGGCGGAGCAGCTGCGCAGCGCGATGAGGACCGTGGTCGACGAGGGCACCGGCACCAACGCGGCGATCAGCGGGGTGGAGGTCGGCGGCAAGACCGGCACCGCCCAGCACGGCGAGAACAACAGCAAGACGCCGTACGCCTGGTTCACCTCGTACGCGAAGGACCCGGACACCGGCAAGGAGGTCGCGGTCGCGGTGATGATCGAGGACTCGGGCGCGGCACGTTCGGAGGTCAGCGGCAACGGGCTGGCGGCGCCGGTGGCGCAGAAGATGATGAAGGCCGCCCTGAAGTGAGCCCGGGCGGGCCGAAGTGACGTGAAGCGGGGGCCGGTTGGTTCGCGGCCCCCGCCTCACGATATGCAGGGGGCATGTTCACGACCGCACGCCTGCCCCGCTCCCCGTCCGGCTGGACCATGGCCGTCTTCGGCGTCCTCGCCGCCGGCCTGGGCCTGGTGGGCCTCGTCTCCCCCGACACGACGATCCGTCTCATGGGGCTGACACCCCTGTCCGAGGCGAGCCGCGCGGACGACGACCACACCCTGCTCTTCCTGACCGCCTCCTCGATGGCGGCCCTCAACATGGACGTCTACTACGTCCTGGCCGCTCTCGCCGACTGGCGGGCCTTCTTCCGCTGGACGGTCCCCTTCCGCCTGCTCACCTGCACCGTGTTCACCCTCGCCGTCGTCACCGGCCGGGCCCCGGCGGGCTTCCTCGGCGTGGGGCTGTGGGAGGGCGCCGGCGCCCTGGTGACGGGCGCGGCGCTGCGGTACGAGTCCCGGCGGGCGGCCCGGGTCAGCGCGTGAGCAGCGCGGCCGTCACCGTGTCCAGGTAGGCGGGGTCGGTCGGCAGGAAGCCCGGGACGGCGTGCGCGAGCTGGGCGTGGCCCACGTAGCTGGTGTAGGCCAGGGCGCCGCGGCGGCGGGCCTCGGGCGGCGGGAAGCCGAGCCGTTCGAAGAGGTGGGCGAGATAGCCGACCCGGCGCTCGGTGACGCGGGCGAGCGCCGCCGCGACCTCGGGGTGGTCGCTCGCGGCGAGCAGCCGTACCTCCAGGGGGTCCTCGGCGGCGGAGGCGGTCGCGGCGCGCAGGAGCGTGCCGAGGCGGGCCTCGGGCTCGGGTTCGGCGGCCTCCATGGCGGTGATGACCCGCTCGGTGGAGAGCTCCTCCCAGCGGGCGAGGGCGGCCGCGACGAGCGCGTCCCGGTTGGCGAAGTGCCAGTAGAAGCTGCCCTTGGTGGTGCCCAGGCGGGCCGCGAGGGGTTCCACCGCGACCGCGGCGAGGCCGCGTTCGGCGAACGCGGCGAGGGCCGCGTCCGCCCAGTCGTCGGCGGTGAGGCGCTTGCGGGTGCGCCGTTCCTTGGGGGCCGGGGTCTCGCGCATGTTTCCGTACGGTACCGTACGGTCGGAACATACGCTCCCGTATGGAGGTGCGGTCATGGCTCGCACGCGCACGGTTCGCAACGTCCACCGGAGAGTCGTCGAGGCTCCGGCCGAGACCGTCGGCGCCCTCGTCGACCGGCTCGCCGGGCCGGACGACCCCCTCTTCCCCACCCCGGTCTGGCCCGAGATGGTCCTCGACCGTCCGCTCGCCGTCGGCGCCGCCGGCGGTCACGGCCGGGTCCGCTACCGGGTCACCGCCTACGAGCCGGGCCGGTCCGTGCGGTTCGACACCACCGACCCCGGCATCGGCGAGGGCTACCACCGCTTCGACGTCGAGCCCCTCGGCCCGGACCGCTGCCAGGTGTCCCACGTCCTCGAACTGGACATGGGCGGACGGGCGTTCGCGGTGTGGAAGCTGGCGATCCAGGTCGTCCACGACACGATGGTCGAGGAGATCCTCGACAACGTGGAGCGCGCCGCCCTCGGCCGCCTGCCCCACCCGCCGACCCGCCGGACGCCGCGCGCTCGCCTGCTCAACCGCCTCTTCTGGGCGCGGCCGACCGCCGTCCCCGTCCCCGACGACGCCCGCCTGCTGCACGACGCCGTCGAGCGGCCCGACTTCACCGACGCCTGGCGCATGCCGCTGAAGCCCGGCATGGACCGCGACCCGGCGGCCTGGCGGCACGTGCTGCCCGCCGCCGTCCAGGGCACCGCCGAGCGCGAGCTGATGCTCGGCGAGGACGCCTCCCACCTGGACTACCGCGCCTCCCTCCTGATCGACGCGGACGGGGTCACCCTGGCCAGCGCCGTACGACTCCACAACGCGCGCGGACGGCTCTACTTCGCGCTGGTGCGCCCCTTCCACCCGTTCGCGGCCCGGCTGATGCTGTGGCGGGCGCACCGGCGGGTGGCGTACGCGACCCGGCCCGCCGGCGAACGGAACGCCACGGCCACGATCTAGGGCATCCACCCGATCCGGACGGGCCACCTCAGACGCCAGCCTGCGGTCATGCGCGTATCTCTCTATCTGACCGCCGTGCTCGTGTCCGGCTTCGGCACGACGGCGATGTGGCTCGTCTCCGGGATCTGGGTCAAGTCCCTCACCGGCTCCGACAGTCTGGCCGCCCTCACCGCCTTCGCCCTGTGGGCGCCCGCCCTGCTCGGGCCGGTGCTCGGCGCCCTCGTCGACCGGGTGCGCCGGCGCCCGCTGCTCGTGGCGGCGAACCTGGCGCTCGCGGCGCTGCTGCCGCTGCTGCTCCTGGTGGACCGGCCGGACCGGGTGTGGCTGCTGTTCGCCGTCCTCGTCGTCTACGGGGCGCAGGGCGCGGTGCACGACGCCGCGGAGTCGGCGCTCGCGGCCGGCTCGCTCGACCAGGAGCGGCTGGGCGACCTCAACGGACTGCGGATGACCGTCGGCGAGGCCGTGAAGCTGGTCGCCCCGCTCGTGGCGGCGGGGCTCTTCGCCCGGTACGGCGGCGGCCCGGTCGCGCTGCTCGACGCGGCCACCTTCGTGGCGGCGGCGGGGGTGTTCGCGCTGCTCCGGGTGCGGGAGGAACGGCCTGTACCGGGTACGCGCCCCCGGGTCGCCGACGGCGCCCGGCTGCTGTGGGAGTCGCCGGTGCTGCGGCCGCTGGTCCTGGCGGGCGGCTTCACGATGCTCCTCGCGGGGCTCAACGGGGCCGCGATCTACGCGGTGGTGGACCGGGGCCTCGGGCACTCCCCCGCCTACGCCGGTGTGCTGTACGCGGTGCAGGGCGCGGGGTCCGTGGTGGCCGGACTGTCGGCGGGCCCTCTGCTGCGCCGGGTGCCGGAGCGGGGGCTCGCGGCGGCCGGGCTCGGCCTGTTCGCCCTCGGGGCCGCGGCCAGGGCGCTGCCGTACGACACGGTGGCCCTGGGGGCGAGCGCGCTCGTCGGGGCGGGCCTGCCGTGGGTGCTGATCGCCACGATGACGGCCGTGCAGCGGCAGGTGCCCGCGACGGCGGTGGGGCGGGCGGCCGGCACCGCCCACACGCTGGTCTTCGTGCCGAACGCGGTGGCGCTCGCGCTGGGCGCGGGTCTGATGGCCGTGGTGGACGTCCGGGTGCTGCTGCCGGTGCTCGGCGTCGCGGGGGCGGCCGGCGCGGCCGCCCTCGCCGCCGCGCGTCCCCGGCTCAGCGAAGCGACCTGAGGCCCTCCCGTACGGCGGCCAGATCGGCGTCCGAGGCCAGACCCGCGTGGTAGAGCCGGAGTTCCGTGGCGCCCTCGGCGGCGGCCCGCTTCGCGTCCTCGGTCAGGGTGTGCGGGGAACCGCCCATGCCGGTGACCACGGGGAGGTTGGCGGCGAGCACCGTCCGGGCGTGCGCGTGGGCGGCGAAGGGGGCCACCGTGGCGGCCGGGGTCACCACGCCGTCGGCGACGGACAGGATGTGCGCGGGGTCGGTGCCGGCGTTGGCACCGCAGCGGTACGGGACCGGGTCGGCGTGCAGCAGCACGCGGAAGCCGGGCGGCGCGGCGGCCCGGACGGCCGCCACGGCCTGCTCCTGGAGGGCACGGGCGGCCGCCAGGCGCCGGGTGAGGGCGGCGGCCGCGAGTCCGGGCTCCAGGGCGCCGGCCGGCGCGCCCCGCCAGACCGGTTCCAGGGCGGCCCGGACGGCGGCCGCGAGCGCGCCGGGTTCGGCGCCGTGCGCGGCGTAGCCCTCCCGGCAGGAGGGGCAGAAGCACAGGGACATCAGGTACTGGGCCGCGTCGTCGAGCGGGACCCCGGCCGTCTTGTCGTGGGCGTGCAGATGCGCCAGCCCGTACCAGCCGCAGGACTCCAGCTCGGTGCCGGCCGCCCCCGGCCGGACCGCCGCCTCGGCGGCGAGGTCCACCAGCAGGGCGCGGACGGCGTCCTGGCCGACGCAGGGCGCCCAGGGGTAGCGGTCGCCGTACGCGTTGACCACGGAGGTCTCCGGATGGTCCGCGCCGAGCCGGGAGTTGTGGGCCAGGACGACCCAGCTGTGCACGGCGAGGCCGCTGTCCGCGAGGGCCTTGGCCGCCTCGGCGTGGGCGTCGCCGGGCGCCCAGTCGCCCGCCGGGCGGGGGGCGAGGGCGCGGCCTCGCCAGCGGGCCGGGTCCGGCGGGTAGAGGGTGGCCGCGTGGGCGGCGGTGACGATCCGGTGCCGGGGGTGCCGGGGCGTCAGGGCACGGGTCGAGTGATAGGCGGCGGCCAGGGTGACCTGGGCGAGGCCGAGGTCGGCGAGCCGGTCGGGGGCCGCCGGGTCGCCGTTGACGTCCCAGGGGTAGAGGAAGGCGCCGGCTCTCATCGGGTCTCCCCGCCGAGCGCCGCCCGGCCGCGTTCGACGATCGCCGCGAGTTCCTTCAGGTGCTCGGGGCGCGGTTCGCTGAGCGGCGGGCGGACCTCCCCGACGTCCAGGCCGTTCATCCGGACCGCGGCCTTGACGAGGGAGACGGCGTATCCCCGTCCGCGGGAGCGGAGTTCGACCAGGGGCCGGTAGAACGCGTCGATGAGGCGGTGCGCGGTGGCGTCGTCGCCGGTGGTGAGGGCGCGGTGGAAGGCGAGGGCGAGGTCGGGGGCGAAGCAGAAGACGGCGGAGGAGTAGAGGGTGACGCCGATGCCCCGGTAGGCGAGTCCGGTGAGCTCGGCGGTGGGCAGCCCGTTGAAGTAGAGCAGGTCGAGGCCGGCGGAGCGGACGGCGCTGACGATCCGCTGCATGAGGTCGAGGTCCCCGAGGCCGTCCTTGAGGCCGATGACGCCGGGGGTGCGGGCGAGGGCGACGGCGGTCTCGGGGGTGAGGACGGCGTTGTCCCGCTGGTAGACGATGACGTCGAGCGAGGTGGCGGCGGCGAGTTCGGTGTAGTGGCGCAGCAGGCCGGCCTGGTCGGCGACGACGAGGTAGGGGGGCATGGCGAGCAGCCCGTCGGCGCCCGCCTCCTCGGCGAGCCCGGCGTACCGGACGGCGAGGGCGGTGCCGTATCCGGCGCCGGCCAGGACGGGGACGCGGCCGGCGGACTCGGCGACGGCGGCGGCCACGCAGTCGCGGAACTCCTCGGGGGTGAGCGCGTGGAACTCGCCGGTGCCGCAGCAGGCGAAGACGGCGCCCGCGCCGGCGTCGATCCCGGCGCGGACATGGGCGCGGAAGACGTCGAGGTCGAGGCCGCCGTCCGGGCCGAAGGCGGTGACGGGGAAGAAGAGCAGGCCGTCGAGCCGGTCGGCGAGCGGGGGTGTGGTCACGGGCACTCCCTGTCGTACAAGATTCTGACTGCTGTCCATATTCTTGAACGACCTCACGCTAAGGCAGGGCGGAAGGGGCGGTCAAGAAGCGAAGTCCCTTTGGAGCGCGCGTCCTTGACGCCGTCAGGAGCAGTACCTAGCGTGACGCCCCATCCATGTGTGTGAATACGGTCTACGGACGGAGATGCCCTCCTTGAACGCCGCACCCCGAACCGTCCTGCTCACCGGCGCCGCCGGCGGCGTCGGCACCCTGATGCGGGAGCTGCTGCCCCCGTACGGTTACGCGCTCCGCCCGCTCGACGTGGTCCCCGTCCCCGGCGCGCCGGACGCGATCCTGGCGGACCTCGCCGACCGCGACGCGCTGCGGGAGGCCGTGCGGGGCGTCGACGCCGTGATCCACCTCGCCGGGATCTCCCTGGAGGCCGGGTTCGACCGGATCGTGGCCGCCAACATCACCGGCCTGCACCACCTCTACGAGGCCGTGCGCGAGGAGGGCGTGCCCCGGGTGGTCTTCGCCTCCAGCAACCACGCCGTCGGCTTCACCACCCGGCCCCGCCCCGGCGAACCCCCGGTCCCCGTCGACACACCGCACCGCCCCGACACCTTCTACGGACTCTCCAAGGCCTTCGGTGAGGACCTGGCGCAGTTCTACTGGGACAGGCACGGCGTCGAGACGGTCTCCGTGCGGATCGGCTCCTGCTTCCCCGAGCCCACCTCGGTCCGGATGCTCTCCATGTGGCTGAGCCCGGCCGACTGCGCGCGGCTGCTGCACGCGGCGCTCACCGCGCCCGAGGTCGGCCACACCGTCGTCCACGGCTCCTCCGCCAACACCCGTGAGTGGTGGGACCTGACGACGGCGCGGGCGCTCGGCTACGAACCCAGGGACGACTCCGAGGTGTACGCCGAGAAGATCATCGCGGAGCAGGGCCTGCCGGCCCCGGGAAGCGCCGACGACGTCTACCTGGGCGGGCACTTCTGCGTGGACCCGCCGCGCTGGCCGCACTGACCACCGTCCGGGACGCGGGCGGAGCCGCGGGAAGAGCACAGGCCCGGCCGGACGATGCGGGGGTGCCGGCCGGGGCCCGGGTCGACGTGTGCGACGTACGACGCACGCGGACAAGCCCGACGATACGTTTCGGCCAAGATCACCGCGAGCCGCTGAACGCGACGCCTGTCCACAAAACGCGACGGGTCCACACCACCGGCCCGGAGCGGGAGTTCGCACTCCCGGCCCGCGCGGGTCACCCCCGCAGGGTGCGCGACGGCGACTCGCCGAAGCGGGCCCGGTACCGCGCCGCGAACCGGCCCGGGTGGGTGAACCCCCAGCGCCAGGCCACGTCCCCCACGCTCAGCCCGTCCGGGTCGCCCGCCCGCAGCTCCTCGTGGACCCGCTCCAGACGCACCTCGCGCACGTACGCCATCGGGGACATGCCCACGTACTCGCGGAACGACTCCTGGAGCCGGCGCACGCTCACGCGGGCGAGCCCGGCGAGCTCCGTGCTCGTGAACGGGTGCTCGGGGCGGGCCCGCACCGCGTCCATCGCCCGCTTGACCGGTGCCGGTCTGACCGGCCCGTGCGGGTGCGCCAGCTCGTCCCGCCAGGGGTGCTCGGCCGCCAGGAGCAGCCCGTTGAGCAGCGCCTCCTGGAGCGGGCGCGCCACCAGCTCGTGGGTGGCGAAGCCGTCCCCCGCGAGCGCCCCGGCCGCCACCTGCCGGGCGAAGCCCACCCAGCCCAGCCCCGGCCCGCGGGTGATGTCCAGACGGGAGCCGAGGGCGAGCCCGCGCCCCGGCGGGCGCCCGAGCAGCTGCTCCAGACGGTCCCGGAGCGCCGCCGCGTCGATCTTGACCGAGAGCGTGCGGCAGTCCCCGCTCCAGCGGTCGAGGAAGGTGTCCCCGGCGGGGTCGAGCAGCACCGCCTCCCGCGAGGTCGCGAGCAGCCGGCCCCCGCCGCCGCCCTGGCGCAGCTCCATGGTCCCGCTCAGCGGCGCGTTGATGTGGAACGCGCCCAGCTCGCCGAAGCGCATCCGCACGTCCGCGCCGCAGCTCAGGTCGCCGATCATCAGCGGCCCGAGACCGACGGTGTCGAAGCGCGCCGCGAAGGGGCGGTCCCCCCTCTCGATCACATCCATGAAGTTGGCGTAATAGCGCGCGTCGATCTCCTCGCGCGCCTCGTCCACGTCCCGCGTCCGGAAAGAGCTCCCACCCACGATCCGAAAGAATATTCATATGACGGACCTGACCGGGAACGGCAGGATGCCCGTCATGCCACCACCTCGGGGATTCGTCTGGGCCCGGCGCACCGACGGAACGGTCGTCGTCACCCACCACGGCCGCGTCGCCGCCACCTTGCGCGGCGGCCGCGCGGAGAAGTTCCTCGCGGAGGTCGCCGCCGGGGACCCGCAGCTGGTCATGGCCCGCTGGACGGGCTCGTACCGGTTCGGCAACGAGCGGACCGCCCGCGACCACCCGCGTAACCGGAGTGGCCGAACCGGGCGAAGGTAAGGGAACGGCAAAGGTGCCCTGTTCGTTACCCCGGGCATGACCGCTATGACCCCCGGCTCGAACATCCCTCTCACCGCCGCGCGCGTGGCGGTGGACGTCGCCGCCCCGGTGCGGCTCGACGTCTCGGGCCTGCTGCTCGGCGCCAACGGCAAGGTGCGCTCCGACGACGACTTCATCTTCTACAACCAGCCCGCCGGCCCCGGTGTCACCTACCGGTCCGGCGGCGGCGCCGCGCCCGACGCCATCCTGGTGGACACCACCGCCGTGCCGGCCGGCGTCGAGAAGATCGTGGTGACCGCGAGCCCCGACGCCGCGGGACAGACCTTCCAGGGCATCGAGCCCACCGCGACCCTGCGCGACGCCGACAGCGGCGGCGTGCTCGCCACCTTCACCCCACCGCGGCTCGGCACCGAGACGGCGCTCGTGGTCATGGAGATCTACCTCCGCAACGGCGCGTGGAAGGCCCGCGCGGTCGGCCAGGGGTACGCGAACGGGCTCGCCGGGATCGCGACCGACTTCGGCGTGAGCGTGGACGAGGAGCCGACGCCGGCCGCGGCGCCCGCCCCCGCGGCCGCGCCCGCCCCGGTGGCGGCCCCGGCCGCCCCCGCCGCCCCGGCCGCTCCCCCCGCGCCGCCCGCCGGCACCGGGAAGATCAACCTGGACAAGGGCCGGGTGAGCCTCCAGAAGAACCAGACCGTCTCCCTCGTCAAGGGCGGCCGCCCGCTGCTCTCCCAGGTCAAGATGGGCCTCGGCTGGGAGCCCGCCTACCGGGGCAAGGACATCGACCTCGACGCCTCCGTCATCGCCTACGGCCCCCAGCGCAACCACATCGACAGCTGCTACTTCGGCAAGCTGGCCATCCTCAACGGCGCCATCAAGCACTCCGGTGACAACCTGACCGGCGAGGGCGCGGGCGACGACGAGGTCATCGTGGTCGACCTGGGCCGGCTGCCCGCCGACACCACCGGCCTGGTCTTCACCGTCAACTCCTTCTCCGGCCAGAAGTTCACCGAGGTCGCCAAGGCGTACTGCCGGCTCATCGACGCCGCCACCGGCGAGGAGCTGGTCCGCTTCGACCTGACCACGGCCGAGCCGCAGACGGGCGTGATGATGGCCAAGCTCATCAAGCAGTTCTCCGGCGAGTGGGAGATGACGGCGATGGGCGAGTTCGTGAAGTCACGGACCGTCCGCGGCATGGTGAAGCCCGCGGCCCAGGCCCTCTGAGCTCCCCTCCCCCGCCGGGCCCGGAACGGGCGGCTCCGAGGTCCCGCTCCGGCCCGAGGTGCCGCTCCGGGCCCCGGGTGGGGTGCCAGGCCCTGTCGTCGAACGCCGGCCTGCCCCGCCGGGCAACGACGGGAGTGCGACGACAGGGCCTAGAACAGGCCGCTGTACGCGTTGAGGGCCGGCTGGCCGCCGAGGTGGGCGTAGAGCACGGTCGAGTCCCGGCCGATCTCGCCCCGGTCCACCAGGTCGACCAGTCCGGCCATCGACTTCCCCTCGTAGACGGGGTCGGTGACCATGCCCTCGGTGCGGGCGGCGAGCCGCATCGCGTCCAGCGTGGCCTCGTCCGGGACGCCGTAGACGCCCGCGTGGTAGCGCTCGTCCAGCTCGACGTCGGCGGCGGTCAGCGGACGCTCCACACCGATGAGGGCGGCGGTGTCCCGGGCGATCCGGGTGATCTGCTCATGGGTCGGTACGGGCTTCGCCGAGGCGTCCACGCCGATGATCCGCCGGGGCCGGTCGCCCGCCTCGGCGAGCGCGGCGAAGCCCGCGACCATGCCGGCCTGGGTGGAGCCGGTCACCGAGCAGACCACCACCGTGTCGAAGAAGACCCCGAGCTCCCGCTCCTGCTCGGCCACCTCGTAGGCCCAGCGGGCGAAGCCGAGTCCGCCGAGCCGGTGGTCCGAGGCGCCCGCCGGGATCGCGTACGGCTTCCCTCCGGCCTCCTCGACCTCCCGCAGCGCCGCCTCCCAGCTCTCCTTGAAGCCGATCCCGAAGCCGGCCTCCACCAGGCGCACGTCGGCGCCGGCGAGCCGGCTGATCTGGATGTTGCCGACCTTGTCGTAGCCGGGGTCGGGCCAGTCGACCCAGCTCTCCTGCACCAGCACGCAGCCGAGGCCGGCGTGCGCGGCGACGGCCGCGACCTGGCGGGTGTGGTTGGACTGCACACCGCCGATCGACACGAGGGTGTCGCAGCCCCGCGCGAGGGCGTCGGCGACGAGGTACTCCAGCTTGCGGGTCTTGTTCCCGCCGTACGCGATGCCGGAGTTGCAGTCCTCGCGCTTGGCCCACAGGGCGGCGCCGCCGAGGTGCGCGGTGAGCCGCTGGAGCGGGTGGACGGGCGAGGGTCCGAAGAGCAGCGGATAGCGGTCGAAGTCGGCGATCGTCGGCATGCGGGCTCCCGGGGTGGGTGGGGTCAGTTCGCGGACGCCTGGGCCCTGAGCTCGGACGGCAGGTCCCTGGACTCGATGGCCCGGTCCCCGGACCCGGCCGCCCGGTTCCTGAGCTCCGTCACCCGGTCCCGGGGCTCCGTCGCCTCGTCCGCGAGCTCCTCGAGCGCCCGCCATATCTCCGTCGTCACCCGCACTGCCTCCTCCGTGTCGCCCGCCTCGCACGCGTCGATGAGGCGGGTGTGCAGCACGGCGGAGACACAGGTGCCCGCGTCGCCGAAGAGATGGCGCTCGACGCGGCGGATCAGCGGGGTGTACCGCTCGACGGTGGCGGCGAGGGCGTGGTTGCCGCTCGCTCCGACGAGGACGTCGTGGAGCTCGTCGTCGGCGCGCAGGGCGGCGTCGACGTCCGCCGCGCGCACGGCCGCGGCGAAGCGCTCGTTGGCCTCGCGCATGGCCCGGATCCCCTCGGGGCCGAGCAGCGGTACGGCGGTGCGCGCGGCGAGTTCGTGCATCACGCGCACCACCGATGCGGCGTCCCGGACGACCCGGCTGACCAGCCGGGTGACCCGGGTGTAGCTCTGCGGTTTGGTCTCGACGAGGCCTTCGTCGCCGAGCCGGGCCAGGGCCTCGCGCACGGGTGCGCGGGAGAGCCCGAGCCGTTCGGCCAGTTCGGTGTCCCTGAGCACGGAACCGGGCGCGAGGTCGCCGCGCACGATGGCGTCGCGCAGCGTCTCGTACGCCCGGTCACGGAGCAGGGTCCGGCCCACGGGCCGCAAGGCGTCCATGAACTGACATGTTAGATGTCAGCTCGTAGACGGCACCAGGCTTCAGCGGCGGGGCTGGCGGCGCCAGGGGCCGGTGATCGCGAGCATGATGCCCGGGTCCTGGATGTTGGCGAACAGCGTGTCGCCGTCGGGCGAGAAGACCACGCCGGTGAACTCGCTGTCGTTCAGGTCGTTGCGGGCGATCGGGTAGGTGCGGCCGCTCTCGGTCGCGCCGAAGAGGTGCTGGACGCCCTCGCCGTCCTCGGCGATGACCAGCCCGCCGTACGGGGAGACGGTGATGTTGTCCGGGCCGTCGAAGGCGCCGTCCCGGTCCGGCGTGGCGTTGACCCCGAGCAGGACCTGGAGGGTGAGGGTCCGGCGGCGCGGGTCGTAGAACCAGACCTGGCCGTCGTGCGGGGTGCCGGGGCTCTCCGCACGGGCGTACGAGGAGACGATGTAGGTGCCGCCGTCGGCCCACCACATGCCCTCCAGCTTGCGGGCCCGGGTGACCTCGCCCGCGCCGAACTGCTTGCGGACCGGGAGGGTGCGGGCGTCGCGGTCGGGCACGTCGACCCAGTCCACGCCGTAGACGGTGCCGATCCTCGTCGCGCGGGAGAGGTCGTCGACGAACCGGCCCGCCGAGTCGAAGCACTTGGGGGCCTGGAGCACACCGGCGTCGTCCGCCAGCGTGGCCAGCCGCCCGCGGCCGTGCTCGAAGCCCGTCGGCGGGACCCAGCGGAAGAAGAGGCCGTTGGGGCCGGAGGCGTCCTCGGTGAGGTAGGCGTGGCCGCGCCTGGGGTCGATGACGACGGCCTCGTGGGCGTAGCGGCCGAAGGCCTTGACCGGCTTCGGGTCCCGGTTGGCGCGCCGGTCGTGCGGGTCGACCTCGAAGACGTAGCCGTGGTCCTTGGTCATGCCGTTCTTGCCGGCCAGGTCCTCGGTCTCCTCGCAGGTGAGCCAGGTGCCCCACGGGGTTCGGCCGCCCGCGCAGTTGGTGGAGGTGCCCGCGATGCCCACCCACTCGGCCACCGTGCCGTCACGGTGCACCTCGACGACCGTGCAGCCGCCGGAGGCCGCCGGGTCGTAGACCAGGCCCTCGGTCAGCGGGACCGGGTGGGGCCAGTTCTTGCGGGGGCCCTTGAGCTCGTGGTTGTTCACCAGGTACGTGGTGCCGCGCGGGCCGGCGAAGGTGGCGGTGCCGTCGTGGTTCGAGGGCGTGAACTCGCCCGTCTCCAGGCGGGTGACGCCGCTGTGGGTGATGACGCGGTAGGAGAAGCCCTCGGGCAGCGCGAGGACGCCGTCGGGGTCGGCGACCAGGTCCCCGTAGCCGAGGCGGTGGCCGTGCCCGTGGCCGTGGTCGTGGCCGTCCTCGTGGTCCTCGGCGGCCAGTGCCTGCGGCGCGGTGGCGAGCGCGCCGACGGCGCCGGTCAGGGCGAGGCCGGCGCCCGCGGCGGCGGACTGCTTCGCGAACTCTCTGCGGTTGAGGGACATGACGGTCTTCTTCCTGTCGTCACCCGGTGTCGCGGCACACGGTCGCGCCCCCGTATAAACGCCGATGAAACAGAAAGGCGACTCACCATGAACCTGCCGACCCACGGACGGCGCGTCCTCGTCAGCGGTGCGTCACGCGGTCTGGGCCGCGCGGTGGCCCGGGCCTTCGCGGCCAACGGAGACCGCGTGGCCGTCCATTACGGCTCCCGAACCGAGGAGGCCCGCGCGACCCTGGACTCCCTCGACGGCACCGGCCACGCCCTGGTCTCCGGGGACCTCTCGGATCCCGCGGACGCGGCGCGGGTCGCGGACGCGGCGGCCGAGGCGCTCGGCGGCCTCGACGTGCTGGTCAACAACGCGGCCGTCAACCTGCCGCATCCGCCGGCGACCACCCCGTACGAGGAGTGGGTGGCGCTGTGGCAGCGCCATGTCTCCGTGAACCTGCTGGGCACGGCGTACCTGAGCCACCGGGCGGCCCACGCGATGATCGAGTCGGGCCGGGGCGGCCGGATCGTCAACGTCGGTTCCCGGGGCGCCTTCCGCGGCGAGCCGGACCATCCGGCCTACGGCGCCACGAAGGCGGCCGTGCACGCGCTCGGCCAGTCCCTGGCCGTGGCCCTCGCCCCGCACGGCATCGGGGTGGCCTCGGTCGCCCCCGGCTTCTTCGCCACCGAACGCGTCGCGCCGCGTCTGACCGGCCCGGAGGGCGAGGCCATCCGCGCCCAGAGCCCCTTCGGCCGGGTGGCCGGCCCCGAGGAGATCGCCGCGGCGGTCCTGTGGCTGGCCTCCCCCGCGGCCGAATGGGCCTCGGGCACGGTCCTGGACATGAACGGGGCGTCGTACCTGCGGACCTGACCGTCGCGGACGGTCGTTCCACGGGGCCGGGGCCCGGACGGAGCCAGGGGGCGGGCAGGAGGCCCGACGAACCTCATCCGGCGGGCCTGGCGCGCGCCGGGCGTCGCCCGGCAGGCAGGACGCCCACGAGCCCCCGCCCGGCGGGCAGGACGCCCCACGAGCCCCACCCGACCAGCCCCACCCGACCAACCTCGCCCGACGAGCCCCGCCCGACGGGCCTCACCCGACAGACCTGACGTCCCACGAGCCCCCGCCCGGCGGGCAGGACGCCCCACGAGCCCCACCCGACCAACCTCGCCCGACCAGCCCCGCCCGACCAGCCTCGCCCGACGGGCCTCACTCGGCGGCCCTGGCGCCCCACGGGCGTCGCCCGTGCCCCGCGCGCCCGTGCCCCCGGCGCGGCCGGGTTCACGCCCGGCGCGACCTCGCCTTGAAGGCCGCCTTCCGGGCCTCCTTCGCCGAGGGCTTGTCACGGTGGAGGCGGCCCATCGCCTCCAGGACGTCCGCCGTCGCGGGGTGGTCGACCCGCCAGGCCGCCTCGAAGAAACCGCCGTGGCCGCCCGTCAGACCCTCGATGAGGTCCTGGAGTTCCTCCAGGTCCCCGTCGGCGTCGAGGTGGGCGGCGATGGTGTCGACGGCCAGCCAGAAGATCATCGACTCCGGCGGGGCGGGCACGTCGGCCGCGCCGCGCTCGGCGAGCCAGACCCGGGCGAGGCCGCCCAGCTCGGCGTCGTCCAGGACCTCGCGTACGGCCGGTTCGGCCTCGGCGCCGACCAGGGACAGGGCCTGCTGGGCGTGCAGCCGGCGCAGCGGGGCGCCCGGGTCGGTGCCCCGCGCGGCGGCCAGCAGCTCGCGCGCGGCGCCGGCGGCGTCGCGTCCGGCGAGCCAGCCGGTGGTCTCGGCACGGGCCGCGTCCTGCGGGTAGCGGGCGATGCCGTCGAGGAGCACGTCGGCGCCCTTGTCGGCGAGTTCGCCGACGGCGGGGACGGCGAGACCGGCCTCCAGCATCCGGGCGCGGACGCCGTACAGACCGAGCGGGGTGAGCCGGACCATGCCGTAGCGGGTGACGTCCTCGTCGTCGACGGGCGGCGCGGGCTCCTCGCCCTCCTCGGCCATCAGGGCCTCGTCGACGGGCTTGTAGGCGACGAGACCGATGGACTCCAGGATCCGGAACTGCTCGTCGAGCCGCATCATCGCGTCCGAGACCTGTTCCAGGACGTCGTCGGTGGGCTCGTGCATGTCGTCCGGGACGACCATCGACGCGGCGAGCGCGGGCAGCGGCACGGGTCCCTCGCCGGCCCCGCCCTCGCTGACGGTGAGCAGGTAGAGGTTGCCGAGGACGCCCTCGAGGAACTCGGCCTCGCCCTCCGGGTCCCAGCCGAGCGCCTCGAAGTCGATCTCGCCGTCCGCGCCGACGATCGCGTCGAGGTCGTCGAAGTAGGGGGCGGCGGCGTCGGAGAAGACCGCGTCGAAGCCGTCGAGCCAGATGCCGAGGACGTCCTGGGGCGAGCCGCCGGTGAGCAGCGCGAGGTTCGCCCCGGCGGTGGCGCGGCCGGGCTCGTCCTCGCTCGCGCCGTCCTCGACCTCGACCAGGCCGGTGTCGACGGCGAGCCGCCAGGCCTCGCTCGCGTACGCCTCGCCGTCCTCGTCGCCGGTCAGGCCGAGGACCTCGGCGGCGGCGGGCAGCTGCTCGTCGACGAGTTCGCCGCCGGCGCCCACCCGGGTCTCCGGGCCGGCCCAGCGGGCGAGCCGTACGGCACGGGTGAGGAGGGGTGCGGCCAGGGCGTCCCGCGCGAGTTCCGCGTCCGCGCGCAGCCGAACGGGGGGAAGGGTCGGGCGGTCCGTGGCCATCTGGGGTGTTCTCCTCGGCGGGGCTGCGGGGTGGGTGCTTCGAGCGCCCTTCAGCGTAGACGCATTCGGGGGGCGGTCCGGCGGTTCACGGAGGCGTCAGCCTTCGTACACCCGTCGACCCTTGACAAGGGGCCCGCTCTGCAACGAAATTGACGCGCGTAGATCTTTCGATCGTTCGTCCAAGCCCTCACGGAGCTTCTTGATGTCTTCCTCCATACCGAGATCGGCCGCCGTCGCCGCCGTCGTCTCCGCCGCTCTCGCCGCCGGTCTGCTGGGCGGCGGTGCCGCCTCCGCCGACGAGGCGACCGCCGCCGCGGCCCCCGTCCGGATCCACGACATCCAGGGCACCACCCGCGTCTCGCCGCTGGTCGGCAAGCAGGTCACCGGTGTGACGGGCATCGTCACCGGCGTGCGCACCTACGGCTCGCGCGGCTTCTGGATGCAGGACCCGGAGGCCGACGCGGACGCGGCGACCAGTGAGGGCATCTTCGTCTTCACCAGCTCCGTCCCGACCGTCGCCGTCGGCGACAGGCTGAGCGTCAACGGCACGGTGACCGAATACGTCCCGGGCGGTCTCAACTCGGGCAACCAGTCGCTGACGCAGCTCTCCAAGCCGGTCGTCACCGTGCTCTCCAAGGGCAACCCGGTCCCGGCCCCTGTCACCGTCTGGGCCGGCTCCGTGCCGGACGCGTACGCCCCCGCGGGCGACCCGGCGGCCGGCGGCTCGATCAACGGCCTCACCCTGGACCCGGACGCCTACGCCCTGGACTACTACGAGTCCCTGGAGGGCACCAACGTCCGCATCGGCACCTCGCGGGTGGTCGGCGCGACCGACCCGTACTCCGAGCTGTGGGTGACGGTGAAGCCCTTCGAGAACGACAACACGCGCGGCGGCACGGTCTACGGCTCGTACGACTCCCAGAACACCGGCCGCCTCCAGATCCAGCAGCTGGCCCCGATCGCCCAGCAGCCCTTCCCGAAGGCCGATGTCGGCGACTACCTGGCCGGCACCACCGAGGGCCCGCTGGACTTCAACCAGTTCGGCGGCTACACCCTGGTCGCGCGCACCCTGGGCGAGCACGTGGGCCTCGGCCTGGAGCGCGAGGTGACGGACCGGCAGCACAAGAACGAGCTCGCGGTCGCCACGTACAACGTGGAGAACCTCGACCCGTCCGACCCGCAGGAGAAGTTCGACGCGCTCGCCAAGGCGGTCGTCGAGAACCTGGCCTCGCCCGACATCGTCGCCCTGGAGGAGATCCAGGACGACAACGGCGCCAAGAACGACGGCACGGTGACGGCCGGCGAGACGCTGAAGAAGTTCACGGCGGCGATCGTCGCGGCCGGCGGCCCGGCGTACGAGTGGCGCTCGATCGACCCGGAGAACAACAAGGACGGCGGCGAGCCCGGCGGCAACATCCGTCAGGTCTTCCTCTTCAACCCGCAGCGGGTCTCCTTCGTCGACCGCCCGGGCGGCAACGCGACCACCGCGACCGCGGTCACCGGTACCAAGGGCGACGCCCACCTGACCGTCTCCCCCGGCCGCATCGACCCGGCGAACTCCGCCTGGGAGAACAGCCGCAAGCCGCTCGCGGGCGAGTTCGTCTTCCGCGGCCGCACGGTCCTCGTGGTCGCCAACCACTTCGGCTCGAAGGGCGGCGACGAGTCGATCGTCTCGCACCACCAGCCGCCGACCCGCTCCTCCGAGACCAAGCGCCTGCTCCAGGCGCAGGCCGTGAACGCCTTCGTCAAGGACGTCATCGCCCTCGACAAGCAGGCCGACGTCCTGGTCCTCGGCGACATCAACGACTTCGAGTTCTCCGGCACCACACAGGCGCTGACCGACGGCGGCGCGCTGTTCCCGGCCGTGAAGTCGCTGCCGCTCAGCGAGCGCTACTCGTACGTGTACCAGGGCAACAGCCAGGTCCTCGACCAGATCCTGACCAGCCCCGGCGTGCACCACTTCGAGTACGACAGCGTGCACATCAACGCGGAGTTCGCGGACCAGAACAGCGACCACGACCCGCAGGTGCTGCGCTTCCGTCCGTGATCACGGGCGCGCACGGGTGTGCGAGACTGCGGCCGTGATCCTGCGTCCCGCCACCCGCGCCGACCTGCCCGCCGTCCTCGCGCTCCTCGCCGACGAGGAGCGCGTGGTCGACCCGGCCTCGGTGACCGTGACCCCCGCCTACGAGCGGGCCTTCGCGGACATCGAGGCCGACGCGCGCAACGAGGTGCTGGTCCTCGTCGACGACACGGCCGGGGAGCCGGTCGTCGGCTGCCTCCAGGCCACGTACATCCCCGGCCTCGGCAAGGGCGGCGCCGAGCGGGCCCTGATCGAGGCGGTCCGGATCAGGGCCGACCGGCGCGGCGGCGGGCTCGGCCGCACCCTGATGGCCCGGGCGATCGACCGGGCCCGCGCCCGCGGCTGCGCGCTCGTCCAGCTGACCAGCGACAAGTCCCGGACGGACGCCCACCGCTTCTACGCCTCCCTGGGCTTCGCCCGCAGCCACGACGGCTTCAAGCTCGCCCTCCAGGGAGTGCCGGGCGTCGCGAGCCAGGCGGGACGTCCCGGACACGCCCTCTAGGGGGTCAGCCCAGCAGGTGCCCGCCGCCGTCCACGAGCAGCACCTCGCCCGTGATGTACGAGGCGTTCGCCAGGTCGTGGACTGCCTCGGCGATGTCCTCCGGGCGGCCCACCCGGCGCAGCGGCACGACCGAGGCCACGTGCTCCTTGGCGGCGTCGGCGCCCTCGACGCCGTCGAACCACGGGGTGTCGACGAGTCCCGGCGCGACGGCGTTGACCCGCACGTCGGGCCCGAGGGTCTTGGCGAGCAGCTTGGTCATGTGGTTGACCGCCGCCTTGGTCACGGCGTACGGGATGGAGCTGCCGCCGGGCCGGACGCCGGCCTGCGAGGAGATGTTCACGACGGCGCCGCGGGTCTCGCGCAGATGCGGGACGGCGGCGGTGACCGTCTGCCAGACGCCGATGACGTTGACGTCGTAGAGGAGCCGCCACACGTCGGGCGAGGCGGCCGCGAAGTCGTCGTGCGGGATGAAGCGGGTGGTGCCGGCGCTGTTGACGAGGAGGTCGAGGCGGCCGAAGTGCTCGACCGTCCGCTCGACGAGGCGGGCGGCCTGTGCCTCGTCGGAGACGTCGGCCTGGAGGTAGTGGGCGCCGGGCAGTTCCGCGGCGAGCTTCTCGCCGGCGGCGACGGAGCGGGCGGAGTTGACGACGACCCGGAAGCCGGCGGCCGTGAGGCGGCGCGCGACGGCGGCCCCGATGCCGGAGGAGGAGCCGGTGACGAGGGCGACACGCTGTTCACTCATGTGCTGTTCCTTCTGGATGACCTCCTGTCGCGCAGGGGCGATCATGCCAGAGACGCGGGACGGCCCGCCGTCCCTTTACGGGGCGGCGGGCCGTCCGGCGGCGCACGGGCTCAGTTGTGGCTGTGCAGGATCTCGTTGAGACCGCCCCAGACCGCGTTGTTCGGGCGGGCCTCGACGGCGCCGGTGACCGAGTTGCGGCGGAAGAGGATGTTCGAGGCGCCGGAGAGCTCGCGGGCCTTGACGACCTGGCCGTCGGGCATGGTGACCCGGGTGCCGGCGGTGACGTAGAGGCCGGCCTCGACGACGCACTCGTCGCCGAGGGCGATGCCGACGCCCGCCTCGGCGCCGATCAGGCAGCGCTCGCCGATGGAGATGATGACGTTGCCGCCGCCGGAGAGGGTGCCCATGGTGGAGGCGCCGCCGCCGATGTCGGAGCCGTCGCCGACGACGACGCCGGCGGAGATGCGGCCCTCGACCATCGAGGTGCCGAGGGTGCCCGCGTTGAAGTTGACGAAGCCCTCGTGCATGACGGTGGTGCCGGCGGCGAGGTGGGCGCCGAGGCGGACCCGGTCGGCGTCGGCGATGCGGACGCCGGCGGGCACGACGTAGTCGGTCATGCGGGGGAACTTGTCGATCGAGGTGACCTGGAGGTGCAGGCCCTCGGCGCGGGCGTTGAGCCGCACCTTCTCGATGTCGTCGACGGCGACCGGGCCGAGCGAGGTCCAGGCCACGTTGGCCAGCAGGCCGAAGACGCCGTCGAGGCTCTGGCCGTGCGGCTTGACCAGGCGGTGGCTGAGCAGGTGCAGCCGCAGGTAGGCGTCGTGGGCGTCGAGCGGCTTGTCGTCGAGCGAGGCGATGACGGTACGGACGGCGACCACCTCGACACCGCGGCGGGCGTCGACGCCGAGGGCCTTGGCGGCGCCCTCGCCGAGGGCGTTGACGGCCTCGTCGACGCCGAGACGCTCGGTGCCGGCGGGGCCGGGGGCGTCGGTCAGCTCGGGGGCGGGGAACCAGGTGTCGAGAACGGTGCCGTCGCCGGCGATGGTGGCGAGGCCGGCGGCGACGGCGCCGGTGGTGCGAGGAGCAGTGGTCATGACGGAAAACCTAACGGTCGGGCCCCCGCGCGGGCCAACCGGTCTCAGGTGTCGGTCGGCGCCGTCGGCGGTTCCGCCAAGGGGACGGCCGGCGGTTCGGAGCCTTCGTCGAGCACCCGCGCCAGCATGGAGCGCGCGTACTCCTCCTCGTAGCCGTGTCCGCCGAGCAGGTACATGAGGGAGAGACCGTCCGTCATCGCGACGAGCCCGCGGGCGGTGGCGGGGTCGGTGCGGCCGGCGAGGGCCGTGCGGACCTCGTCGACCCACTCGTCGGCGACCGGGCGCAGGGCGGGACGGCGCAGGGCGGCGAGATACAGCTCGTACGCGAGCTCCGCCTCGCGGCGGTCCCCGCCGAGCCAGCGGCCCATGATCCGGGCGAGGGCGGTGGCGAGGTCGGTGTCGGGGTCGGCGAGCTCGGGGCTGTCGCGCAGCGTCCGTCCGAAGGTCGCGTTGGCGCGGCGCAGGGCGGCGACGAGGAGTTCGTCGAGGGAGGCGAAGTGGTACGTGGTGGAGCCGAGCGGCACGTCGGCCTCGGCGGCCACCGTGCGGTGGCTGAGCCCGGCGATCCCGTCCCGTCCGACGACCCGGAGGGCGGCGTCGACGATCCGCTCGCGCCGGTCGGGGTCGTGGCGCCGGGGCCGGGCCATCAGTGCGCGCCGCCGAGGTTGAGGACGGCGACCCCGGCGATGATCAGGACGATGCCGGCGATCTTGGCGGGGTTCATGGACTCGCCCAGGAAGAGGGCGCCGATGGCGGCGACGGCGGCGGTGCCGACCCCGGACCAGATCGCGTAGGCGGTGCCGACCTGGAGGGTCCTGAGTGCCCGGGCGAGCAGGGCGAAGGCGAGGAGGTAGCCGGCACCGGTGATCAGGGAGGGTCCGAGGCGGGAGAAGCCCTCGCTGTACTTCATGGAGGTGGTGGCGACGATCTCGGCCGCTATGGCCCCCGCGAGCAGTCCGTATCCCATGTGTACGAGTGTACGCACGCCTGTGTACGGCCGTACACAACCGCTCCGGATACGGTGTGCGCATGACATACCCTCCGGGGCCGTACGGATACGGCTACGCTCCCCCGCCACCGCCGCCGAGACCGGGCGTGATACCGCTGGCGCCGCTGAACTTCAGTGACATCCTCACCGGCGCCTTCACCACCTACCGGCGCTACTGGAAGCCGCTGCTCGGCGTCGCCGCGACCGCCTACACCGCCGTCGCCGTGCTTGTCGGAACGGCGCTCCTGGTCGCCTGGTCCGCCGTCGGCGACGACATCCGGCGGCTGAGCGACCTGCCCGCCGGCCAGGACCCGGAGTTCGCCGACATCCAGCCGCTGATCGGGGCCTTCGTCGGCGTCTGGCTGCTCGGCATGGCCGCCTACGTCGTCTGCGGCGGACTGGTCTCCGCGGCCGTCCCGGCCGTGGTCCAGGAGGCGGTGCTCGGCCGCCCGATCTCCTTCGGCACCGCCTGGAGCCGTGCCTGGTCCCGGCTCGGCGCGGTCATCGGCTCGGTGTTCCTGGCGACGCTGGCCACGCTCCTGCCGGTCCTGCTCTTCCTGGTCGGCTTCACCCTGATGATGGTCGGCATCATCACGGGCATCGCCGCCTCCGAGGGGGGCCGCTCGAACGACGGCGCCGGCTTCGCGATGGTGGGCGTCCTCCTCTTCCTCGGCGCCCTCGCGCTCATCCCGCTGGCGCTGTGGCTCTGGACCAGGTTCAGCCTCGCCCCGGCCGTGGCCGTGATCGAGGGCCAGGGCGCGGTGGCCTCCCTGCGCCGCTCCGCCGCCCTCGTCAAGGGCTCCTGGTGGCGGGTCTTCGGCTGCACGCTGGGCGCGGGCCTGATCGTGGGCGTCGCCGGCAGCGTGATGCAGCAGGTCGTCGGCCAGGTGGGGTCGGTCTCCATGGGCGGCCTCGAGTTCGGCCCGGACGCCACCCCCGGCGCGGTCTTCGGCGCCCTCGGCGGCCTGTTCGTGGCCCTGGTGGTCGCCCAGGTCCTCGTCCAGGCGGTCGCGGCCCCGTTCCCGCCGCTCGTCTCCGCCCTGCTCTACGTCGACCAGCGCATCCGCAAGGAGAACCTGGCCCCGGTCCTGGCCCGGACGGCGGCGGCGGAACCGCCCGTCAGTCGATGAGCGTCGCCTTGGGCCGGAGCACGCAGAACTCGTTGCCCTCCGGATCGGCGAGGACCACCCAGGTCGCGTCCTCGTCCTGACCGACGTCCACCCGCCGCGCCCCGAGCCCGACGATCCGCGCCACCTCGGCGTCCTGGTCGTCGGGCGTCAGGTCGATGTGCAGGCGGTTCTTGCCGCTCTTCCGCTCGGGCACGGGAAGGAAGCACATGCCCGGCAGCGCATGCTCGTCGGCGCCGATGACGATCTCGTTCTCCGCCTCGAAGAGAATCCGCCAGTCCAGCACCTGAGCCCAGAACCGGGCCTGTGCGGGCAGGTCATGACAGTCGACGGCGAGGTGGTACATGCGAACGGCCATGGCGGCCAGTCTGCCATCACGACCGTCACGACCGTCACGACCGCCCGCGAACGCGACGAGGCCCCCGGCGGGCACCGGGGGCCTCGTACCGCACGAGCGGAATCAGACGTTGAAGCCGAGCGCGCGCAGCTGCTCGCGGCCGTCGTCCGTGATCTTGTCCGGACCCCACGGCGGCATCCAGACCCAGTTGATCTTGAGCTCGTTGACGATGCCGTCGGTGGCGGCCTTCGCCTGGTCCTCGATCACGTCGGTCAGCGGACAGGCCGCCGACGTCAGGGTCATGTCCAGCGTCGCGACATTGGAGTCGTCGATGTGGATGCCGTAGATCAGGCCGAGGTTGACGACGTCGATGCCCAGCTCGGGGTCGACGACGTCGTACAGCGCCTCGCGGATCTCTTCTTCGGAGGCCGGCTTCATCGTGGCCTCGGCGTTCTCGGTCATGCCGACTTCCTCTCCGCGTCGGAGCCCAGCGCCTGGGCCGTCGCGTCCTTCCACGCCATCCAGCTGAGCAGCGCGCACTTCACCCGGGCCGGGTACTTCGAGACACCGGCGAACGCGACCGCGTCCTCCAGGATCTCCTCCATCGCGTCGTCCGGCTCGATCTGGCCCTTGGACTGCATCAGCTCCAGGAACGTGCCCTGGATCTTCTGCGCCTCGGCCAGCTCCTTGCCGACCAGCAGCTCGTTGAGCACGGAGGCCGAGGCCTGGCTGATGGAACAGCCCTGGCCCTCGTACGACACGTCCGCGATGCGATCGCCCTCGTACTTCACCCGGAGGGTGATCTCGTCGCCGCAGGTGGGGTTGACGTGGTGCACCTCGGCGTCGCCGTCCCGCAAGCCCCGGCCGTGCGGGTGCTTGTAGTGGTCCAGGATGACGTCCTGGTACATCGAATCCAGCTTCACGTCGCTCCTAACCGAAGAAATTGCGGACGTGCTCCAGACCCGCGACCAGGGCGTCCACCTCGGCCGGAGTGGAGTACAGATAGAACGACGCTCGCGTCGTCGCGGGAATTCCGTACCGCAGGCAGACCGGGCGCGCGCAGTGGTGCCCGACCCGGACCGCGATGCCCTGCTCGTCCAGCACCTGCCCCACATCGTGCGGGTGGATGTCTCCGAGCGTGAAGGAGATCGCCGCGCCGCGGTCCTCGGCCGTGGTGGGGCCGATGATCCGCAGGTCCGGCACCTCCTGGAGGCGCTGGACGGCGTACTCGGTGATCGCGTGCTCGTGGCGCGCGATGTTCTCCATGCCGATCGCCGAGAGGTAGTCCACGGCCGCGCCGAGGCCGACGGCCTGGGCGATCGGGGGCGTACCCGCCTCGAACTTGTGCGGGGCCGGCGCGTAGGTGGAGGAGTGCATCGAGACGGTCTCGATCATCTCGCCGCCACCGAGGAACGGCGGCAGGTCCTCCAGGAGCTCCTGCCGTCCCCACAGCACGCCGATGCCGGTCGGGGCGCACATCTTGTGGCCGGTGAAGGCCACGAAGTCGGCCTGCAGCGCCTGCACGTCGAGCACCATGTGCGGCGCGGCCTGGGAGGCGTCGATGCAGACGAGGGCGCCGACCTCCTGGGCACGCCGGACGATCGTCTCGACCGGGTTGATCGTGCCGAGCAGGTTGGAGACCAGGGTGAAGGACACCACCTTGGTCTTCTCGGTGATCAGCTCGTCGATGTTCGACAGGTCGAGGCGGCCGTCGTCGGTGAGGCCGAACCACTTCAGCTTCGCGCCCGTGCGCTGCGCGAGCAGCTGCCACGGCACGATGTTGGAGTGGTGCTCCATCTCCGTGATGACGATCTCGGTCTCGTGGTCCACGCGGTAGGGCTCGTCGGCCCAGCCCAGCATGTTGGCCACGAGGTTGAGCGACTCGGAGGCGTTCTTCGTGAAGATCACCTCGTCGCGGCTCGGCGCGTTGATGAAGGCGGCGACCTTGTCGCGGGCGCCCTCGTACAGCGCGGTGGCCTCCTCGGCGACCGTGTACACGCCGCGGTGGACGTTGGCGTTGTGCCGCTCGTAGTACGCGTTGAGAGCGTCGAGGACCTGGCGCGGCTTCTGCGAGGTGGCCGCGGAGTCCAGGTAGACGATCTTCTTGTCGTCGTGGACCAGACGATCCAGGAGCGGGAAGTCCTTGCGGATCGCCTCGGTGTCGAGGAGGCCGGTCAGCCCCTGATGGGCGGAAGTCACGCGGATGCGCCACCCTTCACGTACTTGTCGTAGCCCTCGTTCTCCAGCTGGTCGGCGAGCTCGGCGCCGCCGGACTCGACGATGCGGCCGTTCGCGAAGACGTGCACGAAGTCGGGCTTGATGTAGCGGAGGATCCGCGTGTAGTGGGTGATCAGCAGGGTGCCGACCTCGCCGGTCTCGCGGACGCGGTTGACGCCCTCGGAGACGATGCGGAGCGCGTCGACGTCGAGGCCGGAGTCGGTCTCGTCGAGGATGGCGATCTTCGGCTTGAGCAGCTCGAGCTGGAGGATCTCGTGGCGCTTCTTCTCACCGCCGGAGAAGCCCTCGTTGACGTTGCGCTCGGCGAAGGCGGGGTCCATCTGGAGCTGCTCCATGGCCTCCTTGACCTCCTTCACCCAGGTGCGCAGCTTGGGCGCCTCGCCGCGGACGGCGGTGGCGGAGGTGCGCAGGAAGTTGGAGACCGAGACGCCCGGGACCTCGACCGGGTACTGCATGGCCAGGAAGACGCCGGCGCGGGCGCGCTCGTCGACCGACATCTCCAGGACGTCCTCGCCGTCGAGGGTGACGGTGCCGCCGGTGACCGTGTACTTCGGGTGGCCGGCCAGCGAGTACGCCAGGGTCGACTTGCCGGAGCCGTTCGGGCCCATGACGGCGTGGGTCTCGCCCTGCTTGATGGTCAGGTCGACACCCTTGAGGATCTCACGCGGACCGTTCTCGGCCTCGACGGAGACGTGCAGGTCGTGGATTTCAAGCGTTGCCATGGGTGACTCAGGACTCCTGGGTGACGGAGACGAGCACATCGTCCCCTTCGATCTTTACGGGGTATACGGGGACGGGGCGCGTCGCGGGAAGGCCGGACGGCTTGCCGGTGCGGAGGTCGAACGCGGAGCCGTGCAGCCAGCACTCGATCTGGCAGTCCTCCACCTCGCCCTCCGAGAGGGAGACGTTCGCGTGCGAGCAGATGTCGTGGATCGCGTACACCTCGCCCTCGGTGTGGACGAGGGACACCGGCGTGCCGTCGAGTTCCACCCGCTTCGGGGTGTCCTCCTCCAGCTCGCTCAGCGCACAGGCGCGGACGAAGGCCATCAGACGGACGCCTCCAGCTCCGCCTCGATCTTCGCGATGAGACGCTCCTGGACGTCCGGCAGACCGATCTGCTGGACCAGCTCGGCGAAGAAGCCGCGGACGACGAGGCGGCGGGCCTCGGTCTCCGGGATACCGCGGGACATCAGGTAGAAGAGCTGCTCGTCGTCGAAGCGGCCGGTGGCGGAGGCGTGGCCGGCGCCGGCGATCTCGCCGGTCTCGATCTCCAGGTTCGGCACGGAGTCGACCCGGGCGCCGTCGGTGAGGACCAGGTTCCGGTTGAGCTCGTAGGTGTCGGTGCCCTCGGCCTTGGCCTCGATGAGGACGTCGCCGATCCACACGGCGTGCGCGTCCTGGCCCTGCAGCGCGCCCTTGTAGGCCACGTTGGACTTGCAGTGCGGGACGTTGTGGGTGACCAGGAGGCGGTGCTCCTGGTGCTGGCCGGCGTCGGTGAAGTACAGGCCGAAGAGCTCGGCCTCGCCGCCGGGGGCGGCGTAGGTGACCCGCGGGTGGATGCGGACCACGTCGCCGCCGAAGGTCACGACGACCGACTTGAAGGAGGCGTCGCGGCCGACCAGCGCGTTGTGCTGGGCGACGTGGACGGCCTTCTCGTCCCAGTCCTGGACGGAGACGACGGTGAGCTTGGCGCCGTCGCCGAGCACGTAGTCGACGTTGGCGGCGAGCACCGCGTCACCGGTGTGGTCGATGACGACGACGGCCTCGGCGAAGGCACCGAGCTCGATGACCTGGTGGCCGAAGGCGACGCCGCCCTCGCCGTGCACGGCGATGCGGATCGGCTCGGTGAGCACGGCCTCCTTGGCGACGGTGACGACCGAGGCCTTCTCGAACGAGGTGTACGCCTGGGCGGCGACCCGGTCGACCGGCGTGCCGGCCTTGCCGAGTCGCGCGTCGTCACGGCCCACCGTCTCCACGGTGACGCCCTCGGGGGCCTCGACCTCGACGCGGACGCCCTCGCCGGTCGCGACGGCGGTGCCGTCGTGCAGGCCGCGGAGCCGCTCCAGCGGGGTGAAGCGCCACTCCTCCTCGCGGCCGTGCGGGACCGGGAAGTCCGCGACGTCGAAGGACGGCGGGGCACTCATGCGCGTGGCGACGGTGGACTCGGCGGCCACCGCGATCGAGCCGGCGGTGGTGGAGCCCGCCGGGATGTTCTGAGCCTCAGCCATGGCTGTCGTGTTGCTCTCTTCCTGCGTCAAAAAGAAATCAGTGCTGCGGTACGGGTGGGGCGGGGCGAGGCCTGAGGCCTTAGCCGACCGCGCCTTCCATCTGCAGCTCGATCAGCCGGTTCAGCTCCAGCGCGTACTCCATCGGCAGCTCCTTCGCGATGGGCTCGACGAAGCCGCGGACGATCATGGCCATCGCCTCGAACTCCGTGAGGCCGCGGCTCATCAGGTAGAAGAGCTGGTCCTCGGAGACCTTGGAGACGGTGGCCTCGTGGCCCATGGAGACGTCGTCCTCGCGGACGTCCACGTAGGGGTACGTGTCCGAGCGGGAGATCGTGTCGACGAGCAGGGCGTCGCAGAGCACGTTCGACTTGGCGCCCGGGGCGCCCTCGCCGATCTCGATCAGACCGCGGTAGGAGGTGCGGCCGCCGCCTCGCGCCACCGACTTGGAGACGATGTTGGAGGAGGTGTTCGGGGCCATGTGGACCATCTTGGCGCCGGCGTCCTGGTGCTGGCCCTCGCCCGCGAAGGCGATGGAGAGGGTCTCACCCTTGGCGTGCTCGCCCATCAGGTAGACGGCCGGGTACTTCATGGTGACCTTGGAGCCGATGTTGCCGTCGACCCACTCCATGGTGGCGCCCTCGTAGGCGACGGCGCGCTTGGTCACCAGGTTGTAGACGTTGTTCGACCAGTTCTGGATCGTCGTGTAGCGGCAGCGGCCGCCCTTCTTCACGATGATCTCGACGACCGCGGAGTGCAGGGAGTCGGACGAGTAGATCGGGGCGGTGCAGCCCTCGACGTAGTGGACGTAGGCGTCCTCGTCGACGATGATCAGCGTCCGCTCGAACTGGCCCATGTTCTCCGTGTTGATACGGAAGTAGGCCTGCAGCGGGATCTCGACGTGCACGCCCTTCGGCACGTAGATGAACGATCCGCCGGACCACACGGCCGTGTTCAGGGAGGCGAACTTGTTGTCGCCGACCGGGATGACGGTGCCGAAGTACTCCTTGAAGAGCTCCTCGTGCTCCTTCAGCGCGGTGTCGGTGTCGACGAAGATGACGCCCTGCTCCTCCAGGTCCTCGCGGATCTGGTGGTAGACGACCTCGGACTCGTACTGGGCGGCGACACCGGCGACGAGGCGCTGCTTCTCCGCCTCCGGGATGCCGAGCTTGTCGTACGTGTTCTTGATGTCCTCCGGCAGGTCCTCCCAGGACTCGGCCTGCTTCTCGGTGGACCGCACGAAGTACTTGATGTTGTCGAAGTCGATGCCCGACAGGTCGGAGCCCCAGGTCGGCATGGGCTTCTTGTCGAAGAGCCGCAGACCCTTGAGCCGCAGCTTCAGCATCCACTCGGGCTCGTTCTTCTTCGAGGAGATGTCGCGGACGACGTCCTCGGAGAGTCCTCGCTTGGCGGTGGCACCCGCCGCGTCCGAGTCGGCCCAGCCGTACTCGTACCGACCCAGGCCCTCGAGCTCGGGGTGGCTGATCTCGGTGGTCATGCGGGGTTCCTCCCGGCCGTGCTTGCAGATGCTGTGGATGGAGTGGTCTGTGGGGCGCCGTGCGGGATGAACGTCGTGCAGACGCCGTCACCATGCGCGATGGTGGCCAGGCGCTGGACGTGGGTCCCGAGGAGGCGGGAGAAGATCTCCGTCTCCGCCTCGCACAGCTGCGGGTACTGCTCGGCGACGTGGGCGACCGGGCAGTGGTGCTGGCAGAGCTGCTCGCCGACCGGCGCGTTGCGCGCAGTGGCAGCGTACCCGTCGGCGGTCAGCGCCTTGGCCAGAGCCTCGGTGCGCTGGTCCGGGTCGGCGGACTCGACGGCCGCGCGGTAGGCCTCGGCCTGGGCCTCGATCCGGTCGCGGGCGAAGGCGGCGACGGCCGCCTCTCCGCCGGCGTTCCGCTCGATCCAGCGCAGCGCCTCGACCGCCAGCGTGTCGTACGACTGGTCGAAGGCGTCCCTGCCGCAGTCGGTGAGCGCGAAGACCTTCGCCGGGCGGCCCCGGGTGCGGGCTCCGTAGACCCGCTTCTCGCGCGCTTCCACCACGTTGTCGGTGACCAGCGAGTCGAGGTGGCGGCGGACGGCGGCCTGGGTGAGGCCGAGCCGCTGGGCCAGGTCGGCGACGGTCGAGGGCCCGTGGTCCAGGATGGAGCGCGCGACCCGGTTGCGCGTGGATCGCTCACCGGTCGCGAGTTCCTCCGTGGGAGCCTCACCGACGTTTTTCACAACGCCATTGTTGCGTAATTAATCAGGGACTGACAAGCGAGGTCCCCGCGGACGACGGTGCGGTACGTCACGCAGGTAAGGCTTACCTGACCTGCGGAAACGATCATTCGTAGGACGAATGCCAACGGCCCTGACCAGCGCTTTCCGGCCGCTCGGGGCGGTCCGCCGGCACCCTGGGGGTCCGCCCCGTCTCTTCCACGGCACGGAGAAAAGTTTCCGCGTTGCGGACCGCGGCGCCGCCGGGATCGTTGTTGAAGAACACGAAGACGTCCGCGCGCGCCGGCCAGGTCTCCGCGAGCCGGTCCGCCCAGGTCCGCAGCGCCTGCCGCCCGTACGCCGGGAAGGGCCGCGCCCGGCCCTCGTGCAGCCGCAGATAGCCCCAGTCCGCCGTCCGCCACAGCGGGGCCACCGGACGCGAGCCCCGGTCCGCCCAGCACAGCGCGGCGCCGTGGCCGGAGAGGATCCCCTCGGTCTCGTCCGTCCACCACGACTCGTGCCGCGGCTCGACCGCCACCCGCACCCCCGCCGGGAAGCAGCCGAGCACCGCGTCCAGGAGTCCGGCGTCCGCCCGCAGCGTCGGCGGCAGCTGCAGCAGCACCGGACCCAGCCGGTCGCCCAGCCCCTCCGCACGCCCCATCAGCCGCCGCACCGGCTCCTCGGGGTCCTTCAGGCGCTTGATGTGGGTGAGGTAGCGGCTGGCCTTCACCGCCATGAGGAAGCCCTCGGGCGTGCGCCTCCGCCACTCGGCGAAGGTCGCCCGCTCCGGCAGGCGGTAGAAGGCGTTGTTGTTCTCGACCACGGCGAAGCTCCGCGCGTACTCCTCCAGCCACCGGCGCTGGGGTACGCCGTCCGGGTACAGCACGCCCCGCCAGTCCCGGTACTGCCAGCCGGACGTGCCGACGAACACCGCCATATCGGACGGATGCCCGCTCCGGCCGGATCCAGCCCCTCTCCGGGGCCGCCGACCGGGTGACCCGGGCGGGTCCTTAGACTTCCCGGCATGCGAAACGAGTCCGTCGAGTCCGTGGTCCGGGTCCGGGGCCTGGTCAAGCGGTACGGAACGAAGACCGCCGTCGACGGCCTCGACCTCGATGTCCGCGAGGGCACCGTCACCGCCGTCCTCGGACCCAACGGGGCCGGCAAGACGACCACGATCGAGACCTGCGAGGGCTACCGCAAGCCGGACGCCGGCACCGTGCGCGTCCTCGGCCTCGACCCGGTCGCCGACGCCGCCGCCCTGCGCCCGCGGATCGGAGTGATGCTGCAGTCCGGCGGCGTCTACTCGGGCGCCCGCGCCGACGAGATGCTCCGCCACATGGCCAGGCTGCACGCCCACCCGCTGGACGTGGACGCCCTGATCGAGCGCCTCGGCCTCGGTTCCTGCGGCCGCACCACCTACCGGCGCCTCTCCGGCGGCCAGCAGCAGCGCCTCTCACTCGCCATGGCCGTCGTCGGCCGGCCCGAGCTGGTGTTCCTCGACGAGCCCACCGCCGGACTCGACCCGCAGGCCCGCCGCGCCACCTGGGACCTGGTCCGCGAGCTGCGCGCCGACGGGGTCACGGTCGTCCTGACCACCCACTTCATGAACGAGGCGGAGGAGCTCGCCGACGACGTCGCCATCGTCGACGCCGGCCGGGTCGTCGCCCAGGGCAGCCCCGAGGAGCTGTGCCGCGGCGGCGCCGAGAACACCCTGCGCTTCACCGGGCGCCCCGGACTCGACCTCGGCTCGCTCCTCAAGGCCCTGCCCGACGGCAGCTCCGCCGCCGAGCCGCTGCCCGGCACGTACCGGATCACCGGCCAGGTCGGCCCCCAGCTGCTCGCCACCGTCACCAGCTGGTGCGCCCAGCACGGCGTGATGCCCGACCGGATCTCCGTCGAGCGCCACACCCTCGAAGACGTCTTCCTGGAACTGACCGGCAAGGAGCTGCGCGGATGAGCACGGGTACGTACGCGCCGAAGCCGGGGGCCGCGCCGGTCGGGCGGATGATCGCCGCGCAGGCCGCCCTGGAGACCAGGATGCTGCTGCGCAACGGCGAGCAGCTGCTCCTCACGGTGATCATTCCTTCCCTGCTGCTCGTGCTGTTCTCGACGGTCGACATCGTCGACACCGGCACCGGCGAGGCCGTCGACTTCCTCACGCCAGGCGTCCTCGCGCTCGCCGTGATGTCCACCGCCTTCACCGGGCAGGCCATCGCCACCGGCTTCGAGCGCCGCTACGGGGTGCTCAAGCGGCTCGCCGCCTCGCCGCTGCCGCGCTGGGCGCTGATGACCGCCAAGACGCTGGCGGTGCTCGTCACCGAGGTGCTCCAGGTGGCGCTGCTCACGGTGATCGCCCTGGCGCTCGGCTGGTCGCCGCACGGCGACCCGCTCTCGGTGTTCGTGCTGCTGGTGCTCGGCACCGCCGCCTTCTCCGGGCTCGGCCTGCTGATGGCCGGCACGCTGAAGGCGGAGGCGACCCTGGCCGCGGCCAACCTGGTCTTCCTGCTGCTCCTGGTGGGCGGCGGCGTGATGGTGCCGCTGGAGAAGTTCGGCGCCGCGGGTGACGTGCTCGCGTTCCTGCCGATCTCGGCGCTCTCGGACGGCCTGCGCGACGTGCTCCAGCACGGCGCGGCGCTGCCCTGGGGCGACGCGCTGATCCTCGCGGTGTGGGCCGTGCTGGGCCTCGGCGCGGCAGCGAGGTTCTTCCGCTGGGAGTGACGCGAGGAGTAGCGGACCGGTGACGTTTCGGGGTGACTCGCCCCGTAAGCACCCCCTCGTGAAAGCGTGCACAAGGGCCCCGCCTACGATGTCGACCGTGCAGACCCCCCTCGCCTTCCTCGCCCGGCGCTGGACCCCGTCCCCTCGGACGCTCCGGCGCGCCGCGCTCTCCGCCGTCGTGATGAGCGTGGTCATCATCGTCACCGGTGGCGCGGTCCGGCTGACCGGCTCCGGTCTCGGCTGCGACACCTGGCCCAAGTGCACGGACGACAGCCTCATCGTCACCGCCGAGCAGGGCTTCCACGGCTTCGTGGAGTTCGGCAACCGGATGCTGACGTACGTCCTGTCGGCCGCCGTGGGCTGGGCGATCATCGCCGCGCGCTCCGTCAAGCCGCGTCGCCGCGGTCTGACCCGGCTCGCCTGGTCCCAGTTCTGGATCGTGATGAGCAACGCCGTCATCGGCGGCATCACCGTCTGGATGGGCCTCAACCCCTGGACCGTGGCCGGTCACTTCCTCGCCGCGAACGCGCTCCTCACGGTGGCCGTCGTCACCTGGCACCGCACCGGCGAGGGCGACACCACGCCCAAGCCGCGCGTCCCGCGTCCGGTGCGCAAGCTGTCCTGGGCGATCGTCGGGGTCTCGGCCCTGCTCATCGCGCTCGGCACGACGGTGACGGGCGCCGGCAAGCACGCCGGCGACAGCAGCGACGTGCCGCGCATGCCGTGGGACTGGACGAACGCCGCGCACGTCCACGCGATCGGCGCCTGGGTGGTCTGCGCCCTGGCCCTCGCGATGTGGCTGGTCCTGCGCGTGGTGGACGCCCCGGACGACACCCGGGCCCGCGCCCGCGACCTGCTGCTCGTGCTGCTCTGTCAAGGAGCACTGGGCTACATCCAGTACTTCACCGGTGTGCCGGAGCTCCTGGTCGCCGCGCACATGCTCGGCTCCGCGCTGCTGTGGATCGCGGTGCTCCGCCTCGCGCTGAGCCTGCGCGAGCGCCCGGTGACCCCCGCGGAGATCCCGGCCCAGCCCGACGCCGAGCTCGCGACCGCGTGAGCGGAGGCCCGGCGCGCCCCGGGCCGAAGTCCGCGGGCCTGTGGTCCGTGGTCCGTGGTTCGAGGGCCGCGGAAGGGCCTAGCCGAGCCCGTAGACCCGCCGCGCGTTTCCCGCCGCGATCAGGTCGGCGACCCGCTGCGCGTCCGTACGGGACCAGGAGCCGTCGCCGACCCACTCGCCGAGGACCCGGGTGAGCGCCCCGCGGAAGACGCTGGCGGCCACCACGTGGAGCTCGGGCAGGCCGCGGGCGCCGCTGGAGAAGAGCAGCTTGCCGAAGGGGGCCAGCTCCAGGAACTCCGCAAGCACCGCCGCGGCCCTCGCCCCGGTGCGGGCGACGACCGGGCCCAGGTCCGCGTACACGTGCGGGAAGTGCCCGGCGAGCCGGGCGGCCTGCCGGTGGTACGGGTGGTCGTGCAGCAGCACCAGGTCGGCGCCCAGGCCGCCGGTGGCGGCGGCGAAGCCGGCCAGGGTGCCCGGGTCCCGCTCCCCCACGTGCAGCTGGAGCGGCCGGCCCGTGCCGACGGCGACCCACAGCAGATGGCGCAGGAGCACCGGGTCGTCCACCGCCCCGCCGGCCGCGCGCCGGGCCAGCCAGCGGCCCGCCGCGCCGCGCACCTCGCCGGGTCCCGGCGGTTCGGGGACGGCCGCGAGCCCGCCCCGTGCCCCCGCCACCGAGGTGAAGGCCACGGCGCCCGCGGCGGCCCCGTGGACGGCCTCGGTGAGGTGGGCGAGGAAGGCCGCGACGGTGCCGGAGGTGGTGTCGGCGACCCGCTGGGCGAGCGGTTCGAGCCGGACGATCTCGTGCGCGGCGGCGCCGCCGGTGGCGGCGAGCTCGGCGGGCCCGGTCAGATCACCGGGCGGCCCGGTGTCGACGAGGTAGGTGGCGATGCCGGAGGCGCGCAGCAGGCGCCGGCCCGCTTCGAGGACGCCGAGTTCACGGCGCCGCGCCAGGTAGCGGGCGGGCGGGCAGTGCGGTTCGAGACCGAGCAGCGGCGGACACCAGCGGCGTACGGCGAAGCCGGTCTGGGTGTCGAAGAAGGTGGTGCCGGCGGCGGGCGGGGCCTCGCTCGGGGCGAGGTGCGTCTCGAAGCCGCCGAGGCCGAGCTCCGTACGGAGCACCCCGTGGCAGTACTGGTCCACCAGGCTCGGCGTGTCGATCATTCGGGGGGCTCCCACGTGTGGACGGGCTTCCACCCCTCCTAACGGGTGAGCCCCGCGCGAGGTTGTTGCCTCCGGAGCCCCGGTGGCGTCAGGCGTTCGCCGGGCCGCCGAGCTGGATACCGGCCATCCGGGTCCACTCGTACGGGCCCGTCACGACCTTGGCGGCGAACTCGCCGTCGAACTCGTCGTGGAGCGTGAGGCCGGCCTTCTCGGCGGCCTGCTGGGCGATCGCGTAGGTCGGGGCCACCAGGTCGCCCCAGCCGCCGTCCTCGCCGACGAGGACGATGCGGGTGCCCGCCTGACCGATGTGGGCGAGCTGGCCCTCGGCGCCGCCATGCTTCCCGGAGAAGGCCTTGATCTCCTTGGCCAGCTTGGCCGCCTTGCGCTCCGCCTGCTTCGTGTCTGCCATGGAAAGGATGCTACTCGGGGGTAGATCACGTGGCGACGGCCGGGGCACGTGGCGTGGGCCACGCACCCCGGCCGTCGACCGGGTCTTTGCGCTCTAGCGGAGGAAGGGGTCCACCGCGACCGCGACGAAGAGCAGCGAGACGTAGGTGATGGACCAGTGGAAGAGGCGCATCTCCTTGAGCTTCGCCCCCGTCACCTCCGCCTTGGCGCGGTGCAGCAGCGCGTGCGCCTCCCAGAGCCACCAGCCGCCGGTGAGCAGCGCCACCGCGGTGTAGAACCAGCCGGTGTAGCCCAGCGGGGTGAGCAGCAGCGAGACCGCCACCATGACCCAGCTGTAGAGCACGATCTGCTTGGCGACGACCTTGTTGGAGGCGAGGACCGGGAGCATGGGCACGCCCACGCGCGCGTAGTCCTCCTTCACCTTCATCGACAGCGGCCAGTAGTGCGGCGGCGTCCAGAAGAAGATGACGAGGAAGAGGATGACGGCGGCCCAGGACATCGAGTCGGTGACCGCGGACCAGCCGATGAGCACCGGCATGCAGCCGGCGATGCCGCCCCAGACGATGTTCTGGCTGGTGCGCCGCTTGAGGATCATCGTGTAGACCACGACGTAGAAGAGCAGCGCGCCGAGCGACAGCCAGGCGGAGAGCCAGTTGACGAGCAGGCCGAACCAGAGCGTGGAGACCACCGCGAGGGTGATGCCGAAGACCAGGCCCTCGCGCGGCGAGACCATGCCGGTGACCAGCGGACGCTGGGACGTGCGGTCCATCAGGGCGTCGATGTCGCGGTCGATGTACATGTTGAGCGCGTTCGCACCGCCCGCGGACAGGTAGCCGCCGAGGCAGGTGGCGAGCACCAGCCACAGGTCGGGCACGCCCTGCTCGGCGAGGAACATCACCGGAACGGTCGTGATGAGCAGCAGCTCGATGATCCGCGGCTTGGTCAGCGCCACGAATGCCTTGACGCGGGCCCCGAACGGCCGATGGCCCCCCGGGCTGGGAGTCAAGACGACCCCTGCGGGTCGGGACTCGACGGCCGTCACGCACACCCCTGACAGAGAATTTCCCAGCAAGCTCCCCGGATGAAGACGGGGTGAAGACTTGCGCGTACCACGCCACTCTAGACGTTGCCCATACGCCGATCTTCGCGGGGGTGGGGTCGTGTTGGCGGGGCTCACCCGAGGCGCGTCCCGAAGGGCGGACACCGGGCGCGGTGCCCTCGGGAGGCGAACTCCCACGCCCGGCGGCAGTCTTGCAGGGAGAGTGCTCATATGAGGGGCATGGACACGAAAAGAGGGGCGAATTCCGGGGGTAGGCTCGACATCGCCGGGACACCCTCAGTCACCGGCTCAAGACATGCGGAGAGGAGCCCTGACTCAGGGTGAGCACTAAGCCGACGACCACAGACCTCGAGTGGACCGAACTGGACCAGCGGGCCGTGGACACCGCCCGCATCCTGGCCGCCGACGCCGTTCAGAAGGTCGGAAACGGCCATCCCGGTACGGCCATGAGCCTCGCGCCCGCCGCCTACACCCTCTTCCAGAAGGTGATGCGGCACGACCCCGCCGACCCGGAGTGGGTGGGCCGCGACCGGTTCGTGCTCTCCGCCGGCCACTCGTCCCTGACCCTCTACACCCAGCTCTACCTGGGCGGCTTCGGTCTCGAGCTCGACGACCTGAAGGCGTTCCGCACCTGGGGCTCGAAGACCCCGGGTCACCCGGAGTACGGCCACACGGCGGGCGTCGAGACGACGACCGGCCCGCTGGGCCAGGGCGTCGCCAACGCGGTGGGCATGGCGATGGCCGCCCGCTTCGAGCGCGGTCTGTTCGACCCGGAGGCCGCTCAGGGCACCTCTCCGTTCGACCACCACGTCTACGTCATCGCCGGTGACGGCTGCCTCCAGGAGGGCATCTCCGCCGAGGCCTCCTCGCTGGCCGGACACCAGAAGCTCGGCAACCTGATCATGCTGTGGGACGACAACCACATCTCGATCGAGGGCGACACCGAGACCGCCGTGTCCGAGGACACGATGAAGCGGTACGAGGCCTACGGCTGGCACGTCCAGCGCGTGGAGCCGCAGGCCAACGGCGACCTGGACCCGGCCGCCCTGTACGCCGCGATCAAGGCCGCCGAGGCCGAGACCGAGCGTCCCTCCTTCATCGCGATGCGCTCGATCATCGCCTGGCCGGCCCCGAACGCCCAGAACACCGAGGCCGCGCACGGCTCGGCGCTCGGCGACGAGGAGGTCGCGGCCACCAAGCGCGTGCTCGGCTTCGACCCGGAGCAGAGCTTCGAGGTCTCCGCCGAGGTCATCGCCCACACCCGCGGCCTCGGCGACCGCGGCCGCGAGGCGCGCACCGCGTGGGAGAAGTCGCTGGCCGAGTGGCGGACCGCCAACCCGGAGCGGGCGGCCGAGTTCGACCGTATCCAGGCCAACGAGCTGCCGGCCGGCTGGGCCGAGAAGCTGCCGGTCTTCGAGCCCGGCAAGAGCGTCGCGACCCGCGCCGCCTCCGGCAAGGTCCTGCAGGCGCTCGGCGCGGTGATCCCCGAGCTGTGGGGCGGCTCGGCCGACCTCGCCGGCTCGAACAACACGACGATCGACAAGACGTCCTCCTTCCTGCCGGAGGGCAACCCGCTGCCCGAGGCGGACCGGTACGGCCGGACGATCCACTTCGGCATCCGCGAGCACTCCATGGCCGCGGAGATGAACGGCATCGCCCTGCACGGCAACACCCGCGTGTACGGCGGCACCTTCCTGGTGTTCTCCGACTACATGCGCAACGCCGTGCGCCTGTCCGCGCTGATGCACCTGCCGGTGACGTACGTGTGGACGCACGACTCGATCGGTCTCGGCGAGGACGGCCCGACCCACCAGCCGGTGGAGCACCTGGCCTCGCTGCGCGCGATCCCGGGCCTGACGATCGTCCGCCCGGCCGACGCCAACGAGACGGCGATCGCCTGGCGGGAGATCACCGAGCGCCACACCAAGGTGTTCGGCAAGGGCACCCCGGTCGGCCTCGCCCTCACCCGCCAGGGCGTGCCGACCTACGCGCCGAACGAGGACGCGGCCAAGGGCGGCTACGTGCTGTTCGACGCCGACGGCGACGCGCAGGTGGTGCTGATCGCGACCGGTTCCGAGGTGCACCTGGCCGTCGAGGCCCGGGAGCAGCTGCAGGCCGCCGGTGTCCCGACCCGGGTGGTCTCGATGCCGTCGGTGGAATGGTTCGAGGAGCAGGGGCAGGAGTACAAGGACTCCGTGCTGCCGCCGTCGGTCAAGGCGCGTGTCGCGGTCGAGGCCGGTATCGGCCTGACCTGGCACAAGTACGTCGGCGACGCCGGCCGGATCGTCTCCCTGGAGCACTTCGGCGCTTCGGCGGACGCGAAGGTCCTGTTCCGTGAGTTCGGGTTCACGCCGGAGGCGATCGTCGCCGCCGCGCGGGAATCCCTCGACGCCGCCGCGCGCTGACGCAGATACGTACGACTTAATGGAGATGCAACTCTCATGACAGACGCTCTCAAGCGCCTCTCCGACGAAGGCGTCGCGATCTGGCTCGACGACCTGTCGCGCCAGCGGATCACCTCCGGCAACCTGGCCGAGCTCATCGACCAGAGCCACGTGGTGGGTGTGACCACCAACCCGTCCATCTTCCAGAAGGCCATCTCCGAGGGCCACGGATACGACCAGCAGCTGGCCGATCTCGCGGCGCGCAAGGTGACCGTGGACGAGGCCATCCGCATGATCACGACGGCTGACGTGAGGGACGCCGCCGACATCCTGCGCCCCGTCTTCGACGCGACCCAGGGCCAGGACGGCCGGGTCTCCATCGAGGTCGACCCCCGGCTCGCCCACGACACCGCGGCCACGATCGCCGAGGCCAAGCAGCTGGCCTGGCTGGTGGACCGCCCCAACACGCTGATCAAGATCCCGGCCACCAAGGCGGGCCTGCCGGCGATCACCGAGGTCATCGGCCTCGGCATCAGCGTCAACGTGACGCTGATCTTCTCGCTCGAGCGCTACCGCGCGGTGATGGACGCCTACCTGGCCGGTCTGGAGAAGGCCCGCGAGCGCGGCCTGGACCTGTCGAAGATCCACTCCGTGGCGTCCTTCTTCGTGTCCCGCGTGGACACCGAGATCGACAAGCGCCTGGAGGCCGTGGGCACCGACGAGGCCAGGGGCCTCAAGGGCAAGGCGGCGCTGGCCAACGCGCGACTGGCCTACCAGGCGTACGAGGAGGTCTTCGGCTCCGAGCGCTGGGCGGCCCTGGACAAGGCGCAGGCCAACAAGCAGCGTCCGCTGTGGGCCTCGACCGGCGTGAAGGACCCGGCGTACAAGGACACCCTGTACGTGGTGGACCTGGTCGCCCCGGGCACGGTCAACACCATGCCGGAGGCGACCATGGAGGCCACCGCCGACCACGGCGAGGTCACCGGCGACACCATCCACGGCACCTACGACGAGGCGCGCTCGCTCCTCGACGACGTGGCCGCGCTGGGCATCTCGTACGACGACGTCGTCCAGCTGCTGGAGGACGAGGGCGTCGACAAGTTCGAGGCGTCCTGGAACGACCTTCTCAAGTCGACCGAGGCGGAGCTCGCCCGCCTCGCACCCTCGGAGGCGTAAGCACCTTGAGCGCAGTCACCGGAGCCAACCCGCTCCGTGACGCCGCAGACCGACGGCTCCCGCGTATCGCGGGGCCGTCGGGTCTGGTGATCTTCGGCGTCACGGGCGATTTGTCCCGTAAGAAGCTGATGCCTGCCGTCTACGACCTCGCCAACCGGGGTCTGTTGCCGCCGGGCTTCTCGCTCATCGGGTTCGCCCGTCGCGAGTGGCAGGACGAGGACTTCGCGCAGGAGGTCCACGACGCCGTCAAGCAGCACGCCCGCACCCCGTTCCGCGAGGAGGTGTGGCAGCAGCTGATCCAGGGGATGCGCTTCGTCCAGGGCGACTTCGACGACGACAACGCCTTCGAGCAGCTGAAATCCACCATCGAGGAACTCGACAAGGCGCAGGGCACCGGCGGCAACTTCGCGTTCTACCTCTCGGTGCCGCCGAAGTTCTTCCCGCTCGTCGTCCAGCAGCTCAAGAAGCACGGGCTGGCCGACCAGAAGAACGGCTCCTGGCGCCGTGCGGTCATCGAGAAGCCCTTCGGCCACGACCTGGCCTCGGCCAAGGAGCTCAACGAGGTCGTCCACGAGGTCTTCCCGCCCGAGGCGGTCTTCCGCATCGACCACTACCTCGGCAAGGAGACCGTCCAGAACATCCTGGCGCTCCGCTTCGCCAACACCCTCTTCGAGCCGATCTGGAACCGGTCCTACGTCGACCACGTGCAGATCACCATGGCCGAGGACATCGGCATCGGCGGCCGCGCCGGCTACTACGACGGCATCGGCGCCGCCCGTGACGTCATCCAGAACCACCTGCTCCAGCTGCTCGCGCTGACCGCGATGGAGGAGCCCGCCTCCTTCGGCGCCGACGCGCTCGCCGCGGAGAAGACCAAGGTGCTCGGCGCGGTGAAGCTGCCGAAGGACCTGGCGAAGTCCACGGTCCGCGGCCAGTACGCGGCCGGGTGGCAGGGCGGCGAGAGGGCCGTCGGCTACCTGGAGGAAGACGGCATCGACCCGCAGTCGAAGACCGACACCTACGCGGCGATCAAGCTGGAGATCGACAACCGCCGCTGGGCGGGCGTCCCCTTCTACCTGCGCACCGGCAAGCGGCTCGGCCGCCGGGTCACCGAGATCGCGGTGGTCTTCCAGCGCGCCCCGCACTCCCCGTTCGACCACACCGCGACCGAGGAGCTCGGCCGCAACGCCATCGTCATCCGGGTCCAGCCGGACGAGGGCGTCACGGTGCGGTTCGGCTCGAAGGTGCCGGGTACGCAGATGGAGATCCGGGACGTCTCGATGGACTTCGCGTACGGCGAGTCCTTCACCGAGTCCAGCCCCGAGGCGTACGAGCGGCTCATCCTCGACGTCCTGCTCGGCGACTCCAACCTCTTCCCGCGCGTGGAGGAGGTCGAGCTGTCCTGGAAGATCCTCGACCCGATCGAGCAGTTCTGGGACGCGCACGGCAAGCCCGCGCAGTACGAGTCCGGGACCTGGGGTCCGGTCGAGGCGGACGAGATGCTCGCACGAGACGGCAGGAGCTGGCGCCGGCCATGAAGACCGACCTGACGGACACCACGTCCTCCAAGATCAACAAGGCGCTGGTGCTCGGGCGGCGGGCCATCGGCACCCCGGCCGTCGGCATGGTGCTCACCCTCGTCATCGTCACCGACGAGGAGAACGCCTACGACGCGCTGAAGGCGGCCAACGAGGCGTCCCGCGAGCACCCCTCGCGGACCCTCGTCGTCATCAAGCGGGTCTCGCGGACCCCGCGGGACCGTGCCAAGGCGCGGCTCGACGCCGAGGTCCGCCTCGGCGCCGACGCCAGCACCGGCGAGACGGTGGTGCTCCGGCTGTACGGCGAGGTCGTCGACCACGCCCAGTCGGTGGTGCTGCCGCTGCTGCTGCCGGACGCGCCGGTCGTCGTCTGGTGGCCGGTGAACGCGCCGACCGACCCGGCGAACGACCCGCTGGGCGCCCTCGCCCAGCGCCGTGTGACCGACACGTACGCCGCCGAGCAGCCCATCCAGGAGCTGACCGCGCGCGCGGACGCGTACACCCCGGGCGACACGGACCTCTCGTGGACCCGGATCACCCCCTGGCGTTCCATGCTGGCCGCCGCGCTCGACCAGGTCGTGTGCGAGGTGACCTCGGCCGAGGTCGAGGGCGAGGAGTTCAACCCGAGCGTCGAACTGCTCGCGATGTGGCTGGCCGAGCGGCTGAAGGTGCCGGTGCGGCGCTCGAAGTCGGCGGGCCCCGGCCTCACCTCCGTGCGGATGGAGACCAACGCCGGCCCGATCGTGCTCGACCGGCCGGACGGCTCGCTCGCCACGCTCTCCATCATGGGGCAGCCGGACCGTGCGGTGGCGCTCAAGCGCCGGGAGACCGCCGAGCTGATCGCGGAGGAGCTGCGCCGGCTCGACCCGGACGACACCTACGCCTCGGCGCTGCGCTTCGGCCTGGAGCGGCTCGACGAGGAGGCGGCGACCACCGCTCCCGTGCCGGCCGCGCCGGCGGGCGAGGAGGTGGTCGTGGTCGAGGAGGTCACCGAGACCGAGGAGACCTCCAAGCGGGCCGCCCGGAAGGCCCCGGCCAAGAAGGCGGCGGCCAAGTGAGCACTCCTCAGCTGGTCGTGCACCGCGACAAGGAGCTGATGGCCGAGGCCGCCGCGGCCCGGCTGATCACCCGGGTCGTGGACGCCCAGGCGGCCCGCGGCTCCGCCTCGATCGTGCTCACCGGCGGGCGCAACGGCAACGGGCTGCTCGCGGCCCTGCGTTCGGCGCCCGCCCGGGACGCGATCGACTGGTCGCGGCTCGACCTGTGGTGGGGCGACGAGCGCTATCTGCCCGAGGGCGACTCCGAGCGCAATGTCACCCAGGCCCGCGAGGCGCTGCTCGACAGCGTCCCGCTGGACCCGGCGCGGGTGCACGCGATGCCGGCCTCGGACGGCCCGTACGGCTCGGACGTGGACGCCGCGGCCGCGGCCTACGCGGCCGAGCTCGCGGCGGCGGCCGGCCCCGGCGACCACGGCGGGGTGCCGACCTTCGACGTGCTGATGCTGGGCGTCGGCCCGGACACGCACGTGGCCTCGCTCTTCCCGGAGCTCCCCGCGGTCCGCGAGACCGAGCGGACGGTGGTGGGCGTGCACGGCGCGCCGAAGCCGCCGCCCACCCGGATCTCGCTGACGCTGCCGGCGATCCGGGCCGCGAAGGAGGTCTGGCTGCTCGCGGCCGGGGAGGACAAGGCGAAGGCCGCGGCCATCGCGCTGTCCGGCGCGGGCGAGGTGCAGGCCCCGGCGGCCGGCGCCCAGGGGCGTTCGCGCACGCTGTGGCTGCTCGACGCGGCGGCCGCGTCCGAGCTGCCGCGCAGCCTGTACCCGCCGGCCTCGGCCTGAGTCGCGCAGGTGGTCTGACGACACGTCACGGAGACCCGGTCCCGCTCTCCAGGGACCGGGTCTCCGGCGTTTCCAGGAAGGGCGCGAGGAGGCCGGGGACGGCCTCGGCGGCGAAGGCCAGGCCCTGGCTCTCGCCGGCGTCGTGTATCTCGTACGCCCCCTCTCCGGCGGCTGTCGTCGCGCTGAGCGTGAGCACCCCGGCGCGCCGCTGGAACCAGGACTGCCTGACGGTCCAGCCGATGACCCCGGCGCGCTGGAGGGCCACCGTCGAGCGGCGGATCGCGCCCGAACGGGTCACCAGGTAGGGGCCGCTGACGGCGTGTCCGAGGCTGCGGTAGGCATCGCGGGCGAGCAGCAGGGCGAGCGGGGTGACGACCGCGGCGACGCCTGCCGCGGCGTACAGCAGCACGGGGGTGAGCCGGAGGCCGAGGACCGCCAGGAGGGCCGCCGGGCCGAGGCCGGTCCACAGCGCCCACCGCGTCCGCCGGACGCGGGCGGCGCGCGGGTGGGCGGCGAGCGGTATCCCGGTAGGCGGTTCGGGCTCGCGCAGTACCTGGGCGGCGACCCGTTCGGCGACGGCGCGGGGCGCGGCCGGCAGCAGGTTCTCGAGGTCGGCGTGCCGGTCGTCGTCGTCCTGGGCGAGGCCGGTGGCGACGGCGTCGACGCGGGCGGCGTGGAACAGGCGTATGCCGAGGGGTTCGACGAGCTCGATCCCGCGCAGGCGCCGCTCCTCCAGGGAGACGGAGCGCGCGGTGAACAGGCCGCGGCGGACCCGGAGGGTGCCGCCGGGTTCGCGCTCCAGGCGGTAGTTCCACCACATCTCGACCCACAGCCCGAGGGCACCGACCACGCCGGCGACGGTGGCGAGCAGCGCGAGGTCGACGATCATCCAGGGCAGGGACACGTCCTCGAAGCGGGCGCCTATCCAGTGGATGACCTGCTCCTGGGCGCCGAACCAGTCGCTCACCTGCATGACCGTGCCGGCCGCGGCGGCGCCGAGCAGCGGGGCGACGAAGGAGACCGGGGCGTAGCGGATCCAGCGGGGGTCGAGGACGGCCAGGACCCCGTCGTGCGCGGGGTCGGTCCCGGCGCCGGCGGGGCGGGCGAGCAGGGCGCGGCGGAGGTGCTCGCCTTCGCCCCGGGTGACCAGGTCGAGTTCCAGGGTGGATGCGCCGTCGGTGTGCTCGCCGGTGCCGATGCGGACCTTGACGAGGCCGAGGAGGCGTTCCAGCGGGTTGGCGGTGAGGTCGACGCTGCGGATGCGTTCGCGGGCCAGGGAGCGCCGTTTGACGACGAGCAGCCCGGTGCGGAGGTCGACCCGGTCGGGGCCCACGCGGTAGCGGGTGCGGCGCAGCCGTACCCAGTCGGCGGCGCTGCCGCCGCCGACGAGCAGGGCGGCCCCGGCGAGGACCCAGGCGGCGGCCTGCCACGCGGGCCGGGAGCCGGAGGACAGGCTGAGGAAGGCGGGGAGCGCCGCGCCGCCGGCGACGCCGCACAGGACGGCGGCGCCGGCGAGCAGGGTGCGGGGGGCGAGCCGCCGCCACTCCCCGTCCGGCTCGGCGGTGCTCATGTCGCGTCCCCGGGGGTGGCCCGGGTGATCGCGGTGAGCCGTTCCGCGAGGTCGGCGGCGAGCTCGTGGTCGAGGCCCTCGATGCGGATCGCGCCCCTGGAGGAGGCCGTGGTCACCGTGACGGTGGCGAGCCGGAAGGCCTGTTCCAGCGGGCCGCGTACGGTGTCGACGGTCTGGATCCGGGACATGGGGGCGATCCGCCACTCCTGCCGGAGGGCACCGGTCCGCACGTACACGGCGTCCTCGGTGACCTCCCAGCGGTGCACCCGGAACCACCAGGCGGGGAGGAACGCGGTCGCGGCGAGGCCGAGCAGCGTCACCGCGGCGGCGGCGCCCAGGAGCCAGGTCCTGGCCGGCCCGATGAAGGCGCCGAGCACGGCCAGCACGCCCGCCGGTACGGCGGTGGCGACGAGCAGCCGCACCCGCCACCAGCCGACGGCCCGCCGGTCGAGGGCGTTCCTGGGCGGGCGCAGCCGGACCGCGTTCTCCCCCGTCATCCCCTCGGACCTATCCGTTCCGGCCGCGCAGCGAGCGGTAGGCGGAGACGAGCCCGGCGGTGGAGGAGTCGAGCTGCTCGCCGTGCTCCCCGCCGGTCAGCACCGGCTCGATCTTCTTGGCGAGCACCTTGCCGAGCTCGACGCCCCACTGGTCGAAGGAGTCGATGTTCCAGACGGCGCCCTGGACGAAGACCTTGTGCTCGTAGAGCGCGATGAGCTGGCCGAGGACGGACGGGGTGAGCGCGTCGGCCAGGATCGTGGTGGTGGGGTGGTTGCCCCGGAAGGTCTTGTGCGGGACGAGCTCCTCCGGGACGCCTTCGGCGCGGACCTCCTCGGGCGTCTTGCCGAAGGCGAGCGCCTGGGTCTGGGCGAAGAAGTTGGCCATGAGCAGGTCGTGCTGGGCGACCAGGCCGGGGAGCAGGTCGTCGACGGGCCGGGCGAAGCCGATGAAGTCGGCCGGGATGACCTTGGTGCCCTGGTGGATCAACTGGTAGTAGGCGTGCTGGCCGTTGGTGCCCGGGGTGCCCCAGACGACCGGGCCGGTCTGCCAGTCGACCGGCTTGCCGTCGCGGGTGACGGACTTGCCGTTGGACTCCATGTCGAGCTGCTGGAGGTACGCGGTGAACTTCGACAGGTAGTGCGAGTACGGCAGCACGGCGTGCGACTGGGCGTCGAAGAAGGCGCCGTACCAGATGCCGAGGAGCCCGAGCAGCAGCGGCGCGTTCTCCTCGGGGGCGGCGGTGCGGAAGTGCGCGTCGACGAGGTGGAAGCCGTCGAGCATCTCGCGGAAGGCGTCCGGGCCGATGGCGATCATCAGCGACAGGCCGATGGCGGAGTCGTAGGAGTACCGGCCGCCGACCCAGTCCCAGAACTCGAACATGTTCGCCGTGTCGATGCCGAAGTCCTCGACCTTCTCGGCGTTGGTCGACAGGGCCACGAAGTGCTTGGCCACGGCTTCCTGACCGGCCCGCAGCTCGGTGAGGAGCCAGTTGCGGGCGGAGGTGGCGTTGGTGATCGTCTCGATGGTGGTGAAGGTCTTCGAGGCGACGATGAACAGGGTCTCGGCGGCGTCGAGGTCGCGGACGGCCTCGTGGAGGTCGGCGCCGTCGACGTTGGAGACGAAACGGAACGTCAGATCGCGCCGGGTGTAGGAGCGCAGGGCCTCGTAGGCCATGGCGGGGCCGAGGTCCGATCCGCCGATGCCGATGTTGACGATGTTCTTGATCGGCCTGCCGGTGTGGCCGGTCCACTCGCCCGCGCGGACCTTGTCGGCGAAGGCGGCCATCTTGTCGAGGACGGCGTGCACCTCGGGGACGACGTTCACGCCGTCGACCTCGACGCTCGCGCCGCGCGGGGCGCGCAGCGCGGTGTGCAGGACCGCGCGGTGCTCGGTGTTGTTGATCTTCTCGCCGCGGAACATGGCGTCGCGCAGCTCCGCGACGCCGGTGGCGGCCGCCAGCTCGCGCAGCAGCGTCAGCGTCTCGTCGGTCACCAGGTGCTTGGAGTAGTCCAGATACAGGTCGCCGACGCGCAGCGTGTACCCGGTGCCGCGCTCGGGATCGGCGGCGAACAGCTCGCGCAGGTGGGTGTCGCCCAGCTGCTCGCGGTGCTTGCCGAGGGCCGCCCATTCCGGCAGCTGGTTGAGCCTGGTACGTCCCGCGTTCGTCATCTCGACTTCGCCCATTTCTTCGTGTTGCTCCATGTCCTGCGTCTGTGCCCCGCTGCACCTCCAACCTAATTGATCCGGTGTGCCAAACGCGTTCAGTGGCCGCCGCGGTGGAGCCGTCCCGCGTAACGCGCTTCGAGCAGCGCGTTGCGCTCGTGGCCGCCGGGCAGGTTGGCGGACACGTACACGGGCGCGTCGTGTCCCTCGGCGAGCAGCGTCGACACGGCCTCGGCGACGACCATCTGCACGAGCAGCGAGGACGTGAGCGTGGAGATGCCGCACAGCGCGCCGCCGTCGGGCAGCGGCAGTACGGCGTCGCCGGCGGGCGCGCCGTTGTCGAGGACGGCGTCGGCGAGGTCGGCGAGCCGCTTCCCGCCGGCGTGCAGGGCGGGCACGGCGTGCGTGTGCTCCAGGGAGGTGAGCGCGACGAGCCGGTGACCGGCCCCGGTCACCTTGAGCGCGAGTTCGACGACCGCGTTGTTGACCCCGGAGTTGGAGATGATGACGAAGAGGTCCTGCGGGCGGGGCGTGGCCAGGGCGTACAGCCGCTCGGCGAGGCCCGGGGACCGTTCCAGCAGCGGATCCCGCAGGATCGCCGGGTCCTCCCCGCCCCGCAGCACGAGATCCGCGAGCGAGATCCGGCTGGTGGGTACGAGCCCTCCGGCCCGCCCGGCCACCTCCAGCGCGGCGGCCTGCGAGTGCCCGGTCCCGAACGCGTGAATCACCCCGTCGGCCGCCACGCAATCGGCGAACAGCCGCGCGGCGCGGAGGACGGAGTCCTTGTTGCCGGCGACGACCCGGTCGACGGCGTGCCGGGCGAGGTCGGCGAACTGGGCGGCACTGACGGGCTGTCGAGCCATGAGAGGAGCTCCCCTGGTTGTATGAACCGGATCCGCGCGAGCCTTTCGGTTCAATCAACCAGCCTGCCGAAGCCCCGTCAAGGCACCGGCCGCGCGGACCCCGACCTCGGTGCCGGAGGTCTCGGGCGGCGTCAGCGGGGGAGGCGGGCGAGGGAGACCGCGCCCCCGAGGCCGTCCGGCACGGCGGCCGGCGCCAGGCCCAGCTCGGCGACCCGGGCCGACAGGCGGGACAGCAGCGGGCCGTCCGGCGCCAGGAGGCCGCCGGTCACCACCAGGGGCTCGCCCGGCCGCGGGGACAAGGCGCGGACCGTCGAGGCCAGTTCGGCGGCGGCCCGGTCCAGCAGCCCCGCCGCCACCTCGTCCCCCGCGCCCGCCGCGGCCACCACGAGCGGACTGAGATCCGCGAGCCGGACCGGAGGGGCTCCGTAGGCGTACCGGACGACGCGCTCCTTGCCGAGGCCGCCGCAGAGCGCCTCCACCGGCCCCGCGAGGGCCGTCGCGGGGCCCCGCCCGTCGAGCGCGCACAGGACCGCCCGCAGGGCCTCCCGTCCCAGCCAGAAGCCGCTGCCCGCGTCACCGAGGAGCCAGCCGTCGCCGTCGACGGCCCGCACCGTCCGCCGCCGCTCCACCCGCGCCCCCGTCGCGCCCGTGCCGGCGATCAGGACGAGACCGTCCGCCGGGGTCCCCGGGCCGGCCGCGAAGGCCACCTCCGCGTCGCCGAGCACCTCGACCCGCGCCGGGGACGCGCCGACCTCCGCGAGCGCGGCCCGCAGGGACGCCAGGGCCTTCTCCCGACCGCCGCCCGGTCCGCCGCCCGCGAAGCCGGCCACCACCGCCGCGACCGGGGCCTCGTGCGCGCGGGCCCCGCGCAGGGCCTCCGTCAGGTGCCGCACGAGCGCCCGCTCCGGCACGCTCAGCGCATTGCCCGGGCCGCCCGCGCCCTCCCCCACCGTGCGGCCGGTCGCCGCGTCGGCGAGCCGCACCCTGGTCCGCGTACCGCCGGCGTCGATGCCGACCACACACGCGTCATGAATCCCGGATTCGCTCATCAGGCCGCATGGTGGTTGATAGATTCGCCCGTCACAAGACCCCGTCCCGACCAGAAGGCCCCGCATGATCACCGCGCTGATCCGCTCCGAACTCCCCCGGATGTCCCGGTCCTTGCGCACGGTCGGGGACTGGGTCCTCGCCGACCCCGCGCGGGTCGCGGGGGTGTCGGCGGCCGAGCTCGGGCGCCGGACCGGCACCTCGCAGGCCACGGTGACCCGGTTCTGCCGGGCGCTGGGCCTGGACTCGTACCAGGCGCTGCTGCTCGAACTCGCCCGCGAGCAGGGGCAGGAGAGCGCCGACGAGGAGGCGCCCCGGCCGCTGGGGCCGGAGATCGGGCCCGACGACCCGCTCGACCTCGTGGTCGCCGCCGTCGCCCGGGCCGACCTGGGGGCCCTGCGCGCCACCACGGAGCAGCTCGACCTCGACGCCCTGGAGCGGGCCGCCCGGGTGCTCGCGCAGGCGCGCCGGATCGACGTCTACGGGGTCGGCGCCTCGGGCGTGCTCGCCCTGGAGACACAGGCCCGGCTCTTCGGCATCGGCTGCGAGGCCCGCGTCTGGACCGAGGTGCACGCGGCGGAGACCTCGGCGGCCCTGCTGACGCCCGCGGACGCGGTCGTGGCCCTCTCGCACTCGGGCGCCACCCGCGAGGTGCTCGGCCCGCTGCGGCTGGCCGCCGAGCGGGGAGCGGCGACGGTCGCGGTGACCGGGGACCCGCGCTCGCCGGTGGCCCGCGCGGCCGGGGTCCACCTCACCTCGACGGCCGCCCCGACCGGCTTCCGGCACGGCGGCTTCGGCACCCGGCACTCGGTGCTGCTGATCCTCGACTGCCTCTACGCGCGCGTGGCGCAGCTGACCTACTCGCGGGCCACCGCCGCCCTCGCGCTCACCGCGCACATCGCCGGCGGCCATCGCCGGTAGGCGGGAAAGCCGAACGGGCCCCGCCCGCGAATCCCTTTCGCGGGCAGGGCCCGTTCGTCACGTTGTCGTCGTCACACCATGCTCAGATCTCGCCACGGAGCTTGGCGAGCGCCTCGGCGAGGATGGCCTCGCCGTCCGCGTCGCTGCGCCGCTCCCGTACGTACGCGAGGTGCGTCTTGTAGGGCTCGGTGCGCGGCGGGTCCGGCGGGTTGTCCCGGTCCTGGCCGGCCGGGAAGCCACAGCGCGGGCAGTCCCAGGTGTCCGGAACCTGTGCGTCACTGGCGAAGCTCGGCTGGGTCTCGTGCCCGTTCGAGCACCAGAAGGAGATGCGGAGACGCGGTGCCGACTCGCCCCGCTCGGCCTCCCCCATCGGCCCCGCTCCGACCCGGCTTCCCCGGATCGCGTTGCCACTTGCCACGGTCGTAACTCCCTGCGTGATGGTGCTCGAAGATGCCCCAGTCTACGTAAGGCCCAACGCGCGTCCAGTGATTGGAGTTACCCGTCCATCTTCATCAGCAGACCAAGTACGACAATGCACGCGAACCACAGCAGACCGACCACGACGGTGATGCGGTCCAGGTTGCGCTCGGCGACCGAGGAGCCACCGACGGACGACTGCATGCCGCCACCGAACATGTCGGAGAGGCCGCCGCCCTTCCCCTTGTGCATCAGCACGAGCAGCATCAGCAGCGCACTGAAGACGATCAGGGCGATCGAAAACCCCATAACCACGGCTGGACCAACTTCCTCGGACTTATACGGACGGGGGCCGGACAGGGTACCTGCCCGACCCCCGCAAGGGTACGACGGATCTCGTCCGCCGCTCTACATCATCACTGGTCGCGGAAGCGAACGATCTTGACGAACTCGTCGGCGTCCAGCGAGGCACCGCCGACCAGCGCGCCGTCGATGTCGGCCTGGGCCATGATCTCGGCCACGTTGCCGCCCTTGACGGAGCCGCCGTACTGGATGCGGACCTTGTCGGCCAGCTCCTGCGAGTACAGCTCGGCGAGCTTGCCGCGGATGGCCGCGCAGACCTCCTGGGCGTCCTCGGCGCCGCAGACCTTGCCGGTGCCGATGGCCCACACGGGCTCGTAGGCGATCACGACGGTCTCGGCCTGCTCGGCCGGCACGTCCTTCAGGCCGCCCTCGACCTGGGTCAGGGTGTGCGCGACGGCGTTGCCGGCCTCGCGCACGTCCAGCTCCTCGCCGACGCACAGGATCGGGGTCAGGCCGTGCTTGAAGGCGGCCTTCACCTTGGCGTTGCAGACCTCGTCGGTCTCGGCGTGGTACTGGCGGCGCTCGGAGTGGCCGACGGCCACGTAGGCGCACTTCAGCTTGGCCAGCATCGGGCCGGAGATCTCGCCGGTGTACGCGCCGGAGTCGTGCGCCGAGAGGTCCTGGGCGCCGTACTTGATCTTCAGCTTGTCGCCGTCGACCAGGGTCTGCACGGAGCGCAGGTCGGTGAAGGGCACGAGGACCGCGACCTCCACGGCGTCGTGGTCCTTGTCGGTCAGCGCGAAGGCGAGCTTCTGGACGTGGGCGATGGCCTCGAGGTGGTTGAGGTTCATCTTCCAGTTGCCCGCCATCAGCGGGGTGCGGGTGCTCATAAGGGGGTCAGTCCTCCAGTGCGACGAGGCCGGGGAGCTGCTTGCCCTCGAGGTATTCGAGGGAGGCGCCGCCGCCGGTCGAGATGTGGCCGAAAGCATTCTCGTCGAAGCCCAGCAGGCGGACGGCGGCAGCCGAGTCGCCGCCGCCGACCACGGTGAAGGCCGGCGAGTCGAGCAGGGCCTGCGCGACGGCCTTGGTGCCGTTCGCGTAGTCGGGGTGCTCGAAGACGCCCATCGGGCCGTTCCAGAAGACGGTGCCCGCGTCGGCCAGCTTGGCCGCGTAGAGCTCACGGGTCTTCGGGCCGATGTCCAGGCCCTCCTCGGTGGCCGGGATGGCGTCCGCGGCGACCGTGGTGGGGTTGGCCGGGGCCTTGGTCTTCAGGTCCGGGAACTCGGGCGAGACCAGCACGTCGACCGGGAGCACGAACTCCACGCCGCGCTTCTCGGCGCGGGCCAGGTAGTCCAGGCAGGCCGGGATCTGGTCCTCCTGGAGGAGCGAGATGCCGACCTCGTGGCCCTTGGCCTTGAGGAAGGTGTAGGCCATGCCGCCGCCGACGAGGATGCGGTCGGCCTTCTCCAGCAGGTGGTCGATCACGCCCAGCTTGTCGGAGACCTTGGCGCCGCCGAGGACGACGACGTACGGCCGCTTGACGTCCTCGGTGAGCTTCTTCAGGACGCCGACCTCGGTGGCGATGAGGTAGCCGGCGGCGTGCGGCAGCTTGCCCGGGAGGTCGAAGACCGAGGCGTGCTTGCGGTGCACGGCACCGAAGCCGTCGCCCACGTAGAGGTCGGCGAGCCGGGCGAGCTGGTCCGCGAAGGCGCCGCGCTCGGCGTCGTCCTTGGACGTCTCGCCCGGGTTGAAGCGGAGGTTCTCGATGACGGCCACCTGGCCGTCGGCGAGGCCCGCGACGGTCGACGTGGCCGACTCGCCGACGGTGTCGGTCGCGAACGCCACGTCGGCGCCCAGCAGTTCGCCCAGCCGCGCGGCGGCGGGGGCGAGCGAGAACGCCGGGTCCGGGGCGCCCTTGGGGCGGCCCAGGTGCGAGGCGACCACCACGCGGGCGCCCGCGTCGGCGAGCGCCTTGACGGTGGGGACGACGGCGCGGATGCGTCCGTCGTCGGTGATGGTGGTGCCCTCGAGGGGCACGTTGAGGTCGGCGCGGACGAACACCCGCTTGCCGGAGACGCCCTCGGCGAGCAGCTCGTCGATCGTCTTCATCTGTTCCTGACTCCTTGGTACACGCGATGGAGCACACGACACAGGGCCCGTACAGCGCGTCTTCGCGCTGCCCGAGCCCTGCTTCATATCGAAAGCCCGCCCTAGAGCTTAGAGCTGACCGCCGACGAAGACGGTGAGGTCGACGAGACGGTTGGAGTAGCCCCACTCGTTGTCGTACCAGCCGAGGACCTTGACCGAGTTGCCCTCCTGGACCATCGTCAGCGACGAGTCGAAGGTGCAGGAGGCCGGGTCGCTCACGATGTCCGAGGAGACGATCTCGTCCTCGGTGTAGAACAGGATGCCCTTGAGCTCGCCGTCCGCGGCCTTCTTAAACGCGGCGTTGACCTCGTCCTTGGTGACCTCGCGGGAGAGCTCCACGACCAGGTCGGTGACCGAGCCGGTCGGGACGGGCACGCGCATGGCCATGCCGTCGAGCTTGCCCTTGAGCTGCGGGAGGACCAGCGCGGTGGCCTTGGCGGCGCCCGTGGTGGTCGGGATGATGTTCTCCGCGGCGGCGCGGGCGCGGCGCAGGTCCTTGTGCGGGAAGTCCAGGATGCGCTGGTCGTTGGTGTACGCGTGGACGGTGGTCATGAGACCACGCACGATGCCGAAGTTCTCGTCGAGGACCTTGGCCATCGGCGCCACACAGTTGGTGGTGCAGGACGCGTTGGAGATGACGTGGTGGTTGGCCGCGTCGTACTTGTCCTGGTTGACGCCCATCACGATGGTGATGTCCTCGTCCTTGGCCGGAGCCGAGATGAGGACCTTCTTGGCGCCGCCGGCGAGGTGCTTCGCGGCGTCCTCGCGCTTGGTGAAGATGCCGGTGGACTCGATGACGATGTCGACCCCGAGCTCACCCCACGGGATGTCGGCCGGGTTGCGCTCGGAGAGCACCTTGATGGTGTGGCCGTCGACGGTGATGGTGTCGGCGGTGTGGCTCACCTCGGCCTTGAGGCGGCCCAGGATGGTGTCGTACTTCAGCAGGTGGGCCGTGGTCGCGGTGTCACCCAGGTCGTTCACGGCCACGACCTCGATGTCGGCACCCTGCTCAAGGAGCGCGCGGAAGTAGTTGCGACCGATACGGCCAAAGCCGTTGATGCCTACGCGGATCGTCACGAACCGATCTCCTCGTTAGGTACGCCGGGTTTCGACGCCCGGCGAGCTTCTTTTTGGGATGTCCCCGACCGCTTACGACCCTACCTCTCCAGATGGCTACGCGTGACATCTGGTGCAGTCGTACACGCCCGGAAAGTGCTGGAAAAAGGCCTACAGCCCTTGTTTACCAACGGGTACGGCCCCTGAAGGGACCCCGATTTCGACTACGGAGAGTGACGGTTTTCGGTGCTCGCCTGAGCGCCCGATTCAGCGTCGGAGCGAAGTAAGAGCCCTTCCGAGTAGATTCGCCCGATCCGTCGCATTCGGGACATGCTCCAGGCCGAAGCCGAGGAGGACGGTGTCACGGGTCGTGACCGCTGCGCGGGAGTGGAAGAGAGCAGCGGAACTCTTCCAGTCATTTGTGTTCCCGGGGCTTCCGGCGGGTGCCCCGGGGACGGACCAATCGCCCATTCCGGCCTCGAAGACCTCGGTGTCGGCCACGCCCCCGGCGCTGACGCGGAGCTCGTCGAGGAACGCGCCCATCTCCCCGGTGCCCGGATCGGAGACGTACGAGATCGCCAGCTCGACCTTCCGGCCCGCGTAGGCGCTCAGGTCGACGCTCGCCTCCCGCCAGCCGTTGGACGGGCCGGTGAAGGCGTGCCAGGCGCCGGTGGTGCCGGTGGCGGTGCAGCCGTCCGCGCCGACGGTCAGGTAGTGGGCGAGGAAGGGGTGCTCCCGGACGTAGTAGCCCTCGCCGCAGTCGGCGGGCGGCTCGGCGGAGGTGCCGCCGTTGGCGTCGGGCAGGGTGGTCCAGTCGTCCTGGCCGACGGTGTGGGCCTCGACGACGAGGTTGTCGTAGCCCGGCTCGGTGTCGTAGCTGACCTGGAAGCTCAGGCTCGGCTTCGTGGCGGCCGTGACGCCGGTCAGGTCCACGGTCCGGCTCAGCCGGCCCCAGGTGCCGTCCGCGTGCCGCAGCGCGGCGAAGCGGCTGCCCGCGTACGGCTCGAAGGGGGTGCGGATGCCCGGGTAGTCGCCCGCGGCGGCGCTGCTCGCGAACTGCGGGAAGCGGTCGGGCGTCAGGGTGTCGGAGGTGACGGTGTACGCCCCGGCGTTGTCGAGCGCGTTGTCCGCCGCCGCGGCGAGGGGCGTGCCGGGGGCGCCGAGCCGGCCGGCTCCGGTGAAGGACGGCGGGGCGTTCAGGCCCGCCCGGTGGTAGGCGCCGAGGTAGTACTGGGCGAAGTCGTTGGACTGGGCGCGGCCGACCTGGACGAAGCCGCCGGACTTCTCGCCCATGTCGATCAGCTTGCCGCCCTCGTTGAGATAGGCGCGGACGGCCTGGAGGGTGGTGCCGGAGGGCTGCTCGGCGCCGGAGTACCAGAGGACGGTGCGGAAGTGGCTCAGCACGCCCAGCGCGTGCGGGGCGCCCTGGGTGGCGACGTCCCAGACGACGGCCCGGCGGCCGTTCGCGGCGAGCGCCCGCACATAGGTGTCGGTGTGCCGGGCGGCGGCGGTGCCGCCCTCGTCGGCGAGGACGAGGACGTCGGCACGGGGCCGCTCGGCCACGGTGTACGTGAACGGGGCGGACGCGGTCGCCCGGCCCTCGCGGGTGCGGGCGGTGTACCAGACCTCGACCGTGTCGCCGGTCCTGGCGCCCTCGACCCGCGCGCGGTACTCGTCGAAGTAGAGGTTGTCCCCGCCGCCGTACGTCTCGCCGCCCTGCCAGGGCTCCAGACTCTCGTGCCGGGTGCGGCCGCCGTTGATCCGGAAGTTCAGGGTCTTGCCGCGCAGCGACTTGCGGGCGGTGACGGAGACCTCTTGGCCGGCGCCGCGGGCGTAGGAGGTGGTGAAGGCGTCCGGGGTGAAGTCGGGCGCCTCGATGCCGACCGGGGAGACCGGGCGGTCGGGGTGGGCGGCGGTCTCGGCGACGGCCAGCGCGAAGGGGATGTTCTTGGCGAACTCGGCCTGGATCAGTTTCTCGTCGTCGGGGAAGGTGAAGACGGAGGCGCAGTCGGCCGGGTCCCAGGCGTCGTTCGGGTCGACGCGCGAGGCGGTGGCGCAGGTCGACATCTCCGGGGTGAACATCTGCGTCCGGTTGACGTTGGCGGCGTGTCCGTCGGCCTCGCCGTTGGTGATGTAGAGCTCGGAGGAGACCTGCGAGCGGTAGCCGGGGACCGCGGGCTTCTGCGGGGTGCCGGCGAGCGCCCTGAGGGCCACGTCGTCGGGGGTGTCGGTGGCGACCTGCCAGCCCACGCCGTACAGCAGCAGCTGGGCGGCGGAGTGGTAGTTGATCGCGTAGCGGAACTTGACGCGCTTCTGGAAGGCGTCCAGCGCCCGGGTCTCGGGCTCGGACATCGGGCCGCTGCCGCGGAAGGTCTCGTCGGCCGGGTCGGGCGAGGAGCCCTCGTCGTCGTAGCCCCACTTGTAGGCGAAGTTGCGGTTGAGGTCGACGCCGTCGCCGGACTCGATCCGGCCGTCGCCGTTGTTGTCGCGCAGGTTCTTGCGCCACTGGCGGTTGGCCGGGTCGGCGTGGGTGAAGTCGTAGCCGTCGGGGTTGGCCGAGAGCACGAACCACAGCTCGGTGGTGTCGACGATCCGCGTGATCCGCGGGTCCCTGCCGTAGCCGTCCAGATAGTGGTGCATCAGCCGGCGGGTCATCTCGGGGGTGATCCACTCGCGGGCGTGCTGGTTGGACAGGTACAGCGTGGCCGGCTTGCTGCCGTCCGCGGACTTCCGGGCGCCCTTGCTCAGCTTGAGGGCGAGGATGTCCTGGCCCTTGACCGTCCTGCCGATGGAGACGACCTTGGTGAGCTCCGGGTGGGCCCGGGCGGTGTCCAGGATCTCCTGCTTGAGGCCGCCCTTGCCGCCGTACGGGCGGAACACGCCGTCCCCGGCGTTCGCGACCCTGCGCTCCGCCTGGGCGGTCAGGGTGTGCTCGGCGAGCGCGACGCCCGCCCGGCGCAGCTGCCCCGCCTGCTTCCCGGTGAGGTAGAGCTCGACGGTCGCGGTGCCCCGCGCGGGCACCTGCTCGGTCAGCTCGTGGGCGTCGGCACCGGCGTCGAGGAGGAGCGGCACCTGTTCCCGGCCGACCGTCGCCCGCCATACGGAGAGGTGCTCGGCGTCCCCGCCGCCACCGGTCCGCGCCCCGGCGCCGGGCGCCGTCGCCAGACCCGCGACCAGCAGTGATGCCACGGCGAGAATCGATCTCGCGGTGCGCCTCATCAGCCCCCCTTGCTGTCGTCTGCCACGAATGTGAACGGACGCCAGATTCGTGGCGGCTCATACCCCTGTCAAGAGTGCCTGCGGCGCGTCGGCCGAAGCCCGCCAAACGGAACTGCCGGTACCTCAGAAAGGCACCGGCAGCGGAGAGTTGGGGGTTTTCAGCCGACCAGGCTGTCGTCCAGCTCCTCCGTCAGGTTGGATTCGGTCCCGGGGATGCCCAGGTCCTGGGCCCGCTTGTCGGCCATGGCGAGCAGCCGGCGGATCCGGCCGGCCACCGCGTCCTTGGTGAGCGGCGGGTCGGCGAGCGCGCCCAGCTCCTCCAGGGAGGCCTGCTTGTGCTCCATGCGCAGCCGGCCGGCGGCGGCGAGGTGCTCGGGCACCTCCTCGCCCAGGATCTCCAGGGCCCGCTGCACCCGCGCGCCCGCGGCGACCGCGGCCCGGGCCGAGCGGCGCAGGTTGGCGTCGTCGAAGTTGGCCAGCCGGTTGGCGGTGGCGCGGACCTCGCGCCGCATCCGCCGCTCCTCCCAGGCCAGCACGGACTCGTGCGCGCCGAGCCGGGTGAGCAGGGCGCCGATGGCGTCGCCGTCCCGGACCACGACCCGGTCCACGCCGCGGACCTCGCGGGCCTTGGCCGCGATGGACAGCCGGCGGGCCGCGCCGACCAGGGCGAGCGCGGCCTCGGGGCCGGGGCAGGTGACCTCCAGGGAGGAGGAGCGGCCCGGCTCGGTCAGCGAGCCGTGTGCGAGGAAGGCGCCGCGCCAGGCCGCCTCGGCGTCGCAGGTGGCCCCGGAGACCACCTGCGGGGGCAGGCCCCGGATCGGGCGCCCCCGGCCGTCCACGAGGCCGGTCTGGCGGGCCAGCTGGTCGCCGCCCGCCACCACCCGCACGACGAAGCGCGAGCCGCGGCGCAGCCCGCCCGGGGCCATCACGATCAGCTCGGAGCTGTGCCCGAAGATCTCCAGGATGTCCCGCTTCAGCCGGCGGGCCGCCATCGCGGTGTCCAGCTCCGCCTCGATCACGATCCGCCCGCTCACCAGGTGCAGCCCGCCCGCGAACCGCAGGATCGACGAGACCTCTGCCTTCCTGCAGCAGGTCCGGGTGACGGGGAGCCGGGAGATCTCGTCCTTCACCGCTGCCGTCATCGCCATGGGCCGATCCTTCCATGCATCCGAAAAATACGGTCGTACGCGGCGGCCAACAGCTCCGGGTCGTGCTTCGGAGCACCGTCGGGCCTGGCGACCGGCGCCAGCTCGACCGCAGCGCCGAGCCGCTTGGCGGCATCGGCGAGAGGCTCCCTGGCGCACACGTCGCGCACGGCGGCCTCGTCGGCCAGCACCACGTCCAGGGCGAGTTTAGGGGCGTGTCGTGCCAAAACCTCCAAATGACGCTGCGGGGAGAAGCCCTCGGTTTCTCCGGGCTGCGGCGCGAGGTTCAGCGAGAGCACCCGACGGGCCTTCGTCTCCACGAGGGCGTCGAGCAGCTCGGGCACGAGCAGGTGCGGGATCACGGAGGAGAACCAGGACCCGGGGCCCAGCACCACCCAGTCCGCGTCCAGGACGGCGGCGACCGCCTCGGGCACCGCCGGCGGGTCGTTCGGCACCAGGTGCACGGACTGCACCTCGCCGGGGGTGAGCGCCACCGTGGCCTGGCCGCGCACCGTGTCGACGTCCTGCGGGCGCGCCGGGTCGTGCCCCTTGACCAGGGCCTGCAGCTCCAGCGGCACGGCGGACATGGGCAGCACCCGGCCCTGCGCGCCGAGCAGCTTGCCGACCAGGTCGAGGGCCTGCACGGGGTCGCCGCCCAGCTGCTCCCAGAGGGCGACGATCAGCAGATTGCCCACGGCATGGCCGTGCATCTCGCCCTTGGACTGGAAGCGGTGCTGGATCACCCGGGCCCAGGTCTGGCCCCAGTCGTCGTCGCCGCACAGCGCGGCGAGCGCCTTGCGGAGGTCTCCCGGGGGCAGCACGCCCAGCTCCTCGCGGAGCCGGCCGCTGGAGCCCCCGTCGTCGGCGACGGTGACCACGGCGGTCAGGTCGCCGGTGATGCGGCGCAGGGCGGCGAGGGAGGCCGACAGTCCCATGCCGCCGCCCAGGGCGACGACCTTGGGCTGGGCGCCGCGCCTGCGGAGGGTACGCCGCACCGACAGGGTGGACGTACGCCGACGGTACGGCTTCACTCGCGCCCCATGTCCCGGTGGACGACGACGGTCTCGACGCCCTCCGAGGCCAGGCGGGCGGCCAGCTTCTCGGCGGTGGCCACGGAGCGGTGCTTGCCGCCGGTGCAGCCGACGGCGATCGTCACGTAGCGCTTGCCCTCGCGGCGGTAGCCGGCGGCGATCAGCTGGAGCAGCTCGGTGTAGCGGTCCAGGAACTCCTTGGCACCGGGCTGGTTGTACACGTAGTTGGCGACCTCTTCGTTGAGGCCGGTGAAGGGGCGCAGCTCGGGGACCCAGTGCGGGTTCGGCAGGAAGCGCATGTCGACGACCAGGTCGGCGTCGACCGGCAGGCCGTACTTGAAGCCGAAGGACATCACGGTGGCCCGCAGCTCGGGCTCCTCGTCGCCCGCGAACTGGGCGTCCATCTTGGCGCGCAGCTCGTGCACGTTGAGGCTGGAGGTGTCGATCACCAGGTCGGCGTCGCCGCGCAGCTCGCGCAGCAGGTCTCGCTCGGCGGCGATGCCGTCGACGATGCGCCCGTCGCCCTGCAGCGGGTGCGGCCGGCGGACCGACTCGAAGCGGCGGACCAGGGCCTCGTCGGAGGACTCCAGGAACACGATCCGGCGGGTGACCTGCTTGGCGTCGAGGTCGGCCAGGGAGTCGCGCAGGTTGTCGAAGAACTGCCGGCCGCGGACGTCGACGACGACCGCGATCCGGGCCACGTTGCCCTGGGAGCGGGCGCCCAGCTCGACCATGGTGGGGATCAGCGCGGGCGGCAGGTTGTCCACGACGAACCAGCCGAGGTCCTCCAGACACTTCGCCGCGGTGGACCGCCCGGCCCCGGACATGCCGGAGATGATCACCAGTTCGGGGATGGCCGCGTCGGCGTTGTTCTCGCCGTCGGGCTCCGTCGTGCCCGTACTCATGTCCGGTGCTCCGTCTTCGTTCTCGTGCTCGTACGCGTCGTGCGTGGTCATGCGGTGCTGCCCCCGTCGTCTTCCATGATCTCTCCTGTTGCCGTGTTCACGGCTGGCGCGGCCGGGGCCGCCTGCGCGAGGGCCACCGCCACGGCCTCGGCCGTCTTGCGGCCCATGCCGGGGACCTCGCAGATCTGCTCGATTGTCGCCTGTCGGAGCCGTTTGACCGAGCCGAAATGCTTGATGAGCGCTTGTTTCCGCGTGTCCCCCAGGCCCGGGACGGCGTCCAGGGGGCTGCTACGGATGCGCTTGCTCCGCTTGGACCGCTGGTAACGGATGGCGAAGTCGTGAGCCGTGTCACGTACCCGCTGGAGGAGGTACAGGCCCTCGCTGGAACGGGGCAGCACCACCGGGTCGTCGTCGCCGGGCAGCCAGACCTCCTCCAGGCGCTTGGCGAGGCCGCAGACCGCGATGTCGTCGATGCCGAGCTCGTCCAGGGCCCGCCGGGCGGCGGCGACCTGCGGCTGCCCGCCGTCGACGACGACGAGCTGCGGCGGATAGGCGAACCGCTTGGGCCGCCCGTCGTCCTCGGGGGCCGACTCGGGCACCTCGCCGTCGACCCACTCGCCGGTCTTCTCCTTCTCGGCGAGATAACGCCGGAAGCGGCGGCTGATCACCTCGTGCATGGACCGGACGTCGTCCTGGCCCTCGAAGCCCTTGATCTGGAAGCGGCGGTACTCGCTCTTGCGGGGCAGCCCGTCCTCGAAGACGACCATGGAGGCCACGACGTCCTCGCCCTGCAGGTGCGAGATGTCGAAGCACTCGATGCGCAGTGGCGCCGAGTCCAGGTCCAGGGCCTCGGCGATCTCCTCAAGGGCCCGGGAGCGGGTGGTCAGGTCGCTGGCCCGCTTGGTCTTGTGCAGCACGAGGGACTGCTGGGCGTTCCGGGCGACGGTCTCCATCAGGGCCTTCTTGTCGCCCCGCTGCGGGACGCGCAGCGACACGTTCGCCCCGCGGCGCCCGGAGAGCCAGGCGGTGACCGCACCGGAGTCCTCCGGCAGCGCGGGGACCAGCACCTCCTTGGGGACGGCGTCGCCGCTCTCCTCGCCGTACAACTGCTGGAGGGCGTGCTCGACGAGCCCGGCGGTGTCGACGGCCTCGACCTTGTCGGTGACCCAGCCGCGCTGACCGCGGACCCGGCCGCCGCGCACGTGGAAGATCTGGACGGCGGCCTCCAGCTCGTCCTCGGCGAGCGCGATCAGGTCGGCGTCGGTGGCGTCGGCGAGCACCACCGCGTTCTTCTCCATGGCCTTGCGCAGGGCCTCTATGTCGTCGCGCAGCCGGGCCGCCTTCTCGTACTCCATGTCCTCGGCCGCGATCATCATCTGCTTCTCCAGGCGGCGCAGATACGTGCCGGTGCGGCCGGCCATGAAGTCGCAGAAGTCCTCGGCCAGTTCGCGGTGCTCCTCCGGGCCGACCCGCCCGACGCAGGGCGCCGAGCACTTCCCGATGTAGCCGAGCAGACAGGGCCGCCCGGCCGACGCGGCGTTCCGGAAGACCCCCGCGGAGCACGTACGGACCGGGAACACGCGCAGCATCAGGTCGACGGTCTCGCGGATGGCCCACGCGTGCGCGTACGGCCCGAAGTAGCGCACGCCCTTCTTCTTGTGCCCGCGCATGACCTGGACGCGCGGGAACTCCTCGCCGAGCGTGACGGCGAGATACGGATAGCTCTTGTCGTCCCGGTACTTCACGTTGAACCGGGGGTCGAACTCCTTGATCCAGGAGTACTCCAGCTGCAGCGCCTCGACCTCGGTCGCCACGACGGTCCACTCCACGGAGGCGGCCGTGGTCACCATCGTCGCGGTGCGCGGGTGCAGGCTCGCCAGCGGCTGGAAGTAGTTCGCCAGGCGCTGGCGCAGGGACTTCGCCTTCCCGACGTAGATCACCCGGCGGTGCTCGTCGCGGAATTTGTAGACCCCCGGCGAGTCGGGGATCTGTCCCGGCTTGGGGCGGTAGCTGGAGGGGTCGGCCATGGCTCCCACCCTACTGGCGGGGACCGACACTCAGGCCGCGTCCGCTCGTTGGCCTGGCATGGCGACGGAGACCTCAGGACGGCTCGCGGACCGGGTGTGCGTGGTGACGGGAGCGGCGAGCGGGATCGGCCGCGCGACGGCGCTGCGCTTCGCCGCGGAGGGCGCGCGGGTGGTGGCGGCGGACGTGGACGCGGAGCGGCTGGCGACGCTGGGCGGCGCCGTGGTGCCGGTGGTGGGCGACGTCTCGGACGACGCGGACGCCCGCCGCATGATCGCCACCGCGGTGGACCGCTTCGGACGCCTGGACGTCCTGGTGGCGAACGCCGGCGTGATCCCCCTCCTGGACGTCCGGGAGGCGAGCGCCGCCGACTTCGACGCGGTGATGGCGGTCGACGGTCGTGGCATGTTCTTGACCTGCAAGTACGCGATCGAGGCGATGCTCGGCACGGGCGGCGGCGCGATCGTCTGCACCTCGTCGGTCTCGGGCGTCGCGGGCCAGGCCCGGCAGGCGGTCTACGGCCCGGCGAAGTTCGTCGCCACGGGCCTGACGAAGCACCTGGCGGTGGAGTGGGCGGCGCACGGCATCCGCGTCAACGCGGTCGCCCCGGGCACCATCGAGACCGAGCGCGTGGCCGCGGTCCGGGACGAGCCGGGCGGCCCGGAATACCTGGCCACGGTGGCGGCGGCGCACCCCATGGCGCGCTTCGGCCGGCCGGAGGAGGTGGCGGCGGCGATCCTGTTCCTCGCGTCGTCCGAGGCGTCGTTCATCACGGGCGCGATCCTCCCGGTGGACGGCGGCTACCTCTCCCAATAACCCGCACCCTTTCCCCCACCGCCCCGCACCCCCCGCTGTGGGCCGAGCTCGCCGCCCACCCCGTCGCGGGCGGCGCCCGGCCCCCCTTGTTGTGGGCTGCGCCCGACCGTCCCCGTCGCGGGCTGCGCCAGGCCGTCCTCGTTGCGGGCTGCGCCCGCCGCCCGCCGTCCTCGTTGTGGGCAGTCGTTCCGCTGGGGCGGAACGGGTGGGCACAACGGAACGCAGCGCCTTGCCGCGCCCAGGCCCCTACCGCTTTGACGCCTGCCACGAGAGCGCGGCGCCGTAAGGGGCGGGCGTAGGTACAAGGAGCGGACGCGCCGCCAAGCGCGGTCCCGTGTGCCCACCCGTCCCGCCCCACCGGGACGACTGCCCACACGGAGGCGGGCGAGCGTCCCACGCGACGATGGCGGCGAGCGCGCGGCCCGCACGGGGGGGTATGGGGGCCAGTAAGGCCCAAGGAGGAGCCGTCCCGCGTGGGGGGCTCGTGAGTGGGATGGGCGGCTGCGCACGCGCGCTGAGGGACCCGCGTGGGGCGGGCCCCTCAGCGAGGGCGCTTGGGGCGGTGGTGCGGTCGCGCCCGGGAGCCTCCCGGATGTTCGGGCGTGGACCGGCGGGGCAGGTGGAGCGCCCCGCCGGTCCAGGCGGCTACGGCCCGCGCGCGGCGAAGGAACCCGCCGTGGAGCTACGGCCTGCGGCGGCGCAGGGGCCCGCCGTCGAGCTACGGCCCGCGGCAGCGCAGGGGCCCGCCGTCGAGCTACGGCCCGCGGCAGCGCAGGGGCCCGCCGTCGAGCTACGGCCCGCGGCAGCGCAGGGGCCCGCCGTGGAGCTACGGCCCGCGGCAGCGAAGGGGGCCGCCGTCGAGCTACGGCCTGCGGCGGCGCAGGGACCTGGTGGCGAGGAGCGTCGCTGCGAGGAGCCCGCCCGCGCCCGCCGCGACCGACGCGACCGGCACGTGCGACGCCGGTCCGGCCGTCGCCACCGGCGCGGCAGCCCCGGTGTCGTAGCCCCCGGCCGCGCCCTTCCGCGCATACCCCGACCCCGGCAGCTTGTCGCCGTACGCCTTCGTCACGCGCATCCGATAGGCGCCCAGCGAGGTCCCGTTCCGGCCCACCGCCCGCACCGCGTCCTCGTCCAGCGGCAGCACCTTCGCCCCCTTCTGCACGTACCACGCGTCGATCTGCGGCTCCCGGAAGACGATCCCGCCCGGCAGCAGCCGCAGCCCCTGCTCGCTGTAGCGGATCTCGTCGTCACCGGTGGCGATGTTCACCACCTGCCAGCCGCCGCCCGGCCCGCGCACGGACCAGAGCGAGGCCGTCCGCCCGTCGGCGGCGACCGCCTTGCTGGCGTGGAACTCGACGCGGGCCACCGGCGCCCCCGGCTTCCCGGCCACGAAGTCCGGCGAGAGGAGCCGTACGGGCACCGAGGCGCCCTCGATCCGGGGCGGGGCCGCCGCCGTGCGGGCGAGGGCGGCCCCATGGGGGTCGCGGGCGAAGAACCGGGCCACGGTGTCGAGGGTGCGCGGCGCGGCGGCCGCCTGCTCGGGCGTCGGCGCGACCGGCAGCGCCCCGGCGGCACCGGCCGCACCGGCCCCACCGGCCGCGGCGGAACCATCCGCCGCACCCGCCGCACCCGCCGCACTCGCCCCACCGGCCGCGGCGGCCGCGTCGGCCGGCACCGCCCCCAGGGCGACCAGGGCCGCGGCCCCCAGCAGACCGGCGCCCAAGGCGCGGACACGTATGCGCAGGTCCATCGTCGTCACGCCCCGATCCGGTAGAGCGAGTGGGTCCAGGAGAAGGAGCTGTTGTCGACGTACCAGGCGTGGGAGGCCCAGTTGTAGCGGTCGCTGGAGGGCCATGGATCGCCCCAGTACACCCAGCTGTTGGCGTCGTCGTAGCCGTAGACGACGTGCATGTGGCCACCGCCGCTCGACCACTGGATCCGCGTCTCGACGGGCCGGTCGGCGTTGATCTCGGTCTGCACGGTCGAGTACCGCAGCCAGCCGGTCACGTACGAACCGGGGTTGATGCCCGCCCAGCTCAGCCCGTCCTGGACGTTGCCCAGGGTGGCCTGCCAGTTGGGGCAGTCGTAGCCCTGCTGCCGGCCGAAGGCGGCGTTGCAGAACTGGTTCTGGCTGTAGTTCCGGCCGTACCAGGTGGCGATGGTGTTGCCGCTCGCCGCCCAGCACCAGTTGGTCTTCTGCTGGGCCTGCATGGTGATGTTCAGCCGCTTGTAGGCGAGGGCGGACAGTCCGTCCGCCGCGCCGCCCGTCACGCCGTCCCGGCCGGCCGTCGGCGCGGCGGACGCCGACGGGGCGGGGACGAGGAAGAGGGCGGCGGCCGCGACGAGTGCCGCGAGGGCCTTTCTCGCGAGGACCTTGCTACTGCGCATCGCGTTCCTCCCGGTGTGGGGATGTGGGGAGTCGGAGGAGAGGAGCGCGTCCGGACGCTGGTCTGGAGCATCGGGCGTTGTCCGGATCGGGTCAACACGCTTCAATGCGGGGTGACGGCGAGCTGTGAACGGTGCGACCCGGGTGTGAACGGCCGTCCCCGGCCCACCTGCCCGACCGCCGGGACGGCCGGACGCGCCGCCTCACCTGCCGTGAACGTTCACTGAGGAGTCCTCGTGGGCCACACCGAGGCCGATCTGGTGCAGCTGCTGCACACCGGTCCGTTCCATCTGGCGCTGCGCACCGCGCTCGCCGTGCGCGGGCTGCCGCTGCAGCGGGTGCAGCACCATCTGGCGCACCGGGGCGTGAAGGTCGGCGTGACGTCGTTGAGCTACTGGCAGCAGGGCGCCCGCCGGCCGCAGCGGCCGGAGTCGATGAAGGCGGTGCGGGCCCTGGAGGAGGTGCTCCAGCTCCCGGGGAACTCGCTGATCCGGCTGCTCGCCGAGGACGCCGCCGTCCGCGCCGAGACGGAGCGGCGCCCGGCGGCCCGCTCGTACCGCTCGCTGGTGGAGGCCTCGGGGGTCGTGGAGGAGCTGCTCGCCGAGCTGGAGTCCCCGACGGACGGCGGGCTGCACACCGTGGGGCACCAGGAGCGGGTGCGGATCGGGGCGGGCCGGGAGCTGCTCGGGCGGGACTCGCAGCAGGTGGTGCGGGCGCACCGGGACGGGATCGACCGCTATCTGGCGATCCACCGGGGCGATCCGGGCTGCGATCCGCACCGGGTGGAGGTGCGGGCGACGGAGAACTGCCGGGTCGGGCGGGTGCGGCGGCACGCGGCGACCGGGGTGCTGGTCGCGGAGCTGCTCTTCGACACCCGGCTGCGGGCCGGGGACACGTACGTCTTCTCGTACGGCTTCGCGGACGGTACGGGCGGGCCGAGCCGGGAGTACGTGCGCGGGTTCAGCTTCGCGGGCGGGCAGTACGTGCTCCAGGTCCGCTTCGACGAGGCCGCGCTCCCGGTGCGCTGCCGCCGCTTCGCGCAGGCGTCGACGGGTGCGCCGCGCGGCGGACGGGCCGAACTGACGCTGAGCGGCCGGCACCGCGCGGTGCACCTGGTGGAGCAGGGCGTGCGCCCGGGCATCCTGGGGATCGACTGGGACTGGACCTGACGGATCCCGACGCCACCGGGCCGCCCCGTCCCCGGGGCACCAGGCCGCCGCGACCCGGCGGATGCGCCGCCCCGGTCCGACGCCGCCAGGCCGCCCCGACCCGGCGGGTGCTACGCCCCGCCCGGCGGATGCGCCGCCCGGACTCGGCGGATGCGCCGCCGGACTCGGCGGAGGCACCCCCGGCCCGGCGGTGCTACGCCTTCGGGCCCGCGATCAGCCTGCCGTTCTCGACCCGCACCGGGACCTCGGGCAGCGGTGCGGTCGCCGGGCCCTGGACCGCGGTGCCGGTGGTCACGTCGAAGCGGCTGCCGTGGCAGGGGCAGTTGCCCTCGTTCTTCTCGATCTTGTCGAGGACGCAGCCGGCGTGGGTGCACTGGGCGCTGAAGGCCTTGTACTGGCCCTGGGCCGGGCAGTGCACGAGGACCCGCTGCTCACGGTAGAGCTTGGCGCCGCCGACGGGGATCTCGTCGGGCGCGCCGAGGGTCACCGGTGCGGTCGGCGTGGGGTCCTGGGCGTGGCCCAGCTTGGAGTCGGTGGAGCAGGCGGCGACACCCAGCCCGGCGGCCCCGGCGAGGGCGGCGCCTTTCAGAACGGTGCGGCGGGGGGTCTGGCCGGACATGAGCGCTCCAGGGTCGGGTCGGGGACAAGACGTCGTGAGAGGGGACCGAACCGACGATACCGGCGGGGCCGCGGGCGGCCGCGGCGGGGCCTGTCCTCGTGGGCGGGGCATGGGTTACGTTCCGGTACGTGATCGTCGTCGCCGGTGAGTCCCTGATCGACCTGGTCCCCGACGGGGCGCCGGGCCCGCTGTCCCCGCTGCTGCCCCGCCCGGGCGGCGGACCGTACAACACGGCGGTGGCCCTGGGCCGGATCGGCGCGGACGTGGCCTTCTGTTCCCGGATCTCCACAGATGCCTTCGGGGAGGCGCTGGTGGCGGGGCTGCGGGCGGCGGGGGTGGCGACCGGCCTCGTGCAGCGCGGGCCGGAGCCGACGACGCTGGCGGTGGCCTCGGTGGGCCCGGACGGCTCCGCGCGCTACGGCTTCTACGTGGAGGGCACGGCGGACCGGCTATTCGCGCTGCCCGAGCGGCTGCCGGAAGGGGTGCGGGCGGTGGCCTTCGGGACCTGCTCGCTGGCCCTGGAGCCGGGCGCGAGCGCCTACGAGGCGCTGTTGCGGCGCTCGTCGCGGGACGGCGCCTTGACCCTGCTGGACCCGAACATCCGGCCGGGCCTGATCCCGGACCCGGTGGCGTACCGGGAGCGGTTCGCGGGCTGGCTGCCGTACGTCTCGCTCCTGAAGCTCTCGGAGGAGGACGCGGACTGGCTGGGCGGCGGGCCCGAGGAGTGGCTGGCCGCGGGTCCGGCCGCGGTGGTGCTGACCCGGGGCGCGGCGGGCATGACCGTCTTCACGCCCGGTGACGAGGTGTCGGTGCCGGGCGTGCGGGTGCGGGTGGTCGACACGATCGGCGCGGGCGACACGGTGAACGCGGCGCTGCTGCACGGTCTGGCCCACCGGGCGCCGGCCGCGCTGTCCCCGGAGGACTGGCGGGGGCTGCTGTCCTTCGCCGCGCGGGCGGCGGCGGTCACGTGCACGCGAGCGGGCGCGGAGCCGCCGTACGGGCACGAACTGCGCGAGGCCTGAGGAAGCGCCCTGGGGCCGGTCCCGGCCGGCGCCGGGGAGCGCGGCTCCACGGGCGGGTCCGGCGGGGCCGACGCCTGAGGGGGCGCCCCGGCCTCTCGGCGGGGCGCCCCCTCGTGGTGGTGCCGGTCGACGGCGTCAGGCCTTGCGGGCCCGGGCGGTCGTCTTCTTGGCGGCGGTCTTCTTCGCCGGCGCGGCCTTCTTGGCGGCGGTCGCCTTCGCGGCCGCCGTCTTCTTCGCGGGCGCCTTCCTGGCGCTGCGCGCGGCCGGGATCGCGGCGTCGCTGACGCGGTCGGCGCCCAGGATCTCGCGGAGGAACTTGCCGGTGTGGCTGGCCGGGACCGAGGCGACCTCCTCGGGCGTGCCCTCGGCGACGACCAGGCCGCCGCCGCTGCCGCCCTCGGGGCCCATGTCGATGACCCAGTCCGCGGTCTTGATGACATCCAGGTTGTGCTCGATGACGATCACCGAGTTGCCCTTGTCGACCAGGTTGGACAGGACCTTGATCAGCTTCGAGATGTCCTCGAAGTGGAGGCCCGTGGTCGGCTCGTCCAGGACGTAGACCGTGCGGCCCGTGGAGCGCTTCTGGAGCTCGGAGGCGAGCTTGACGCGCTGGGCCTCGCCGCCGGAGAGGGTCGGCGCGGACTGGCCGAGCCGGACGTAGCCGAGGCCGACCTCGTTGAGCGTGCGCAGATGGCGGGCGATGGTCGGGACGGCCTCGAAGAAGTCCAGGGCCTCCTCGATCGGCATGTTCAGGACCTCGGCGATGGACTTGCCCTTGTAGTGGACCTCCAGGGTCTCCCGGTTGTACCGGTCGCCGTGGCAGACCTCGCACGGGACGTAGACGTCCGGGAGGAAGTTCATCTCGATCTTGATCGTGCCGTCGCCGGAGCAGTTCTCGCAGCGGCCGCCCTTGACGTTGAAGGAGAAGCGGCCCGGCAGATAGCCGCGGACCTTCGCCTCCATCGTCTCCGCGAAGAGCTTGCGGACGTGGTCGAAGACGCCGGTGTACGTCGCCGGGTTCGAGCGCGGGGTGCGGCCGATGGGCGACTGGTCGACGTGCACGACCTTGTCGACGAGGTCGTCGCCGTCCACGCGCGTGTGCCGTCCGGGCACCGACTTGGCGCCGTTCAGCTCGCGCGCCAGGTGCGTGTACAGGATGTCGTTGACCAGGGTCGACTTGCCGGAGCCGGAGACACCGGTGACGGCGGTGAGGACGCCCAGCGGGAAGGAGACGTCGATGTCCCGCAGGTTGTTCTCGCGGGCGCCGTGCACCGTGAGGCGGCGGCCCGGGTCCACGGGGCGGCGGATGTCCGGGGTGCCGATGGCCCGTCGGCCGGACAGGTACTGCCCGGTCATCGACTCCTTGTTGGCGAGGAGCTCCTTCAAGGGGCCGGAGTGCACCACCTTGCCGCCGTGCTCACCGGCACCGGGGCCGATGTCGACGACCCAGTCGGCGACCTTGATGGTGTCCTCGTCGTGCTCGACCACGATGAGGGTGTTGCCCATGTCGCGCAGCCGCACCAGGGTCTCGATGAGCCGGTGGTTGTCGCGCTGGTGGAGGCCGATGGAGGGCTCGTCGAGCACGTAGAGCACGCCGACCAGGCCGGAGCCGATCTGGGTGGCGAGCCGGATGCGCTGGGCCTCGCCGCCGGAGAGGGTGCCGGCGGCCCGGTTGAGCGAGAGGTAGTCGAGGCCGACGTCGACGAGGAAGCGCAGCCGCTCGTTGACCTCCTTGAGGACCCGCTCGGCGATCTTCTTGTCGCGGGCGTTGAGGGTCAGCCGGCCGAGGAAGTCGGCGCAGTCGCTGATCGACATGGCGGAGACCTCCGCGATGGACTTCTCCATCACGGTGACCGCGAGCACGATCGGCTTCAGACGCGTGCCCTCACAGGTGGGGCACGGCACCTCGCGCATGTACCCCTCGAAGCGCTCGCGGCTGGAGTCGCTCTCGGCCTCGCTGTGCCGCCGCTTCACGAAGGAGACGGCGCCCTCGAAGGCGGGGGTGGTGTAGGCGCGCTCGCGCCCGTACCGGTTGCGGTAGCGGACCTCGACCTGGGTCTTGTGGCCGTACATCAGGGCCTTCTTGGCCCGCTGCGGCAGCCCGGCGTACGGGATGTCGGTGCGGAAGCCGAGGGCCTGGGAGAGGCCGCCGATGAGCCGGCCGAAGTACTCCTTGGTGTGGCCGTGCGACCAGGGGTGGATGGCGCCCTCGTCGAGCGACCGCTCCTCGTCGGGCACGACCAGCTCGGGGTCGACCTCCATGCGGGTGCCGATGCCGGTGCAGTCCGGGCAGGCGCCGAAGGGCGAGTTGAAGGAGAAGGAGCGGGGCTCCAGCTCCTCGAAGGAGAGGTCGTCGTACGGGCAGTAGAGGTGCTCCGAGTACATCCGCTCGCGCTCGGGGTCGTCCTCGGCGAGGTCGACGAAGTCGAGCACGACCATGCCGCCGGAGAGGCCGAGCGCGGTCTCGACCGAGTCGGTGAGGCGGCGCTTGGCGCCGTCCTTCACGGTGAGGCGGTCGATGACCACCTCGATCGTGTGCTTCTCCTGCTTCTTCAGCGTCGGCGGCTCGCTGAGCTGGATCGTCTTCCCGTCGACCCGGGCGCGGCTGTAGCCCTTGGTCTGGAGGTCGGCGAACAGGTCGACGAACTCGCCCTTGCGCTCGCGCACCAGCGGCGAGAGGACCTGGAAGCGGCTGCCCTCGGGCAGCTCCAGGACCTTGTCGACGATGGCCTGCGGCGACTGGCGGGAGATCGGGCGGCGGCACTCGGGACAGTGCGGCTTGCCGATGCGCGCGAAGAGCAGACGGAGGTAGTCGTAGACCTCGGTGATCGTGCCGACCGTCGAGCGCGGGTTGCGCGAGGTCGACTTCTGGTCGATGGAGACCGCGGGCGACAGACCCTCGATGAAGTCGACGTCCGGCTTGTCCATCTGGCCGAGGAACTGCCGGGCGTAGGAGGAGAGCGACTCGACGTACCGGCGCTGCCCCTCGGCGAAGATCGTGTCGAACGCGAGGGACGACTTGCCCGACCCGGAGAGCCCGGTGAAGACGATGAGCGAGTCACGGGGCAGGTCGAGCGAGACGTTCTTGAGATTGTGCTCGCGAGCGCCACGAACGATGAGACGGTCGGTCACGCCGGTCCGCACCTTTCTTGAGAGAGCGGATGTGCCTGAACACCCAACAACCAAGGATGCCGGATGCTTCCATCGAGCTTATAGCACGCACATTCGATTTCCGGCCGCTCGCCGCCCGCTTCACCCGAACGAGTGGCCGCCCGCCGCTTCCGCCCCTGGTCGGAGCCCCGGAGCCTCTGGCCGGACCGGCCTCCCACCCCCTAGGGTCGGCCCCATGATCGACCATGTGTCTGACATCGCCTCCGTGCGCGCAGCGACCGACCGGCTGCTGTCCGCCGCCGCCTCCCTGGACAACGCGGCGCTGACCGCGCCGTCACGGCTTCCCGGCTGGACCCGGGGCCACGTCCTGGCCCACCTGGCCCGCAACGCGGACGCGCTCGTGAACGTCCTCCAGGGCCTGCCGATGTACAAGGACGCCGAGACCCGCGACGCCGACATCGAGCGGGACGCCGGCCGGCCCCTCGACGTGCAGCTCGCCGACCTGCGTGCCACCGCCGACCGCTTCGAGGAGGTGTGCCGCGAGCCCGCCGACTGGGAGCGCGTGGTGGAGCTGCGCAACGGCGTCACCGACCAGGCGGCCCGGGTGCCGTTCCGCCGCTGGGTCGAGGTGGACCTGCACCACGTCGACCTGGACGCCGGCTACGAGCTGGAGGACCTCCCGGAGGAGTTCCTGCTGCGCGAGATCGCGTTCCTCGCCGACCGCTGGTCCGGCCGCCCCGAGGTGCCTCCGGTGACCCTGCGGCTCGGGTCCGCCGAGGGCGACCCCACCTGGCACACCGGCGGCGCCGAGGGCACCCCGGTCGTCCTGGGCGGAACGGCCGCCGAGCTGCTCGGCTGGCTGTCCGGCCGCGGCGACAAGGGCGCCCGTCTCGCCGTCCTTGCCGGCGACGGCCTGCCCGAGCTCCCGCCGCTGTAACCGCAGTTGCCGCCCCGGGTCGCCCCCGCCGGCCATCGGCACCCGGGGCTAGGCTGAGGCCATGACGTACAGCGGAGTGGTGAAGGTCGGCGGGGCCGCCGACGTGCACGAGCTGACCGACCTGATGATCTCGAAGGTCGCGGTCGGCCCGATGGACAACAACGCGTATCTGCTGCGCTGCCGGGCCACCGGCGAGCAGCTCCTGATCGACGCGGCGAACGAGGCCGGCACCCTCCTCACCCTGATCGGTGACGACGGCATCGCGTCCGTCGTCACCACCCATCAGCACGGTGACCACTGGCAGGCCCTCGCCGAGGTCGTCGCCGCCACCGGCGCCCGCACCTACGCGGGGGCGTACGACGCGGTGGGCATCCCCGTCGGGACCGACGAGCTCGTGGAGGACGGCGACACGATCACCGTCGGCCGGGTAGAGCTCACCGCCCGCCGGCTCGTCGGGCACACCCCCGGCTCGATCGCGCTGATCTACGACGACCCGCACGGGCACCCGCACGTCTTCACCGGCGACTGCCTCTTCCCGGGCGGGGTCGGGAACACCTGGAAGGACCCGGAGGCCTTCGCGAGCCTGATCCACGACGTGGAGACCAAGCTCTTCGACGTGCTCCCGGACGAGACCTGGATCTACCCGGGCCACGGCAGGGACACCACGCTCGGTGACGAGCGCCCGCACCTCGCGGAGTGGCGCGAGCGCGGCTGGTGACCTCCGCGCGCGGGCGCCGAGCCCGGGGGTGCCACCGCGCGCCCCCGTAACCCGGGCGGCGGACGGGTAGTTGGCGCGACATGCGCCACAGTCACGCTCCGTCGCCGCCCGCGGCCCGCCCGTCGCCTTCCATGGGGCGGCTCGCCGCCGCCTCGCTCGTCGGCACGGCCATCGAGTTCTTCGACTTCTTCGTCTACGGGACCGCCGCCGCGCTCGTGCTCGGCCCGCTCTTCTTCCCGACCTTCTCCCCCGTCGCCGGGACCCTCGCCGCCTTCGGCACGTTCGCCGTCGGCTTCGTGTCCCGCCCCCTGGGCTCGGTCCTCTTCGGCCACGTCGGCGACCGCCACGGCCGGCGCCCGGTCCTGTTCGCCTCACTGCTGCTCACCGGCGGCGCGACCGTCGCGGTCGGCTGCGTCCCGAGCTACGAGACGATCGGCATCGCCGCGCCCGTGCTGCTGCTCGTCCTGCGCTTCCTCCAGGGGCTCGGCCTCGGTGGGGAGTGGGGCGGCGCGGTGCTCCTCACCGCCGAGCACGCCCCGGCGGGCCGGCGGGCGCTCTGGGCGAGCTTCCCGCAGATCGGCCCCTCGGTCGGCTTCCTGCTGGCCAACGGGGTGATGCTGGCCCTGACGGCCGGGCTGAGCGACGCGGAGTTCCGCTCCTGGGGCTGGCGGGTGCCGTTCTGGGCGGCCGGGCTGCTCGCCGCCGCCGGGCTCGGCCTGCGCTCCTCGCTCGCGGAGACCCCGCGGTTCGAGGAGCTGGCCGCCGAGGGGCGGCGGGCGACCGCGCCGCTGAAGGAGGTCGTCCGCGGGCACTGGCGGCTCGTCCTGCTCACCGCGGGCGCGCTGGCCGTCGGCTACGCCGTCTTCTACACGGTCTCCACCTGGGCCCTGGCCTACGGCACCGAGCGGCTGGGGGTGTCGAGCACGGTCATGCTGACCTGCGTGATGGCGGCGGTCGCGATCGAGGGGGCGGTGACCCCGTTCCTGGCGCTGCTCGGCGACCGCTTCGGCCGCCGCACGATGTGCCTGGCCGGCTGCGCGGGCTCGGCGCTGTGGATGTTCCCGATGGTGGCGCTGCTGCACACCGGGCGCCCGCCGCTGATGTTCCTGGGCTTCCTCGGCTCGCTGCTGGCCTTCATCACGATGTTCGCGGTGGTCGGCGCGTACCTCCCGGAGCTCTACGAACCGCGGGTGCGCTGCACCGGCGCGGCCGTCGGCTACAACCTGGCCGGGGTGCTCGGCGGGGCGCTCACCCCGCTCGTGGCGACGGCCGTCTCGGACGGCGGCTCGGGGCCGCCCTGGGGCGTGGCCGCCTATCTGACGGTCGTGGCCCTGGTGAGCCTGGGCTGCTTCGCGCTGCTCCCGGAGACCCTGCCGGAGCGGACCGCGCGCCCGGCCCCGGAGCCGGCGCCCGAGCCGGTATAGCGGCGAGCGGTCACGGGCGAAGGGCCGGTGCGGCGGACAGCCGGCAAGCCGGACGGCCGGACACGGTGAAGGGCCGGTGCGGGCGGCTGTGTGCCGCTCGCACCGGCCCTCGCGGCCGGGTCAGGCCCGGACGCCGTCCTTCTCGGACTCGCCGGCCCCGTCGCCCGCCAGGGATCCGGCCGTCCCGACCGCCTCGTCGGCCTCGCGCCGGGCCTGCTTCTTCGACGCGACGAGGCTGGTGATCGTGGTGATGACGAGGACGCCGCAGATGACCGCGAGCGAGACCGGGATGGAGATCTCGGGCACGTGCACCCCGGACTCGTGCAGGGCGTGCAGCACCAGCTTCACGCCGATGAAGCCGAGGATCACGGACAGGCCGTAGCTCAGGTGGACCAGCTTCTTCAGCAGGCCGCCGATGAGGAAGTACAGCTGCCGCAGACCCATCAGGGCGAAGGCGTTGGCGGTGAAGACGATGTACGGGTCCTGGGTGAGGCCGAAGATCGCCGGGATGGAGTCGAGGGCGAACAGCACGTCGGTGGTGCCGATCGCGAGCATGACCACCATCAGGGGGGTCAGCACCCGCTTGCCGTGGTCACGGATGAGGAGCTTGGTGCCGTGGTAGCGGTCGGCGACGCCGAACTTCTTCTCGATCGACTTGAGGAGACGGTTCTCCTCGAACTCGTCCTCCTCCTCGTCCGCGCGCGCCTCCTGGATGAGCTTCCAGGCGGTGTAGATCAGGAACGCGCCGAAGAGGTAGAAGACCCAGGAGAAGCTCGCGATGATCGCGGCGCCGGCGGCGATGAAGATCGCGCGGAGCACCAGGGCGATCAGCACGCCCACCAGCAGCACGCGCTGCTGGAGGTGGGAGGGCACCGAGAACTTCGCCATGATCAGGACGAAGACGAAGAGGTTGTCGACACTGAGCGACTTCTCGGTGATGAATCCGGCGAAGAACTCGCCCGAGGCCTGGCTGTTGCCGAAGAGCAGCAGCCCCAGGCCGAACAGCGCGGCGAGGACGATCCAGACGACCGTCCAGATGCCGGCCTCCTTGACCGACACGTCGTGCGGCTTGCGTCCGATGAGGAAGTCGACCGCGATCAGGGCGCCCAGACCGAGAATGGTCAGCACCCACAGGGTCACAGAAACGTCCACTGCGCCTCCGGCGTCGTACGGCTGATGATCAGCCTCGTCGTAGCCGGAGGTCTCTTCCACCCGGGGGACGGCCGGGCCGGCGCCCCGGGATCAGGTGTCCGACCTGTCCGTATTGACGGGTACGCCGCGTATAGGGAGTACTCCCCTCCGCACCAAGAACACTACCCGAAGAACCAAGGGAAGGTAAAGGGAAGGGTAAAGCATACCCAAAACCGCTGGTCAGCGACGATACGGCCGTCCCTGCCCGCGGGCGTCGGACAGCTGCGCGAGCACCTGCCGCAGCACCCCGCTCCCCGCCGGGAAGGCCGGCGGCTCGTACGTCCAGGCGTGGCCGACCCACGGATCGGCGAGGTGGTCGTCGGGCACCGGCGTGAGCCGTGTGAGGGACCGCCACAGAGGGTCGAGCACCGGCCCGTACGCCGCCGCTTCCTCCCGGTCCGCGATCATCAGCAGATGGGTGCCGACCGCCGGGCCCTCGTCGGCGAGATAGCGCAGCTGGGTGACCGCGCGGTCGTCGAAGCCGTGCGGGAAGTCGTGCACGATCAGCAGTTCCTCGGCCGTGTCCAGACCCGGCGGCAGGTCCTCGGACGCGCCCGCCCGCAGCGCCATCTGCAGCAGGTCGACCCGCTCCGTGAGCTGCGCCAGGACGGCGGAGACCCCGGCCGCTCCGGCGGCCGGCGGGGCGGCGAGGACGCCCGACTCGACGAGCGGCGCGAACGCGGCGGCGCCCGCGCCGGCCGCGTCGATCACCCGCACCCGGAAGTCGTCCGCCGGGTGCACGGCGAGCAGCCGCACGGCGTGCGCGACGGCGCTGTCCAGGGCCAGCCGGCGCAGCTCGGCGTCGTCGAGGAGTCCGGCGGCCTCGGAGTGGCCGCGCCCCGAGTCCACCCAGAGACCCCGGGTCAGGGGCAGCCGGGCCAGGAACGGGATGCGCAGGCCGGTCCGCTCGGGCAGGTGGAGGTCGCCGAGGCGCACCGCCATCGGCGCCTCGGTGGGCACCCGGTAGGCCTGCCAGACGGGGCTGTCCCAGCGGGCGTAGGCGGCGGGCAGCGCGGGCTCGACCACCTCGGACTCGGCGGCGAGCTGCGCGAGGTCGCGATCCAGGGCCTCCTGGGCGCGGGCGGTCAGCTCGTCGTGCCTGGCCTTGGCCTCGGCCCGGGCGGCGTCACCGGCCCCGCCGATCCGGTTGCGGGGGTCCGACAGGGCCCGGTCGAGCTCCTGGTCGAGCCGGGACTCGGCGAACTGGCAGGCGCTGCGGTACGCGGCGGTCGTGCGGGCCAGGTCCTCGAACATGCCCCACACCTGGTTGTAGAGCCGCTCGTCCATCGACCAGCCGGTGGCGTCCCCGGCGACCGGGGTCGGATACGCGGTGGGCGCCGGGTCCTGCGGCGGCGGGGCGGCGGCGGGGGCCGGTCGGCGGCCCGGGTGGGTGTAGTCGACGGGCCCGCCGGCGGGGGCCGGCGACGCGGCCGGCGCGGGCGGGGTCGCGGGCTGCGCCGGGACCTGGGGCTGCCCCAGGCTTGCGGGCTGCGCCGGGACCTGGGGCTGTCCCTGGGTCGCGGACTGGGCCGGAGTGTGGGGCTGCGCCGGGGACTGAGGCTGGGCGTGGGCCTGTGCCTGTGCCTGGGCCTGGGCCGGCCGGCGGACGCGGTCCGCCTCCGGGACCCGCGGCGGCGGTGCGGCGACCGAGCGGGCCAGGCCCTGGGCGACCGCCTCCAGGACGGAACCGGCGAGCTCGGCGGGGCGGTCGAGGCCCTGGTCGGCGAGGAGCGCCGCGAGCCCGCCCTCGTAGCCCTGGCCGACGGCCCGCACCTTCCAGGCGCCCTGGCGGCGGTAGAGCTCCAGGGCGACGAGCGCGGACTCGCGGTCGAGTCCGGTGATCGTGTAGCCCGCGATGCCCGTGCCGTCGGGGCCGGTGACGGTCACGACGGGGGCGGCCGAGGCGCCGAACCGGTCGGGGCCGTCCACGCCGACGGGCAGGGCGAGGAGGACGGAGACCCGGTGGACGGCGTCCCGTACGGCCTCCAGGTCGACGGCGAGCCGGTGCTCGGTCGCGGCCTGCCGGGGCACCTCGACCCCGGGCAGCGCGGCGGCGCCGGGGTGGGCGACGGCCTCGGCCCCCGCGATCCGGCCCTGCTCGTCGCCCAGGGTGGCCGCGGCGACGACCGGATGACCGGCCGAGACCCGGATCTCCAGGCGGGTGTGGGGCAGGGGGTGGTTCTGCCCCCGGACCAGCTCGGCGGTCATCTGCTCCGTCTCTCCGTGCGCGTGGCTGTGCTGAAGGGGCCCGCTCGGGGCCCCGTCCCGGTCAGGTCAGAGGACCGGGAGGATCGACGGCATCAGGTCCTGGAAGGTGCGGCCGTTGGCCGGGTTGCCCAGGGCAGTCATCTGCCAGCCCGCGCCGGCCCGGTGCACCTTGGCCATGATCTGGGCCGTGTACTGGCCGCCGCCGTTCAGGGTGTAGCGGGCGAGCTCCTGGCCGTTGGTCTCGTCCACGAGGCGGCAGAACGCGTTCTGCACCTCCTGGAAGGTCTGGCCGGTGAAGGAGTTCACCGTGAACACGATCTGGGTGATGTGGACCGGGACCCGCTGGAGGTCCACCAGGATCGACTCGTCGTCGCCGCCCTGGCCCGCGCCGCCGACCAGGTTGTCGCCGGTGTGGCGGACGGAGCCGTCGTCGCTGACGAGGTGACGGAAGAAGACCACGTCGACCGGCTGCTTGTCGGCGAAGAGGACGGCGGAGGCGTCCAGGTCGATCTCACGCGTGCGCGAGCCGAACAGGCCGCGGCGGGGCGCCGCCTGCCAACCGAGACCCATCCGCACGGAGGTCAGGCTCCCTCCGTCCTTCTTCTCCAGGCTGATGGCCTGCCCCTTGGTCATGTTGACCGTCACGCGCTGCCCCTCTCATCGGTGTGAGCAGCACCCTACGCAGAGGCACTGACAACCTGCCCGGACAGGCCCGGTTTTGTGTCGGTCTTGCAACACACCGGGCCGGTCCGCGCGGGGCGTGGGGCGGGCGGGTCAGGCGAGACCGGCCTCCTTCATCTGGCGCAGTTCCTTCTTCAGCTCGGACACCTCGTCGCGGAGCCGGGCGGCGACCTCGAACTGCAGCTCGGCGGCGGCGGCCTTCATCCGGTCGGTCATCTCCTCGATGATTCCGGCCAGTTCGGTCGCCGGGCGGTCGCCGAGCTCGACGGTCGCACCCGCCTTCGCCCCCTTGCCCTTCGGTGCGTGGGCGGCGAGCGAGGGGACCGGGGACTTGGCGCCCTTGCCGTCCTTGCCCTTGCGGTAACCGGAGCCGAGCAGCTCCTCGGTGTCGACCTCCTCGCGCGCGATGGTCGCGACGATGTCGTTGATCTTCTTGCGCAGCGGCTGCGGGTCGATCCCGTTGGCCGTGTTGTACGCGACCTGCTTCTCGCGGCGCCGGTTGGTCTCGTCGATGGCCTGGGCCATCGCCGGGGTGACGGTGTCGGCGTACATGTGCACCTGGCCGGACACGTTTCGGGCGGCGCGGCCGATGGTCTGGATCAGCGAGGTGCCGGAGCGCAGGAAGCCCTGCTTGTCGGCGTCGAGGATCGCGACGAGGGAGACCTCGGGCAGGTCGAGGCCCTCGCGGAGCAGGTTGATGCCGACGAGGACGTCGTACTCGCCGGCCCGCAGCTCGCGCAGCAGCTCGATGCGGCGCAGGGTGTCGACGTCGCTGTGCAGATAGCGGACCTGGATGCCCAGTTCGAGGAAGTAGTCGGTGAGGTCCTCGGCCATCTTCTTGGTGAGCGTGGTGACGAGGACGCGCTCGTCCCGCTCGGTGCGCAGCCGGATCTCGTGCACCAGGTCGTCGATCTGGCCCTCGGTGGGCTTGACGACGACCTCGGGGTCGACGAGGCCGGTCGGGCGGATGATCTGCTCGACGAAGCCGTCCGAGCGAGACAGCTCGTAGGTGCCGGGGGTGGCGGAGAGATACACGGTCTGGCCGATCCGCTGCTGGAACTCCTCCCACTTCAGCGGGCGGTTGTCGAGCGCGGAGGGCAGCCGGAAGCCGTGGTCGACCAGGGTGCGCTTGCGGGAGGCGTCGCCCTCGTACATGGCGCCGATCTGCGGGACGGTGACGTGCGACTCGTCGATGACCAGCAGGAAGTCCTCGGGGAAGTAGTCGAGGAGGGTGTTGGGCGGGGAGCCGGGCTCGCGGCCGTCGAAGTGCATCGAGTAGTTCTCGATGCCGGAGCAGGAGCCGATCTGGCGCATCATCTCGATGTCGTACGTGGTGCGCATCCGCAGCCGCTGGGCCTCCAGCAGCTTGCCCTGCTTCTCGAGGTCCTTGAGCCGCTGCTCCAGCTCGCGCTCGATGTCGTTGACCGCCCGCTCCATGCGCTCGGGGCCGGCGACGTAGTGACTGGCGGGGAAGACGTACAGCTGCCGGTCGTCGCTGATGACCTCGCCGGTGAGCGGGTGGAGGGTGGAGAGCGCCTCGATCTCGTCGCCGAACATCTCGATGCGGACGGCGAGCTCCTCGTAGACCGGGAAGATCTCGATGGTGTCGCCGCGGACCCGGAAGGTGCCGCGGGCGAACGCCACGTCGTTGCGCGTGTACTGGATGTCGACGAAGCGGCGCAGCAGCTGGTCGCGGTCGATCTCGTCGCCGACCTTGAGGGAGACCATGCGGTCCACGTACTCCTGCGGCGTGCCGAGGCCGTAGATGCAGGAGACGGAGGCGACCACGACCACGTCGCGGCGGGTCAGCAGCGAGTTGGTCGCGGAGTGGCGCAGCCGCTCGACCTCCTCGTTGATGGAGGAGTCCTTCTCGATGTAGGTGTCCGACTGCGGGACGTACGCCTCGGGCTGGTAGTAGTCGTAGTACGAGACGAAGTACTCGACCGCGTTGTTCGGCAGGAGCTCGCGGAACTCGTTCGCCAGCTGGGCGGCCAGGGTCTTGTTCGGCGCCATCACGAGGGTGGGGCGCTGAAGCTTCTCGATCATCCAGGCGGTGGTCGCCGACTTGCCGGTGCCGGTGGCGCCGAGCAGCACGACGTCCTTCTCGCCGCCGCGGATGCGGCGGTCGAGCTCGGCGATGGCCGCCGGCTGGTCGCCGCTGGGCTGGTAGGGGCTGACGACCTCGAAGGGCGCCACCGTACGTTCGATCTTGGAAACGGGCCGCATGCAACCACCGTACGACCCGGCACTGACAGCCGGAGGGTGATCGGCCCCGGCCCCGGGTCGTGCGGGGTGGTTCACCAGTCCTGGGAGCGGTACGCGTCGCGCTGGACGGTCCTGCGGCCGGTGCGGGCGGCGGGCCGGGCGGAGGACCAGTTCGCGGGCTCCCCGTAGGCCGGGGCGCGGCGCGGGGCGGGCACTCCGGGGGCGCCGTGGCGGTAGCCGCCGCGGGCGCTGGGCTTCTGCCAGTCGGGCTCGCCCATGACGAGCAGCGGGTCGAACATGACCACGACGGCGGCGAGCAGCAGGAAGACGGCCGGTCCGATCAGCAGGGGCAGCAGGAGCGAGGTGGCGCTGTCGCCGGTGGCGGCCGGGGCGGTCGTGCCGTGCAGCCGGACGTCGACGGCCGCCATGGCGGTGTAGTGCATGCCGCTGACCGCGAGCCCCATCACCAGGCTCGCACCGAGGCTGGCCGCGAAGCCGTGGACGGAGACGGCGGCCCACAGGGAGGCGGTGGCGGCCACGACGGCGATGACGACGGACAGGGCGACGGTCGGGGTGTCGTACTCGATCTGTCCGTGCAGGCGCATCCCGGCCATGCCCAGGTAGTGCATGGTCGCGACGCCGAGGCCGGTGATGGTGCCCCCGGTGACCAGGGTGAGCGCGGTGGCGCCGCGGTAGCCGACGATGAAGATGCCGATGCCGACCATGACGACGGCGACGCCCAGGCTGGCGAAGGTGATGGGCAGGTCGTAGCTGATCGGGGCCTGCTGGACGCTGAAACCCATCATGGCGATGAAGTGCATGGTCCAGATGCCGGTGCCGATGGACGTGGCGCCGAGGGCGAGCCAGCCCGCCTTGAAGGTGTCGTCGTGGCGCAGTGATCTCGTGGTGCAGCGCAGGCCCAGCGCTCCGCCCAGGCAGGCCATGAGGAAGGCCGCCACCGGCGTGACGAGTCCGTAGCTGAATCCGTCGACCGTGCCCTGCATGAGCGTCTGTCCTCCACCCCTGGTGCAACGTCGTCCGAAAACAGTCGGTACCGCTGAGTAGTGCTACCGGATTATGGCGCCCGGTGCGGCCCTCCGGCCACGGGGTCAGGGAATTGATCTGCCCGGTTGTCGGTGCCGGGTCGTACCGTGATCGGCATGGAGCGTGAGAAGCCGGTGACGGAGGTGTCGGTGGGGCGGGTGGAGTGGGCCGTGGTGCCCAGCGCCATAGGCCCACTGCTGCTCGCCGCGACCGATCGGGGTCTGGTGAGCGTGGTCTTCCACGCCGGCGGACGGGTGCGGGAGCGGGCCCTGGAGCGGCTGGCCGGGGCGCTCGGCGGGGAGCTCGTGGAGAGCGCGGAGGGCCGGCTCGCCGAGCCGATCCGGCAGCTCGGGGCGTATTTCGACGGGAGGCTGCGGAGCTTCGACGTCAAGTTGGACTGGACGCTGGTGACCGGATTCAACCGCCAGGTGCTGCGCGAGCTGGCGGACGGCGTCCCGTACGGCACGGTGGTGGGGTACGGGGACCTGGCACGCCGCGTCGGACAGCCCGCGGCCGCGCAGGCGGTGGGCGCGGCGATGGGGTCGAACCCGCTGCCGGTGGTGGTGCCCTGCCACCGGGTGGTGGAGAGCGACGGCGGGATCGGCGGCTTCGGCGGGGGCCTGGAGACCAAGCGGAGACTCCTGGCCCTGGAGGGGGTGCTGCCGGAACCGCTCTTCTGAACGGCCCCGGTCGGAGCCGGCGGACGGCCGAGGGCCGGCGGCCCGGGCGTTCCCACCTGGTGGGACGGCTGGCACTATGCGTCAGTGACCCACGTGCCCGACGCTCCTGACGCCCCTCCGTCGACCGCGATATCCGCCCCCGTCTCCCCCGCCGGGCTGCCGGCCCTGCGCCGCCGCGTCCGGGCGGTGCTGATCGCCACCCAGATCCTCGGCGGACTCGGCATCGCCATCGGGGTGGCCCTCTCCGCGGTCCTCGCGAAGGAGGTGAGCGGCACGGAGGCGCTGTCGGGTCTGGCGTCCACGGCCACCGTGGCCGGGCCGGCGCTGCTCGCCATGCCGCTCGCCTCGCTGATGAGCCGCCGGGGCCGGCGCGCCGGGCTTGTCCTGGCCTATCTCGTCGGGGCCCTCGGCGCGGGCGTCGTCGTCCTCGGCGCGGTCCTCGGCAGCTTCCCGCTGCTCCTGGTCGGCCTCGTGGGCTTCGGGGCCGGCTCCTCGGCCAACCTCGCCGCCCGGTTCGCCGCGGCGGACCTCGCGGAGCCGGACCGGCGGGCCCGGGCCATCTCCACGGTGGTGTGGGCCACCACCATCGGCGCCGTTCTCGGGCCCAACGTGGCCGCTCCCGCCGGCGAGAGCGTGGCCGGCCTCGGCATCCCGGCCGCCGCCGGGCCCTTCGTCTGGGCGTCCGGTGTGTTCGTGTGCTCCGCCGTGATGGTGGCGCTGCTGCTGCGGCCCGACCCGCTGCTCACCGCCCGGGCGCTGGCCGGCCCCGAGGAGGCCGCCGCGGCCGACGGGCGCTCGCTGAGGGCCGGGATGCGGGCCGTACGGGCATCCTCGCGCGCCCGGCTGGCCCTGGTGACCGTGGCCGGCTCGCACACCGCGATGGTGTCGATCATGTCGATGACGCCGGTCGCGCTCAGCCACCACGGCGCCGGGATCCGGCTGATCGGCCTGGTGATCAGCGGGCACATCGCCGGCATGTACGCGTTCTCGCCCGTCATGGGCTGGCTCTCCGACCGGCTCGGGCGGCTCACGGTGATCGGCCTCGCGGTGGCCCTGATCTCGGTGGCCGCGCTGCTCGCGGGCACGGGGGGAGCGAGCCACGGGCAGGTCGCGCTCGGCCTGTTCGTGCTGGGCCTGGGCTGGTCGGCCGGCCTCGTCTCGGGCTCGGCCCTGCTCACCGACTCCGTCCCGACGGCGGCCAGGGCCGCCGTCCAGGGCCTCTCGGACTTCATCATGAACACCTCGGCCGGTGTCGGCGGCCTTGCGGCCGGCCTGATCGTCTCGCAGGCGGGATACGGCTGGCTGAACGCCGTCGGCGCGTGCCTGCTGCTGCCCATGACGCTGCTCGCGGTGCGCGGCGCGGTGCGGCGGGCCTGAGGCGCGCGCGCCCGCTCATCTCGGCACCACCGGGGACGTCGCCCCCGGCGCCACCCGCCGCGGCGCGCCCGTGCCGTCGGCCGGCACGGTCCACACCGCGCCCTCGTACGCGTAGGCGACGGTGTCCGGGCCGGTCCAGGCCGCCTGGTCGTCGACGGAGCGCGCCTCGGCGAGCGGGTGCTCGCGCAGGGTCGCGAGATCGAGGACATGCAGGCGCCAGGGTGCGCGCGGGTCGGTGGAGACCTTCTTCTTGTAGGCGACGCGGGTGCCGTCCGGCGACAGCGACGGGCATTCGACGTTCTCCTTCAGCGCCCGCGCCGACCACTTCCTCAGGTCGCCCTCGACCAGGTAGGTGTGCCCCTGGGTCGCGACGGTGGCGTAGAAGCGGTTGTCGTCGCGGGCGAAGGTGACGCCCCAGTAGTTGACGTCGGGGGCGTGGTGGCGGCGCCCGTCCAGGGTCAGCGGGATCTGCTCGATGCTCTTGATCAGATAGCCGGTGCGCAGGTCGAGGATCGAGGTCCGGGTGGAGAACGCGGAGGTGGCGTAGGAGTCGCCGCTCGCGAAGGTGGTCCAGGCGAGGACGCGGCCGGAGGCGGAGACCCGGGCCCGGTTGGGGATCCCGGGCAGGCTCATCCGACGCACCTCGCGCAGGCTCCGGTCGAGGACGAGCACGTACGAGCGGGCCGGTACCCCGGGCCGCAGCTGGAGGCAGAGCGCGGTGGCCGCGGCGGCGTGGAAGCGGTCGCAGCGGGGCCCGAGCGCCACCCGGTTCCCGGGCGCGCCCGGCTCCTGGCGGGCGACGCGCCCGGTGGCGGTGTCGCGGAACCAGAGCGCCCCCGGGGAGCCGGTGTCGAGGGTGAAGCCGGCGTCGGCCGTCGCGCCGGCGGCGCCGGGGCGGCCCGCGGCGGCGTGCAGCGTGTACCCGGTGGCACCGCCGGCGAGCAGCAGGACACCGAGGACCAGCGCCCACAGGCGGCGCCGGTTCGGGGCGGTCACGGCGGTCATGAGGAGGCCTCCTTCGCAGGGGACGGTGCGGATCCGGAGGGCGGCTCGGCCGGCAGCAGGCGGGCCGCGCCGCACAGGGCCGCCGTGAGTCCGGTGAGGCCGAGGAGGAGCGCGGTCGTCGGCCCCCACAGGGTCCAGGCGGCCCCGAAGCCGGCCGCGGCGCCCACCTTGGCGAGGGCCTGCGCGGTCTGGACGAGCGCGAGCCCGCTCGCCCGTCGCGCGGGCGGCAGGAGCGGTCCGGTGAGCGCCATGAGGACCCCGTCGGTGGCGGCGTAGAACACGCCGAGCAGCAGCGGGACACCGACGAGGAGCAGCGCTCCCGGCACCGGGGCGAGGAGCAGTCCGAGGGCCAGGAGCAGGGCCCCGTGCCCGTACAGGAAGGGGCGGCGCCGACCGACGCGGTCGGCGAGCCGCCCGGCCGGCACGGCGAGCAGCAGGTAGGCGGCGGAGGCACCGAGCGGCAGGAACGGGAACCAGGTGGCGGCCAGTTCGGTCCGCTGCTGCAGCAGCAGGTAGAAGAAGGCGTCGCCGACGGTGGCCGCGCCGAGGAGCGCGGCGCCGAGCACGATCCGGCGTACGCCGGGCAGCCGGAGCGGGGCAGCGAGGTCACGCATGCGGTGGGCGGGGGCGCCCACGGGCTTCCGTCGTCCGCCGGGTACGAGGACGACGAGGAGGAGCACCCCGAGCAGCCCGGTGCAGAAGCTGACGACGAAGACCGCGTCGTACGCGTCGGCGGTGGCCCACAGGAGCGCGAAGGCGGCCAGGGGTCCGAGGAGGGCGCCGGTGGTGTCCATGGCGCGGTGCACGCCGAAGGCGCGGCCGAGGCCGTCGGGCGGGCTCTCGAGGGTGATCAGGGCGTCGCGCGGGGCGGTGCGGATGCCCTTGCCGAGCCGGTCGGCGGCGAGGGCGGCGGCGATCCCGCCGGTCGCGCCGCCGGCGAGGAGCAGGCCCAGCCGGGAGCAGGCGGAGAGCGCGTAGCCGATCCCGGCGACGGCCTTGTGGCGTCCGCCGCGGTCGGCGGCGTGGCCGCCGACGAGCCGCACGAGGGCGGTGGCGCCGGTGAAGAGGCCGTCCAGGAAGCCGAACTGGAGCGGGGTGAGGCCGAGGCCGAGGACCAGGTAGAGCGGCAGGACGGCGGTGACCATCTCGGAGGAGACGTCGGTGACCAGGCTGACCGTGCCGAGGGCGAGGACGGTGGCGGAGACGCGCCGCCGCGCCCCGGAGGGGGCGGGCGACGCGTCCCGGCGACCGGTGGTCGCGAGGTACATCAGTGGCAGGTGTAGGTCGGGCCGGTGTCCTTGACCTGGCCGTCGGTGCCGACGTACTGCCAGGTGTAGGTGGTGTCGGTGAAGTCGAGCTTCAGCACCCCGTACGGGCCGCTGATCCGCTTCTGGCTGTTGGGCTGGACGGTCTCGATGGGGTACGGCTCGGCGCCGCCCATGCCGCCGACGATCTCGACGATGCCGTCGGCGGTGGCCCGGCCGTTCGGGTCCTGCGGGGCGAACCGCTCGTAGTGGTGGTCGTGCCCGTTGAGGACGAGGTCGGCCTTGGCGCCGTAGAGGATCTCCCAGACGGGCTTGGAGACGGGGTCGTTGCCGTGGCCGCCCGAGGAGTAGAGCGGGTGGTGGAAGTAGGCGGCGACGCAGCCCTTGGTGGTGCGGGCGAGGTCGTCCTTGAGCCACTGGATCTGGGCGGCGTCGTCGAAGGAGTTGGAGTCGAGGGCGACGAAGTGCCAGTTGCCCTCGTCGTAGCTGTAGTAGGGCTTCCCCTGCGGGTAGGCGATCGCCCCGAAGTACGACTTGTAGCCGGCGAGCGGACCGGCCGGGTCGTAGGTCTCGTGGTTGCCGGGGACGGGCCGGGTCTTGGCCTTGAAGGCGCCCCAGGTCTTGTCGTAGTAGTTGCGGTAGTCGGACAGCCGGGCGTCGTCGTACTGGTTGTCACCCATCGTCAGATAGAACTTCGGGTTGATCCGCTGGGCCTGCGCGGCCGTCTTGGGGTGGGCGCAGGAACTGCTGGAGGCGGTGCACTGGGCGGCGATGTCACCGGCGGCGACGACGGTGAAGGCGCCGGTGGTGGGCGGCTGGCTGGTGGGCGGCGGGGTGGTGGGCGGTGTGGTGCCGTCGGGCGTCCCGTAGACCTCCATCTCGTAGAGGGAGTATCCGTACGAGGTGCCGCGGGCGGTGCCGTAGACGCGGACGTAGCGTCCCTTGCCGCTGAGTCCGGTCCAGTCGTCCGTGCCGCCGTTGCCGGCGGTCTCGGTGGCGAGCGTGGTCCAGGTGGCGCCGTCGGCGGAGATCTCGACGCGGTAGGCCTTGCCGTAGGCGACCTCCCAGTTGAGGCGGACGCGGGAGACGGCGGCGCTCGCGCCGAGGTCGACCCGGAGCCACTGGGGGTCTGAACCCTCCTCGCTGGCCCAGCGGGTGGACGTGTCGCCGTCGAAGGCCCGGTCGGGGGTGAGCGAGTCGTCCTCGTCGGAGGACGAGGTGGCGGGCTTGCCGCGGGACAGGAGCGGGTCGGCGGCGTCGGCGCGGCCGGTCGCGGCGAGGACGAGGCCGCCGGTGAGGAGCAGGACGGCGGCGAGGAGCAGGGACAGGGTGGTGGTGCGGCGCGGTGGGGCGGAGGCGTTCAGGTGCATACCTGGGACTCCCTTGCCTGAGAGGGGTGAGAGCTGGGCACCGGTGCGGGCAGCGCGGGCCGGCCCCGTCGCGGCGTGTGCCACGGAGCGTGCGCGTGCGTGGCGGCCGGGTCAGAGCTCTCGCTGAGCGCGTCACGCCCGCTCCCCCGGAGAGCGGGAGCGGGCGCCGCGCCAAGCCGCCGCCCGGGATGCTAGCTGACAGGAAAGTTTCCTACCAGACCCTGGACGGCTTCTGAGGCGCCCTTCTTACGCGCCCTGTCACGCGTCTCGTCACGCGTCTCGTTACGCGTGTCGTTACGCGTCTTGTCACGCGCCTTCTTACGCGCCTTCTGACGCCCGTTCGGCGCTCTCGAACTCGCCTCGCCTGAAGCGGGGTTCAGAGGCTGATGTGGTACGCCTTGCGCAGCGTCTCGTGCACGGTCCAGGTGGTGCGGTCGCCCTCGCGCAGCACACAGGCGTCGCCCGGGCCGATCTCCAGGGTCTCGCCGCCCTCGACCGCGACCGTGGCGCGGCCGCTGACGACGACGAAGAGCTCGTTCGCCTCGGTGTCGGTGACCACGCCGGGGGTGATCTGCCAGATGCCGCGGATCTGCTTGCCGTCCGCCGACTCCCACAGGACCTTGCCGGTCACCTCGGGGGTGCCGGAGACGATCTGGCCGGGGTCGAGCGGCTCGGGCTCGAGGGCGGCGTCGGGGATGTGGACGGCGAACGAGGGCTGCGCGTGAGTGGTCATGGGCGGTGACTGTAGCGGGCCTTCGGGGGCCGCGTACGGGGTGGGACCCGGTCGGTCGAGGAGCTCCCTTCGCCGCTGCGACCAGGCACTTCTCCGGTCCGCTCGGCGCGACGGAATCCGCAGCGGGGGTTTGCCGCGGGACCGCGCCGGAAGCGGGGGTCCGGCGGTGCGGAACCGCGTTCCGCGGCACCGATTCCGCAGGGGTCCGCCCGGCCGAGCGGGGAGGCGCGTTCGGCCGTACGGGCGAGATCGGGTCCCCCGAGGCGCCGAAAACCGCTCCCCGCGCGGGCGTCGCCCGCACACGTCGCCGCTGGTCGGGGGCAGCGCCTTTGGTGGGCCCAATGTTGGTCGGGGGGATCCCGTCGCGTCCGCTGACAGGCGTGCCACGGAGGCGTCACACTCCCCGCAAGTTCCCCCACCGGGACGCGCGTCCGCGCCGTCCCCCGGCGACCTCCACCTGCGACCCCTTCCGTTCCCGCTCTCCGCTCCCCGTCTCCGCTCCCCCCCTCCCCGTCCTCTTTTCTCCGTCCCCTTTCCTCCCCTCCCCCCACCCCGGACAGGAGTGTGCGATGCCCCCCACTCGACTCCGTGCCGCCGTGCTCGGCGCCGCGGCCCTGCTGACCGCCGCCATGGCCGCGCCCGTCGCCGCGGCCGCCCCAACCGCCCCCGCCGCCCCGGCGCACGCGGCCGGCGCCGAACCCGCGCCGGGCGCCTGGTACAAGGCCGTCCACGACACCCTCGGGCCGCAGCGCCTGACGCGGGCCCAGCGCAGCGTCTCCGCCGCCAAGCAGATCGACGCGGAGAGAACGTACGAGCGGACGTTCCCGCTCGGCACCCCGGAGGCCCTCACCGGCTACAAGCTCTCCGGCGCGATCCACCAGTCGCAGCAGACCTCCTACTGGTGCGGCCCGGCCACCCTGGTGATCGCCCAGTCCGCCCACGACGAGGTCGGCGGCCGCTCGCAGCAGGAGGCGGCGACCCTGCTGAGAACGAACTCGAGCGGCACCGCCTGGTACGGCATCGACATCAACGTGCCCGACCCGACCGGCTACCCGATGGCGGACGCCCTCAACTACCGCCTGCCCGGCGCCGGTTACGTGCCGCACGCGCTGCCCTACACCCCGACCGCCACCGACAAGGCGACCTTCAAGCAGCACATCACGCACAACACCGACAACGACTACGCGATCGCGGGCAACGCCTGGGAGGTGCCGGGAGGTCCGCACCTCGTGGGTCACCCCAACATCGAGATCTTCCACTGGGTCGCGATCGACGGCTACAACACCGACACGGCGGCCGGGCAGGTCAACTACCTCGACCCGGTCGGCGGGGTCAGCACCAGCGTCATCTCGTGGGCCGGGTCGGTGCCGAAGTCGGCGCACATCTCGTCCGACACGATCACCACCATCATGGGCGGCCGTGGCTACGTCTGGTAGCCGACGGCTCCGCGCGGCGCTGTGCCTTCCGGTCCCGCTCCTGACGGGCGCCCTGCTGCTGGCGGGGTGCTCGGCCGGCGGGGCCGGGAGGCCGCCCGCCCCCACCGGTCCGCCCGCCCCCACCGGTCCACCCGCCCCCACCGGTCCACCCGCCACGGCCGGTTCGCCCGCGCGGGCGGCGGCCTGCGAGGTGGCGACTCCGGCTGCCTGGCGCACCGCCTTCGCGGCGGGCGCGTACCGCCCGCCGGCCGGGGAGCGGGCGGTACTCACGGAGGCGGGCCCGGGCTGGACGGCGCTCCAGCTGACCGGTGCGGGCGGCCCCACCGGCTCCGGCGGGCGCCGTGCCGTCCTGGTCCGCCGCGGCGAACGGGCAGCACACACGCTGCTCCGGTTCGCCGATCCCGTCGAACACCAGCTGCTCGCCGCCGACTTCGACGGGCGCCGCTGGGCCGCCTTCGCCGTCCTGGAGGGCCGGACCCTCGACAGCCCGTGGAGCCTGTACGTGGCGGACCTGGCCACCGGGACGACCCGGCGGCTCGCCCGCGCCGACCGGCCGGGTCCGCTCCCCCGCCCGGTCGTCCACGACGGCACCGTGGTGTGGGCGCAGGGCACCGGCGCCGGGAAGGCCACGGTCTTCGCCGCCCCGGCCGCCGGCGGGCACGCGCGCGCGTGGCACACGGGAGTGTTCGACACGCCGTTCGCGGCGGGCGGCCTCCTGGTGTGGCGCGAGGCCGACGGAGAGCACACCCGGCCGGCGGCCGTCTCCCTCCGGGACGGCCGCCCGGCCGCGCCACCGCCGCCGGTCGCCGCCCTGCGTGACGTCCGCGCCCTCGTCTCCGACGGCACGACCTGGGCGTGGGTGGCGGGCGAGGCGGAGCCACGGCTGATGGTGTGGCGGACGGGCGAGGCCCGGCCCTCGGCCGCCGTGACCGGTTCCCCCGCCGTGGACGGTATGGACCAGCTGCGGATCGCCGGACGGCTCGTCACCTGGCGCACCCCCGAGACCTCGTACGCCCTCGATCTCGCCTCGGGCGCGTACACGAGGATCACCCCGGCGTACGGCTACGCGGCGGCCGGCGGGAACGCGCTGGCCGTCGCGTACAGCGTCGGGAACGCCAAGACGGCCGGTGCCCGGGCGGTGATCCAGGTGGTGGACGCGGGCCGGCTGCCCCCGCTGCCGCGCTGTGGCTGATGTGCGCCGGTGAGGTTTGCGGGGCGGGCGGGCGCGCCAGAGATCCACCATGCCCACACAGGTGTCCGAAGAGGTACGGGAGGCGCTCCACGAGGGGCGCCCCGTCGTCGCGCTCGAATCGACGATCATCGCCCACGGTCTGCCGCGTCCGCGCAATCTGACGGTAGCCCGCGAGCTGGAGGCCCTGGTGCGGGAGGGCGGGGCCGTGCCCGCGACCGTCGCGGTGCTCGACGGGGTGGCCCGGATCGGCCTGGACGAGGCCGGTCTGACCCGGATCGCCGAGGACCCGTCGGTGCGCAAGCTCGGCCATCGCGATCTGGCGCCGGCGCTCGCGACCGGGACGACGGGGGCCACCACGGTCTCGGCGACGGCCTGGCTCGCCGACTCCGCGGGCATACGGGTCTTCGCGACCGGCGGCCTCGGCGGGGTGCACCGCGAGTGGGCGGAGACCCAGGACGAGTCCGCCGATCTGCGTCTCCTCGCCCAGGTCGGGATCACGGTGGTGTGCGCGGGGGTGAAGTCGATCCTCGACGTGCCGGCCACCCTCCAGCGGCTGGAGACCCTGGGGGTGACGGTCGTCGGCTACGGGACGGACCGGTTCCCCGGCTTCTACCTCGCCTCCTCCGGCGAGCCCGTCGACTGGACCGTACGGTCCCCCGAGGACGTGGCCCGCGTGATGCGCGCCCGGGACGAGCTGGGCGGGCCGCGCGCGGCGCTGGTCGTCGGCAATCCCGTCCCGGCCGAGCGGCAGCTCGACCCGGCGCTCCACGACCGGGTGCTCGCGGCGGGTCTCGCGGAGGCGCGCGCGAAGGGGATCACGGGGCAGGCCGTGACACCGTTCCTGCTGGAGTACCTGACGGTGCACACCCAAGGGGCGTCCCTGGAGGCGAACCTGGCGGCGGTGCGGGGCAACGTGCGGCTCGCGGCCCTCGTCGCGGCGGCCGACCGCGGCAGGCCGTGACCGGTCGCGGCGCGCTCCTGGTCGTCGGGGACGTCGTCACCGACATCGTGGCCCGGCACCGCACGCCGCTCGCGCCCGCGACCGACACGGCGGCGGAGATCCGGACGCTGCCGGGCGGCGCCGGGGCGAACGTGGCCTGCTGGGCGGCGCGTTCGGGCTGCGCGGACGTCCGGCTGCTGGCCCGCGTGGGCACCGACTCCTTGTCCTGGCACGACCGGGCGCTGCGCCGGGCGGGCGTACGGCCGACGCTCGTCCCGGATCCGGACGCGCCCACCGCGTCGGTGATCGCGCTGGTCGGCGCGGACGCGGAGCGCACGTTCCTGACGGACAGCGGGGCGGCGCTGCGGCTCGCGCCCGGTGACTGGACGCCGGCGCTGCTCGACGGGGTCGCCCGGGTGCATCTGTCCGGCTATCTGTTCTTCGCCGCGCCGAGCCGCGAGACGGCCGCGCGGGTGCTGCGCGACGCGGGCGCGGCGGGCGTCCCGGTGAGCGTGGACCCGGCCTCCGCGGGCTTCCTCGCGGACCTGGGCGCGGCGCCGTTCCTGGCCGCGGTGGACGGCGCGGAGTGTCTCCTGCCGAACGCCGACGAGGCCCGCTTCCTGACCGGCCTTCCGGACCCCGCCGCGGCCGCGGCGGCCCTCAGCCGGCGCTTCCCGGTGGTCGCGGTCACCCTGGGCGCGGCGGGCGCCGTCCTCGCCGCCGACGGCCAGGTGACGGCCCGCGTGACCGCCCCGCCGGCCCGCCCGGTGGACTCCACGGGCGCGGGCGACGCCTTCACGGGCGCCTTCCTGGCCGCCCGGGTCACGGGCGCGGACCCAATCCGCGCGGCCGAGTCGGGCTGCCGGGCGGGGGCACGTGCGGTGACGCGGGTGGGCGGGCGGCCTTAGGACTGACCAGACTTCGGACTTACTCGCCTAGTCCCGGAAGCCGGTCCAGGCCGGGCGCCTGGGGTCGTCCGCGCGGATGACGGCGTCGGCCGTGTCGGCGGGGCCGACCTCCTGCTCGTAGCGCCTGAAGGCGGGCAGGGTCCAGGGCTGGTCGGTGCGGCGGGCGAGTGCGCCGGGTGAGAGGCGCAGGTGCAGCTTCAGGTCGAAGGGGTACCAGTGGCCCAGCAGGAACGGGCCGTGGACGACGAGGACTCCGCCGGGCGGCAGCGGCACCGCGGGACTGCGGGTGGCGCGGTCGGTGACGGGGTTCCACAGGTCGGGCAGCACCTTCCCGCTGCCGCCCGGCTCCAGCGGGCCGAACACCTCCCGCCACATCGCGCCGGTGTCGTACCAGTCGGTGTAGTACGCGTCGGGGTCCTGCTTGCCGTGCTCGAAGCGCAGCGAGGCCGGCCGCAGGAATCCGCCGGTCGCGACCACGAGCACGGACCGTCCGCGCAGCCGCAGCGCGTCGGCGATCCGGTCGGCGAACTCCGCGCCCGGCGCGGCCGGTGCGCCGTCGACGCCCACCTTGAGCCAGTCGCTGCCGTCGCCGGGCGCGGCCCGGTCGACCCGTTCGGTCACGGCCTCGGTGAGACGCTCCCAGCTGATCGCTTCGAGTCGCATCCGTCCATCCTGCCGCACGGGCTTGACCTTGCCACTGGCGGCAGGGTTCGAGGATCACCGCATGGACAGCACCACGCAGCAGCGGAGCACCGGTCGTGTCGTCGTCGTCACCGGTGCCGGCACCGGGATCGGCCGGGCGACGGCCGTGGCCTTCGCGCGCCAGGGGGCGACGGTGGTCGCCGTGGGGCGCAGGCCGGGGCCGCTCGACGAGACGGCGGCGGAGAGTCCGGGGGTCCGGCCGCTGGTCGCGGACATCACGGCGCCGGGCGCGCCGGAGGAGATCGTGCGCACGGCGGTCGACGGGTACGGACGGCTCGACGTGCTCGTGAACAACGCGGGCGTCGCGGGCGGCGGTCCGCTCGGCACGCTGGCCCGTGAGGTGATCGGCCCGCTCCTGGAGACGAATCTCGTGGCCCCGGTCCTGCTCACGCAGGCGGCCGTGCCGGCTCTCGAGGCCTCCCGGGGCGTCGTGGTCAACGTGACCACGACGGTCGGGCAGCGCGGCTGGCCCGGCAACTCCGTCTATCCGGCGACGAAGAGCGCGCTGGAGACGCTGACCCGCTGCTGGTCCGTGGAGCTCGCGCCGCGCGGGGTGCGGGTGGTGGCGGTCGCGCCGGGTGCGATCGAGACGCCGATCGCCGACCACATGGGGCTCGATGCGGAGCAGCGGAAGGCGGTACGGGCGTGGCAACTGGCGCACATCCCGCTGGGGCGGATCGGCCGCCCGGAGGAGGTGGCCTGGGCGATCACCGCGCTGGCCGCGCCGGACGCGGGATATCTGACGGGCACGGTGCTGCCCGTCGACGGAGGCGCCCTGGTGTCGTGATACGACTGCGCGGGGAGGTGGGGGCCTTGCGCATCGGTGAACTGGCCCGGCAGACGGGGACGACGGCACGGGCGCTGCGCCATTACGAGCAGGCGGGGCTGATCTCCTCGACGCGCGCGGACAACGGGTACCGGGTGTACGACGAGGGTGCCGTGGTGCGGGTGTCCAACATCCGTCATTTCCTGGACGCGGGCCTGACGCTGGACGACGTGGCCGTGTTCGCCGCCTGCCTCGACGGGAACGTGCCGGCGGCGCCGCCCTCGGCCCGGGGCCTGGAGATCGCCCGCGAGCGGCTCGCGGTGCTCGACGCGCGGATCGCCGCGCAGACGGAGGCCAGGGACCGGCTCGCCGCCGCCCTGGCCTCCGCCGCGGAGGGCCGACCGGTGGGCGTCGCGCGGCGCGCGGCCGGCTCCTCGACGGACGACGGCACGCCCCGGGTCAGCGGGTAGGGGCGGGAGCGCCCGAGGGGCTCGCCGCTTCGGGGCCGCGCTCGGGGAAACGGGGCGCGCCCCGGCGCTCCCGGGGTCGCGGCCGGGAAGGGCGGCCGAGGGCCTTCGCTCAGGAGCTTCGGGCCGGCTCCTCCAGGACGGCGCGGCCCGCCTCGACCGCCTCCGCCAGGGTCAGCTGCCCGCCGGCGAGCGCCCGGCAGGTCGCCACGTCGGTCCGCAGCCGCACGTCGGCGTCGTCGGCCGGGCCCTCCCCGTACGTCAGCTGACCGCCGTCCCCGGTCCGTACGTGGAACTCCCCTTCGTCCAGGGTGATTCCGACGACCCGGGCGCCGAGTCCCTCCAGGGCGGAGAGAAGCGGGATGGCGAACCAGTGCGCGCGGACGGCGTCGGTCGGCCGGGGTTCGTCGAGGGCGGGCGCGCCCCAGGCGGCGAGCGCGCGCAGGACGGGCAGCAGCGCCCGGCCGCGCTCGGTCAGCTCGTACACGTACGCGGAGACGGGCGGCGGCAGCCGTCGGCGGGTGACGAGTTCGGCGCCTTCCATGTCCTTGAGGCGGCCCGCGAGCATGTCGGTGCTGACGCCCGGGAGATCGGCGTGCAGATCGGTGTAGCGGCGTGGTCCGGCGAGGAGTTCACGGACGATCAGCAGGGTCCACCGGTCCCCGACGGCGTCGAGGGCGCGCGCTGCGGCGCAGTACTGGTCGTAGCTCCGGCGGCGGGACGGACGCGCCTGGCGTGACTGAGGTGGCATGCGACGCAGTCTAGACATGTTGTTGGACTTTCCAAGCTCGAACTTGGTAAAACCAAGCAACAACACTTCTGGGGAGGTCGGCGCATGGAGTTCCGGCAGTCGAGCAAGCTGAGCGAGGTCTGCTACGAGATCCGCGGCCCGGTCATCGAACACGCCAACGCCCTGGAGGAGGCGGGCCACAGCGTGCTGCGCCTCAACACCGGCAACCCCGCGCTCTTCGGCTTCGAGGCGCCCGAGGAGATCGTCCAGGACATGATCCGGATGCTGCCCAGGGCGCACGGCTACACCGACTCGCGTGGCATCCTCTCCGCCCGCCGCGCCGTCGCCCAGCGCTACCAGTCGATGGGCCTGACGGACGTGGACGTCGACGACGTCTACCTGGGCAACGGTGTCTCCGAGCTCATCTCCATGGCGACCCAGGCGCTCCTGGAGGACGGCGACGAGGTCCTGATCCCGGCCCCGGACTACCCGCTGTGGACCGCCGTCACGACCCTCGCCGGCGGCAAGCCGGTGCACTACCTGTGCGACGAGTCCGCCGACTGGTACCCGGACCTCGACGACATGGCGTCGAAGATCACCGACCGCACCCGGGCCGTCGTCGTCATCAACCCCAACAACCCCACCGGGGCGGTCTATCCGAAGGAGATCGTCGAGGGCATCCTCGACCTCGCCCGCCGCCACGGCCTGATGGTCTTCGCCGACGAGATCTACGACCAGATCGTCTACGACGAGGCCGTGCACTACCCGACCGCCTCCCTCGCCCCCGACCTCGTCGTGCTCACCTTCGGCGGCCTCTCCAAGACCTACCGGGTGGCCGGCTTCCGCTCGGGCTGGCTGGTGGTCACCGGCCCCCAGGAGCACGCCAAGAGCTATCTGGAGGGCCTGACGATGCTGGCCTCCATGCGTCTGTGCCCCAACGCGCCCGCCCAGTACGCCATCCAGGCCGCGCTCGGCGGCCGGCAGTCCATCCACGAGCTCACCGCTCCCGGCGGCCGGCTGCGCGAACAGCGCGACCGGGCCTGGGAGAAGCTCAACGAGATCCCCGGCGTCACCTGCGTCAAGCCGAAGGGCGCGCTCTACGCCTTCCCGCGCCTCGACCCCGCCGTGCACCGGATCCACGACGACGAGAAGTTCGTCCTCGACCTGCTGCTGCGGGAGAAGATCCAGGTCGTCCAGGGCACCGGCTTCAACTGGCCGCGCCCGGACCACTTCCGCATCCTGACCCTGCCGTACGCGGACGACCTCGACGCCGCGATCAGCCGCATCGGACGCTTCCTGAGCAGCTACCGCCAGTAGCGGGGCCGTTCCTCCGCCGGAAACGGCGGCGGGTCCGAGGGCGTAGCCTGCCCCCGGACCCTGTCGATGCCGCTCCTCTTCACACGCCGGCGCACTTGAGGACCCGGGTCAGTCGTCATTGCGTCGCGTCCTGCCGTTGGACCACCGCCGATCGAAGCTCGGCGGACCAGATTCGAACTGGCATTTCGACGCACCAGGGCCCGGGCCCGGTCGATCCGGCGATGAGCGGCGCATGCTGAGTCTGGAGCAATAGTCTGAGATTGATCGCGGTCTGCCTCTGCCTGCTTGGGCTATCCCGGCATGGACGAAGAGCGCCGGGAGGAGGACTCGAACCTCCACTGGAACCGCGGATTTCACGACAAGGCTCAGCTTCAGCTTTGCGCTCCTCGCGCACCCCGGCCGCGCTCGCGGCCGGGGAGTTCATGGGGCTATCCGAAAAGGTAGCCGAAGACGGCGTCGCCGACCCGCTGGTCGGTGACCTCGCTGCCGTTCGCCTCCTCGCGGGCGAACTTCACCGCCTGCTGGAGCTTCTCGACCCGCTCGGTCAGCTCGTTCACCCGCCGGGCGGGCAGCGCGCCGGAGAACTTCACGGTCGTCCAGTACCCGACCGGCACGTCCTCGTAGTACACCTCGACCTGCGCCGGGTGCTTCTCGGTCGCCTCCGCCTTGACGTGGTTGCGCGGCACCTTCTTCGTACGGACCGTGCGGACCGGCTCGGTCTTCCACGCGTCCGTCGACGGGTCCTGCGTCCACGACTCGGCGGCGTCGAGCACCGGCAGCTTGCGGACGAAGGTGAGGATGTCCGTCAGCTGCTTCTCCAGGAAGAGCAGATACGCGACCGGCACGTCGCTCACCAGGACCCGGCCGTCGACGGTGATGTCGGCGCGGGCCTCGCAGTTCGCCCAGTCCTTGGTGGCGGTGACGTCGAAGAGGCGGGTCAGCGTCCGCGCGGTGTCGCGCAGCACGTCCTCGGCCTTCACCTGCACCAGCGTCGACTCGGGCGGCAGCTGCTCGCCCTCCTCGTCCTTCGGCTGGTAGGTACGCGAGATGCCGGCCAGCAGGGCGGGCTTCTGCAGTCCGTGGTGGGCGGTGGTCAGGTCCTGATGCGCCCGGGACTTGACGCCTTTCTCTACTGCGATGATCTGATTGAGTTTCGTTGCCACGGGACCGACCCTAGAGGTCGGCACCCCGCGAATCGAACTGTTTTTCCTGCCGGTTGAGAAGGCCAGCACGAGCCGGGCTCCGAGGACGCGGAGGCCTCCCGGCACGCGTCGTACCGGCAGCGCACCGCCGCCCGCCAGGCCCTCTTCCGGGTGCAGCTCGGCTGCGAGGACCCGCGCGCCCGCCGGCTCGCCGAGACCGCCTTCGAGACGACCCACCGCATGCACGAGGCGACGGACGACGCCGACCGGTTGCGGCGCTCGGACGAGGCGAAGGAGGCCCTGGCCCGGTTCGTCGAGGCCGCCGCGCCGGGCGTGCGCTGAGGCGCGCACGGGTAGAACCGGTCCGTGGATCTCGTCGCCCCGGTCGTGGTCGAACCGCTCAGACGACGCCGCTGCTCGGAGTGCCACCAGGGGCCGCTGGAGCGGATGATCGTCGAGTTCAACGCGCCCGTCTGTCTGGACTGCGCGGACCTGGGTCATCTCGTCTTCCTGCGCCGCGGTGACACCGCCCTGACCCGCCGCGCCCGCGAGGGCAGCGCGCTGTGGGCGGTGGTCGTCCGGCACAACCGGCGCCGGACCCGGTACGAGCGCCAGGGCCTGCTCGTCGAGGAGCCGGCGCTGGTCCGGGCGGAGGCGGCCTGCCTCGCGGACGCCGAGGCCCGGGCCCGCCGCCGGGCGCGGGACGCGGCGCGCCGGGCCGAACGGGACGCGGAGATCACCGCGGCCCTGGAGGAGGAGATCCTGCGGCTCTTCCCGGGCTGCCCGGCCGAGCGGGCGGTACGGATCGCCGCGCACGCCTCGGCCAAGGGCAGCGGGCGGGTGGGGCGCACGGCCGCCGGCCGGGCACTGGACCGGAGTGCGGTCACGGCCGCGGTGCGGGCCGCCGTGCGCCATGTGGACACCGACTACGACACGTTGCTGATGACCGGGGTGCCGCGGCACCAGGCCCGCGCGAGGGTCGCTCCCACCATAGAGGCGGTGCTGCGCACCTGGCGGGCGGACTGAGGCGCGTGCGGCGCCGTCACGTCCACGGGTGTCGTGTCGTCGCGTCCGCGCGGGTCAGGCCTCGCCGCCCGCGCGGCGGGCCCGGCGGTAGAGCAGCGCGCCACCGAGGAGGAGCGCGGCACCGGCCGGGGCGGCGAAGCCGACGGCGTCGGAGCCGGTGCTGGCGAGCGAGACCGAGCTGGACTGCGGGGCCGGCCGGGGCGCCTGCTCGGCGCTGGGGGCGGGCGGCAGATGGCGCACCGGGGTCTGCGGGCGCGGGGTCGGCGTCTCGGGGTGCTCGCACTCCTCCTCGGACTCGTTGACCGAGGTGTTGCCGATGGCCGGGTTGCCGATGCCGACGACGTTGACCGAGTTCCCGCTGACGTTCACGGGGAGGTCGATCGGCAGCTGGAGGCCGTTGCCGGAGAGCACGCCCGGGGAACCCGCGGTGTGGCCCTCGGCGGTGGCGCCGCCGCCGTTCGAGGATCCGCCGCCGTGCGCGCCGCTGCCGGAGGAACCGCCGCGCGGGGTGCCCGGCAGGTCCTTGTGGGTCGGGCCGCTGTCCTCGGAGCCGTGACCGTCGGTCCCGGCCGAGCGGTTGGCACAGCTGTTCCCGGCCGCCGGATTGAGCAGCCCCACGACGTTGACGGTGTTGCCGCAGACGTTCACGGGCACGTGCACCGGCAGCTGAACCGTGTTGCCGGAGCCGACCCCCGGCGAACCGACCGCGGCGCCCTGCGCCACGGAGTCGGCGTGGGCCGCGCCCGCCGAGAGCGCCAGCGCGCCACCGCTGACCAACAGTGTGGCCAGACCACTTCGGCGAATGTGCCTCATGGCTTCCTGCCTTCCGGATGTCTTCACGGGCACTCGCCCGTACCCGAAACAACGCCTTTCGCGAGGCGGCCGGATCCGACCGTCGGCGTGTTTCACTCCATCGAGGGAGGGCGTCGGCGCGGATCATGTCCCGACGTGGGGCGTTCACCGTGGGCCACCGCGGCGGGCGAGGGGCGAGGTGACGGGCGGCGGCCGTGCCCGCGAGCGAGCGAACGGGCCGCTGCGGGAAGGCCGACGCGGCGATCGCCGTGGGTCACGGCCACGAACTGCACCACACTCAGGGGAAGTTGACCATCCTCTCACATGCCACGAGCACAAGAGGCGGGCGGGCGGGCCGGGTTGGGGCCTGGATCCGGGGGGGCGCGGGCGGGTCTCACCCCGACCCGTCGGTCATCTGCCGAGGAGATCGGTGATCACACCGACCGGGTCGGCGTCGGGTGTGCCGCGCGGCCACCAGTCCTCGCGGTCGGTGTCCGACTCGTATCCGTACCAGAGTCCGTCGCGGCCGAAGCGGAGCTGGAGCGAGCCGGTGGACAGGCGGTTGCGCCAGGGGCGGAAGGCGGGCAGGTCGGCGGCGAGCAGGGCGGGGCGCGCCCGGTCGAAGGGGCCGGCGGGCGGGTCCCAGGGCTCCTCCAGGACGGCGAGTCCGGCGGGGCCGCCCTGGCGCCAGGCGGCCACCGCGCGGGCCAGGTCGGTCGGGGTGCGGTCGAGGGCATAGGCCAGGTCGCGGTAGAGGGCGCGGGTGGAGGCGGTGAGGCCGGAGCCCGGGTGCGCGGCGGCCAGCCGTACCGCGTCCTGCCAGGGGGTCAGGGCCGCGACCGGGTCGTGTCCGGTGGCGAGGAAGGTGTGGGCGCGCGCCGCGGCCTCGGAGGCGAGCAGGTCGAGGGCCAGCGGGTCGGGCGCCTCGGGGTCGGCGGGGAAGACGGCGGGGCGTCCCGGGTGCGCGGGCACGGGCAGCGGCGGCGGAAGGTCCGGCAGCGTGCGGCCGCCGGTGAGCGGGGCGAGCGCGACGCGGGCCGGGACCGTGGGCAAGGCGGGGGCGGCGCCGGCGCTCTCGGCGGCGGAGCGGGCCGCGTTGCGCCGGGTGAGGGCGGCGAGCAGCTCCTGCTCGCCGCGGCCGCGCATGAGGAAGAGGACGAAGGGGTCCTCGTCGAGGAGCCGGGCGGACTGGTAGCAGAGGGCGGCGGCGTGCTTGCACGGATAGCCGTCGTCGGGGCAGGAGCAGTCGGGGACGAGGTCGCCCGGGGCGGGCAGGAGACCGGTGACGGCCTCAAGGGCGTGCGGCACGTCCTTGTCGAGGAGGGCGGCGATGTGGTCGGGCCGGGCGGCGGCCGCGTCGAGGAACCGCTCCCAGTCGTCGTCGCCGAGGGTCCGCAGCCGGATCTCGGTGCGGTACGGCCGGGGGCGGCTGCCGTGGACGTAGGCGACCACGCGGCCGGGGGTGACGGTGATCGCGTCGACGTGGCCGCGCCGGGCGTACGCCTTGCCGCGGGCGAGCCGGGCCGGGTCGAGGGCGGTGTCCTCCAGGGCGTCCACCCAGGCGTTGCCCCACCAGGTGGCGGCGAACCGGCCGTCGGGGGCCTCGCGCGGGGCGAGCTGGGGGAAGGTCCTGCGCCGGTCGTCGTGACGGGGCAGGGCGGCGGCGCGGGTGCCGCCCGCCCGGAGGCGGTGGCTGCGGCCGGGGAGGCGGGCGCCGTCGGGGCTCATGCGGGCCTCCTCAGGGACACCAGGTCGGCCAGCTCGCGGTTGGTCAGTTCGGTGAGGGCGGCCTCGCCGGAGCCGAGGACGGCGTCGGCGAGGGCCCGCTTGGCGCGCAGCATCTCGGCGATGCTGTCCTCGACCGTGCCCTCGGCGATGAGCCGGTGGACCTGGACGGGCTGGGTCTGCCCGATGCGGTAGGCGCGGTCGGTGGCCTGCTCCTCGACCGCCGGGTTCCACCAGCGGTCGTAGTGCACGACGTGCCCGGCCCGGGTGAGGTTGAGGCCGGTGCCGGCCGCCTTCAGGGAGAGCAGGAAGACGGGGACCTCGCCGGCCTGGAAGCGGTCGACCATCCGCTCGCGCTCGGCCACGGGCGTGCCGCCGTGCAGCAGCTGGGCGCCGATGCCCCGCGCGGCCAGGTGGTCGGCGAGGAGGCGGGCCATCGTCACGTACTGCGTGAAGACGAGGACGGAGCCGTCCTCGGCGACGATCGTGTCGAGGAGCTCGTCGAGGAGGGCGAGCTTGCCGGAGCGGCCGGCGAGCCGCGTGGCTCGGACGCGGGAGCCGGGCGCCGGCTGCTCCTTGAGGTACTGGGCGGGGTGGTTGCAGATCTGCTTGAGCGAGGTCAGCAGCTTCATGATCAGTCCGCGTCGGGCCATGCCCTCGGCGCCCTCGATCTGCGCCATGGTCTCGCGTACGACCGCCTCGTAGAGCGTGGCCTGCTCGCGGGTGAGGGCCACGGGGTGGTCGGACTCGGTCTTGGGCGGCAGCTCGGGGGCGATGCCCGGGTCGGACTTGCGGCGCCGCAGCAGGAACGGCCGGACCAGCCGGGCGAGCCGCTCGACCGCCTCCTCGTTCTCGATCTCCTCGCTGTTCTCCACGGCGCGGGCGTGCCGGGAGCGGAAGGCCTTCAGGGGGCCGAGGAGGCCCGGCGTGGTCCAGTCGAGGAGCGCCCACAGCTCGGACAGGTTGTTCTCCACGGGGGTTCCGGTGAGGGCCACCCTGGCCGGGCTGGGGAGGGTGCGCAGCGCCTTGGCGGTCGCCGAGAAGGGGTTCTTGACGTGCTGGGCCTCGTCGGCGACGACCATGCCCCACTCCTGCGCGGCGAGCTGGGGCGCGCTGGTGCGCAGGGTGCCGTAGGTAGTGAGGACGAAGCCGCCGTCGAGGCCTCCGAGGGTGCGGTCGGAGCCGTGGAAGCGGCGGACGGGCACGCCGGGGGCGAAGCGGCGGATCTCCCGCTGCCAGTTGCCGAGGAGCGAGGCGGGGCAGACGACGAGGGTGGGCGCGCGGTGGGCGCGGCGCAGGTGGAGGGCGATGAGGGTGACGGTCTTGCCGAGACCCATGTCGTCGGCGAGGCAGCCACCGAGGCCGAGGGAGGTCATGAGGTCGAGCCAGGCCAGACCGCGCAGCTGGTAGTCGCGCAGGGTGGCGTCGAGACCGGGCGGCGGCGGGACGTCCTCCGGGCCGGCGAGCAGCCGGTCCCGCAGGGTGGCGAGGGCGCCGACGGGAACGGCGGGCACGGTCTCCCCGTCCACCTCCGCGGTGCCGGTGAGGGCGACGGCGAGCGCGTCGACCGGTTCGAGCAGGCCGAGTTCGCGCTTGCGGGCCTTGCGGACGAGGTCGGGGTCGACGACCACCCACTGGTCGCGCAGCCGGACCACGGGGCGGTGGGCCTCGGCGAGGAGGTCCATCTCCCGGGCCGTGAGGGGGTCGCCGTCGAGGGCGAGCTGCCAGTTGAAGCGCAGCAGCTCCGCGCTGTCGAAGAAGGCGGTGCCGTCGGTGGCGGAGCCGGGCGCCGAGCGGGCGGGCCGCACGACGGCGGAGGCGGTGAGGGAGCGGGCGAGGTCGCGGGGCCAGTGCACGGCGACCCCGGCGTCGGCGAGCCGGGCGGCGGCGGGGCCGAGCAGCTCGTAGAGCTCGTCCTCGGACACGGAGAGGACGTCGGGCACGTCCCGCTCCATGAGCCGGCCGAGCGGCGGCCAGACCCGGGCGGCCCGGCGCAGCGCGAGGACGGCGTCGATGCGGGCGCGCGGCCCGAAATGCTCGTCGCCGTCCCCGGCCCAGAGGGCGGCGGCGTCGATGACCAGGGTGGGGTCGGCGAGGCTGTGCACCTGGAGGAGGGCGGCGGCGGCCTGCCGCTCCGCCCCGCCGCCGTCCCCGGAGACGTCGAACAGCTCGTACCCGGACAGGTCGAGGCGGAGCGAGACACGGACGCCGGCGTCCATGCCGGCGGCGGCCTCGGCGGCCCACGCCCGCGCACGGGGCAGGTGCCGCGGCTCGCGGGCGGCGAACGGGGCGCCGACCGCGTGGGGCGCCGCGGGAGTGCGCGGCAGGGTGTCGGCGACGGCGTCGAGGAAGGCGCGGACGAGCGCCTCGGGCTCGGGCAGCCGGAGCGGGCCGTCGCCCGGCACGGGCGTGGCATGCGCCTCGTACGGCATGGCGGCGGCGATCGCCCGCAGGTGGGCGATGTCGTCGGCGTCGAGCGGCCCGGCCCGCCAGGCGTCGTGGTCGTCGGCCGTGAGTCCGGGCAGCAGACGTCCGCGGGCGACCAGGTGCAGGGCGTGCAGGGCGGCGGCGCCCCAGCAGGCGGCCGCGGGGTGCGCCGCCGGGTGGTGCCGGGCGGCGACCAGGTGGGGCAGGGCCTCCGCGACGGGCAGCAGGACGGCGGGCGCGGTACGGGTGCGCGCCCCGGTGCCGTGGCGGCGCACGACGGTCAGCTCGGCCCGCTCGGCGGAGCCGGGCAGGCCCGGGTCGCCGGCCTCGTCCGGCCGGGTGCCGGGCAGGGGCCCGCCGTCCGGGGACCAGAAGGCGACCCGGCCCTCCCTCGGCAGGGCGGCGGGCACGAAGACGGCGGCGCTGCCGAACAAGCTCAAGGTCACGGGGCTGCTCACCTCCTGGTCCGCGACGGATCCCGACTGGACCTCCGACCTTACGGGTGGGGTCTGACAACGGCCTTCTCCGGCGGTTCCCCCGGGCGGCCCAACGGAACATGACAGCCGGACCGGGAGGCGGCACTGTGGCGGGAACAGGCTTCGGCCGCGGTCACGCGGCGGCCGCCCACGCCCGACAGACGAGGATTCCGCCATGTCCCTTCACCGGCGTCTCACCATCGCCACCGGGGCCGCCCTGCTCTCGCTCGCGGTCGCGGGCTGCTCGGGTCTCGGCCGCAGCGCGGTGGGCACGATCTCGTACGAGACCGGGCGTGAGCTCCTGGTGACGGTGACCAGCCCCTCCGTGAAGGGCTGCCACCGGCTGGCGCCGACGGGCGCGACGCGGATCGAGAACAACTCGCTGGTGGACCTCCAGCTGTACCGGACCCGCGACTGCCGCGGGGACAAGCCGGTCTACGTGGCGACCAACACCGGCGACGAGATCACGCCGGGCACCCTCCCCTGGCGCAGCTACAGCGTCGTCCACTGACCCGCGCGGGCGGGGCCAGGACCCCGGTGCCGTCGTCCGTCGGGCAGCGGTCGACGGCCGGCCCCGCCGCGGCGAGGTGAGCCTCGAAGGCCTCCGGGGTCAGCCGCAGGGACGGGAAGGTGCCCGTCGCGTGCCTTCATGCCCTGTCACGTCCTGTCGTCCTGTGGCCGGCCACTGCGCCGCGGCCCTGAGCGGGCCTTTCGGATCGTGCGTCGTGGGTAGATGCTGGAAGTGCCCTCCGGGGCCTCTGCGGTCCCCTTGCCCGGGAGATGGGTCATGCGTACGGGGAGTGAACCGGCGACCGCGCGCAGCGCGCTGCGGCTGCGCTTCTGGCTGAGCCTGTGGGGGGCGCTGTGGGCCGCGTTCGGGACGACGGTGTTCTCGCTGGTCGAGCGGCCGGGGTGGGCGGCGGCGTGCGGGGTGCTGTTCGTGGTGGCGGCCACCGACCTGGTCCTGGTCACGCGCCACATCCGACAGGGCCCGCACTGGCAGCCGGGGCGGGACATCCCGCCGTACGAGCCGGACCACGGCGGCCGGAGGCGCTGAGGACGGCTCGGACAGGCGGGCCGCGCCGCCGGAGGCGAGCGCCCCGCCGGACGCCGCGCGGGTCACTCGGCCGACGTGTCGAACCCCGCCGCCTCCAGGTACTCCGGCTTCGGGTCGAGCGCGGCCGCGAGGCGGAAGTGGCGGGTGGCCTGTTCGGGGCGGCCGGAGCGCTGGAAGGTGCGGGCGAGCGCGAAGTGCGCGAACGCGTTGTCCGGCTCGTGGTCCACGATGTGCTGGAATTCGTGCTCGGCCCTGCGCAGTTGGGCGGAGGCGAAGTACGCGCGCGCCCTCAGCAGGCGCGCCGCCCTGCTTTCCGGGTGCGCCTCGATGACGGAGTCGAGCAGCTTGATCGCACCGCGCGGGTCCCGAGCGTCGAGCAGCTGCTCGGCCGCGCGGAAGGCGATGACGTGGGTCTCCGGGTTCGGCTCGGCCACGCTGGCATCCTTCCGTCGCTGCGGTGGTGCAACATCGGACCGGGCAGCGGTATTCCGTACCTCGCGCGGCTCCGCCCGGCCCCAGGTGATCCCTACCCAGCCCGGCGCGCGGAGGATCTGCGCCGGCCTAGCGGCTTTCCGCGGCCCGCTCCCGGAGCTCCGCCCAGATCTTGCGCACCTGCGGTTCCAGGGCCTCCAGCGGGCCGTCGTTGTCGACGACCAGGTCGGCGACGGCCTGGCGCTGCGCGCGGGTGGCCTGCGCCGCCATGCGGGCGCGGGCCTCGGACTCGGTCATGCCGCGCAGCCGGACGAGCCGGTCGAGCTGGGTCTCCGGGGCGGCGTCCACGACGACGACCAGGTCGTAGAGGGGCGCGAGGCCGTTCTCGGTGAGCAGGGGGACGTCGTGGACCACGACGTCCCCGGGGCCGGCCAAGCCCTCAAGCTCCGCGGACCGGGCGCCGACGAGCGGGTGGACGATCGCGTTGAGCGCGGCCAGCCGCTGGGGGTCGTTGAACACGATCGAGCCGAGCTTCGGCCGGTCGAGGGTGCCCTCGGGGGTGAGGACCTCGGGTCCGAACTCCTCGACGACCGCCGCGAGCCCGGGGGTGCCGGGCTCCACGACCTCGCGGGCGATCCGGTCGGCGTCGATCAGTACGGCCCCGTACGAGACGAACAGCCGGGACACTTCGCTCTTGCCGGCGCCGATTCCACCGGTCAGGCCCACCTTCAGCATGAGCGGCAGCTTAGATCCCGTGGCCGGGGCGCTACGCGTCGCCCTCCCGTTCGGCCAGGAAGCGCTCGAACTCACGGCCCAGTTCGTCGGCGGAGGGCAGGTCGACGGGCTCGGCGACGAGGCTGCCGCGGGTCTCGGCGCCCGCCACCGCGTCGTACTGGTGCTCAAGGCCCTGGACGAGCGCGGTCAGCTCCTCGTCGCCCTCGCCGATCTGGCGCTCGATCTCGGTCTGGGTGCGCCGGGCCTCGGTGCGCAGGGCGTGGGCGACGCCGGGGAGGACCAGGCCGGTCGCGGCGGTGATGGCCTCGAGGGCGGTCAGGGCGGCGTCCGGGTACGGGGAGCGGGCCACGTAGTGCGGGACGTGGGCGGCGACGCCGAGGGTGTCGTATCCGGCCTCGGTGAGGCGGAACTCGACGAGGGACTCGGCGCTGCCGGGCACCTGCGCCTCGTCGAAGGGGCTGCGGTGGCCGGGCATGAGGTCCGTGCGGCTGCCGTGCGGGGTGAGGCCTACCGGGCGGGTGTGCGGGACGCCCATGGGGATGCCGTGGAAGTTGACCGCGAGGCGGACGCCGAGGCGCTCGACGACCTGACGGACGGCGGCGGCGAACCGCTCCCACTCGACGTCCGGCTCGGGGCCGGAGAGCACGAGGAAGGGCGCGCCGGTGGCGTCCTGGACGATCCGCACCTCGATGGAGGGCGTCTCGTAGGAGGTCCAGCGGTCGCGGCGGAACGTGAGCAGGGGGCGGCGGGCGCGGTAGTCCACGAGCCGGTCGTGGTCGAAGCGGGCCACCAGCTGGTGGGGAAGGGTGTCGAGCAGTCCGTCGACGATCTGCTCGCCGGTCTCCCCCGCGTCGATGTAGCCGTCGAAGTGGTAGAGCATGACCAGGCCGGCCGACTCCTGGGCCAGGGCCATGTCCACCACGGCCAGGCCCTTCTGGTCCCATTCGTACAAATCCTGGGGATCAAGCACGATTTCCGCTCCTCCTCGCGTTCTTCCAGCACAACGTCGGTCGGCGCGACGCCATTCCCGGTCGGGGGCGGAAAAGATCGAGGCCCGCCTCCCGGAAGGGAGACGGGCCTCGGTGCCTAGCTACTGGAGCTCAGCGGAGAGCCGGTTTCAGCTCTGGCCGCCGGCCAGCTTCTCGCGCAGGGCGGCGAGGGCCTCGTCCGACGCCAGGGCGCCGGAGTTGTCGTCCGACTCCGAGGAGTAGGAGCCACCGGTCGGCGCGGCGGCCGGAGCGGCGGCGCCGCCCTCGGCAGCGGCGGCCTCGTCGGCCTCGCGGGACTTGATGACCTGAGCCTGGTGCTGCTCGAAGCGCTGCTGCGCCTCGGCGTACTGGGTCTCCCACGCCTCGCGCTGGGCCTCGTAGCCCGGCAGCCAGTCGTTGGTCTCGGGGTCGAAGCCCTCGGGGTAGATGTAGTTGCCCTGGTCGTCGTAGGACGCGGCCATGCCGTACAGGGTCGGGTCGAACTCGACCGAGGCCGGGTCGGCACCGAAGGACTCGTTGGCCTGCTTCAGCGAGAGGCTGATGCGACGACGCTCGAGGTCGATGTCGATGACCTTGACGAAGATCTCGTCGTTGACCTGGACGACCTGCTCCGGGATCTCCACGTGGCGCTCGGCCAGCTCGGAGATGTGGACCAGACCCTCGATGCCCTCGTCCACGCGGACGAACGCACCGAACGGAACCAGCTTGGTGACCTTACCCGGAACGACCTGGCCGATCTGGTGGGTACGGGCGAACTGCTGCCACGGGTCCTCCTGGGTCGCCTTCAGCGACAGGGAGACGCGCTCGCGGTCCATGTCCACGTCGAGAACCTCGACGGTGACCTCCTGGCCGACCTCGACAACCTCGGACGGGTGGTCGATGTGCTTCCAGGAAAGCTCGGAGACGTGCACGAGGCCGTCGACGCCACCCAGGTCCACGAAGGCACCGAAGTTGACGATCGAGGACACGACGCCGGAGCGGACCTGACCCTTCTGGAGGGTCGTGAGGAAGGTCTGGCGGACCTCGGACTGGGTCTGCTCGAGCCAGGCGCGGCGGGACAGGACCACGTTGTTGCGGTTCTTGTCCAGCTCGATGATCTTCGCCTCGAGCTCCTTGCCCACGTAGGGCTGGAGGTCGCGGACGCGACGCATCTCGACCAGGGAGGCCGGGAGGAAGCCGCGGAGGCCGATGTCGAGGATGAGACCACCCTTGACGACCTCGATGACGGTACCGGTGACGATGCCGTCCTCTTCCTTGATCTTCTCGATGGTGCCCCAGGCACGCTCGTACTGGGCGCGCTTCTTCGAGAGGATCAGGCGGCCTTCCTTGTCCTCCTTCTGGAGAACCAGGGCCTCGATCTCGTCGCCGACCTTGACGACCTCGTTCGGGTCGACGTCGTGCTTGATCGAGAGCTCGCGGCTCGGGATGACACCTTCGGTCTTGTAACCGATGTCGAGCAGGACCTCGTCCCGGTCGACCTTCACGATGACGCCGTCGACGATGTCGCCGTCGTTGAAGTACTTGATCGTCTCGTCGATCGCGGCGAGGAAGGCTTCCTCGTTACCGATGTCGTTGACCGCAACCTGCGGGGTGGTGGCGGTGGTCTCGGTGCTGCTCGTCATGTGGGAAAGGGCTCCGGTACGGACATTGAAGTCGTAGGTACTGCTACGCCGAGAGCCCGTATCGCAGCTGAAGAAGCCGGACAGCCAAGGAAGCGCCTTTCCCGACGAGCGGGGGGCGCCTCGAAAACCGAGGGGACATACAACAGATGCGAGCGCGGCCTGCTCCGTCTGAGGCGCGCAGGCCCGCAGCGCAACCTTTAGCATACGGGGGCGGCCGGACAGGGTCAATGCGCGAAGCGCACACCCGGGGCGGATCGCCACATACCCGGCACAAGTCGTGTCGGCCCAGGGCACCCTGGGCGCGGGTTGCCGCGTCGCATCTCCGCGCGCGGCACTGAGCGCAAACTACATCGACGGGCGAGATGAACCAAGAGTACGGACAGGAAGACGGTCCCGAGGACGAGGCGGAGGCGACCCGGCGTGACGCGGGGGACGCGGAGAGCAGCCGGGCCAGCCGCGGCTGGTGGGACCGGAACGCCGACGAGTACCAGAGCGAGCACGGAGCGTTCCTCGGGGACGACCGGTTCGTGTGGGGGCCGGAGGGTCTGGACGAGGCGGACGCGGCGCTCCTCGGACCGGCCGGCTCGCTGAAGGGCCGCGACGTCCTGGAGATCGGCGCGGGCGCGGCGCAGTGCTCGCGGTGGCTCGCGGCCCAGGGCGCCCGGCCGGTCGCGCTCGACCTCTCGCACCGGCAGCTCCAGCACGCGCTGCGGATCGGCGGCGACGTGCCGCTGGTGGAGGCGGACGCGGGGGCCCTGCCGTTCCGTGACGGCTCCTTCGACCTGGCGTGCTCGGCCTACGGCGCCGTGCCGTTCGTGGCCGATCCGGTACGGGTCTTCCGCGAGGTGCGCCGGGTGCTGCGTCCGGGCGGCCGGTGGGTGTTCTCGGTGACGCACCCGATCCGCTGGGCGTTCCCGGACGAGCCCGGGCCGGAAGGGCTGTCGGTGGCGGCGTCCTACTTCGACCGGACTCCGTACGTCGAGCAGGACGAGCGGGGGCAGGCGGTCTACGTCGAGCACCACCGGACGATCGGGGACCGGGTGCGGGACGTGGTGGCCGGCGGCTTCCGGCTGCTCGACCTGGTCGAGCCGGAGTGGCCGGCCTGGAACAGCCAGGAGTGGGGCGGCTGGTCCCCGCTGCGGGGGAATCTGATCCCCGGCACGGCGATCTTCGTCTGCGAGCGCCTGGACGACTGAGCGACCCCGCGGGCCCCACCGGGCGCGATCAGTCGGGCGTCGTCGGACATCGACTTGTCGTACTTATAGGTGGGGCCTGTGGACAACCGTGCCCGCCGGTCGGCACGGCGTACGAGACTTGCAGCGTGATCCGAAACGACGCACTCGACCTGCTTCCCGTCCGCCACGCCGTCCCCGAGCTGCTGACCGCGCTCGAGGAGCGGGGTGCCGCGGTGCTGTACGCCCCGCCCGGGACCGGCAAGACCACGCTGGTCCCGCTGGCCCTCGCGGGGCTCATAGGGGACGGGCCGCGGCGGCGGGTGCTGGTGGCCGAGCCGCGCCGGATGGCGGTGCGGGCGGCCGCACGGCGGATGGCGTGGCTGCTGGGCGAGGAGGTCGGCGGCTCGGTCGGCTTCTCCGTGCGCGGCGAGCGGCGGGCCGGGCCCTCGACCCGGATCGAGGTGGTGACCACGGGCGTCCTGCTCCAGCGGCTCCAGCGGGACCCGGAGCTGGGCGGGGTGGACGTGGTGCTCCTCGACGAGTGCCATGAGCGGCATCTGGACGCGGACACCGCGATGGCGTTCCTGGTGGACGTACGGGCGACGCTGCGGCCGGAGCTGCGGCTGATCGCCGCGTCGGCGACGAGCGACGCGGAGGCGTGGGCTCAGCTGCTCACGGTCCTGGACGGCAGCGGGCCGGCGCCGATCGTGTGGGGCAAGGGCGAGGGGCACGGCTATGCGGTCCGCTTCGCCGCTCCGCCCGCCGGGATCCGGCCGGCGCACGGCACCTGGGTGGATCCGGCCCTGCTGCGGCACGTGGCGGCGACGGTGCGGGGCGCGCTGGAGCAGCACGACGGGGACGTGCTCTGTTTCCTGCCCGGCACGGGCGAGATCGCGCGGACGGCGGGGCTGCTCGCCGATCTGGACGCCGAGGTGCTCCAGCTGCACGGCCGTGCGCCCGCCGCGGTGCAGGACGCGGTGCTGCGGGGCGCCGAGCCGGGCGGACGGCGGCGGGTGGTGCTCGCGACCTCGGTGGCGGAGTCGAGCCTGACGGTGCCGGGGGTCAGGATCGTGGTCGACTCCGGGCTCGCGCGGGAGCCGCGGATGGACCACGCCCGGGGGCTCGGTTCGCTGGCGACGGTGCCGGTGTCGATCGCGGCGGCCACCCAGCGGGCCGGCCGTTCCGGGCGTGAGGCGTCCGGGGTGGTGTACCGGTGCTGGTCGGAGGCGGAGGACGGGGCCCGGGCGCGTTTCCCCTCCCCCGAGATCAGGATCTCGGACCTGGCGGACTTCGCCCTGCGCGCGGCCTGCTGGGGCGATCCGACGGCGGCCGGACTCGCCCTGCTCGACGCACCCCCGGCCGGGGCGATGGCGGCGGCCCGCTCGGTCCTCGCGGCGATCGGCGCGGTGGACGAGGACGGCCGGGCCACGGACCGTGGGGTGCGGATGTCCCGGCTGGGGCTTCACCCCCGGCTGGGGCGGGCGCTGCTGGACGGGGCGCCCGAGGTGGGCGCGCGGCGGGCCGCGGAGGTGGTGGCCCTGCTGAGCGAGGAGCCGCCCCGGGAGTACGGGGACGATCTGGCGGCGGCCTGGCGCGAGGCCCGCAGGGGCGGCGACGGGTACGCGGCGCGCTGGAAGGCGGAGGTGCGGCGCCTGGAGCGCTCGGCCGGCGAGGAGGCCGGCGAGCGGCCGGGAGCCGCGGGAGGCGCGGCAGGGGCGAGGGCCGCGGGAGGCGCGGGAGGAACGGTGGGCGAGGACGCGGCGGCGGGTCTGGTGACCGCGCTCGCGTTCCCCGAGCGGGTGGCCAGGGCCCGGGAGCAGGGCGGCTACCTCATGGTGTCGGGCACGGGGGCCCGGCTCGCGGAGGGCTCGGGGCTGCGGTCGAGTCCCTGGCTGGCGGTGGCGGTGGCGGACCGCACCGCGCAGAGCGCCACGGCCCGGGTGCGGCTGGCGGCCGTGGTGGACGAGGAGGTGGCGCGGGGCGCCGCCGGGCATCTGTTCACGGCGGGCGAGGAGGTCCACTGGGAGGACGGGGACGTGGTGGCCCGCTCGGTGGAGCGGCTCGGCGCGGTGGAGCTGACGGTCCGGCCCTTGCGGGACGGCGCCGACCCGGCGCTGGTGCGGGCGGCGCTGCTCGACGGGCTGCGCCGGGAGGGCACCTCGCTGCTGCGGTGGAGCCAGGGTGCGACGGAGCTGCGGAGCCGGCTGGCCTTCCTGCACCGGGAGGTGGGTGAGCCATGGCCCGAGGTGTCGGAGGAGGCGCTCCTCGACCGGGCGGAGGAGTGGCTGGAGCCGGAGCTGTCGCGGGCGCGGCGGCGGGCGGATCTGGGGCGGATCGAGGCCGGCCAGGGGCTCCAGCGGCTGCTGCCGTGGGCGTCGGGTGAGGCGGGGCGGCTGGACGAGCTGGCGCCGGAGCGGATCGAGGTGCCGAGCGGTTCGCGGATACGGGTGGAGTACGGCGGGGAGCGGCCGGTGCTGGCGGTGAAGCTCCAGGAGATGTTCGGGCTCGCCGAGACGCCCCGGGTGGCGGGGGTGCCGGTCCTGGTGCATCTGCTCTCCCCCGCCGGGCGGCCGGCGGCCGTGACCTCCGACCTGGCCTCGTTCTGGCGGGAGGGTTATCGCGCGGTGCGGGCGGAGCTGCGCGGGCGCTATCCCAGGCACCCGTGGCCGGAGGACCCCTCGACGGCGGAGGCCACCCGCCACACCAGCGCCCGGCTCAGGCGGGAGCGTTGACCGGGACGGGCCCGGGCTCCGGTCCGGGGTCGGTGCCCGTCGCGGGGGCGGGGCGGCGGGAGCGGGCCTCGAGCCAGAGGGAGAGCGCGAGCAGGAGCAGGGCGAGGACGGTGAAGCTCCACGGCAGGTAGGAGACGAGCATCAGCACCATCAGGCGGTTCGACTTGACCAGGTCAACGACGTAGGCGATGTAGTCCTCGCGCATCTTCACGTGGCCCGCGAAGACGGTGACGGTGTCCCGGCCCATGAGGGCGCGGGCGTTGCGGAGCTCCTCCTTGTGGATCTCCTCGCCGTTGACGGGGGCTCCGGTGACGGGATCGATCCAGAACATGCGCTTGGTGGTGTACCAGCGGGTGAGGCCGGTCTTGGCGAGGAGGTCGGGGGTGATGCCCTTGACGGGCATCGTCTTGGGCATGGGCACCTTGGTCCAGGGGATGGTCTGCTCGAAGTAGTAGACCTCCAGGCCGCGGAAGGTGCGGGTGCCCTGGTAGTGGATGGGGGCGGAGGTGCGGGTCTGGGCGTCGAAGTACTGGTAGTCCCGCTTCTCGGTCAGGAAGGGCCACTTGAACTCGATGCCCTCGCGCCGGACCGGGTCGCCGTCGACCATCTCGCCGGTGGCGTGGACCGGGTCCTGGGTGTGGGCGTCGAAGATGTAGCGCTCGGGGATCTTGGAGACCATCGCACCGTCGGGGCCGAGGACGTAGGAGAGGGAGTCCCAGACGACGACGTCACGGCCGGCGTCGGCCTCGATCCGCCTGGACTCCTCCACGTTGCCCTTGAGGGTCTGGACGATGGTGATCCTGTCGACCTTCTCGGACCTGAGCGTCGAGTAGTCGAGCAGGACGGCGGGCTTCGCCTCCAGGACCGTCTCCTGGTACTGGTTCGGCGGGATCTTCGCGAGCCGGGGGAAGGCGTACCAGCGCAGGGTGGGGGCCATCGCGGCGAAGAACACGGCGAGGGCGAGCAGGACGAGGCTGGCTCGGCGGCGCATCGGTCGGCCCCTCACTTCTTGGGGCCGGGATCGGCGGTGAGCAGGGGCTTGGGCGAGGTGGGTCCGTCCGGCGGCAGGTCGACGAGGGAGACGAGCAGGACGAACAGGAGGACGGGAACGAGTCCGATGACGGCGGCGGCTAGGGCGCGCATGGTCGGCCTCCCGGTGCTCGATCTGATACAGCGTCAGGGCTGGGGCACCGTAGCAACGCGACCGCGAGATGAGAACACGTTGCACTCACCGCACACGGCGCCGCCCCCGGGTCCGCGGGGGACTCGGGGGCGGTGCGGGACGCGGTGGTCGCCGGAGGGGCGGCGTCAGGAGGAGGGCGTGGCCCCCGGGGTGGACGTGGACGGCGACGGGGCCGGGGAGGTCGACTCGGACGGGGACGGCGTCGGGGTCGGCTCGGGCTCCGGGGCGGTGACCTTGAGCACGACGTCCACCGTGCCGCCGCCGGGCGAGGTCAGCCGCAGCGTGAAGGTGCCGGCCTTGTCACCCGCGAAGATCTTCGGGAGGACCAGAAGGCCGTCGGCGCCCGTCCTCAGGGTGAGGGTACGGACCGCAGTGCCGTCCTCGGCCTTGAAGAAGGGGCCGTCGGTGGCGGGCTTCGGGTCGTCCGCCGAGGTGACGAAGGTGACGGTCACGGCGACGCCGGAGGCGGTCACCCCGCCGTCGGTGGCCTTGACCCGCACCTCGTCGGCGAACTCGCCGCCGGTGGTGGCCGCGAGGTCCTTGGCGTCGAGGCGGGTGAGCGTGTCGGCGGTGCGCTCGGTGACGGTCGCGGTGAAGGACACCGCGTTCAGGCTCCGGCCCACCACGGTGGCCGTCACCTTGAAACCGCCGGTCCGCTCACCGGCCTTGAGGGTCGGCGCGGCGGCCTTGCCGCTGCTCGCCGTGACGGCGGTGATCTCACGGGCGCCGACGGCGAAGCGCGCGTCCGTGTCGCCCTCGATGCGGAACCGCACCTGGACGCCGGCGACCGGCTTGCCCGCGAGGTCGACCGCCAGGACCGTGGGCCGGTCGGCGAAGGTGCGGCCCGCCTTGGCGGTGAGGGTGCCGGTGGCGGCGCTGTTGAGCCGGACGACCTTGGTCGCGGGGTCGGTGACGGGCGGAGTGGTCGGCGTCGGCTTGGGCTTGGCCGGGGTGGGCTTCGGCCCCGGGGTCACGGGGGTGGTCGGGGACGGCGTCCTCCGGCCGGGCGTGACGCCCCGGTTGTCGCTGCGGTCGCCGGGCAGCACACCGCTGCCGTCGGGCACCTGGTGCGTTCCGCGCTTGTAGTACTCGAACCAGGAGAGGACGGTGTTCAGGTACTCCGTCGAGCGGTTGTAGCTGAGGATCGCCCGGTCCAGGTCGGCCTTGACCGCGAGGTCGCGGTCGTTCGCGCAGAGGTAGAGACCGGCGGCCTGCGCGGCGTCGTAGATGTTGTTCGGGTCCTTCTTCCCGTCGCCGTTGGCGTCCTGGCCCCAGGTGGCCCAGGTGGACGGGATGAACTGCATCGGGCCTATCGCGCGGTCGTGCACGGCGTCGCCGTCGTAGGCGCCCTTGTCCGTGTCCGAGATGTTGGCGAAGCCCACACCGTTGAGCACGGGCCCGAGGATCGGGGAGGTGGTGGTGCCGTTGGCGTCGACCGCGCCGCCGCGCGCCTGCCCGGACTCGACCTTGCCGATGCCCGCCAGGAGCTGCCACGGCAGGTTGCAGCCGGGGTCGGAGGACCGTATCGACTGCTCGGCGCGCTGGTAGGCGGCGAGCACGGTCGCGGGTATGCCCGCCTGCGCGGGGCCGGTGATGACGGGCAGATTGACCGGCGGAGCACCCGGCTTGTTGGGGGTGTTGAGCGGGGGCAGCTCCGTGTAGTACGGCGAGTCGCCGGAGGCCGAGCCGTCCGGGGGCGTGGCCGTGTCGCCCGCACCGATCGGCAGGTCACCGTTCGCGCTGTCCGCGGGCGGCGGGATCGTGCCCGGCGCCTGCGAGGCGGCGAGCGCCGCCACGGCCGCCGCCACCACGGCGCCGCTGGTGGCTCCCTTGCGCAGCCGACGGCCCAAGTGCGCTGCCATACGTGTGGTCCCTCCCCGTGTCCCGCGACCGCGCTCCCCGCGCGGGTCCGACTGCAGACCCTATGCCAACTCCGGTCACGTCGACACCGCGCCCTGACCGTGTTTCACGGTTTCGTCACCACTTGGCCGTCCAGCCGTTCGAGACCCGACGGTCCTGAATACTGGACGCGCTCCGGGCACATCGGACGAGGGGAAGATTCGTGCCGTTCACGCTCAGCCATGCCGCCGCGGTCCTGCCGGGCATCCGCCGGAACGGGACGGCCCGCGGTCCGCTGGTGGCGTCGGCGCTGGTCGCCGGCTCCTTCTCCCCCGACATGACCTATTTCGCCGCGACGGCCGTGCCCGACGCGATGTTCTTCGGGGACGTCACACACTCCTTCCTCGGCGTCGTCACCGTCGACGTGCTCATCACGGCCGCCATGGTGGGGCTGTGGCTGATGGTGCGTGAGCCGCTGGTGGCCCTGCTGCCGCGGGGGTGGCGCGGCCGGGTGTACGCGATCGTCCGGGGCCGGCCGTGGCGGGAGCGCCGTCCGGCGGCGCTCGCCTGGTGGTTCGCGGTCTCGGCGGCGATCGGGGCGACCACGCATGTCGTATGGGACGCGTTCACCCATCTCGACCGGTGGGGGACCCGGCTGGTCCCCGTCCTGGGCGAGGTGGTGGGCGGCCTTCCCGTCTATCTCTACGCCCAGTACGGGGGTTCGGCGCTCGCCCTGGTCCTGCTCACCTGGTGCGCGGTACGGGCGCTGCGGGCGGTGCCCGCGGGCACGCCGCTGCCGGCCGGGGTTCCGGTCCTCGACCGGCGCGGACTGCGGCTGGCGGCGGGGGTGATCGGGGCGTGCGTGCTGGCCGGAGCGGCCCATCGCGTGCTGCGCTGGTACGCGTACTGGGGCCGGATCGACACACCCCTGGACGTCATCCCGACGTTCTGTTTCGGGGCGGGGGCGGGGCTGTTCCTCGGGGTGGTGCTGTACGGGGCGGGCGTGCGGGGCCGGGCGTGGTCGGCGCGGGCGAACGCGCCCGCGGAGGCTCGACCTGAGGACGCCGCTTCGGCGGAACGCGCGCCGGAACGCGCCCGGCCGGGAGCCCGCTGAGCCGGACGCGGCGCCGTGACGACCGCCCGCACGCGAGTGGGCGGAGGTCCGCACGGAAAGGGCCCGGCTCGCGCAGGAGCCGGGCCCTTCTTCCGGTCAGTGGGCCGCCGAGTCCCAGTTCGGGCCCACGCCGACCGAGACGTCCAGCGGGGCGCGGAGGTCGGCGGCGTTGGCCATGTGGGTGCGGACGAGGGATTCGACCTGCTCGCGCTCGCCGGGGGCGAGTTCGAGGACGATTTCGTCGTGGACCTGGAGCAGCATGCGGGAGGCGAGGCCGGCCTCCGTCAGGGCCCGGTCGACGTTCAGCATGGCGACCTTGACGATGTCCGCCGCGGTGCCCTGGATCGGGGCGTTGAGGGCCATGCGCTCGGCGGCCTCGCGGCGCTGCCGGTTGTCGCTGTTCAGGTCCGGCAGGTAGCGGCGGCGGCCGAGCATGGTCTCCGTGTAGCCGGTGGCGCGGGCCTCGTCGACGACACGGCGCAGGTAGTCGCGCACGCCGCCGAAGCGCTCGAAGTAGGTGTCCATCAGACCACGGGCCTCGGCCGGGTCGATGTTCAGCTGCTGGGAGAGGCCGAAGGCGGAGAGGCCGTAGGCCAGACCGTACGACATGGCCTTGATCTTGCGGCGCATCTCCGCGTCGACGGCGGACCGCTCGACGCCGAAGACCTGGGAGGCGACCGTGGTGTGCAGGTCCTCGCCGGAGGTGAAGGCCTCGATGAGGCCCTCGTCCTCGGAGAGGTGGGCCATGACGCGCAGCTCGATCTGGCTGTAGTCCGCGGTCATCAGGGCCTCGAAGCCCTCGCCGACGACGAAGCCGTGCCGGATCGCGCGGCCCTCGTCCGTCCGCACCGGCACGTTCTGCAGGTTCGGGTCGGTGGAGGAGAGGCGGCCGGTCGCGGCCACCGTCTGACTGAAGGTGGTGTGGATGCGGCCGTCCGCCGCGACGGTCTTGATCAGACCCTCGACCGTGGAACGCAGCCGGGCCTGCTCACGGTGGCGCAGCATGATCACCGGGAGCTCGTGCTCGGTCTGGCCGGCCAGCCAGGCCAGCGCGTCGGCGTCCGTCGTGTAGCCGGTCTTGGTCTTCTTCGTCTTCGGCAGGTTGAGCTCGCCGAAGAAGACCTCCTGGAGCTGCTTGGGCGAGCCCAGGTTGAACTCGTGGCCGACCGAGGCGTGCGCCTCCTTCACCGCCTGCTGCACGGCGCCGGCGAACTGCTGCTCCAGCGCCTCCAGGTGGTCCCGGTCGGCGGCGATGCCGTGCCGCTCCAGGCGGGCGAGGAGGGCCGAGGTCGGCAGCTCGACCTCGTGGAGCAGCTCCTTCGCGCCGACCTCCGCCAGCTTCTCCTCGAAGGCGGTGCCGAGGTCGAGGACGGCCCGGGCCTGGGTCATGAGGGCCTCGGCCTCGGCGGTGTCGTCGGCGCCGAAGGCGAGCTGGCCGTCGGCGGCCGCCGCGGGGGCGAGCTCACGGCCCAGGTACTCGACGGAGAGCGCGTCGAGGGCGAAGGAGCGGCGACCGGGCTTCACCAGATACGCGGCGAGCGCGGTGTCCATGGTGACGCCGGCGACCCTCCAGCCGTGCTCGGGGAAGACCCGCATCGCGCCCTTGGCGTTGTGCATGACCTTGGGGCGGTCCGGGTCGGCGATCCACTCGGCCCAGGCCTTCTCGTCGGCCTCGTCGAGCTGCGACGGGTCGAACCAGGCGGCGGCGCCGTCGCCCGAGGCGAGGGCGATCTCGGCGACGTTCCCGGTGCCGAGGGCCCAGCTGTCGAGCGTGGCGACACCGAGCGGCTGTCCGCCGTGCTCGGCGAGCCAGCCGGCGACCTCGCCGGAGCCGAGGACGGTGAAGTCCAGGTCGACGCCGGGCGCCGGGGCGGGGGCGGTCTCCTCGGCGGCGCCGGGGTCGACGGCGAGGAGCCGCTCGCGCAGCGACGGGTTGCGGATCTCCAGGGTGTCGAGGACCAGGGCGACGGCCGTGCGGTCGTACGGCCGGCGGGCCAGGTCCTGGACCGTGCGGGGCAGCTCGACGTCGCGGATCATCTCGGTGAGGCGGCGGTTGAGCTTCACCGACTCCAGGTGGTCGCGGAGGTTCTGTCCGGCCTTGCCCTTGACCTCCTCGACGCGCTCCACCAGCTCGGCGAAGGAGCCGAACTGGTTGATCCACTTCGCGGCGGTCTTCTCGCCGACGCCGGGGATGCCGGGCAGGTTGTCCGACGGGTCGCCGCGCAGGGCCGCGAAGTCGGGGTACTGCGAGGGCGACAGACCGTACTTCTCCTGGACCTTCTCCGGGGTGAAGCGGGTCAGCTCGGAGACGCCCTTGGTGGGGTAGAGGACGGTGGTGTGCTCGCTGACCAGCTGGAAGGAGTCGCGGTCGCCGGTGACGATGAGGACCTCGAAGCCCGCGGCCTCGGCCTGGGTGGCGAGGGTGGCGATGACGTCGTCCGCCTCGAAGCCCTCGATCGCGAAGCGGGGGGCGTGCATGGCGTCGAGCAGCTCGCCGATCAGCTCGACCTGCCCCTTGAACTCGTCGGGGGTCTTGGAGCGGTTCGCCTTGTACTCGGGGAACTCGTCGGAGCGCCAGGTCTTGCGGGACACGTCGAACGCGACGGCGAAGTGCGTGGGCGCCTCGTCGCGGAGCGTGTTCGCCAGCATCGACGCGAATCCGTAGATCGCGTTCGTCGGCTGCCCCAGCGCGGTGGTGAAGTTCTCCGCGGGGAGCGCGAAGAACGCCCGGTACGCCAGGGAGTGCCCGTCCATGAGGAGCAGGCGCGGGCGGTTCTCTTCGGTCATATCGGTCTTCTTCGCTGCTGTCTCGGCCACGGGACGATCCTGCCACGCGCCACTGACATTCCCGTCCACTCCGGCGGTGACCGACCGCACCCGCCCGTCGACCGACCGTGCGTGGTCCGATGTCGGTGGGGCGTGACAGGATCGGAGACGTACGAGGTCCTCCACCGCTCAAGGGAGAGCGCGATGGTCAGCAAGCCGCCGGTCGGCGACCCGGTCCAGGATGCGCCGCAGGTCGCGGCGCCGCAGCACGCGGCCGCCGGGCTGCCCGCGATCGGGCACACGCTGAAGATCGCCCAAGCTCAGATGGGCGTGCGGCGGACCGCCCGGACCCTGCTCAAGGTCAACCAGAAGGACGGCTTCGACTGCCCCGGCTGCGCCTGGCCGGAGGCCGACAAGCGGCACGTGGCGGAGTTCTGCGAGAACGGGGCGAAGGCGGTCGCCGAGGAGGCGACGCTGCGCCGCGTGACGCCGGACTTCTTCGCCGCGCACCCGGTGGCGGACCTGGCGACCCGCAGTGGCTACTGGCTGGGCCAGCAGGGCCGGATCACAAGTCCGATGCTCCTGCCCGAGGGCGCCGACCGCTACGAGGCGGTGTCCTGGGAGCGGGCGTTCTCGATCATCGCGGAGGAGCTGACCGCGCTCTCCTCCCCCGACGAGGCGCTGTTCTACACCTCGGGCCGGACGAGCAACGAGGCCGCGTTCCTGCTCCAGCTCTTCGCCCGCGAGTTCGGCACCAACAATCTGCCGGACTGCTCCAACATGTGCCACGAGTCCTCGGGCTCGGCGCTCAACGAGACGATCGGCATCGGCAAGGGCAGCGTCTCCCTGGAGGACCTGCACCGGGCGGACCTGATCGTCGTCGCCGGGCAGAATCCGGGGACGAACCACCCGCGGATGCTGTCGGCCCTGGAGAAGGCGAAGGCGGCCGGGGCCAGGATCATCTCGGTGAACCCGCTGCCGGAGGCCGGCCTGGAGCGGTTCAAGAACCCGCAGACGCCCCAGGGCATGCTCAAGGGCGCCGCGCTCACCGACCTCTTCCTGCAGATCCGGATCGGCGGCGACCAGGCGCTCTTCCGGCTGCTCAACAAGCTGGTGCTGGAGACTCCCGGAGCGGTCGACGAGGAGTTCGTCGCCGCGCACACCCACGGGTACGAGGAGTTCGCGGCGGCCGCGAAGGCGGCCGACTGGGACGAGACGCTCGCCGCGACCGGGCTCTCCCGGGCCGAGATCGAGCGGGCCCTGGAGATGGTGCTCGCCTCGGAGCGGACCATCGTCTGCTGGGCCATGGGCCTCACCCAGCACAAGCACTCCGTGCCGACCATCCGCGAGGTGGTCAACTTCCTGCTCCTGCGGGGCAACATCGGCCGGCCGGGCGCCGGGGTGTGCCCGGTGCGCGGGCACTCCAACGTGCAGGGCGACCGCACGATGGGGATCTTCGAGCGGCCCTCGGCGGCCTTCCTCGACGCGCTCGACAAGGAGTTCGGGATCGTCTCGCCGCGGCACCACGGCTTCGACGTGGTGCGCTCGATCCAGGCGCTGCGCGACGGCGAGGCGAAGGTGTTCTTCGCCATGGGCGGCAACTTCGTGGGCGCGACCCCGGACACCGAGGTGACCGAGGCGGCGATGCGGAACGCCCGCCTGACGGTGCACGTGTCGACGAAGCTGAACCGCTCGCACGCGGTCACCGGCACGCGCGCGCTGATCCTGCCGACCCTCGGCCGCACGGACAAGGACGTGCAGAAGAGCGGCAAGCAGGTCGTGACGGTCGAGGACTCCATGGGTCTGGTGCACGCCTCGCGCGGCAACCTGCCGCCGGCGAGCCCGCACCTGCTGTCCGAGCCGGCGATCGTGGCGCGGATGGCGCGGGCGGTGCTCGGCACGGGCTCGACCACACCGTGGGAGGCCTTCGAGGCGGACTACGCGGTGATCCGCGACCGCATCGCGCGGGTGATCCCGGGCTTCGAGGACTTCAACGCGCGGCTCGCGGCGCACCCGGGCGGTTTCGCGCTGCCGCACGCGCCGCGTGACGAGCGCCGTTTCCCCACGGCGACGGGGAAGGCGAACTTCACGGCGGCGCCGGTGGAGTTCCCGAAGGTCCCGGAGGGCCGGCTGCTGCTGCAGACGCTGCGCTCGCACGACCAGTACAACACCACGATCTACGGCCTGGACGACCGCTACCGGGGCATCACGGGCGGGCGCCGGGTGGTGCTCGTACACCCGGAGGACGCGACGGCGCTGGGCTTCGCGGACGGGGCGTACGCGGATCTGGTGAGCGAGTGGACCGACGGCAGCGAGCGGCGGGCGCCCGGCTTCCGGGTGGTGCACTACCCGACGGCCCGGGGCTGCGCGGCGGCGTACTACCCGGAGACGAACGTGCTGGTGCCGCTGGAGTCCACGGCCGACATCAGCAACACCCCCGCCAGCAAGTCCGTGATCGTGCGTCTGGAAGAATCGCCGAGGCCGTCCGCCTAAGCGCTTGCTCAGCGACTGTGGGGCGAGTGGACAGCGGGCGGCGAACAGTGATCAGCAGCCGTACGAAGACGAACGGAGCCGGGCCATGGGTGAGCAGCAGCATGTGAAGTTCCCGCAGGAGGTCATCGACGAGTACGCCTCGCTCGGTGTGGACCTGCCGGCGCTCTTCTCGGCCGGGCACCTGGGGAACCGGATGGGCGTGCAGATCCTGGAGGCGTCGGCGGACCGCGTGGTCGGCACGATGCCGGTGGAGGGCAACACCCAGCCGTACGGGCTGCTGCACGGCGGCGCCTCGGCGGTGCTGGCGGAGACCCTGGGATCGATCGGCTCGATGCTGCACGGCGGGGTGTCCAAGATCGCCGTCGGGGTGGACCTGAACTGCACGCACCACCGCGGTGCGCGCAGCGGCCTGGTGACGGGCGTCGCCACGCCGGTGCACCGGGGCCGGTCCACGGCCACGTACGAGATCGTGATCACGGACGAGCAGGACAAGCGGGTCTGCTCGGCGCGGCTGACGTGCATGTTGCGGGAGATCGGCGCGAAGGACGCGGAGAGCCTGCCGGCGGCGGGGCGGTCGGACGGCGCGGGCGCGTAACCCTGTAGGTGCTTCGCCCCTACGACCCGTGCTTCCGTACCCCCAGCCGCACCCGTCGACGGCGAAGAGGCATCTCGGGCGGGAGCCAGCCCCGCACCCGGCGACGGCGGGGAGGGGTTCGGGGTCCGCGGAGGCCCCGGACCCCGGCGGGCCCACGGTTGAGGCGCGGCGCCCGTAGGGGCCGGCGTCAAGGCGCAGGGGGTGGGCCCGGCAAAGGGCGACGTCCCGCGTGCCCACCCGTCCCGCCCCAGCGGGACGACTGCCCACACGGAGGGGGACGGGCGGGCGCCCACGGGGCCGGGGCGGGAGGCGTTGAGGAGGGGGGTAGGCGGCGGCGGGTGGTGGTTTTTGAACTTCCCTTGTTTCAAAGGGGGTTGTTCACACGGGCCACAGCCGCTTCACTGGCGGTCCACTCACACACCGAGGGGACTTCCTTGACCGCGATACGCACCATGACCGCGGCGACCGCCGTCGCCTGTGCCGCCGTGCTCGCCACCGCGATCCCGTCCGCTGCGATCAACTCGTACAACGCGACCCCCGCCCCCGAGCGCACCGAGGTCGGCGCCCTGGTGGCCACCTGGGACAACGACGACGACCCGAGCACCCCGGACCGGGTCGACTGGGTCTGTTCCGGCACCATGATCGACGCGGACACCTTCCTGACCGCGGCGCACTGCACGACGGACTGGCCGGAGAACGTGCGTTTCTTCGTGTCGCTCGACCAGGACGTGCAGGCCGGTCTGGACCGGGCCGCCGCCGAGCATCCGGGGGATCCCGCCGCCGTCGCGCGCGCCGTGGCCGTCGAGGGCGTCGCGCACAGTCACCCCGCGTACCCCGGCCCGGCGGCCGATACCCATGACATCTCGGTGATCGAACTGCCCGCGGCCAAGATCAAGGAGCGTTGGTCCTTCACGCCGGCCACGCTCCCGAAGGCCGGGCAGCTCGACGCGCTGGGCCCCCAGGGACTGAACGAGACCGCCTTCACGGTCGCCGGTTACGGCACCGAGGAGTCGCAGCGCGGCCCCGGCGGCCAGACCCACCCGGGCGGTGGCGTCCGCATGAAGGCGCCGGTGACCTTCAACGCCCTGAACGACGCGTGGATCCGGCTCGGCATGACCGCGCCGCAGGGCAACGGCGGTGCCTGTTACGGCGATTCGGGTGGCCCGAACTTCGCCGCGCTGGGTGGGAAGCGGACCCTGGTGGCGACCACGATCACGGGTGACATGCCCTGCTACGCCACCAATGTGGTGTACCGGCTCGACACCCCGGGCGCCCGCGACTTCCTGAAGCCGTACGTCCAACTGCCGTGACACGCAGCCGTTTCCTCCCGGCCAGGGCCGCGCTCGCCGCGGTCCTGGCCGGCTGCGTTCTGGCCCTGTGCGCCGCTTGCGAGGCGCCGCGGGACCGGGCCGGGGAGCCGGCCGCCCGGACCAGCTCCCCGGCGGACGTGTGTACAAGTCTCGTCTCGTACTGGGTGAAAGAGGCCCTGAAGGGCAGCAAGTGGGCGGGGCTCGACTGGGAGCAGAAGGGCATGTCCAACGAGCAGTACGAGATCCACGACGAGGTGCTGGTCGCGGCGCGGGCGGAGGAGCGGCGCGAGGGGCGCGAGGCGGCCTTCGCGCTGACCGACCGGGAGACCCGTCGGAGGTGCGAAGCGGCGAAGGGCGCGACGGGCAGTTCGGAGAACTGGCGCCCGCCCAGCGAACAGAGAGTTCCGACCAGCGGTTCCCGGCCATCCATGTCGTAACGCTGCGTAACATCCGCGCAATGATGGAACGGAGCGCTCCGGTCCGGCCTTCCGTTCGCTCACGTCAGGGCATGTGTCCGATATCCGGAGAGTCCGCCGAGAGGGCGGTCAGCACCAAGATCTGTTCAAGCCCCTTAGCGGAACTGGGCGTTCTCAGCATGTGAACACTGGACTAGCGACCTATACGCCCCGGTTTGCCCCCAGCCCGCACACCGGTTCCCCCCGTCGGCATAACAAGACAGTCACATCCTGACCTGGGCGCTCCCGGACCTTCCCCGGCTGCGCTTAGAGTCACGGCCAGTCACCGCGCCGCCGGGCGCTTCCTCTGCACGGCCCTGCTCCACCAGTACGGCCCGGCATCGAAAACGGCACCTCTAGCTACACAGCTTCACGGCACCGCCTCAGCTTGAGGGGGCCGCGCCAGGGAAAGGATTTTTCGTGCGACACCGTTCTTTGCTCATCCTGACCAGCGTGCTCACCACGGGAGCGCTCACCCTCACCGCCTGCGGTTCGCGCGACGAGGGCAAGGGCGGCGGCGGCGACAACGCCGGCGGCACCACCACGGTCGTCATCGGTGTGGACGCCCCGCTCACCGGCTCGCTGTCCGCTCTGGGCCAGGGCATCAAGAACTCCGTGGACCTGGCGGTCCAGACCGCCAACAAGAACAAGGAAGTCCCGGGCGTCACCTTCAAGATCGAGGCCCTCGACGACCAGGCCGTCCCGGCCTCCGGCCAGGCCAACGCCACCAAGCTGGTCGGCAACAAGGACGTCGTCGGTGTCGTCGGCCCGCTGAACTCCGGCGTCTCCCAGCAGATGCAGGGCGTCTTCGCCGCCGCCAACCTGGCGCAGGTCTCCCCCGCCAACACGAACCCCTCCCTCTCGCAGGGTGACAACTGGGGCAAGGGCGAGTTCAAGCGTCCCTTCAAGACCTACTTCCGCACCGCCGCCACCGACGTGGTCCAGGGCAAGTTCGCCGCCCAGTACCTCTTCAAGGACGCCGGCAAGAAGAAGGTCTTCGTCGTCGACGACAAGCAGACCTACGGCGCCGGCCTCGCGGCGATCTTCACCGACGAGTTCAAGCGTCTCGGCGGCCAGGTCGTCGGCACCGACCACGTCACCGTGAAGGAGACCGACTTCTCCTCCACCGCCGACAAGGTCAAGGGCTCCGGCGCCGACTCCGTCTACTTCGGCGGCCAGTACCCCGAGGGCGGCCTGCTCTCCGACCAGATCAAGAAGACCGGCGCCAAGGTCCCGGTCATGGGCGGCGACGGCATCTACGACCCGGCCTTCATCAGCGCCTCCGGCGAGGCCAACGAGGGCGACCTGGCCACCTCGATCGGCTACCCGGTCGAGAAGCTCGACACCGCCAAGAAGTTCATCGCGGACTACAACGCGGGCGGCTACAAGGACCCGTACGCGGCCTACGGCGGCTACTCCTACGACGCCGGCTGGGCGATCATCCAGGCCGTCAAGGCCGTCGTCGCCGCCAACGGCGGCAAGGTCCCGACCGACGCCCGCGCCAAGGTCACCGAGGCCCTGGGCAAGGTCTCCTTCGACGGCGTGACCGGCAAGGTCTCGTTCGACGAGTACGGCGACACCACCAACAAGCAGCTCACGGTCTACAAGGTCCAGGGCGGCAAGTGGGTCGACGTCAAGAGCGACACCTTCAACCAGTAAGCACGCCGTCCCGGCCCGAGGCCGGGACACCGCCCCGGCCTCGGGCCGGGAGCCCCCGCACCACCTGATCCACCGCCGCGCGAGGGCGCAAACAGCGCCCTCGCGCGGAGTCTTATCCGACAAGCTCATCGGAGGCCTGCGGTGAACGAACTGCCGCAACAGCTGGCCAACGGCCTGGCCCTCGGTGCCCTCTATGGCCTCATCGCCATCGGGTACACCATGGTCTACGGCATCGTCCAGCTCATCAACTTCGCCCACGGCGAGATCTTCATGATCGGGGGCTTCGGCGCCCTCACCACCTACACCGCTCTGCCGAGCGGAACGTCCCTGCTGGTGGCGATACCGCTCATGATCGTCGGTGGCGCGATCGCCTCCGTGGCCGTCGCCACCGCCGCCGAGCGGTTCGCCTACCGCCCGCTGCGCAACGCGCCCCGACTCGCCCCGCTGATCACCGCGATCGGCCTGTCCATCGCGCTGCAGCAGCTGGTCTGGCAGTTCTACCCGGACGCCAAGAAGGCCGTCAGCTTCCCCGAGTTCAAGGGTGAAGCCTTCAAGATCACCGAAAGCCTCCAGATCCAGCGCGCCGACGCCTTCGTCCTCGCCCTGGCCCCGCTGTGCATGCTCGCCCTCGGCGTCTTCGTCTCCAAGAGCCGCAGCGGCCGCGCCATGCAGGCCACCGCGCAGGACCCCGACACCGCGAAGCTGATGGGCATCAACACCGACCGCATCATCGTCATGGCCTTCGCCATCGGTGCCGCGTTCGCCGCCGTCGCCGCCGTCGCCTACGGCCTCGACAAGGGCCAGATCAACTTCGAGATGGGCTTCATCCTCGGCCTCAAGGCCTTCACCGCGGCCGTCCTCGGCGGCATCGGCAACATCTACGGCGCCATGGTCGGCGGCGTGGTCCTCGGCATCGCCGAATCCCTCTCGATCGCCTACATCGAGGACATCCCCGGCATGCAGCAGCTCGGCGGCGGTGCCTGGTCCAACGTGTGGGCCTTCGTCCTCCTCATCCTCGTACTCCTCGTCAGGCCCCAGGGTCTGCTGGGCGAGCGCGTCGCGGACAGGGCGTGAGCACCATGACCGACACCACCCTCGACCAGACCGTCGCCAAGGCCCCGGCCTCCCCCGCGGCCCTGCTCTGGACCGTCGTCGCCGGCTCCGTCGCGACCGCCGCCTCCACCTTCCTCGCCTGGACGTGGACCACCGCCTTCCCCGGCAACCTCACGATCTACGGCAACCCCGCCCCGCTCCAGCTGCTCACGCTGGTCGGAGCCGTGCTCACCGGCCTGTACGCGCTCTCCGCGCTCGGCATCAAGGGCCTCGGCTGGCTCACCCCGACCGGCTCCCGCAAGGCGCTGTGGATCCTGGCCCTGGGCACCTTCGCCACCACCCTCTTCACCGCACTCTCGATCATCGTCGAGCTGGGCGCCCTGGTGGACCTGGAGCCCGGCGCCGGCGTCGCCGTCATCGCCGCCGCGGTCCCGGCGATCGCCGCCTACAAGCTGCCCGACGACACCCGTAAGGCCGCCCCCGCGAAGCAGCTGCCCTCCTGGGCCGAGGTCCTCGTCATCGTCGCCGTCTTCGCCCTGGGCCTCTTCGTGGTCACCTTCGGCATCGACACCGACGACTCCGAGCCGCAGCTCTTCATCGCGTACCTGATCCTGGTCGGCTTCTCCGCCACCGCGCTGGTCAAGTCCGGGCTCACCGCCCGCCTCTCCCAGATCACCGCACGCAACCGCCAGGTCACGATCACCGCCAGCCTCGTCATGGCGATCGCCTTCCCGTTCATCCAGCAGAGCGGCGACACGTACACGCTGATCGCGGTCAACATCCTGATCTTCGCGACCGTCGCCCTCGGCCTGAACATCGTCGTCGGCCTCGCGGGTCTGCTCGACCTCGGTTACGTCGCCTTCCTCGGCGTCGGCGCGTACACCGCCGCCCTGGTCTCCGGTGCCACCTCCTCCGCCTTCGGAGTCCAGTTCCCCTTCTGGGCCGCGGCCCTCACCGGCATGGCCGCCTCGCTGGTCTTCGGCGTCGTCATCGGCGCCCCGACCCTGCGGCTGCGCGGCGACTACCTCGCCATCGTGACCCTCGGCTTCGGAGAGATCTTCCGCATCGCCATGGGCAACCTCGACGGCACCTCCGGCCCGCAGATCACCAACGGTCCGAACGGCATCCCGAACATCCCGCAGCTGGAGTTCTTCGGCTACAACTTCGGCGAGTCCCACACCGTCCTCGGCGTCCAGCTCGGCGCGTACGCCAACTACTACCTGCTCATGATCCTCATCATGGCGCTGGTCGTGGTCGTCTTCTCCCGCGCCGGCAACAGCCGCATCGGCCGCGCGTGGGTCGCGATCCGCGAGGACGAGACCGCCGCCACCGCCATGGGCATCAACGGCTTCCGCGTGAAGCTCGTCGCCTTCGCCCTCGGCGCGGCCCTGGCCGGCCTCGCGGGCACGGTGCAGGCACACGTCAACACCACGGTGGTCCCGGAGAACTACGTCTTCGCCGGCCCCGTCCCGCCCAACTCCGCGTTCCTGCTGGCGGCCGTCATCCTCGGCGGCATGGGCACCATCAGCGGTCCCATCGTCGGCTCCGCGCTGCTCTTCCTGATCCCGGCCAAGCTCTCGTTCCTCCAGGACTACCAGCTGCTCGGCTTCGGCATCGCCCTGATCCTGCTGATGCGCTTCCGCCCCGAGGGCCTCATCGCCAACAAGCGGGCACAGCTGGAATTCCACGAGAACGACGACCAGGTCGACGTACCGGAACAACGACAGTCCGCGGAAGCGGAGTCGGACGCCGGCACGGCGAAGGCGGGGGCGTGAACGCCATGACGACCACCACCGAAACCGGAACCACCACGACGGCGACGGCCGCCACCGTCCTCCAGGCGAGCGGCGTCACGATGCGCTTCGGCGGTCTGACCGCCGTCCGCGGAGTCGACCTGACCGTCCGCGAAGGCGAGATCGTCGGTCTGATCGGCCCGAACGGCGCCGGCAAGACCACCTTCTTCAACTGCCTGACCGGTCTGTACGTGCCGACGGAGGGCCAGGTCAGCTACAAGGGCACGGTCCTCCCGCCGAAGCCGCACCTGGTCACCCAGGCCGGCATCGCCCGCACCTTCCAGAACATCCGCCTCTTCTCCAACATGACCGTCCTGGAGAACGTCCTCGTCGGACGTCACACCCGGACCAAGGAGGGCCTGTGGTCCGCGCTGCTGCGCGGCCCCGGCTTCAAGAAGGCGGAGGCCGCCTCCCGCGACCGGGCCATGGAACTCCTGGAGTTCGTCGGTCTGGCCGCCAAGGCGGAGCACCTCGCGCGCAACCTGCCGTACGGCGAGCAGCGCAAGCTGGAGATCGCCCGCGCGCTCGCCAGCGACCCCGGCCTGCTGCTGCTCGACGAGCCGACGGCCGGCATGAACCAGAGCGAGACCCGCACCACCGAGGAGCTCGTCTTCGCGATCCGCGACCGCGGCATCGCGGTCCTGGTCATCGAGCACGACATGAAGTTCATCTTCAAGCTGTGCGACCGGGTGGCCGTGCTCGTCCAGGGCGAGAAGCTCGTCGAGGGCACCGCCGAGGTCGTCCAGGGCGACGACCGCGTCGTGGCCGCGTACCTGGGCACGCCGTACGAGGACGCGCCCGGCGCGGACGAGGTCGCCGAGGTGGAGGCCGCGGAGGCGCACGCCGAGGCGGCCGAGGCCACGACCGAGGCGGAGACCGAGGCCGACGCCGAGGCCGAGGCGGCAGCGGACGCCGAGGGCACGGCCGAGGCCGAGGCCACGGCCGACTCCGAGGCCGACTCCGACGCTGAGGCCACCGCCGACGCCGAGGACGGCGACGAGGCCCCGGCGGCCGAGAACCCCGCTTCCGACGAAGCGGACAGCACCACCGAAGGAGACTCCAAGTGACCGCGCTTCTGGAGGTCGAGGACCTCAGGGTCGCCTACGGCAAGATCGAGGCCGTCAAGGGCATCTCCTTCTCCGTCGAGGCCGGCCAGGTCGTCGCGCTGATCGGCACCAACGGCGCCGGCAAGACGACCACCCTGCGAACCCTCTCCGGACTGCTCAAGCCCACCAGCGGCAAGATCACCTTCGACGGCCAGCCGCTCAACGGCGTCCCGGCCCACAAGGTCGTCTCACTGGGCCTCGCCCACTCCCCCGAGGGCCGGCACATCTTCCCCCGGCTCACCATCGCCGAGAACCTCCAGCTCGGCGCCTTCCTCCGCAAGGACAAGGACGGCATCGAGCGGGACGTCCAGAAGGCCTACGACCTCTTCCCCATCCTGGGCGAGCGTCGCAAGCAGGCCGCGGGCACCCTCTCCGGTGGTGAACAGCAGATGCTGGCGATGGGCAGGGCGCTCATGTCCCAGCCCAAGCTGCTGATGCTCGACGAGCCGTCCATGGGTCTCTCCCCGATCATGATGCAGAAGATCATGGAGACGATCGCGACGCTCAAGTCCGAGGGCATGACCATCCTGCTCATCGAACAGAACGCCCAGGCCGCGCTCTCGCTCGCGGACCAGGCGTACGTGCTCGAGGTCGGCAAGATCAAGCTGTCCGGCACGGGCCAGGACCTGCTCCACGACGACGAGGTGCGCAAGACCTACCTCGGCGAGGAGTAACCCTCCCCCGCAGACCGAAGGCCCGCCCCACATCGTCGTGGGGCGGGCCTTCGCCGTACGGGCCGCACGGGCCGTTCCGGCCGGCCGTACGGGAGGAGCGGACGCTCCTACTGCTCCTTGGCCTTCGCGGCCTTCTTCTCCTCGGCGTCCTCGATGACCGCCTCGGCCACCTGCTGCATCGACATGCGACGGTCCATGGACGTCTTCTGGATCCAGCGGAAGGCGGCCGGCTCGGTCAGCCCGTACTGGGTCTGGAGGATCGACTTCGCGCGGTCCACGAGCTTGCGGGTCTCCAGGCGCTGGGAGAGGTCGGCGACCTCCTGCTCCAGGGCGCGCAGCTCGGCGAAGCGGGAGACGGCCATCTCGATGGCCGGCACCACGTCGCTCTTGCTGAACGGCTTGACCAGGTACGCCATGGCACCGGCGTCCCGGGCGCGCTCGACGAGCTCACGCTGGGAGAAGGCGGTGAGCATGAGGACCGGGGCGATGGACTCACCGGCGATCTTCTCGGCCGCCGAGATGCCGTCGAGGACGGGCATCTTCACGTCCAGGATCACCAGGTCGGGGCGGTGCTCCCGGGCGAGCTCCACGGCCGCGGCCCCGTCGCCGGCCTCGCCGACGACGGTGTAGCCCTCCTCCTCCAGCATCTCTTTGAGGTCGAGACGGATGAGGGCCTCGTCCTCGGCGATGACGACACGGGTCGTCAGCGGCGGGACGTGGGACGCGGCGGCGTCGTCGGCGCCGACGGGCTGGGGCGACTCGGGGGCGGTCACGGGGGCTCCTCGTTGCGGGGCAACTACTGCTCCCCATGAGCCTACCTAGCTGCGGTATGGTGGACGCGCGGAGGGTCGGGGGAAACCTTTGATTCCGTGGGCCCCGGTAGCCCAATTGGCAGCAGGCAGTGGATTCAAAACCCACACAGTGTCGGTTCGAGTCCGACCCGGGGCACTTTTCCTTCGATTCCAAGGTCCGTAGCGTGGGGAGTGATTGTCACTCACACGCATGAACCCCACCGATTCACACACTTCGCTCCGGCGCATCAGCCACGCTCGGGCGTGTGTACGACATCGGAACACGCCAGCGGGCACTCTCTCTCGTCGCCCAAGGTCGAAGTCTCAACTCCGTCAGCAAGCAGACTGGGATATCCCGCGCCGCCATCCGGAGCTGGCAGACGCGTCTCTACCCTCGTCCCGGCATTTCCCTCCGCTTCGCGCCCTGCGTACGGTGCCGTTCCGCGCCAGGCTCGCCGGACTCGGCGGATTCGTACGCCTACCTCCTCGGGCTCTACCTCGGCGACGGCTGCATCAGCCAGCCCCCGCAGCACCGAACCCCGAGCCTTCGGATCACTCTCGACGACGCCTGGCCCGGTGTGCAGCACGAGGCCGTGGCGGCCTTACGCGCCGTGTTTCCGGACAACTCGGTCGGCTGGGTCCAGAAGGTCGGTTGCCACGACCTCAAGGTGCACTCCAAGCACCTCACCTGCCTCTTCCCCCAGCACGGCCCCGGCAGGAAGCACGAGCGGCGCATCGCTCTCGAACCGTGGCAGCAGGAGATCGTCGACGCCCACCCCTGGGCGTTCATCCGCGGGCTCGTCCACTCCGACGGCTGCCGCATCACCAACTGGACGACGCGCCTCGTCGGCGGTGAGCGAAAGCGCTACGAATACCCGCGGTACTTCTTCACCAACAAGTCCGACGACATCAGGAAGCTCTTCTGCGACGCGCTCCGTAGCGTCGGCGTCGAGTGGACGACTCTCGCGCGAGGCGGCGATCCGTACAACATCTCCGTCGCCCGGAAAGCCTCCGTCGCGCTCATGGACGCCCACGTCGGCCCCAAGTACTGAACCTCAGTTGGACACCGGATCCCCGATGTGGTGGACCCGCACCATGTTCGTCGAGCCCGCGACGCCCGGCGGGGAGCCGGCGGTGATGACCACGATGTCGCCCTTCCGGCAGCGGCCGATGCGGAGCAGTTCTTCGTCCACCTGGGCGACCATCGCGTCGGTCGAGTCGACGTGTGGGCCGAGGAAGGTCTCGACGCCCCAGGTGAGGTTGAGCTGGGAGCGGGTCGCCGGGTCGGGGGTGAAGGCCAGGAGGGGGATCGGGGAGCGGTAGCGGGAGAGGCGTTTGACGGTGTCGCCGGACTGGGTGAAGGCGACGAGGAACCGGGCGCCGAGGAAGTCGCCGATCTCGGCGGCGGCGCGGGCGACGGCTCCGCCCTGGGTGCGGGGCTTGTTGTGTTCGGTGAGGGGCGGGAGGCCCTTGGCGAGGATGTCCTCTTCCGCGGCCTCGACGATGCGGCTCATGGTGCGCACGGTCTCGATGGGGTATTTGCCGACGCTGGTCTCGCCGGAGAGCATCACGGCGTCGGTGCCGTCGATGACGGCGTTCGCGACGTCGCTGGCCTCGGCGCGGGTGGGCCGGGAGTTGTCGATCATCGAGTCGAGCATCTGGGTGGCGACGATGACGGGCTTGGCGTTGCGCTTGGCGAGCTTGACGGCGCGCTTCTGGACGATGGGGACCTGTTCCAGGGGCATTTCGACGCCGAGGTCGCCGCGGGCGACCATGATGCCGTCGAAGGCGGCGACGATGTCCTCGATGTTCTCGACGGCCTGGGGCTTCTCGATCTTGGCGATGACGGGGATCCGGCGGCCTTCCTCGTCCATGATGCGGTGGACGTCCTCGACGTCGCGGCCGCTGCGGACGAAGGAGAGGGCGATGACGTCGGCGCCGGTGCGCAGGGCCCAGCGCAGGTCGTCGACGTCCTTCTCGGAGAGGGCGGGGACGGAGACGGCGACTCCGGGGAGGTTGAGGCCCTTGTTGTCGGAGACCAGGCCGCCTTCGAGGACGCGGGTGTGGACCCGGGGTCCGTCGACGGAGGTGACTTCGAGGGTGACGCGGCCGTCGTCGACGAGGATGCGTTCGCCGGCGGTGACGTCGTCGGCGAGGCCGGCGTAGGTGGTGCCGCAGTGGTGGCGGTCGCCTTCGACGGGTTCGACGGTGATGGTGAAGGTGTCGCCGCGTTCAAGGAGTACGGGGCCCTCGCGGAATCGGCCGAGGCGGATCTTCGGGCCTTGAAGGTCGGCGAGGATGCCGATGCTGCGGCCGGTCTCTTCCGCGGCCTTGCGAACGTGCTGGTAGCGCACCTCGTGGTCGACGTAGCCGCCGTGGCTGAGGTTGAGGCGGGCCACGTCCATTCCGGCCTCGATCAACGCCTTGATCTGGTCGTATGTTTCGGTGGCGGGCCCAAGGGTACAGACGATTTTTGCTCGGCGCATGAGGCGAGCCTAGGCCTTACCAGTGGGTAGCGAAGGGGCCGGGCATGACGACTCAACAACCTTTCGGTGAAAGGTTGTTGACAAGTATTGAATTTGTGCGCCGGGTTGCTCCGATGAGCGGATTTCGGGGCGAAAAGGCGTTCGTCTCAGAGTGCGGGCGGGGCCATGGTGAACCGTGCCGCGACCTCCGCGGTGACCGTCTGACGCTGGGGTTCCAGCTCGAGCGGAGCGGGCGCGTCCACGGTCTCGGCCGCGAAGGCCATCCGCATGCCGCCGGCCGGCGCCGGCATCCCGGGGGCGAGTCCGGTGTCGGAGAGTTCGAGCAGTGCGACGAGGGAGGTGCCGAGTGCCTCGGCGTACTCGCGGGCCCGCCGGACCGCGTCGCGCACGGCCTGTCGGCGGGCTTCCGCGTGCTGGGGGGAGTCGGGGCGCAGGGCCCACCAGGGGCCGTCGACCCGGGTCCACTCCAGGTCGGCGAGGCGGGTGACGAGTTCGCCGAGGGCGGTGAAGTCGGTCAGTTCGGCGGAGAGGTGCACCCAGCCCTGGTAGCCGCGTACGCGCTCGCCGCGGCCGTGCCGGGCGGGTTCGGGGGTGACGGACAGGGTGCCGGTCTCCAGTGTGGCGACGGCTTCGCCGTAGGACTTCACGAGGGTGATCGCCTCGGCGTTACGGCTCGTCAGGGCGGCCAGGACGGTGGCCCGGTCGGTGCCCCGGGCGCGGACGGAGACCCCGATCCGGGCGAGCTCGGGTTCGACTTCCAGGCGGCCCTCGCCGCGGACCGTCACCTGGGGGGCCTCGGCGGTGGGGTGCTGTTGCGTCATACCGAACACTTTCCCACTCCGTAACTCGAAAGGTCTGTTGCGACCGCGCGGTCTGAGCCAGAATCTACGCGCGTTGTGCGCCACCCGTCGGCGCCTGCGCCACAGAACAAAAGGGGAGAAACACTCATGCCGCTGAACCGCAGGACGTTCCTGGAGCGCTCGGCCGCCGCCGGGGCCGGTGTGGCCCTGGCCGGGGCCGTCACGGCGCCCGCCGAGGCCGCCGAGGCCGCCGAGGAGACCGTCGGCGCCGGCCGTCCGCACCCGCGGAAGCGGTACGCGTTCACCGTGATGGGCACCACCGACCTGCACGGGAACGTCTTCAACTGGGACTACTTCACCGACAGGGAGTTCGACGACAAGGCCCACAACGACGTCGGCCTCGCGAAGATCTCCACCCTGGTGAACCAGGTGCGCGCCGAGAAGGGCGAGGGCAACACCCTGCTCATCGACGCCGGTGACACCATCCAGGGCACCCAGCTCTCCTACTACTACGCCAAGGTCGACCCGATCACCCAGACCGGCGGGCCCGTGCACCCCATGGCCCAGGCCATGAACGCCATCGGCTACGACGCCGCCGCGCTCGGCAACCACGAGTTCAACTACGGCATCCCGGTGCTGCGGAAGTTCCAGGAGCAGTGCGACTTCCCGCTGCTCGGCGCCAACGCGCTCGACGCGAAGACCCTGCGCCCGGCCTTCCCGCCGTTCAGCCTCCACTGTCTGCGCACCCCGCACGGCCGGGACGTGAAGGTCGCCGTGCTCGGTCTGACCAACCCGGGCATCGCCATCTGGGACAAGGCCAACGTCACGGGCAAGATGGTGTTCCCGGGCCTGGAGGAGCAGGCGGCGAAGTGGGTGCCGAAGCTGCGCTCCATGGGCGCCGACGTGGTGATCGTCTCCGCGCACTCGGGCTCCAGCGGCACCTCCTCGTACGGTGACCAGCTGCCGTACATCGAGAACGCGGCCGGGCTGGTCGCCGAGCAGGTCCCGGGCATCGACGCGATCCTGGTGGGCCACGCCCACACGGAGATCCCCGAGTACAAGGTCAGGAACAAGCAGACGGGCAAGGACGTCGTCCTGTCCGAGCCGCTGAAGTGGGGCCAGCGCCTCACGCTCTTCGACTTCAAGCTGGTGTGGGAGAAGGGCCGCTGGGTCGTCGAGAAGGTCGGCGCCCAGGTCCTCAACTCCAACACGGTGGCCGAGGACCCCGAGATCACCGGGCTGCTCGCGGACGAGCACAAGAAGGTCGTGGAGTACGTCAACCAGGTCATCGGCACCTCCACCACCGCCATGACCACGGCCGACGCGCCGTGGAAGGACGAGCCGATCATCGACCTGATCAACGTCGTCCAGGCCGAGACGGTGCGGGCCGCCCTCGCGGCCGGCCCGTACGCGAACCTGCCGGTGCTGTCGCAGGCCTCCTGCTTCTCCCGCACGGCCCGCATCCCGGCCGGTGCGATCTCCATCAAGGACGCCGCCGGGCTCTACCCCTTCGAGAACACCCTGGAGGCCCGTCTGATGACGGGCGCCCAGCTCAAGGACTACCTGGAGTACTCGGCGAAGTACTACGTCCAGACCCCGGCGGGCGCGCCCGTCGACACCGCGAAGCTCACCAACGCGGAGAGCACCCCGGACTACAACTACGACGCCGTGTCGGGCCTGTCGTACGACATCGACATCGCCAGGCCGGTCGGGCAGCGGATCGCGAACCTGTCCTTCCAGGGCAGGCCGCTGGACCCGGCCGCGCAGTTCGTGCTGGCCGTGAACAACTACCGCGCGAGCGGCGGCGGCGCGTTCCCGCACGTGGCCAAGGCGCAGCAGCTGTGGGCGAACTCGGACGAGATCCGCAACACCATCATCCAGTGGGTGAAGGCGAAGGGGACGGTCGACCCGGCGGCGTTCGCCTCGGTGGACTGGAAGCTGACGCGGGACGGCGTGCCGGTCTTCTAGGGCCCGTTCGCTACTGCTGTACGAGAGGCGTCAGCTTCTGGCCCTGGGCCGGGATGCTCGGCGCCTCTCGCGCGTCCAGGCCGAAGGTGGTGAAGGCGGTGCGGCGGGGCAGGGGGTAGGGCTCCTTGCCGGTGACCGAGTTGAGGATGACGGCGCTGCGCCAGGCGGCGAGGCCGAGGTCGGGGGCGCCGACGCCGTGGGTGTGCTTCTCGGCGTTCTGCACGTAGACGGAGCCGGTCACCGAGTCGTCGAGGACCAGCCGGTAGGCGCTGTCGATCCGGGCCCGGCCCGCGGAGTCGTGCCGCAGATAGGGGTCGAGGCCGGCGAGCATCCGGTCGACCGGGCGCTCGCGGTAGCCGGTGGCGAGGACGACGGCGTCGGTGGTGAGCCGGGAGCGGCTGTTCTGCTGGGTGTGCTCCAGGTGGAGCTCGACCTTGGTGGTGGCGACCCGGCCGGCGGTGCGGACCCGGACGCCGGGGGTGAGGACGGCGTCCGGCCAGCCGCCGTGCAGGGTGCGGCGGTAGAGCTCGTCGTGGATGGCGGCGATGGTGTCGGTGTCGATGCCCTTGTGCAGCTGCCATTGGCGGGGGACGAGTTCGCCTCTGATGTGTTCGGGCAGGGCGTGGAAGTAGCGGGTGTAGTCGGGGGTGAAGTGCTCCAGGCCCAGCTTGGAGTACTCCATGGGGGCGAAGGCCTCGGTTCGGGCCAGCCAGTGGATTCCCTCGCGGCCGGCCGGGCGGGCGCGCAGCAGGTCGAGGAAGATCTCGGCGCCGGACTGGCCGGAGCCGATGACGGTGACGTGTTCGGCGGCGAGGAGGGTCTCGCGGTGGGCGAGGTAGTCCGCGGAGTGGATCACGGGCACGCCGGGGGCCTCGGCGAGCGGCCGCAGCGGCTCGGGGACGTAGGGCTCGGTGCCGACGCCCAGGACGACGTTGCGGGTGTAGGAGCGGCCCAGGGCCTCGGCCTCGCCGTCGGCGTCCAGCTGGGTGAAGTCGACTTCGAACAGGCGTCGTTCGGGGTTCCAGCGGACGGAGTCGACCTGGTGGGCGAAGTGCAGTCCGGGGAGCCGTTCGCTGACCCAGCGGCAGTAGGCGTCGTACTCGGCGCGCTGGATGTGGAACTTCTCCGCGAAGTAGAAGGGGAAGAGGCGGTCGCGGGAGCGGAGGTAGTTGAGGAAGGTCCAGGGGCTGGCGGGATCGGCGAGGGTGACCAGGTCGGCGAGGAAGGGGACCTGGAGGGTGGCGCCTTCGATGAGGAGGCCCGGGTGCCAGTGGAAGGCCGGGCGCTGCTCGTAGAAGGCGGTCGCGAGGCCGCCGGGGACGCCGTGGCCGAGCGCGGCGAGGGAGAGGTTGAAGGGGCCGATGCCGACGCCCACCAGGTCGTACGGGCGGTCGAGGTCGTGCTGGGGGGTGCTGCCGGTCATCGGTCGATGCCGCCTTCCACGAGGGTGATGATCTCTGCCAGGTCGTCGGGGGTGGCGTGGGGGTTGAGGAGGGTGGCCTTGAGCCAGAGCCGGCCGTCGGCCGCGGCCCGGCCGAGGACGGCGCGGCCTTCGGTGATGAGGGTGCGGCGGATGTCCGCGACGGTGGTGTCGTCGGCGTCGTCGGGCCGGAAGAGGACGGTGGTGAGGGTGGGCCGGGCGTAGAGCTCGAGGCCCGGGGCCTTCTCGACGAGGTCGGCCAGCTGCTCCGCCCGCTCCATGCAGGCGTCGACGAGGGTGCCGAGGCCGGCGCGGCCGAGGGCGCGCAGGGTGACGGCGGTCTTGAGGACGTCGGGGCGGCGGGTGGTGCGCAGGGAGCGTCCGAGGAGGTCGGGGAGTCCGGCCTCGGTGTCGTCGTCCGCGTTCAGGTAGTCGGCGGTGTGCCCGAGGACGGCGAGGTCGGCGGCGTCCCGTACGGCGAGGAGTCCGGCGGCGGCCGGCTGCCAGCCCAGTTTGTGCAGGTCGACGGTGACCGTGCGGGCCCGGTCGAGTCCGGCGAGGAGCGGGCGGTGGGTGTCGCTGAACAGGACGGGGCCGCCGTAGGCCGCGTCGACGTGGAGTTCCGTTCCGCCGTGTGCCGCGCACAGTTCGGCGATCTCGGGGAGCGGGTCGACGAGGCCGGCGTCGGTGGTGCCGGCGGTCGCGGCGACGAGGAGGGGGTGCCGGCCGGCGAGGTCGGTGAGGGCCTCGTCGAGCGCGACGAGGTCGATGGTGCCGTTGGGGGCGGGTACGACGACCGGCTCGGGCAGTCCGAGGAGCCAGGCGGCGCGGTGGAAGGAGTGGTGGGCGTTGGCCCCGACGACGGTCTGTACGGAGCCGTGGCGTTCGCGGGCGAGGAGCAGGGCGAGCTGGTTGGACTCGGTGCCGCCGGTGGTGACGAGGGCGTCGGCGGCGGCTGCCGCCGGGAACACCTCGGTCGCGAGGGCGGCGGACACCAGGGCTTCGAGCGCGGAGGCGGCGGGCGCCTGGTCCCAGGAGTCCAGGGACGGGTTGAGCACGGACGCGGCGAGGTCGGCGGCGGCGGCGAGGGCGAGGGGCGGGGTGTGCAGGTGCGCGGCGCACAGCGGGTGCGCGGGGTCGGCGGCGCCGGCGGTGAGGGCGTGGACGAGGGTGCGGAGTGCCTCGTCGGGGCCGGTTCCGGTGTCCGGGAGCGCGGGGCCGGCGAGTGCCTCGCGCAGGCGGTGCGCGACGGCGTCGGGGCCGCCGGCCGGGAGGGGGCCGCCGCGGTCCTGTGCTCCGGTGCGGAGGGCGTCGAGGACGGTGTCGAGGAGCGGGCGGAGGGCTTCGGGGCCGGGGGCGCCTCCGGCGAGGGGTGCGGCACGCATGGACGACAGCGTGCCGGGGTTTTTGGTGGTGTGTCCGAAGAGGGTCGCGATGTGACCCGAACGAGGGACAGGGGGTTGCCGGAGCGGTGCGGTCCGGTGGTCGGTTCGTGCCTCGTCCCCGGGCTCTGGGGTGGGGCTCGGGGTGCCCCCTCCCCTGGGCTGTCGGGTGGGGCCCGACGTGGGCCTCCCCCGGGCTGTCGGGTGGGGGCGGGGGCGGGCCACGCCGGGCACTTCGGCGGGGTCGGGGACGACTTCCCGAACAGGGGGACCCCGGCGGCCCGGATGGCGGCGCGCGACCCGGCGGCGCGGCCGGGGTCAGCGGGACGGCTGCCCGCGACCCGGCGGCGCGGCCGGTGTCAGACGACCTCCAGGTTGGCCATCATGCCCATGTCCTCGTGTTCGGCGTTGTGGCAGTGGAAGAGGTAGCGGCCGCGGTAGCCGTCCCAGCGGGTGAGGAGTTCGGCGGATTCGCCGGGGCGCAGCGAGACGGTGTCCTTCAGGCCGGCGTCGTGGGGCAGCGGGGGCCTGCCGCCTCGGGAGAGGATGCGGAAGCCGGTCAGGTGGAGGTGGACCGGGTGGTGGACGTCGGCGACCAGGCGCCAGAGTTCGACGTCGCCCAGGCGGACCCGTACGTCGGGGCGGGCCGGGTCGAAGGGCCGGCCGCCGATCAGCCAGCCGTGGCCGCCGTCCTCGCCCGTGCGGCCGGCGCGGAAGCCGAAGTCCCGGACGTGGACGGCGTCCTGGCGGCGCCAGGTGGGCAGGTCGGTGGAGAGGGTGCCGGGCACGCGGCTGGGGTCGGGGGCCTTGCGGGCGACGCGGAAGGCCATCACGTCGCGGGTGTGGCCGGTGCCCAGGCGGTTGACGAGGCGGACGAGGCCGCCGACGGGTGCGTGCGCGAAGTCGACGACGAGGTCGTAGCGTTCGGCGGGCGCGACCGGCAGGCTGCCGTGGGTGACCGGTGCGGCCAGCAGGCCCTGGTCGGAGCCGATCTGTACCAGGGGGAGGCCGCGGCCGTCGCCGTCGACGAGGGCGAGGTCGTAGTGGCGGGCGTTCGAGGCGTTCAGGACGCGCAGGCGGTAGCGGGCCGCGTCGACCTCGTGCACCGGCCAGGGGGCGCCGTTGACGAGGACGACGTCGCCGAGGACTCCGGCGAGGTACGGCTCGTGGACGCCCGGGTGGCTGCGGAGGGTGGGGTCGAGGGACGGGTAGTCGAGGCTGCCGTCGGCGGCGAACGCCCGGTCGGTGATCATCAGGGGCAGTTCGCGCGGCCCGGCGGGCAGGCCGAGCGCCTCCTCGGCGTCGTCGCGGACGATGTGCAGCCCGGCGAGGCCCCGCCAGATCGCGGGAGCGGTGAAGTCCATGCGGTGGTCGTGGTACCAGAGCAGTGCCGGCCGCTGGTCGAGCGGGAAGGTGTAGTCCCGGGTCAGCGCGGTGCGCACGGCTCGCGGGTCGTGCATCGTGTGAGGGGCGCCGTGGGTTCCGGGCGCGGGCCAGTCCTTCGGGGTGACCAGGTCCGTGGGGTAGCCGTCCGACTCCGCCGGTGTCCGTCCGCCGTGCAGGTGGACGACGGTCGGTACGGGCAGTTCGTTGCGGTGCGTCACGGTGACCGGCCGGCCGCGGCGCGACTCGATCGTCGGGCCGGGGAAGGTGCCTCCGTACGTCCACAGGCGCGTGGCGACGCCGGGCAGGATCTCCGCGGTCGTCTCGCGCTGGACGATCTCGTAGCGGTCGGTGCCGCCGGTGGTCGCCACCGGCCGGAGGACGGTGGGGAGCGGCAGCGGTGTGGTGAACGGAGGCGGCAGGGGTACGGCGCTGCGCAGTTCGGCGCCGGTGACGGCCGGGCGGCGGGACAGCCCGGCCGCGGCGGTCAGTCCGCCGGCCGCCAGTGCGCCGAGCGCTCCGCCGACGGCGAGGACCTGTCGTCGTGTCATCCCCTCAGGCATCGGCGGTCTCCCGTCGTGCGAGGGGCCGGGCCCAGACCGCGACGAAGAGCAGGACGGCGGCGACGACGGTGAACACGCCCAGGGGGACGTGCAGCCACAGTGCGCCGGACAGGCCGGCCAGGTACTGGACCGACTCGGCGACCGTCAGGCCCACGGTGACCAGGAACGGCCAGGAGCGGCGCAGTCGCACCCACAGCACGACGGCGACGACCAGCTGGACCAGGCACAGGGACGTGACGACGTCGGCGCCCGTCCCGTGCAGGCCGAGTCCGTCGAAGTCGCCGCTCAGATAGACGCCGGCGAACACCGGTTGGCCGAGTATCGCGACCACGTGCGCGGTGACGACGGCCCGCCATACGCTCCTCAGCATGAGGCGCCTCTCCCCCTTGTCGTCGGTGGGTGAACGCCTTCGACGCTAGGGCTGTGGGCGCTAGCCTGTCCAAGATCAATATCGCTATGGCGTCATACCCGGGGGGACATGATGGATCTCCACGCGCTCCGGCAGTTCGTCGTGGTGGCACGCCTGGAGCACCTCAGCCGCGCGGCGGAGGAACTCCGGGTGGCGCAGCCCTCGTTGAGCCGCACCATCGCCCGCCTGGAGGGCGACCTGGGCACGCCGCTCTTCGACCGCGGCGGCCGGATGCGGCTGAACGACGCGGGGCGGGTCTTCCTCCGGCATGCGGAGCGCTGCCTCGGTGAGCTGGACGCGGGCCGCCGGGCCGTCGCCGAGGCCTCGGGCGAGGGCTTCGGCACCGTACGGCTCGCGTCGGAGACCTTCCTGACGCTGACCGGACCGCTCGGGGCGTTCAAGCGGGCCCATCCCGCCGTCGAGGTCGAGCTGCACCAGATGGCCGCCGGGGAGATGGCCCGCCGGCTCCGTGCCCGGGAGGTCGACCTGTGCGTCGCCTCGCAGCCGGTGGGCGGGGAGGGGCTCGAGGCGGTGGAACTGCTCGACGAGGCGGTGTGGGTGGTCACCCCGCTCGGCCACCCCCTGGCGGGCCGCTCCTCGGTGTCGGTGGCCGAGCTGGCCGACGAGCCCTTCGTCACCACCCGCCGGGGGCACTGGCAGCGGCGGCTCCTCGACCGGCTCTTCGTCGGCAACGGCCTGGGCCCGCCGAGGATCGTCTGTCAGGGCGACGAGCCGAGCGCCACCGCGATCCTGGTCGCGGCGGGGCTCGGCATCGGCCTCATCCCGGACATGGCCCGGCGCAGCGCCACCCGCGCGCCGGTCGCCTGGATCCCGGTCGAGGCGCCGGACTGCCGGCGCACCCTCACCCTGCTCCGGAGCGCGGACGGGTGTCCGGCGGGCGCCGCGCGTCTTCTGCACGCGGCGCTCACCGGCTGGGACTGGGCGTCGGGTCCCGTGTAGGCGGAGTCCGGCGGGTCAGCCTTCGCCCCGTACGCGCAGGGCGCGGCGCAGGTCGTCCAGCTGGTCGACCAGCTTGCGGTGGAGGGCCGGGATCATGTCGTCCTCCGCGAGGTGGCGTTCGCCCAGGGCCAGGGACTCGGCGTCGACCGCGTACGCCGGGAAGGCGAAGCGGCCGGCCGCCTCGGCCATGGCGGGGCTGCGGCGTCCGGCCATGGCGACGGCGTCGGGGTAGAAGCGGGCCACGTAGTCCCGTACCAGCTCGGCCTGTTCGGGCTTCCAGAAGCCCTGGGCGGTGGCTGTGAAGAGGTAGTTGGACAGGTCGTCGGTGGCGAACATGGCCGCCCAGGCGGCCTCCTTGGCCTCCGCCGTCGGCAGGGCCGCGCGGCAGCGGGCCGCGCCTTCCTGGCCGGTGGCGCTCGGGTCGCGGTCGAGCTCGGCGGCGATGGCGGCCTCGTCGGTGGCGCCGAGGACGGCGAGGCGGGCGAGGATGCGCCAGCGCAGTTCCGGGTCGAGTTCGGGGCCGCCGTGGACGGTGCCGTCGGCGAGCCAGGAGGCGATCTTGTCCGGGGTGGTGGCGCTGTCGATGTAGGTGCGCACGGCGGTGAGGCGCAGGCCGGGCGCGTCGCCGTCCTCGGTGCGGCGCATCAGGGCGCGGGCGATCTCGCAGATCGTGGCGAGGGCGGCGGGGCGGTCGGCCTCGGTGACGTAACGGTCGGCGATCTGCGTGCGGGCGAAGCCGAGGACGCCCTGGACGAGGGCGAGGTCGGTCTCCTCGGGGAGGTGGGCGAGGGCGGTCTCCAGGTAGGCGGCGGGCTCCAGTTCGCCGTCGCGGACCATGTCGCGCAGCGCGTTCCACACGACGGCCCGGGTGAGGGCGTCGGGGATGCGGGAGAGGCCGCGCAGGGCGGTCTCCTCCGACACCTCGTCGAAGCGCATCTTGGCGTACGTGAGGTCGCCGTCGTTGAGGACGACGAGGGCGGGGCGCGGGCCGTTCAGGTCGAGCGGCGTCTCCTGCGGGACGTCGACCCACGGGCGCTCGCGGAGCACGAGGTCGCCGGCGGCGCCGCGGTCGTAGACGCCGACGGCGAGGCGGTGCGGACGGCTGCCGGCGCGGTCGACGGTGAGCCGCCAGTGCTGGCCCTCGCCTTCCAGGCGCGGGGTGAGGGTGTCGACCCCGGTGGTGCGCAGCCACTGCTCGGCCCAGCCGTGGACGTCGCGGTCGGTGGCTGCGGCGAGGTTGTCGATGAAGTCGGCGAGGGTGGCGTTGCCGAACCTGTGGCGCTTGAAGTGGATGTTGATGCCGGCGAGGAAGTCCTTCTCGCCCATCCAGGCGACGAGCTGCCGCAGCGCGGAGGCGCCCTTGGCGTAGGAGATGCCGTCGAAGTTGAGCAGGGCGGAGGCGGTGTCGGGGACGGCGTCCGGGTCGGGGGCGACGGGGTGGGTGGAGGGCCGCTGGTCGGCCTCGTAGCCCCAGGACTTGCGGGTGACGCCGAAGTCGATCCAGGTGTCGGCGAAGCGGTCGGCGCAGGCCTCGTTGACGGTCTGGAAGCCCATGTACTCGGCGAAGGACTCGTTGAGCCAGATGTCGTCCCACCAGCGCAGGGTGACCAGGTCGCCGAACCACATGTGGGCCATCTCGTGGGCGATGACCATGGCGCGGGTCATCCGCTCGGTGTCGGTGACGGCGGAGCGGAAGACGAACTCGTCGCGGAAGGTGACGAGTCCGGGGTTCTCCATGGCGCCGGCGTTGAACTCGGGCACGAAGGCCTGGTCGTACGAGTCGAAGGGGTACGGCTCGTCGAACTTCTCGTGGTAGCGGTCGTAGCAGGCCTTGGTGATGTCGAGGATCTCGTCGGCGTCGGCGTCGAGGTGGGGCGCGAGGGAGCGGCGGCAGTGGATGCCGAAGGGCAGGCCGGCGTGCTCGGTGCGGACGGAGTGCCAGGGGCCGGCGGCGACGCAGACGAAGTAGGTGGAGAGCAGCGGGGTGGGCGCGGCCTTCCAGCGGCCGTCGGCCTGCTGCTCGGTGATGCCGTTGGCGAGGACGGTCCAGCCCTCGGGGGCGGTGACGGTGACCTCGAAGACGGCCTTGAGGTCGGGCTGGTCGAAGGCGGCGAAGACGCGCTGGACGTCCTCCATGAACAGCTGGGTGTAGACGTACGCCTCGCCGTCGGTGGGGTCGGTGAAGCGGTGCATGCCCTCGCCGGTGCGGGAGTAGCGCATGGTGGTGGCGAGGCTGAGGGTGTGCTCGCCCTCGGTGAGGGTGAGCGGGAGCCGGTTGCCGTCGAGGGCCGCGGTGTCGAGCGGCTGTCCGTCGAGGACGGCGGAGTGGAGGGCGTCCGGCTTGAGCTCGACGAAGGTGTCCCCGGCGGCGCGGGCGGTGAACCGGATGAGGCTGGTGGACTCGAAGGTCTCGTCGCCGGTGGTGAGGTCGAGGTCCACGGTGTAGTGGTGGACGTCGAGGAGCTGGGCACGGGTCTGCGCTTCGTCGCGCGTCAGTACGGACATGGGGCCATGCTGCCCGATGGCGTCGGGCCCGGGGAGGGGCGTTCACCCAGAGCTCAGGAGATCCCGGGAGATCCCCGGGAGATCCCGGACGCGGTCCCCGGGAGATCTAGGACCCGATCCACGGGAGATCCCTCAGGGGTCCGCCGCGGACCCTGGCGGAGACCGCCGGGAGATCCCGGACGGGGATCCCTGGGAGATCCGTGGCGGAGATGCCGGGAGATGCCTGTCGGAGACCCCGGGAGGTCCGTCGCGGGGTCCGTCAGGCGAGGCCCGCGCCGTCCAGGTGGGCGAAGGCGGCGGAGATCCGGGGGCGGTCGTAGCCGGCGGGTCCCTTGGCGCCGCTGGAGAGCAGGGCGTGCAGCAGCAGCCGGGCCTTGACCGGGGTGAGGGGGCCGGCCGGGATGAGGCCGCGGTGCAGCAGGTCGTACTCGGAGCCGGGGCTCCGGTAGGTGTGCGAGAGGGTCGCGCCGGCGCCGGTGCGGGAGGCGAGGACGACGGGCATGCGCTCGGTGAGCGCGGCGAGCGGCTCGACGAGCCAGCTGGGGACGTGTCCGGCGCCGAAGGCGGCGACGACCAGGCCGTCGTATCGCTCGGGCCGCTCCGTGACGTGTTCGAGGAGGTCGCCGCGGTCGCCGAGGGAGAGGGTCAGCAGGGCCACCCGGACGGCCGGGTCGAAGCGGAGCGGGTGGATCCGGGTGGGGACGGCCGGGCGGAGCAGCAGGCGCGGCTCGCCCTCCACGACGGAGCCGAGGGGGCCGGCGCCGGGTGAGGCGAAGGTGGCGATCGAGGTGGTGTGGGTCTTGTGGGCGAAGCGGGCGGCGTGGATCTCGTCGGCGAGCACGACGAGGACGCCGAGCTCGCGGCAGCCGGGGGCGGCGGCGACGGCGAGGGCGGCGGCCAGGTTGGCGGGGCCGTCGGCGCCGGGCAGGTCGGGGCGGCGCATGGCGCCGGTGACGACGATCGGCTCCTCGGTGGTGCACAGCAGGTCGAGCAGGAAGGCGGTCTCCTCCAGGGTGTCGGTGCCCTGGACGACGACCACGCCGGAGCCGGCGGCGACGGTCCTGGCGACCTCGTCGGCGAGGGCCGCCAGGTCCTCGAAGGAGAGGGAGGAGCTGGGGACGCGCCGGAAGTCGCGGAGCTCGACCTCGACGTTCGAGGGGCCCACGGGGTCGACGCCGAGCTCGGCGAGGACCTCGGCGCCGGACATGCGGGACGCGTCACCGCCCCGCGCGGAGATGGTGCCCCCCAGGGTGAATACGGTGACGCGGGCCATCAGCGTGCTCCGTCCGCGATCGTCTCGTGGTGGCGGATGACCTCCGCGATGATGAAGTTCAGCAGCTTCTCCGCGAACGCCGGGTCCAGTTTCGCGCTCTCGGCGAGTTCGCGCAGCCGGGCGATCTGGCGGGCCTCGCGGGCGGGGTCGGCGGGCGGCAGGTTGTGCTTCGCCTTGAGGACACCGACCTGCTGGGTGCATTTGAAGCGCTCGGCGAGCATGTGGACCACCGCCGCGTCGATGTTGTCGATGCTCTCGCGCAGTCGGGTCAGCTCGGCCCGTACGGACTCGTCGATATCGCTGTCGTTCATGATGCGCGAGCCTATCCGGATCCGGTGAGGACGGTCGGCGGGTGTTCGGAATCCGGAACGGTGGTGCTCCAGCCGCCCGGCACGGTCCTGCCCTGCTGTTCGCGGAAGCGGACGGGGGCGGCGCCGACCCGGCGGGTGAACAGCCGGGAGAAGTAGGCGGGGTCGTCGTAGCCGACCCGGCGGGCGACGGCGGCGACGGGCAGGTCGGTGCCGGCGAGGAGCTCCTTGGCGCGGCCGAGGCGCACGGTGAGCAGGTAGTCCTTGGGGCTGCAGCCCGCGGTGCGGCGGACGGCGGTGCGCAGCTCGGCGGGGGTCATGCCGTGGCGGGCGGCGTGTTCGGCGACGGACAGGCGGCTGAAGGCGTCGCGGGCGAGGGCGGCGAGGAGGGGGGCGCCGTCGGCGTCGGTGTCGGCGCGGGCGCGGCGCAGGGCGACGAGGAGCTCGTGGACGGCGGCGCCGGTCTCGACCTCCAGGAGGGGGTTGCCGGGGCGGGCGGCGCGGGCGATGCGGGCGATGACGGCGCGGGCGGGGGCGGCGTCGGCGAGGGGGACGACGGGCCGGTCGGGTTCGATGTAGCCGAGTTCGGTGTAGGTGGCGGTGGCGGGTCCGGTGAAGTCGACGAAGGACTCGTCCCAGCCGGTGCCGGGGTCGGCGGAGTAGTGGTGCGGGGTGCCGGGGGTGAGCCAGATGAGGGCGGGGGCGGTGACGGTGGTGCGGCGCCCGTCGGTGCCGCGGTACCAGCCGCTGCCGGAGCTGACGAGGACGGCGACGTGGTGGTCGAGGGTGCGGGGGCCGACGGTGGGCAGGGCGCCGTGCTGGAGTCCGACGCCGAGGCAGACCAGGCCGAGGCGGTGGTGGGCCGGGCCGGGCGTGAAGTAGCGCATCCAGGTGTGGTACACGGCGCGACCGCCTTCCTGACCTCGATCGGAACGTCCAAACTGCGACGATCTTTGTCCATGGACCCGTCCGCCGCCAGAGGGTGAAGGTGAGGCGCATGAGCGAGTTCAGCCAGTTCGTGGTGGGTGACGAGGACTTCCTTCTCGACGGGCGGCCGGTGCGGCTGCTGTCGGGGGCGCTGCACTACTTCCGGGTGCACGAGGAGCAGTGGGAGCACCGGCTCGGGATGCTGCGGGCGATGGGCCTCAACTGTGTCGAGACCTATGTGCCGTGGAATCTGTACGAGCCGGAGCCGGGCCGGTACGGGGACGTGGCGGCGCTCGGCCGGTTCCTCGACGCGGTGGCGCGGGCCGGGCTGTGGGCGATCGTGCGCCCGGGGCCGTACATCTGCGCAGAGTGGGAGAACGGGGGGCTGCCGCACTGGCTGACGGGGCGGCTCGGGCGGCGGGTGCGGACGGACGACGCCGCGTACCTGGGGCACGTGGACCGCTGGTTCCGGCGGCTGCTGCCGCAGGTCGTGGAGCGGCAGGTCGGGCGGGGCGGTCCGGTGCTGATGGTGCAGGTGGAGAACGAGTACGGCAGCTACGGCACGGACGCCGGGTATCTGCGGCGCGTGGCGGAGCTGCTGGTGGCGTGCGGGGTGGAGGTGCCGCTGTTCACCTCGGACGGCGCGGAGGACCACATGCTGACGGGCGGTTCGGTGCCGGGGGTGCTGGCGACGGCGAACTTCGGCTCGGGGGCGCGGGAGGCGTTCGAGGTGCTGCGGCGGCACCGGCCGACGGGGCCGCTGATGTGCATGGAGTTCTGGTGCGGCTGGTTCGACCACTGGGGGGCGGACCACGTGGGGCGGGACGCGGCGGACGCGGCGGCGACGCTGCGGGAGATCCTGGAGTGCGGGGCGTCGGTCAACGTCTACATGGCGCACGGCGGGACGAGCTTCGCCGGCTGGGCGGGCGCGAACCGGGCGGGCCGGCTGCACGGCGGGGCGCTGCGGCCGACGGTGACCTCGTACGACTACGACGCGCCGGTGGACGAGGCGGGGCTGCCGACGGAGAAGTTCTGGCGCTTCCGTGAGGTGCTGGCGGAGTTCGCGGAGGGGCCGCTGCCGGAGGTGCCGGAGCCGCCGGCGCGGATCGGGGCGCCGGTGGCGGGCGTGGTGGCGGAGTGGGCGCCGCTGGCGGAGGTCCTGGAGGCGCTCGGTGACGAGGAGTCGGACACGCCGCTGCCGCCGTCGTTCGAGGAGCTGGGGGTGGACCGGGGTCTGGTCCGCTACCGGCTGGAGGTGCCGGGGCCGCGGCAGCCGTATCCGCTGGCGGTGTCGGGGCTGCGGGACCGGGCGACGGTGTACGTGGACGGGGTGTTCGCGGGGGTGCTGGAGGCGGAGGAGGCGGAGCTTCCGGAGCCGGTGGCGGGGCCGGCGGTGGTCGAGCTGTGGGTGGAGTCCCTGGGCCGGGTCAACTACGGGCCGCGGCTCGCGGAGCCGAAGGGCGTGACGGGCGGGGTGCGGCACGAGCGTCAGTTTCTGCACGGGGTGCGGGCGCGGGGCCTGCGGCTCGACGCGTTCGAGGCGGCGGCGGTGGCGAAGGTGCCGTGCGGTCCCGTGCCGGAGGGCGCCGGGCCGGGGCTCTACCGGGGCTCGGTGGCGGTCGGGTCGCCGGGGGACGCGGCCCTGCGGCTGCCGGGATGGACCCGCGGCTTCGTGTGGGTCAACGGCTTCTGCCTGGGGCGCTACTGGAGCGCGGGCCCGCAGGAGTCGCTGTTCGTGCCGGGCCCGGTGCTGCGGGAGGGCGCGAACGAGGTGTGGCTCCTGGAGCTGGCGGGCGGGCCGGGGGGACCGGTCGAGCTCGCCTGAACGGGGGGTGCCCGGAGCCGTCCGGCCCGGGCACCCGTACGCCGGTCGCCGTTACAGCGTGGCCGCCGCGCTCTTGATCGCGGCGGCGAAGGTCGAGACCTCGGTGTAGACGCCGGGGTAGCCGGCGCGGGCGCAGCCCTCGCCCCAGCTCACGATGCCGACCTGGATCCAGGCACCGCTGTCGTCCTTGCGGAACATGGGGCCGCCGGAGTCGCCCTGGCAGGTGTCGACGCCGCCCTGGTCGAAGCCGGCGCAGATCTCCTCGCTCGGGACGAGGGAGCTGCCGTACGCGGACTGGCAGGCGGCGTCCGAGACGAACGGGACGGTGGCCTTGCGCAGGTACCGCTGCTGGCCGCCGCCCTCGCGGGTGGCGCCCCAGCCGGCCACGGTGAAGGTGCCGCTGTTGTACGCGGTGGTCTCGGCGATCTTCAGGTTCGGCAGGCCGGTGATGGGCGAGGCGAGCTTGATGAGGGCCCAGTCCTTGCCCTGTCCGTTGTAGCCGGGGGCCTGGTAGACCTTGGTGGACCTGACCTTGATGGCGCTGCTCGACTGGAGGTCGACGACTCCGGCGGTGGCGGTGATGCCGGTGTTGGCGCCGGAGCCGCTCACGCAGTGCGCGGCGGTGAGGACGACCTGAGGGGTGATCAGGGAGCCGCCGCAGCCCATGGAGAGCCTGACCATCCAGGGGAACTCCCCCTGGGCGGCGCGGGTGCCGCCGACGACCGGTGCGGGCGCGGCGGAGGCGGTGGTGGGCTGGAGGCTGACGGCCGCGAGAACGACGGCGCCGGCGGCGGCGAGTTTCTGCAGGGCACGAACGAGTCTGTTCTTCTGCATAGGACTGCCTTCTTTCATGGGGGGTTGATCTTGATGGCATGTGCCCGTCAAGACGTGTCGGGATTATGAACAGCGCCCAACAGGCGTCACAAGAAGGCCTTTTCGGCCATATGGGGGACGTCCTGGGAGCGGCGGGAGACCGCCCGTACCCTGGACGGCAGGGGGTGGTCCGGCGTGCCGTACGTGTCGCACAGCGATGAAGTCTCCCCGGTGATCCACGGGTTCCCGCACCTCGACACGGTCCGTGCCTCGATCGCCGCGCTCTACCGGCGCCTTTCCCCGGACGGCGTACGGCGCTACGGGACGAGCGTCCCGGCGGGGGACGTGGTCGTCGACGACGCCGACGGAGGGCTCCACCTCGGCGCCCAGCGGGCGGCCCGCGCCCTCGTCCGGCACCTGCGGCTGCCGGACGCCCGGATGGTGGTGGGCTTCCGGACGATGGAGCACGCGGCGAGCGTCGAGCTGTCCGCGGGCCCCGAGTACTTCGTCGAGCTGAACGACCGCTTCCGCACCCACCGGCGCGACATCGGCGCGGCCCTCGCGCACGAGATCACCCACGTGCTGCTGCACCGCCTCGGCCTCGCCTTCCCCACGACGGCCCGGAACGAGATCCTCACCGACGTCGTCACCACCTACCTCGGCGCGGGCTGGCTGCTCCTCGACGCCTTCCGGCAGGACGGCGTCTCCCACCAGAAGCTCGGCTATCTGACGCCGGAGGAGTTCGGCTACGTGCTGGCCAAGCGGGCCGAGGTCTTCGACGAGGACCCCTCGCCGTGGTTCACCAGCGCGGTGGCCTACGAGGCCTGGGTACGGGGCCGGGCCGAGGCCGCCCGCGACTGGCGCCGCCCGCCGCTCGCCGGCGCCGGCTGGGCCGCCCGCCGCCGCGCCCGCGCCACCGGCGACGGCGTCTTCCCCTGCCCGGTCTGCGGACAGCGGCTGCGGGTGGCACGGGAGCGCCGGGTGAAGGCGCGGTGCGGGGTGTGCCGGACGGTCCTGGACTGCGCGCCGTAACTCCCCGCGCGGAATGGGTTTGCGCCGTTCGGGCGCTCCGGGTGAGGGTCGGCGCATGAGCAAGCTGTTCGACGCGCTGGTGGACGAGGACGACGACGGGGTGGTCCGGGCCCTGCGGGAGGGGGCCGACCCGGAGGGACGGGACGACGGGGAGACACCGCTGTACCGGGCCGCCGTCGGGAACCGCCCGGTGGCGGTCCGCGTGCTGCTCGCGGCGGGTGCGGACCCCGCGCGGCCGAGCGGTGCGGACGACGGCGACCTGCCGCTGTGCGGGGCCGCGTGCGGCGGCCACACCGAGGTCGTACGGGCGCTGCTCGCGGCCGGCGCGGAGCCGGACCAGGAGGAGGCCTACGGGTTCACCGCCCTGGCCTGGGCGGTGCGACTCGGCCACACCGGGGTGGCGCGGGCGCTGCTCGAGGCGGGCGCGGCGCCCGACCGGCCGGGCCCCGACGGGCTCCCGCCGCTCGTCGCCGCCGCCCGGCGCGGCTCGGCCTCCCTCGTCCGGGTCCTGCTCGACCACGGCGCGGGGCACCACGAGGAGGCGCTCGACGAGGCCCGGCGGTGGATCGGCGTCGACATGGCGGGCGTGCTGCGGCGCGGGCTCGTCGAGAGCGGCGGCGTCGCGGAGACGTACGAGGCGGTGGTGCGGCGCGTCCCCGAGGACGGCGGCGTCACCGTGGTCGTCGAGCTGCTCCGCGAGAACGGCGCCCCGAGCCGCGGCGACGAACGCCAGACCGGGCACGCCGCGATCGCCACCCTCCTGGAGGGCGCTCTCGGGATCCGCGTCCCGCCGGAGGAGCTGGCCGGGCGGGCGCTGCGCTGCGGCGACCCCGAACAGGACGACTGGACCACGGCCGTCGCGGCCCTCGTGGACCGCGCCGACGAGACCGTGTCCGCCACCGCCGCCGCCTGGTGCGCCCACCCGGAACCCCTGCGCCGCGCCCTCGGCGCCCACGTCCTGGGCGCCCTCCCGGAGGGGAGGTCTCGCGCGGTGCCGATCCTGCGCCGCCTGGCGTCGGAGTGCGCCACGGCGGACCCGGCGGGGCTCGCGGAGCGGGTGGGGGCCCGTGAGCCCGCACTGTCCGTCGCCGACGCGCTCGGGCGGTGCGGGGACGCGAGCGCCGTGGGCGAGCTGCTCGGGCTCGCCGCGCATCCCGTGGCGCGGGTGCGGCAGCAGGTGGCCGCGGCGCTCGCCGGCCTCGTACCGGCCGGGCACGCGGAGGCGGTCCGCGTGCTCGTGGCCCTCAGCCGGGACACCGACGCGCGGGTGCGGGACTGGGCGGCGCTCGCCCTCGGCGAGCTGCCCGACGACACCCCGTCGGTCCGTGAGGCGCTGGCCGCCCGGCTCGGCGACCCGGACCCGGAGACGGCCGCCGAGGCGGCCCGCGGCCTGGCGATCCGTCAGGATCCCCGGGCCGTCGAGGTGCTGGCCCGCATCCTCGCGGACGCCGCTCCCGACGACCCGGCCCGCGAGACGGCCCTGGCCGCCCTGGAGCACATCGCGGATCCGCGGATCAGGACCCGGCTGGAGTGGACGACGCCGCGGTGCCGCTAGTCCTGTCGTCGAACTCCCGTCGTCGCCCGGAGGGCGGGGCAGGCGGGAGTTCGACGACGGCCCAGGAGGTGGGGGGGACCTTCGGACCGGGCGGGAGGGCGCGGAGCCGGCCGGTCCGGACGGGCACGTCGTAGGGCGTGCATGGCGTCGCGGGCAGGCGGGAGTTCGACGACACGCCCTAGGAAGCGGCGCCCTCGGCCATCGTGTTGACCGCCGCCCACGCGAAGGCCATCGCCGGGCCGATCGTCGCGCCGGGGCCCGGGTAGGTCTCGCCCATCACGGCGGCCGAGCAGTTGCCCGCCGCGTACAGGCCGGGGACGGCGGCGCCGTCCTCGCGCAGGACCCGGGCGTCGGCGTCCGTCACCAGGCCGCCCTTGGTGCCGATGTCGCCGGGGTGGACGGGGATCGCGTAGAACGGGCCCTTCTCCAGCGGGGCCAGGTTGGGGTTGGGGAGGGTCGGGTCGCCGTAGTAGCGGTCGTAGACGGAGTCGCCGCGGCCGAAGTCCTCGTCGACGCCCCGCTCGGCGAAGGCGTTGAAGCGGGCGACGGTCGCCGGGAGCCGCGGCGCCTCGATCGCGCGGGCCAGTTCCTCGACCGTCCCGGCCCGGCGGACGAAGCCGTCCCAGCGCTTCGGGAAGGGCTGTCCGGGGAAGAGGCCGGCGAAGAGGTAACGGGCCTTGGAGCGGGCGTCGAGGACCAGCCAGGACGGCACGGTCGTCGCGCCGGGCCGGTCGCACGCGTACATCCGGTCCACGAAGGCGTGGTACGGCGCGGCCTCGTTCGCGTACCGCTCCCCCGCCGCGTTCACGATCACCATCCCCGGGATGCCCCGGTCGGCGACGAGGAAGAAGGGGCGCTCGCCCGGCGGGCACACCGACGGCGCGCCCCACACCCGGTCCAGCAGGTCGGTCGCCGCGCCGAGCTCCTCGCCGAGCCGCAGCGCGTCCCCGGTCTGCCCTTCGGAGGCGTGCGTCCAGGCGGTCGAGGTGGGTGCCGGGAGGTGCTTCTCGCGCAGGTCCTGGGCGTGCGAGAAGCCGCCGGAGGCGAGGACGACCCCGCGCCGGGCGCGCACGGTCCGTCCGTCGGCGAGCCGGACACCGGTCACCCGGCCGTCGTCCGCCGTGAGCAGTCCGGCGAGCGGCGCGGAGAGCCACAGGTCGCCGCCGAGTTCGTGCAGGGAGAGCCGCATCCGGGCGACCAGCGCCTCGCCGAGGGACAGCAGGGTGCGCCCCGTGAGCCGGGCGCCGACCGCACGGAGCCCGACCCGGAGGGCGGCCCGCCGCCCCGCCCAGGTGCGGGCGACCATGTTGAGGAAGCGGAAGTCGTACGAGGTCATGGTCAGCCCGTAGGTGGGCAGTCCGGCCCGGCGCAGGCCGGCCGCGAGCGGGCCCAGCCGCTTCAGGTCGAAGATCTCCGGCTCGATCGAGCGGCCCTGGGCCATGCCGCCGAGCGCTTCGGGGAAGTAGTCGGGGTAGCCGGGGGTGTGGCGGAAGCGGACCAGGGTGCGCTCGTGGAACTCCCGGACCATGCGCGGTCCGTGGCGCAGATAGGCCTCGGTGCGGGCGGCCGGGACCCGGTCGCCGACGGTGGCGTCGAGGTAGGCGCGGGCCTTCTCGTGGGTGTCGCCGAGCCCGGCCGCGTCGAGGAGCTGGTTGCCGGGCACCCAGATCGCCCCGCCGGACAGGGCGGTGGAGCCGCCGTAGCGGTCGGTCTTCTCGACGACGAGGACGGTGAGACCGCGCAGCCGGGCGGTGAGCGCGGCGGCGAACCCGGCGGCGCCGGAGCCGACGACCACGACGTCGTAGGTGGGCGTCCGGGTCACGGGAACACTCCCGTCGTGTAGTCGCTGCGGTAGGAGAGCAGGGGCAGGCCGTCCGGGCGGGCGTCGAGGCCGAGGACGCGGGCCGTGACGACGAGGTGGTCGCCCGCCTCGTGGACGGCGTGCACCGCGCAGTCGAGGGTCGCGAGCGCCCCGGGGACGTGGCAGGCGCCGTCGGGTCCGGCGGTCCGGTCGGCGTCCGCGAGCGGGTCGCCGCCGGCGGCGAGGGCCTGGTGTTCCTCGGCGAGCACCGAGACGCCGAACCGGCCGGCGCGCTCGACCTCCGGCCAGGCGGTGGAGGTGCGCGGGACGCAGAAGAGGACGAGCGGCGGGTCGAGGGAGAGGGAGGCGAAGGACCGGACGGTCAGTGCCGCCGGCCGCCCGCTTCCGGCGGTCCGCGCGGCCACGACCGCGACTCCGGTGGCGAAGTGCCCGAGGACGTCGGTCAGCCGTTCCACTGGTGGCCCCACAGGCTGTCGGAGGTGATCTCCTTCGTCGTCCAGGTGGCCGGGTCGACGAGCAGTCCGTCCCAGCCGTACTCGACCTGGAAGCCGCCGGGGGCCTGGGCGTAGAAGGAGAGCATGTGGTCGTTGGAGTGCCGGCCGAGGCTGGAGGCGATGGGGACGCCGGCGGCGTTCATCCGGTCCAGGCAGTAGCCGACGGCGTCGAGCGAGTCGGTCTCGACCATGAAGTGGACGATGCCGGGCGGCAGGGCGCCGGGGTAGAGGCCGAGGCTGTGGTGGCGGGCGTTGGGGCTGAGGAAGTTCATCCAGTGGAAGTCGCGGCCGGGTTCGCCGGTGGGCACGGCGACGGGCGGCAGCTTCATCCGGTCGCGCAGCTGGAAGCCGAGGAGGTGCTGGTAGAAGGCGACGGCGGCGTCCATGTCGGGTGCGGGCAGCACGACGTGGCCGAGGCCGAGGTGGTCGCCGGTGACGAAGCGGTTGCCGTACGGGGTGCCGAGCGGGGTGTGGTCCTGGGCCTGGCCCCAGTAGAGCTCCAGCGGGTTGCCGGCCGGGTCGTCGACGTGGATCAGGCCCTGGACGCGGCGCTCGGCGAGGGTGGCCTCGTCGGCCTGCTTCACCGGGAAGCCGTGCGACTCCAGTTCCTCGGCGGCCTCGGCGAGGGCGCGGGCGTCGGGCAGTTCGAAGCCGGCCGCGAGGAGGCGGTCGGCCGGGCCGGCGACGAAGGAGAAGCGGCGGATGCGGTCGTCGACGCGGGCGTGCAGGGTGGTGTCGGTGGAGTCCTGGCCTTCGACGAAGCCGAGGAGGTCGAGGGCGTAGCGGCGCCATGCGGGGAGATCGGCGGTCTCGATGCGGAGGTAGCCGAGCGAGCGGATGTCCATGGTGTGGTCCTCAGTTCGTGAAGAAGTCGAGGGCGAGGCGGTTGAACTCCGCGGCGGCCTCGGTCTGCGCCCAGTGCCCGCAGTGCGGGAAGACGTGCAGCCGGGCGTCGGGGATGGTGCGCAGCGCGAGCAGGGCGCCGTCGAGGGGGTTGGTGCGGTCCTCGCGGCCCCAGGTGAGCAGGGTGGGCCGGGTGATGCGGTGGGCCTCGCGCCAGACCTGGCTCTCCTCGGGCCAGCGGGCGAAGGCGGCGCCCATGCGGGCGGCGCCGAGCCGGGCCTCGGGGTCGACGGCCTGGGTGTAGCGCTCCTCGACGAAGGCGTCGGTGACGATCGCCGGGTCGTACGCCATGGTGAGGAGGAAGTCGCGCATCTGCTCGCGGGTGGGCTCGGGCGAGGAGTTGAAGGCGAAGAGGCGCTTGATGCCTTCGGTGGGGTCGGGCGAGAAGAGGTTGACGGAGACTCCGCCCGGGCCCATGAGGAGCAGCCGGTCCACCTTGTCCGGGTGGGCGACGGCGAGCCGGGCGGCGGTGCCGCCGCCGAGCGAGTTGCCGACGAAGTGGGCCGTCGGGATGCCGAGTTCGTCCAAGAGGGCGGCGACCGCGGCGGCGCTGTAGGAGAAGTAGTCGCGGTCCGGCGCGGTCTTGTCGGAGCGCCCGAAGCAGGGCTGGTCGACGAGGAGGGTGCGGAAGCGGGCGGCGAAGACGGGCAGGTTGCCGCCGAAGTTGGACCAGGCGGAGGCGCCGGGGCCGCCGCCGTGCAGCATGATCACGGCGGGCGCGTCGGCGGGTCCGGCCTCGTGGTAGTGGAGGGTGAGGCCGCCGGCCTCGGCGGTCCTGGACGTGTCGTCGTAGCTGGGCGCGCTCACAGCATGGTGTCCTGGATGTCGAGGCCGAGGGCGGCCTGGCCGTAGAGGACGAGGGCCCGCTCGGGGTCGTTGGCGGCGTGGCCGCGGCCGGTGTGGACGTCGCGCCAGGCCCGCTGGACGGGGTTGTCGCCGGTGCGCATGGCGCCGCCGCCGGCGTTCTCCATGAGCAGGTCGACGGCGGCCACGGCGCGTTCGGTGGCGGCGACCTGGTCGCGGCGGGCGCGGGCGCGCAGTTCGGTGGGCAGTTCGGCGCCCTCGCGGGCGCGCCGGTACAGCTCGGTCATGTTGCGGGTGAGCTGGAGCCAGGCGGCGTCGATGTCGGAGGCGGCGCGGGCGATCCGTACCTGGGCGAAGGGGTCCTCGGCGACCTGCTGCCCGTAACTGACCCGGAAGCGCTCCCGGGTGGCGGCGACGTGTCCCTCCCAGGCGCCCTCGGCGATGCCGACGACCGGGGTGGAGATGGTGGTGGTGAAGACGGCGGCGTACGGGAGGCGGTAGAGCGGTTCGGGGTTGAGCCGCTGGCCGGGGGTGTCGAGCGCGGTGACCGGGCCGAAGCTCAGGGCGCGGTGCTCGGGCACGAACACGCCGTCGCAGACGATGTCGTGGGAGCCGGTGCCGCGCAGGCCGACGGTGTCCCAGACGGGGTCGATGGTGTAGTCGGTGCGCGGCACGAGGAAGGTGCGCATGTCGACGGGGCGTCCGTCGGCGTCGGTGACGAGGCCGCCGAGCAGGGCCCAGTCGGTGTGTTCGCAGCCGGAGGAGAAGTGCCAGCGGCCGCTGAGGGTGAAGCCGCCCTCGACCGGGGTGACCGTGCCGGTGGGGGCGTACGAGGAGCAGATCCGGGTGTCGGGGTCGGCGCCCCAGACCTCGTCCTGGGCCTTGGGGTCGTAGAGCGCGACGTGCCAGGGGTGCACGCCGACGACGGAGGCGACCCAGCCGGTGGAGCCGCAGGCCTTCGCGATCTCCTTGACGGCGGTGTAGAAGACGACGGGGTCGGCGGCGAATCCGCCGTGGGCGCGGGGCTGGAGCAGTCGGAAGAAGCCGGTTTCGGCGAGCTCGGCGACGGACTCGGCGGGCACGCGTCGCGCGGCCTCCGCGGCGGCGGCCCGCTCGCGCAGGGCCGGGGCGAGGGCGCGGACCGCCTCCACGACGGCTTCGGTGGCGTCGCTCATGTGTCCTCCCTGGGACTCCCTCGGGGTGGGGTGGGCTGGACCGTACGCGGTGCCGCGGCGGGGCCGGTACCGGGGGTTCCCGCTGAGCGGGAAGCCGTCCGCCGAGCCGCCGCCACACCGACCGCTTATACCTATTCGAAATAGTTCGTGCAGCCGTCTTCCGCCGCGCCGCCGGGCCGTGGCAGGGTCTGCGCCAACCACACGGACCCCGTCCCACCTGGGGAGGCCTCATGACCGCCGAGCTCGTCGGCCCCGCACCGGCCACGCCGTCCCTCCTCGACAAGGCGGCCCGGGTGCTCGCCGCCTTCGAGGGCGCCGAGCCCCGCCTCTCCCTCACCGAGGTCATCCGGCGCTCCGGCGTCCCCCGCTCCTCCGCCCACCGCATCCTCGACCAGCTGGTCCGGCTGCGCTGGCTCGACCGCGAGGGCCGCGACTACCGCATGGGCGTACGGATGCTGGAGCTCGGCGCGCTCGCCGCCCACCACAACCGGCTGCGCCGTGCCGCCCTCCCGCACCTGCACGCCCTGCACGAGTCCACCGGCCACCTCGTCCACCTGTCCGTCCTGGACGGCGGCGTCGACGGCGTCGACGGCGTTCTCTGCCTCGAACGCATCGGCGGCTCCGAGGACTCCGCCGTGCCCTCCCGGGCCGGCGGCCGGCTGCCCGCCCACTCCACCGCCTCCGGCAAGGCCCTGCTCGCCTTCGGCGACCCCGCCGCCCTCGGCCGGGTCCTCGCCCGCCGCCTGCGCCCGCTCACCCCGCGCACCCTGGTCGGCCCCGTCGCCCTGCGCTCCGAACTCGCCGCGGCCGCCGCGCGCGGCGCCGCCTTCGACCGCGAGGAGACCTACCGCGGCGTCTCCTGCGTCGCCGTCCCGCTGCGCGGCGCGGGCCGCGCGATCGCCGCCCTCTCCGTCTCCGGCCACGGCCTCCACCGCGACCTCGACCGGCTCGTCCCGACGGTCGCCGCCCGCGCGCGGGCGATCTGGCACGACCTGCACGGCCCCGGCCGGCGGACGGAACCGCGCGCGACGGCGGACCGCGGGCCGGCGGCGCGCGGGCGGGTCTCGGAACGGGAGATGGAGTCGATGATGGGGTGGCTGCGGTTCAGCGACTGGATGTAGGCCGGCGCGGCTCCGCAGGCGGGACGCGGAAGGGGGCCCGGTGCCTTCACCGAGCCCCCTTGCGCGCCGTGCGGCGCCGTCTCAGTCGTACGTGACCTCGATCAGGTCGCCCACCGGCACCGCCTGACAGGCCAGTACGTAGCCCTCCGCCAGGTCCGTCGCGTCCAGGACCTCGTTGCGGGCCATCTTCGCCCCGCCCGCCGTGACCCGGCAGGCGCAGGCCGCGCACGCGCCCTCGCGGCAGGAGTACGGGGCGTCCACGCCGGCGGCGAGCAGGGCGTCGAGGAGCGGGGTGGTGGGGCCGCCGGTGACGGTGTGGGCGGCGCCGTCGAGGCGCACCTGCGCGGTCCAGGCGTCATCCGGTGCGGCGGACACCGGGTCCGGCCCGGCGAACACGTCCGAGCTCAGCGAGAAGTACCGCTCGCGGTGGACCGTGCGCCCGCCCGCCGCCCGTAGCGCGGTCTCCGCCGCGTCCATCAGCGGGACCGGGCCGCACAGGTACGCGTCCCGGTCGGCGTGCGGGGCCAGGAGCGGGGCGAGGAGTTCGGGGGTGGGCAGACCCTGCAGGGACTCCAGCCAGTGCGTCAGGGTGAAGCGGCCCGGGAAGTCCTCGGCGAGCTCGCGCAGTTCGTCGCGGAAGATGACCGAGGCCTGGTCCCGGTTCGCGTACAGCAGCGCCACCCGCGCCCGTCCCGCGGCCAGCGCCGACTTGGCGACCGACACCACCGGGGTGATGCCGCTGCCGCCGGCCACGAGCAGCAGGTCGCGGTCGAGGCCGGTGGGGCCGAAGGTGCCGGCCGGCGGCAGCACCTCCAGCGTGTCGCCGACCGCCACCCGGTCGCAGATCCAGCCCGAACCGGTTCCGCCCGGCACCCGCTTCACGGTGATCCGCGGCGGCTCCCCGGTGTGCGGGGAGCTGGCCAGCGAATAGCAGCGGGCGCCGCCGCCGGGGATCCGTACCGTGAGGAACTGCCCCGGACGGTAGGCGAGTCCGTCCGCGCCGGGGTCGAGGACCAGCGAGACGGCGTCGGCGGTCTCGCGGACCGCCTCGACCACCCGGACCGTCCGGCTACCAGGCACCGGTCACCTCCAGCTCCCCCGCCGCGACGGCGGCGTCGATGCTGTCGCGGAGCGCGGCGCAGGCCCGTACCCGGGCGGACGGCTCGCCGGCCGCGACCCGGGCGGCGATGGCCGGGCAGACGGCGGCGGCCTCCTCGGTCCACTGCACCGCGGTGTGCGCCGGGCTGAACTTCACGCACAGCACCTGGTTGCCGCAGGCGCCGCACTCCACGGCGCGCATCAGGACCCGCTGCCCTGTCGGGCGGCGATGTTGGCGGCGACCTCGGCGTGCCAGGCCTCGTTGGCCCGGGTCGTGTCGATCTCGAACTCGAAGCGGCGCGTCATCTCGTCCTTGACGTCGGCGGCGTCGACGTAGAACTGCTCGTACCAGCGCCGGAGCTGGTAGACCGGCCCGTCCTCCTCGCTGAGCAGCGGGTTGTCGATGCGGGTCTTGTTGCGCCACACCTCGATGTCCTGCTCGAAGCCGACGGCGAGCCCGGTGGTGAACAGCCGCGCGGCCTCGTCGGCCTGCTGGTCGGTCATGCCGGGGAGCTTGCGCACGGTCGTGCCGTAGAGGAGGACGAAGCTGTCGGCGTCGACCGGGTAGTGGCAGTTGATGAGGACGCTCTCCATCTCGACGCCGCCGCCGATGTCGGACCAGACGCGGTCGATCATGTAGGAGGGGCCGTAGTAGGAGGCGTCGGAGCGCAGCGGGGCGCTGAGGTTGCCGAGGTCCCTGTCCTGGCGCGGGGTGGACTCCAGGTACTGGGTGGCGATGTGCCCGTCGAAGACGTTCCTGAAGTGGGTGGGGAAGGCGTAGTGCACGTAGTAGAAGTGCGCCATGTCCACGATGTTGTCGACGATCTCGCGGCAGTGGGAGCCGTCGACGAAGGCGGTCTTCCAGGACCAGTCGGACCACTCGCCGCTGTCCAGGCCCTCGATCTCCGGGATGGTGACCCCGGGCGGCGGCGGGTTGCCCTCCGGGTCGTGCCAGACGAAGAGCTGGCGGTTGCGCTCCAGGGTGAGCCAGGCGCGGGTGCGGGCCCGGGGCGGGACGCGGCGGGCGTACGGGATGCCGGCGCAGCGGCCGTCGCCGGACCAGCGCCAGTCGTGGAAGGGGCAGGCGACGGCGTCGCCCTTGACGGTGCCGTGGGCGAGGTTGCCGCCCATGTGGGGGCAGTAGGCGTTGAGGACGTGCAGTTCGCCGTCCTGTTCGCCCTGGAAGACCACGAGCTTGGTGCCGAAGGCGGCGATCTCGTGGGGCCGGCCGTCCCTGAAGTCGGCGGCGAGGCCGAGGCAGTGCCAGCCGCGGGCGTAGCGGGCGGGGAGCGCGGCGGCCTCGATGACGCGGGGACCGTCGCCGGGAGCGCTGTCGATGGTCATCACACCTCCTGGGTGCGTGCGGTGGCGGACTGGGCGGCGAGTTCGACGGCGATGTCGATGAGCTGGTCCTCCTGGCCGCCGACCAGGCGCCGCTGTCCGGCGCGCAGCAGGATCTCCGCGCCGGACACCCCGTAGCGCTCGGCCTGCCGGTAGGCGTGCTTGAGGAAGCTGGAGTAGACGCCGGCGTGGCCCATGAGCAGGGCGAGCCGGTCGAGGCGGCACTCCTCGTCCATGATCGGCCGGACGACGTCCTCGGCCGCGTCGACGATCTTCAGGACGTCGATGCCGGTGCGGATGCCCATCTTGTGGCAGACGGCGACGAGGGCCTCGACGGCGGTGTTGCCGGCGCCCGCGCCGAGGCGCCGGGTGGAGCCGTCGATCTGGCGGGCGCCGGCCCTGACGGCGGCGATGGAGTTGCCGGTGCCGAGGGCGAGGTTCTCGTGGCCGTGGAAGCCGACCTGGGCGTCGTCGCCGAGTTCGGCGACGAGGGCGGCGACCCGGTCGGCGGTCTCGTCCATGACGAGGGCGCCGGCGGAGTCGACGACGTAGACGCACTGGCAGCCGGCGTCGGCCATGATCCGGCCCTGGCGGGCGAGGTTCTCGGGGCTGGTGGAGTGGGCCATCATCAGGAAGCCGACGGTCTCCAGGCCCATCTCGCGGGCGAGGCCGAAGTGCTGGACGGAGATGTCGGCCTCGGTGCAGTGGGTGGCGATGCGGCAGATCCGGGCGCCGTTGGCGTGGGCGGCCCGGATATCGTCCTTGACCCCGAGGCCGGGCAGCATGAGGAAGGCGATCCTGGCGCGCCGGGCGGTGGCGACGGCGGTCTTGATCAGCTCCTGCTCGGGCGTCCGGGAGAAGCCGTAGGTGAAGGAGGACCCGCCGAGCCCGTCGCCGTGCGCAACCTCGATCACGGGCACGCCGGCCTCGTCCAGGGCGCCGACGACCGCCCGGACGTCCTCGGGTGTGAACCGGTGGCGCTTGGCGTGGGAGCCGTCGCGGAGGGAGGTGTCGGTGATGCGGATGGCGGTGGGCGGGGCGGCCGCGGTCCGCGCGGGGGCCGACCGGTCGCCGGTCTCCCGGGGGTCGTGCGCGTGGGTCTCGCTCGCCTGGGTGTCGGTCACTTCGCGCGCTCCTTGGCGAACTCCTCGCCGACCTTGGTGGCGGCGGCGGTCATGATGTCGAGGTTTCCGGCGTACGGCGGGAGGTAGTCCCCGGCGCCCTCGACCTCCAGGAAGATCGCGACCCGGGCCATGCCGCCGTTGACGTCGGACGGGTCGTCGAACTGCGGCTCCGCGCGCAGCCGGTAGCCGGGCACGTACGCCCGTACGTCCTCCGCCGTCTGCTTGACGGACGCGGCGACCGCCTCGCGGTCGGCGTCCTCGGGGATCGCGCAGAAGACGGTGTCGCGCATGATGACCGGCGGCTCGGCGGGGTTGAGGATGATGATCGCCTTGCCGCGGGCGGCGCCGCCGATGGTCTCGATGCCGCGGGCGGTGGTCCGGGTGAACTCGTCGATGTTGGCGCGGGTCCCGGGTCCGGCGGAGAGCGAGGCCACGGAGGCCACGATCTCGGCGTACGGGACGGGGACGACGCGGGAGACGGCGTGCACCATCGGGATGGTGGCCTGACCGCCGCAGGTGATCAGGTTGACGTTCGGCGCGTCGTGGTGCTCGGTCAGGTTCACCGGCGGGACGACGGCCGGGCCGACGGCGGCGGGGGTGAGGTCGATCGCGCGGATGCCGAGCTCGGCGTAGCGGGGGGCGTTGGCGCGGTGGACGGCGGCGGAGGTCGCCTCGAAGACGAGGTCGGGCAGCTCGGCGCGGGCCAGGAGCGGGTTCACGCCCTCGTGACCGGTCTCCAGGCCGAGGCGGCGGGCCCGGGCGAGTCCTTCGCTGTCCGGGTCGACGCCGATCATCCAGCGGGGCTCGATGTGCGGGGAGCGGAGGAGTTTGTACAGCAGGTCGGTGCCGATGTTGCCGGAGCCGACGATGGCGGCGGTGAGCGTGGTCATCGTTCCCTCGGGGTGGCGGCTGGGGTCAGCGGAAGGACAGGGACACGGAGCCGAGGCCGGCGAAGTCGGCGGTGTAGGTACGGCCGGGGGCCACGTCCACGGCCCGGGTGCAGGAGCCCGGCAGGACGAGGTGCCCGCGCCGCAGCCGGACCCCGAACCGGTCGACGGTCCTGGCGAGCCAGGCGACGGCGGCGGCCGGGTCGCCGAGCACGGCGTCGCTGCGGCCCTCCGCGACGACCGTCCCGTCCTCGCGGAGCCGGGCGTCGATCGCCGTCAGGTCGAGGCCGCGGGGGTCGGTGCCGGGGCCGGTGGCGAAGCCGGCGGAGGAGGCGTTGTCGGCGATCGTGTCGGCGATGCCGATGCGCCAGTCGGCGATCCTGCTGTCGATCAGCTCGACGGCGGGGACGACGAGTTCGGTGGCGTCGAGGACGTCGGCGGTGGTGCAGCCGGCGCCGGGGAGATCCGCGCCGAGGACGAAGCCGACCTCGACCTCGATGCGGGGCGCGCAGTAGGCGGCGGTGTCGACGGGGGTGCCGGGGTCCAGGCGCATGTCGTCGAGGAGGTGGCCGTAGTCGGGTTCGTCGACGCCCATCATGCGCTGCATCACCGGCGACGAGAGGCCGACCTTGTGCCCGACCACAGTGGCGCCGGCGGCGGTGCGGGCCCGGACGTTGAGGAGCTGGACGCGGTAGGCGTCGGCGGCACCGAGGTCCGGAAAGGTCTCGGTGAGGGGCGCGACGGGGGTTCGGGCGTGTTCGGCGGAGCGCAGCCGGTCGGCGGCCTGCCGCAGGAGCCGGTCGGTGAGCATGCGAGCTCCTTCCGGGGCGGTGACGAGTGCGCCGACCGTAGGCCGGGCGCGCGGCCGCCGGGGAGCGCCCGTTCCCACTGACCGGGAAAGAGCGCCGCCGCGTGCACTCTCCTGGTGCCCTGCGCACTCCTTCACGCCCCCACCAGCCACGATTACGTAGAGTAGTTGGTTGGGTACGTCTCGCCGTGCCCGCGACTCGACGGCTGCGGGACAGACCGACAACCCCTCAGGAGAGGCCATGTCGCACATCACCGGCACGGTGCAGACGCTGTCGCCCCCGGTCACCGTGGGGCCGGCGTCGGGTGCGCCGCCGACCTCGCCCGGCACCTGGGCCTTCGACTTCCCGTGGGTCCCCGCGCCGTCCGGCACCAAGCTGGTCGTCCTGCACTTCCGCGACGTGGCCCTGCCGGGCAACAACCGCCTGGAGGTCGACCTCGGCTACGGGAAGGACGTGTTCACGGCCGCCGACGGGCCCGTGTTCTGGACACGGCCGGTCAACGTGTACGCCTTCCCGGGCGGGCGGGTGCCGATCCGTTACGTCACGAGCGGGGCGCCCACCGGCGGCGCGACGCTCGACAGGTACGCGCGCGGGGAGCGGCACGCGGGCGAGCAGGACCCGACGGCCTTCTCCAACAGCGACCCGTTCCTGGGCGAGGCGGTCTACACGGAGCCGAAGTACGACCCGTTCTGGTTCTGCCGCACACCGCCGAACTGGGAGAACGCGGCGTGCGCGACGCCCGCCTCGGACGTGCGCGCCCGGGTCGCGAAGAGCGTCGGCATGATCGTGGCGGCCCACGGCGACTCCTTCTCGACCTGCTCGGTGACCCTCGTCGAGCCGAACGTGGTGCTGACCGCCGGACACTGCCTGGAGGACGTCGCGGGCGAGGCCGCCTCGGCCTCGGTCACCTTCGACTACGCGACGGACTGCTCGGGCGCCCGTCCCGCCGGGTACGCGGCCCGCTTCCACAAGGTCGTCAAGGTGCTCCGGCACCGGTACGACGCGGGCGGGGACTACTGCCTGCTGCAGCTGGAGGTGCCCGCCGCGGGGCTCGGCATCACCCCGGTCCCGATCAGGCCGGACCTGCCCGCGGCCGGCGAGGCCGTGTTCGGGATCCACCATCCCAACGGGGCGGTGAAGAAGCTGTCGCCTCCGCACGCCTCGTTCGGCAGCCTGCTGTCCAGCTCGACGACCGCCCTCGACACCGACTTCGACGTGTCGGGCGGCAGTTCCGGCTCCGGGCTCTTCGACACCTCGGGCCGGGTCGTCGGGGTGCTGTCCAACGGCAGCCGGTGCCGGCTGCACTACTACCCGACGGCGAGCATGCTCCGCGACCTCGCCGACGTGCCGGGGCCCGCGGTCGGCAAGGACGTCATGATCGTTCTCGACCGCTCCGGCAGCATGCAGGACAAGGCGGGCACCGGCCGTGACCGCACCAAGATCGAGGAGGCCCGGGACGCGGCCTCGCTGTTCGTGCGCCTGGTGCGCGCGGGCGGCGGCAACAGGCTCGGTCTGGTGTCCTTCTCCACCTCGGCGAGCTCGCCCGTGGACTTCGCCCTGGCACCGGTGACCGACGCCGCCAAGACGACCCTGGTCGGCCCGCCGCCGTTCGCCGGCGGAGTCGTCGGCGGCCTCGTGCCCGGCGGCATGACGACGCTCGGCGGCGGACTCGGCGCCGCCCGCGGCCAGTTCCCGGCGCCCGGCGCCAACCCGCGCGCGATCCTGCTGCTCACCGACGGCCTGCAGAACACGCCGCCGATGGTGGCGGACGTCGAGGCCTCCCTCGCCGGCATCGACGTCAACGCGGTGGGCTTCGGCACCGAGACCAGCCTCGACGGAGCGCTGCTCACCCGGCTCACCCAGGACCACAACGGGCTGTACACCCGGGCCGGGAACGGGCTCGCGCTGAAGAAGTTCTTCGGCCTCGCCTTCGGGAACATCTTCGAGTCGGGAGCGCTGCTCGACCCCGAGTTCGACATGCCGGCGGCCGTCCGGCGCGGCGACCCGCTCCCGTTCCACGTGTGCGGGGAGGAGTCCCTGACCGTCGTGGTCGGCTGGGACAACCCGGACGGGACGCTGAGGATCTCGCTGGTGACCCCGAGCGGCGCCTCCGTCTCCACCTCCGCCGCGGGGGTCGTCTCCGAGAGCGGCGGCACCTGGACCTTCCTGCGCGTGCCGCTGCCGCAGGGCGAGAGCCGGGACGGCCAATGGCGGGTGCAGGTGTTCCGGCCGGGCGGCGGCGAGATCCCGCCGCCCGGGGTGGACCTGCGGTACTTCGTCCAGGTGGTGGCCTCCGGCGGGCCGCGGCTCGACCGGATGCCGGGCCCCTCCCGCGTCTACACGGGCGACGTGGTCAACCCCCTGGTGCTGCTCCACTACGCGCAGGGCGGCAGCCCGCACGGCCCCCGCGTCGACCTGACGCTCACCCGGCCGGCCGCCGGCGCGGGCAACCTGCTCACCCAGGCGGGCCTCGGCGCCCCCGTCACGGTCGGCGGCGACACGATCCCGGCCCGGCAGGCGACGTTGCGGGCGTTGGAGAAGGCAGCCGGCAGGCCCCTGTTCGGCTACACGGACGAGACCTTCCCGCTCTTCAACGACCCGGCGCACACGGAGGGCGCGTTCGAGCCCGGCGGCCTGTTCGGCAACCCGCTGACGGACGCGCTGACGGTGGAGGGCAACCACACCTTCCACGCCCGGGCCGTGTACGGGGAGGGCTGCTACTCCAGCCGCGAGACGCAGTGGACGGTGCACGTCGACGTCTCCGTGGACCCCGGCCGGACGTCCGTCACCGTCGCCGGCGGACCGGACGGCGGCACGCTCACGTTCGTGCCGCGCGACCGGTACGGCAACCACGTCGGCCCCGGCCGGTCCGACCTGCTCCCGGTCGGCGGCGCGGCCGGGACCACGGTCACCGGCCCGGTGAAGGACAACGGCGACGGCAGCTACACCGTGCCGGTCACGTGGGTTCCGGGCGCTCCGGGCGCCCCCGGCATCGTCGTCTCGCAGCCCGGCCGCCCGCCGGTGGTCGTGCCCGGCGCGCCCGTGCCGCCGGGGGGTGAACCGTGCGACCCATGCGGCCCGTGCGACCCGTGCGACCCGTGCGGCGAGCGGAGCCTCGCGGGCCTGCTCCGGATCCTGTGCCGTTGCCTGAGCCACCCACCGCACGGCCCCTGCGGCCCGTGCGGCCCCCACCGGCCCGACGCACCGGGCCCGTGCGGCCCGCACCACCCCGACCACCCGGACCACCCGCACGACCCGGGACGCCAGGGCCCGGGCCACCCGGACCACCAGGACCGCCCGGACCACCCGCATGGCTCGGGCCCGCAGGACCCGGGCCACCCGGATCACCCGGATCACCCGGATCACCCGCATGGCTCGGGCTCCCACCACCCGGAGCACCCGGACCGTACGGAGCACCCTGACCGCACGGACCGCACGGACCGCACGGACCGCACGGACCGCTCCGAGGGTGGCGGCCTGCTCGGGGGCGAGGGAGGGGGAGGCTGCTGCGGCGGGCGCACGGACTGAAGCGGGGGGCGGGCGACGCCCCGGCCGGGCTACGCGCCGTACACCGGCTGGGGCGGCTCCGAGTCCGCGAGGAGCTTCAGGGCCGCCTCCCCCGCCTCGGCCGGCGTCCAGCGGGCGCCCTTGTCCGCCGTCGGGCCGGGGCGCCAGCCCTCCATGACGGTGAGCCGGCCGCCCTCGGCCTCGAAGACCCGCCCGGTCACCCCGGCGGAGGCGGCCGAGCCCAGCCAGACCACCAGCGGGGAGACGTCCTCGGGGAGCGCGGCGAGCCCCGCGAAGGTCTGCTCGGTCATCCGGGTCCGCGCGGCCGGGGCGATGGCGTTGACCTGCACGCCGTAGCGCCCCATCTCGGCCGCCGCGACGAGGGTCAGCCCGACGATCCCGGCCTTGGCCGCCGCGTAGTTGCCCTGGCCGACGCTGCCGAGGAGGCCCGCGCCGGAGGTGGTGTTGACGACGCGGGCGGTCACCGGGCGGCCCGCCTTGGCCTCGGCGCGCCAGTGCGCGGCGGCGTGCCGGAGCGGCAGGAAGTGGCCCTTCACATGGACCCGCATGACGGCGTCGAAGTCCTCCTCGCCGAGGTTGACGAGCATCCGGTCGCGCAGGAAGCCCGCGTTGTTGACCAGGGTGTCGAGCCGGCCGAAGGTGTCGAGGGCGGTCCGTACGAGGGAGGCGGCGCCCTCCTCGGTGGCGATGTCCCCGCCGTGGGCGACGGCGGCGCCGCCGGCCGCCCGGATCTCCTCGACGACCTGGGCCGCCGGGCTGTCGGGGCCGGGGCGGCCGTCGAGGCCGACGCCGAGGTCGTTGACGACGACCTCGGCGCCCTCGGCGGCGAAGGCCAGCGCGTGGGCGCGGCCGAGGCCGCGGCCGGCGCCCGTCACGACGACCACTCGTTCGTCGCACAGTCCCATGTCAGCTCTCCTCAGCTTTCCTTGTTGACGGTTGCGGCGTCCAGGAAGGCGGGGCGTTCCCCGCCGCCGTGGACCAGGAGCGAGGCTCCGGAGACGTAGCCGGCCCGGTCGGAGGCGAGGAAGACCGCGGCCTCGCCGACGTCGGACGGTTCGGCGAGCCGGCCGAGCGGCACCGTGCGGCCGACGGCGGCGACGCCCTCGGCGTCGCCGTAGTGCAGGTGGGACAGCTCGGTCCTGACCATGCCGAGGACCAGGGTGTTGACCCGGACCTCGGGCGCCCACTCGACGGCCATGGAGCGGGCCAGGTTCTCCAGGCCGGCCTTCGCGGCGCCGTAGGCGGCGGTGCCCGGGGAGGGGCGGGTGCCGCTGACGCTGCCGATCATGACGATCGAGCCGCGGGCGGCACGCAGCCACTCGTACGCGGCGAGGGAGGCGATCAGCGGGGCGGTGAGGTTCAACTCGACCACGCGGGCGTGCCGTTCGGCCGCTCTCGCGGCACGTCCGGCCCACCGCCCGGCACCCTCGGCGTCACCTCCGGCCCCTCCGGCCCCTCCGCCCCGTCCGTCCCCTTCGCCCCGTCCGTCCTCGCCGCCCCCTCCGGCCCCTCCGCCCCCTCCGGCTCCTCCGGCCCCTCCGGCCCCTCCGTCGCCCTCGCCCAGCAGCCGGTACGGCGTGCCGCCCGCGTTGTTGACGAGCGTGTCGAGCCGCCCGTAGCGCTCGGCGACCCGGGCGAAGAACGCGCTCACGTCCTCGGATCTCCGCAGGTCGACCGCCTCGAACACGGCCTCGCTGCCCCCCTCGGCGACCGGTTCGTCGGGGGGTCTGCGGGCGCAGACCACGACCTCGGCCCCGGCCCGCAGGAAGGCCCGGGCGATGCCCGCGCCGACTCCGCGGGTTCCACCGGTGACGACGGCGACCCTCCCGTCCAGCTCCATCGGCTGCTACCTTCCTCCCAGCGTCACCTAACAAACGTTTGGTGGAAAGGTAGCTGATCCGCTCATGGGTGTCTCCACCTCCCGCCCCGACAAGGGCGTCGCACTGGTCACCGTCGACTTCCCACCCGTCAACGCCCTTCCTGTGCGGGGCTGGTACGAGCTGGCCGACGCCGTGCGCACGGCCGGCCGCGACCCCGAGGTCCGCTGTGTCGTCCTCGCCGCCGAGGGCCGCGGCTTCAACGCGGGCGTCGACATCAAGGAACTCCAGCGCGACCCCGGCCACGGCTCGCTCATCGGCGTCAACCACGGCTGCGCGGAGGCCTTCGCGGCGGTGTACGACTGCGAGGTGCCGGTGGTCGCGGCGGTCGGCGGCTTCTGCCTGGGCGGGGGCATCGGGCTCGTCGGCAACGCGGACGCGATCGTGGCCGCCGAGGACGCCGTCTTCGGCCTGCCCGAGCTCGACCGGGGCGCGCTCGGCGCCGCGACCCACCTCGCCCGGCTCGTCCCCCAGCACCTCATGCGCGCCCTCTACTTCACCTCGCGCACCGCCACCGCCCACGAACTGCACGCCCACGGCTCGGTGTGGAAGGTGGTCGCGCGCGAGGAGCTCCGCGCCGCCGCACTGGAGCTCGCGGGCGAGATCGCGGCCAAGGACGGCACCCTCATCCGGCTCGCCAAGGCGGCCATCAACGGCATCGACCCGGTCGACGTGCGCCGCAGCTACCGCTTCGAGCAGGGCTTCACCTTCGAGGCCGGTCTCGGCGGCGTCGCCGACCGGGTCCGCGACACCTTCGGCGCCGAGGCCGCCGGGAAGGAGCGGCGGGCATGACCGACAAGACCATGACCCCCGAGGACGTGGTGGGCCGACTGCGCTCCGGCATGACGATCGGGATCGGCGGCTGGGGCTCCCGGCGCAAGCCGATGGCGCTGGTCAGGGCGCTGCTCCGGTCCGAGATCACCGATCTCACGGTGATCTCCTACGGCGGCCCCGACGTCGGCCTGCTGGCCGCCGCCGGCCGGATCCGCCGGCTCGTCGCACCCTTCGCCACCCTGGACTCCATCCCCCTCGAACCGCACTTCCGGGCGGCCCGCGAGCGCGGCGCCTTCGCCCTCACCGAGCTCGACGAGGCGATGTTCATGTGGGGCCTGCACGCCGCCGCCAACCGGCTGCCGTTCCTGCCCGTCCGGGCCGGCCTCGGCTCCGACGTCATGCGGGTCAATCCGGAGCTGCGCACGGTCACCTCCCCGTACGAGGACGGCGAGGAGTTCGTCGCCGTGCCCGCCCTGCGCATGGACGCCGCCCTCGTCCACCTCAACCGCGCCGACCGGCTCGGCAACGGGCAGTACCTCGGCCCCGACCCGTACTTCGACGACCTCTTCTGCGAGGCCGCCGACGCCGCTTACGTCTCCTGCGAACGACTCGTCGACGGCACCGACGGCGGCGACGGCTTCGGCCCGGACACCGTCCCGCAGACCCTCCTCGTCTCCCGGCACAGCGTCACCGGCGTCGTCGAGACCCCGAACGGGGCGCACTTCACCTCCTGCGTCCCCGACCACGACCGCGACGAGCCCTTCCAGAAGCTCTACGCGACCACCCCCTGGCCCGAGTTCGCCGCGCGCTTCCTGTCCGGCAAGAGCGAGGACGACTACCAGGACGCCGTGCGGGCCTGGCACGACGAGCGGACGGAGGAGCGGAAGTGACCACCGACGGGATCACCCGGGCCGAGTACTGCGTGGTGGCCTGCGCCGAGGCCTGGCGCGACAACGGCGAGGTCCTGGCCAGCCCCATGGGCCTGATCCCCGGCTTCGGCGCCCGCCTGGCCAAGCGCACCTTCTCCCCCGACCTGCTGCTCACCGACGGCGAGGCGCTGCTCGTCGGCCTCGACGGGCGGCCCGAGGGATGGCTGCCGTACCGAAGGCACCTGACCATGGTCACCGGCGGCAAGCGGCACGTCATGATGGGCGCCAGCCAGATCGACCGGTACGGCAACCAGAACATCTCCTGCATCGGCGACTGGCGGCGGCCCGCCCGCCAGCTCCTGGGAGTGCGCGGCGCGCCGGTCAACACGCTCAACAACCCGGTGAGTTACTGGGTGCCCAAGCACTCGCCCCGGGTCTTCGTGGAGCGGGTCGACATGATCAGCGGGGTCGGCTACGACCACGCCGTCGGCCCGTACCACCGCCTCCCCCGGGTCGTGACCGACCTCGCCGTCCTCGACTTCGCGACTCCCGACCACGCGATGCGCCTCGCCTCCGTGCACCCGGGCGTCACCGTCGACGACGTACGGGCCGCCACCGGCTTCGAGCTCGTGATCGACGGCGAGGTGCCCACCACCCGGCGGCCCACCGCCGAGGAACTGCGGCTCATCCGCGAGGTCGTCGACCCCCGGGGGCTCCGCGACCGCGAGGTCAGGGCATGACGGGGGCCCCGGTGCCGCGGATCCCCGCCATGGAGACCGCGCTCACGAAGCTCGTCGGCGTCGCGCACCCGATCGTGCAGACCGGCATGGGCTGGGTGGCCGGGCCCCGGCTCGTCTCGGCCACCGCGAACGCGGGCGCCCTCGGCGTCCTCGCCTCCGCCACCATGACCGTGGACCAGCTGCGCTCCGCCGTCCGGGAGGTGCGGTCCCGCACCGACCGCCCCTTCGGCGTGAACCTGCGGGCCGACGCGGGCGACGCCCGCGAGCGGGTGAGGATCATCGTCGACGAGGGCGTCCGAGTCGCCTCCTTCGCCCTCGCGCCCTCCCGCGAGCTGATCGCCGAGCTGAAGGACGCCGGCGTCGTCGTCATCCCCTCCGTCGGGGCGCGCCGGCACGCCGAGAAGGTCGCCGCCTGGGGCGCCGACGCGGTGGTCGTGCAGGGCGGCGAGGGCGGCGGGCACACCGGCGAGGTGGCGACGACCGTCCTGCTGCCGCAGGTGGTCGACGCCGTCGACATCCCGGTGATCGCGGCCGGCGGCTTCCACGACGGGCGCGGTCTGGTCGCCGCGCTGGCCTACGGGGCGGCGGGCGTCGCGATGGGCACCCGCTTCCTGCTCACCTCCGACTCGACCGTCCCCGACGCCGTCAAGGCGAAGTACCTGGCGGCGACGGTCAGGGACGTCACCGTCACGACCGCCGTCGACGGGCTGCCGCACCGGATGCTGCGCACCGAGATGGTCGCCGCGCTGGAGAGGGCCGGCCGGGTCAGCGGGCTGGCGCAGGCCGTGCGCCGGGCCGCCGGCTTCCGGAGGCTCTCCGGCCTGTCCTGGGCGGCGATGGTCCGCGACGGTCTCGCGATGCGCCACGGCAAGGACCTGTCCTGGAGCCAGGTCCTGCTCGCCGCCAACACCCCGATGCTCCTGAAGGCTTCCATGGTCGAGGGCCGCACCGACCTCGGCGTCATGGCCTCCGGACAGGTCGCGGGGGTGATCGAGGACCTGCCCAGCTGCGAGGAACTCGTCGCCCGGATCATGTCCGAGGCCGCGCACGTGCTCCGTACCCTTCCATCCACGTAGGGAGTCAGCCCATGTCTCTGTCGAGACGCGCACTGCTGAGCACCGCCGGCGCCACCGCTCTGCTGGCGGTCGCCGCCCCACCCGTCCTGGCCGGGCCACGCGTCCGCACCGCGGAAGCCCTCCGGCAGATCCCGCTGCAGGGCGCGGTCAACGTCCGTGACCTGGGCGGGTACCTCACGTACGACGGAGCCCGGGTCCGCCACGGCCTGGCCTACCGCGGCGACCACCTGGCCAAGCTGACGGACGCCGACCTGACGACGCTCGGCGGGCTCGGCCTCGCCCGCGCGATCGACTTCCGGATCCCGCTGGAGGTGCGGTCCGACGGCGCGGACCGGCTGCCGGCCGGGGTCCTGCCGGTCTCCCGGACGGTCACCGACAACGGCCTGTACGGGACGCTGCTCGCCGCGATCGGCTCGCGCGACCCGGTCAGGCAGGAGCAGATGCTGGGCGGCGGCCGGGCGGCGGCCTTCATGACCGAGGTGTACCGCACCTTCGTCACGGACGCGGCCAACCGGCAGCAGTTCGGCACCACCCTGCGCGAACTCGCCACGCCGGGCACGGGTCCCACGCTCTTCCACTGCACCTCGGGCAAGGACCGTACGGGCTGGGCGAGCTGGCTGCTGCTCACCCTCGTCGGCGTGCCGGAAGGCTCGGCCACCGGGGACTACCTGGCGTCCAACACCTTCCGGGCCGCGTACGACGCCCGGGTGCGGGAGGGCCTGAAGCAGGCCGGGCTGATGCAGAACCCGGACCTGATCATCCCGCTCCAGGAGGTGCGCCAGGAGTACCTGGACGCGGCCCTCGCCGAGGTCCGCACCGGCTACGGCAGCCTCTACCGCTACGTCACCGACGGCCTCGGCCTGGACCTGCGGACCCTGGCGGGACTCCGGGAGCGGCTCGTCGGCTGACCGCGCCCGAGCGCCGGCGGCCCGCCGTCCCGGGCCGCCGTCCCGGCCCGCCGTCGAGGCCGCCGCCGGGACCGCCGTACGGGCCGCCGTCGGACCGCCGTCGGACCGCCGTCCGGGCACGCCGTACGAGCCGCCGCCGGGACCGTCGCGGGACCGCGTCCGGGCCGCCCACCCTCTCCTGCGGCCCTGTCCCCGCATCCCAACGCATCGCCCCCGAACTGTGGTTACTCTTTCTGCGCCCCCCGAAGCCCTCGTCCATGAGCCTCTGGAGAGTCGCCGCCGTTGAGTACCGATCTCAGCACCGCAACCGGAGTCCGGCAGTCCGTCACGGTCGTCTTCCCCGTACGGCTGCCGGCCGCGCCCCCGTGGGAGACCGGCCCGCTGCCGCTCCGGCTCGGCGCCCGCACGACCGACGCGGCGACGCGGCAGACGTACTTCACCCCCGCGGCCGCCCGCGCGCTGTACGGCACTCCCGAGCGTCCCTGCCGCTGGCACACGTTCGCCTCGGTCGCGCACGGCGATCTCACGCTGCAGGCGATGGAGATCCTGCACACCGCCACCGCGCAGCATCCGCAGCACGCCCTGGCCGTCCTGCACTTCGAGGTGAAGGGCCCGTCGCTGCTGACGACCCTGCGGGCCATCGGGCACCGGCCCACGGCCGGTCCCGATCCGCTCGACGGCCCGCTCGACCCGGCCGTGCTGCTCGCCGGCATCGCGGTCCCGATGACCGCCGCGGGCCCCTTCGCGATAGCGCGCCCTTACACCGTCGCCTTCTTCACCCCGCGCCCCGAGCACACGAGCGCGGTGCGGGTCGACGGGCGTCTGCCGGCCTCCGCCGACGGCTGGCTGTGGTCGCTCGCGTCCCGCTCCGCCGACGCGGACTTCCCGTCCGCGCCGGAGCAGTTCCCCGTGCAGACCGCCGACACGGTGCGCGTCTCGGCGGACTGGAGCGCGCTGGTGCTGCGGCACGGCGCGGCGTTCCTGGGTCATCGTCCCGACACGGGCGACGGGGACTTCTACGAGTTCGCGGCGCTCCACTGCCGGACCGTGTACCTGGACGCGATCCTGCTCGGCACCATCCAGCGCGACCACATCGACGAGCTCACCGAGGGTCTGTCGAACGTCTTCGAGGGCCGGCGGCTGGCCCGCCGGGTCACCGCCCTGGAACGCCACATCGCCGCCTTCCGCAGCACGTACTGGCGGCAGCACCTGACCGCGCACGGCCCCGCGAACGAGCTGCTCCTCGCCTTCCAGGCGCAGTACCGGCTCTCCGACCGGTTCGCGGAGATCCTCGCCGAGGCCGCCGACTACAGCCGGCTCGTGCAGACGCAGGACAACCAGCAGATCGCGGGCGCGCTGGGCGTGCTGACGATCCTCGGCCTGCCGCTCAGCACGGCCCTGGGCGTGCTGCAGGTCCTCGGCGACGACAGCCCGGCGCACCTGCTGATCGGTCTCGGCGCGGCCCTGGTGGCCACCGTCGGCGCCTTCGCCACCCGCTACGGCCGCATCGTCCTGGCCTCGCTGAGCGGGGACCGGCGGTAGCCGGACGAGGCGGAGAAGTGCCTGGCGGGGCGCCCGCCGGCCCTGGTAGCTTCCGCGAAAAACAGTGAAGAGGACACGGACGACGTGACGTTGAACGAGGGGGAGCCGATCCGGTTGTACCGGAAGGCTTTGCGTTACGCCGAGGCGGACCCGGAGGTCTTCCTCAGCACTGCACGAAGGGCGGCGGAGTCGATCCTGTTGGATATCGCCATGCAGCAAGCCGTCGGCTCCAAGCCGACCCTGGAGTCCTTATTGACGACCCTCACGGCGAAGGGCCTGGTCCCGCCGAAGGTCGTGCTCGCCGTGCGGACCATCCAGAACTACGGCAACTTCGGCAGCCACGCGCAGGACACCGCGGGCGAGGAGATCTCCGCCGAGGACATCCAGCCGTGCCTCAACGCGCTGACCCAGCTGGCGGTCTGGTACGGCAGGACCACCGCGTCGCTGGCGGAGGACGAGGCCCAGCACGAGCTGTCCGCGCTCCAGCACCGGACGGGGACGACCCGCCTCGCCGACTCCACGCTGATCGTGGTGAAGGCGGTGCTGCTGGGCTGTGGCTTCGACGAACTCCTCGGCCGGCGCCGCCACCGCGTCGTGCAGGTGCAGATGCCCTGGTCGGACAGCCTGATCACCGACGTCGCACGGGGCCTGCTGGACCTCGCCGTCTACAACGAGCAGCGGCTGCTGCGCATGAGGGAGACGGACGAGGAGGTCGCCTCCCAGGTCGTCACCATCGGCAACGTCGGCTACTCCATGGGCGGCCGCAACTTCTACCTCCTGGCCGCCCGGGACGGGCGCTGGGGGCGCACCACGGCCGAGGAGTTCCTGCGGGACCCCGCCGGGGCGACGATCGCGGTGCCGAAGCACAGCGACATGTTCGACAACATCCTGCGGGCGTTCTCGACGGACGAGGAAGGGCTGGCCGAGCGGGGGGTGCGCATCCTCGACGTGCCGCACCACCTGGGCCTGGAGCTGTTCCACCTCAACGGGGACGTGCTGGCGGTCGGGGGGCAGAACCTGCGGATGCACGCCCGGGAGGACGACGCGTACTTCGAGCTGCTGAACTCCGAGATGCTGCCCGCGGACGCCCAGGCGCAGCTGCGCTCCGCGGCCTCGAACGTGCTGTTCGCCAACCGCGCCTGGCTGGAGGAGCTCAAGGTGTCCCCCGAGCGCCTGCACCAGGAGTTCATGCGGTCCTTCCACGACCTGAGTTCGGACGAGGCGCGGTTCGAGGAACTGGTCCGCGACCTGGTCACGCACGCCTCGTTCCCGCTGCAGAGCACCGCGGAGAGCAGGGAACGGCTGGTACGGCACGTCCTGTTCGAGAGCTACCGGCTGGGGCGCCCGTGACCCGGCCCCGTCGTGTCCTCGTGGCCGGGGGCACCAACTTCGACATCATCGTGCGGGCCGGGCGGCTGCCCGAGGAGCACGAGAAGCTGCGCGGCGGCGAGTACAGCGCCCAGCCGGGCGGCTCCGCCGCCAACACGGCGCTCGGGCTGGCCCGGCAGGGCTGCGAGGTGCGGCTGGTGTCGGCCGTGGGCGACGACCTGCTGGGCCGGGTGTGCCTCGACGACCTGCGGGCGGGCGGGGTCGGCACCGGGCTGATCCGCGTCCAGCCCGGCGCGCGGACGGGCATGGCGATCGTCCTCGCCGCCGACGGGGGCAAGCGGATGATGACCTTCCGCGGGGCCGACCGTGACGCGGCGATCGCCGCGGTCACCGCGGACGACGTCCGCGAGGTGGACCACGTCCACGTCGTCGGGGAGCCCCGGCCGTCCCTGGCCCGGCTGGTGTCGCTCGCGCGGGAGGCGGGCCGCTCCGTCTCCGTGGAGTGGAACGGCCGGGACATGGGGGCCTCCCTCGGGCGGGGGGCGCTGAACCTCATGAACGCGGACGAGGCCGCCCGGCTGCCGGACGCGGTGCCCGGCGACCCCGAGGGCACGGCCCGCCGGTACGCCGCTTCGCTGGCCGGTCATGTGATCCTGACCCTGGGGCCGAAGGGCGCGCTGTGGGCGTCGCCGGACGGCACGGTCGTCACCGAACCCACCGTGGCGGTCGATCCGGTGGACCGGACCGGGGGCGGCGACGCGTTCGACGCGGGTTTCCTCGCGGCCTGGTTGAGCGGGGAGGCCCCGGCGTCCTGCCTGCGCCGTGGCCTCGACGCCGCACTGCACGTGATCACGAAGATTGGAGCTCAGCCGTGACGAGATGGCTCGGCATCGCCCTGCTGCCCAGCGCGGAACACCGCACCGCCGCGATTCGCCTCCAGCGGGAGGTGGGCGGCGACCACGAGTTGCGCCCGCCGCTGAGCCCGGACGGCAATCTGCCCCATGTCACGGTGTTCCAGGGGCCGTTCCTCGACTCCCTCGACCCGGCGGCGGAGCTCGACCGGATCGTCGCCGGCGCGGACGCGCCGGAGCGGATCGCCCTGGCCTCGCGGGGCGTCGTGTACCAGCCCACCGGCTGGGTGTTCCTCGCGCTGGAGCGGCCCCCGCTGCTGGAGAAGATCCAGCAGTCGACGCTGGCGGCGCTGGCGCCGCATCTGGACCGGTCGGCGTTCGACCCGTCCAAGGACGTCTCTCGCTTCACGGAGGACGAGCGGGAGAGCTTCGAGCGGTACGGGTACCGCTACACCGGCCCCGCGTACGCGCCCCACATCACCCTGGGGCGCGCGGAGGAGGCGGTGGCCCAGGAGCTGGTCCGGTCGGCGCCCGAGCGGGTGGACGTGCCGGGGACCTGGGTCTTCGACCGCTTCAGCTGCTACGTGATGGGCGAGAACGGAGCCCATGCGGAGATCGTGGAGGAGAGGACGCTGAGCCCGCGGTGACGCCGGACCGCGAACTCCTCGCCGTGGCGGGCGAGGCCGTCGATCTGGGGGCGCGGTGGCTGGCCGGGGCGGACGCGGCCTGGGCCCGCACCCGGCACAAGCCCTCGGGCGAGGAGGTCACCGACGCCGACGTGGAGATCGAGCGCCGGATCGCGGAGTTCCTGCGCCGCCGGACCCCGGGCGTCCCGGTCGTCGGCGAGGAGGGCTTCGCCGGCGGCCCGTTGCCGGACCGGTGCTGGCTGCTCGACCCCGTCGACGGGACGATGAACTTCACCCGCGGCGCGCCGCTGTACGGCATCTCGCTGGCGTACGCGGAGGACGGGGTACCGCGGCTCGGGGTGGTCGACGCCCCGGCGCTGGGCCGCCGCTGGACCGCCGGTGGCGGGTCCGCGGACGGCCGGGCCGCCGAGGCGCCCGAGGCCGTACGGGAGCTTTCCCGCGCGGTCGTCGGGCTGACCGGCACGGGCGCGGGCGATCCGCGGGCTCGGGCCCTGCTGGCGCTGCTGTACGACGAGGCCTACCGGCTGCGGCTGCAGGGCTCGATGAGCCTGGACCTGGTCGGTGTCGCCGAGGGCTGGATCGACGCGTGCCTGTGCATCGGTCCCAAGCCCTGGGACGTGGCGGCGGGGGTCCCGCTGGTCCGGGACCGCGGTCTGGCGGTCCTCGGCGGGGACGGGGCGGACTACGGCTTCGGCTCCCCGGTGCTCGCCGCGGGGAGCCATGCCGTGGCACGGGAGCTGCTCGCCCGATGGGACGAGGCCGGCCGGGGCCTCACCGCCGTTCGCTGACCGGCCCCGCCGCGGACGGTCTCCGGTCGCGGTCGTCGCCGGTCACAGCCGTTCGATGATCGTCACGTTCGCCTGCCCGCCGCCCTCGCACATCGTCTGCAGCCCGTAGCGGCCGCCGGTGCGCTCCAGTTCGTGCAGCAGGGTCGTCATCAGCTTCACGCCGGTCGCGCCGAGGGGGTGGCCGAGGGCGATGGCGCCGCCGTTGACGTTGACGCGGTCCGGGTCGGCGCCGGTCTCCTTGAGCCAGGCGAGGACGACCGGGGCGAAGGCCTCGTTGATCTCGACGAGGTCGATGTCGTCGATGGTCATCCCGGTCTTCTTCAGGGCGTGCGCGGTCGCCGGTATCGGCGCGGACAGCATCCGGATCGGGTCCTCGCCGCGCACCGACAGGTGGTGGACGCGGGCCCGGGGGGTGAGCCCGTGCTCGCGCACCGCGCGCTCGCTGGCGATCAGCATCGCGGCGGCGCCGTCCGAGACCTGGGAGGAGCAGGCGGCGGTGATGGTGCCGCCCTCGACGACGGGCTGGAGGCCGGCCATCTTCTCCAGGCTGGTGTCGCGGCGCGGGCCCTCGTCGACGGCGACGTCGCCGTAGGGGACGGTCTCGCGCGTGAAGCGGCCCTCGTCGATGGCGCGGAGGGCCCGCCGGTGCGAGCGGAGCGCGAACTCCTCCTGGTCGCGCCGGGTGATGCCCCATTTGGCGGCGATGAGCTCGGCGCCGTGGAACTGGTTGACCGGCGCGTCCCCGTACCGGGCCCGCCAGCCCTCGGATCCGGCGTACGGGCCCTGGGTGAGGCCGAGCGGTTCGGCGGCCTGCCGGGAGGCGAAGGCGATGGGGATCATGGTCATGTTCTGGGTGCCGCCGGCGACGACCAGGTCCTGGGTGCCGGAGAGCACGCCCTGGGCGGCGAAGTGGACCGCCTGCTGGGAGGAGCCGCACTGGCGGTCGACGGTGACGCCGGGGACCTCCTCGGGCAGTCCGGCCGCGAGCCAGCAGGTACGGGCGATGTCGCCGGCCTGCGGCCCGACGGTGTCGAGGCAGCCGAAGACGACGTCCTCGACCGCCGCGGGGTCGACGCCGGTCCGCTCGACGAGCGCCTTCAGGACATGGGCGCCGAGGTCCGCCGGATGGACGGCGCCGAGTCCGCCCTTGCGGCGGCCCACCGGGGTGCGGACCGCTTCGACGATGTAGGCCTCGGCCATGACGACTCCTCCTGTGTGTCGGTGCGAGCTGGCTAGGGAACGCGTACGGCGATCCCGTCGAGCACCATCGACAGGTACTGACGGGCGATCTCCTCGGGGCTGTGCTGTCCGCCGGGGCGGTACCAGGACGCGGCGACCCAGACGGTGTCGCGCACGAACCGGTAGGTGAGCCGGATGTCGAGGTCGGCGCGGAAGGCGCCGGACCCCACTCCGCGCTCCAGGGTGCCGAGCCAGGCCTTCTCGAACTTGACCTGGGAGTCGGCGAGGTAGTGGAAGCGGGGCTGGTCGGCGAGGTGACGGGCCTCCTTCTGGTAGATCGCGACGGCGGCGCGGTGCCGGTCGATCTCCCGGAAGGACTCGGTGACGAGGGCCTCGATGGTCTCCCTGGGGCCGAGCCCGGCGGCGAGCACGGCGTCGTAGCCGTCCCACAGCTCGTTCAGGAAGGTGGAGAGGATCTCGTCGAGCATCGATTCCTTGGAATCGAAGTGGTAGTAGAGGCTGCCGGCGAGCATGCCCGCCTCGTCCGCGATCTTGCGGACGGTGGTGGCGTTGTAGCCCTGCGCGGCGAAGACCTCGGCCGCCGTGTCGAGGAGTTCCCTGCGCCTCTCGGGAGAGGCGGTCACCTGCGTCTTCTTCTTGGTCGTTGGCACGCTTCCATTCTGGTCCTAGGGATGCTGGCTGCTGACCGAGACCGTCTCCCCGGTCATGTACGAGGAGTAGCCGCTGGCCAGGAAGACGATGACGTTGGCGACCTCCCACGGCTCGGCGTACCGCCCGAAGGCCTCGCGCGCGGTCAGCTCCTCCAGGAGCTCGGCGGAGGTGACCTTGACCAGGTGGGGGTGCATGGCGAGGGAGGGGGCGACGGCGTTCACGCGGACGCCGTAGGCGGCGGCCTCGATCGCGGCGCAGCGGGTCAGGGCCATCACTCCGGCCTTGGCGGCGGCGTAGTGGGCCTGTCCGGCCTGGGCGCGCCAGCCGACGACGGAGGCGTTGTTGACGACGACGCCGGTGGTCCCGCTGTCCCGGAAGTGACGGAGGGCGGCGCGGGTGCAGCGGAAGGTGCCGTTGAGGGTGACGTCGAGGACGCGGTTCCACTGCTCGTCGGTCATGTCGGCGAGCTCGGCGGTGCCGCCGAGCCCGGCGTTGTGGACGAGGACGTCGAGGCCGCCGTGGAGCCGGATCGCGGTGTCGTGGAGGGCCCGGACCTGGCCCTCGTCGGTGACGTCGCAGGGCTGGGCGGCGACCTTGTCGGCGCCGAACTCGGCGGCGAGCGCCTCCTCGGTCTCCTTGAGGCGGCGGGCGTGGGCGTCGCTGACGAGGACCCTGGCCCCCTCCTCCAGGAGCCGGCGGGCGGTGGCGCCGCCGATGCCGGCGCCGGCGGCGGCGGTGACGACGGCGGTGCGGCCGGCGAGCAGGCCGTGCCCGGGCACGTACGGCGGTGCGGTGCTCATGCGCGGGGCTCCTTCGGGAGGCCGAGCACCCGCTCGGCGATGATGTTCCGCTGGATCTCGCTGGACCCGGCGTAGATGGTGTCGGCGCGGGAGAAGAGGAACAGGCGCTGCCAGTCGTCGAGTTCGTACGGCTCGCCGGCGGCGAGGGTGCCGGCGGCGCCGCGGATGTCCATGGCGAGCTCGCCGAGGTCGCGGTGCCAGTGGGACCAGTAGAGCTTGGCCATGGAGGGTTCGGCGCCGGCCAGGGCGTTGGCGCGCAGGGTGCGCAGGCCGATCCAGGCGCGGACGAGCCGGTCGCGGATGAGCGGGTCGGCGGCGGCGCCGTTGGCCCGGGCGAGGGCGACGAGGGCTTCCAGCTCGCGGCGGAAGCCGACCTGCTGGCCGAGGGTGGAGACACCGCGCTCGTAGCCGAGGGTGGCCATGGCGACGCGCCAGCCGTCGCCGGGGGCGCCGACGACATGGCTCGCCGGGGTGCGGGCGCCGTCGAAGAAGACCTCGTTGAACTCGCTGGTGCCGGTGAGCTGCACGATGGGCCGGATCTCGACGCCGGGCTGGTCGAGCGGGACGAGCAGGTAGGAGAGTCCGGCGTGCGGACGGGCGCCGGGCGCCCGGGGCTCGGTGCGGGCGATGACGAAGCACCACTGGGACTCGTGGGCGAGTGAGGTCCAGATCTTCTGGCCGTGCACGACCCACTCGTCGCCCTCGCGGACGGCGCGGGTGCGGACGGCGGCCAGGTCGGACCCGGCCTCGGGCTCGCTGTAGCCCTGGCACCAGAGCTCGTCGACGGCCCGGATGGCGGGCAGGAAGCGGGCCTTCTGCTCCTCGGTGCCGTGGTCGATGAGGGTGGGACCGAGGAGCTGTTCCCCGATGTGGTTGACCCGGGCGGGGGCGTCGGCGAGGGCGTACTCCTCGTGGAAGGCGATCCGCTCCTCGATGCTCGCGCCGCGCCCGCCGTACTCCTCGGGCCAGCCGACGCAGGTCCAACCGTGGGCGGCCATGTGCCGTTCCCAGGCGAGCCGTTCGGCGAAGGCCTCGTGCTCGCGGCCCGGTCCGCCCAGGCCCTTCAGCCCGGCGAACTCCCCGTCCAGGCGGACCGTGAGCCAGTCGCGTATCTCGGTGCGGAACTCCTCGACGCTGCTCATGGCGCTGCTCATGGGCTGCACGGTAACCTACCAAACACTTGTTAGGGAAGGATGAGACATTGTCCGACGATCCCGTCCTGTACGAGCGGCGCGGTCCGGTCGCGTACGTGACGATGAACCGCCCCCGCTACCGCAACGCCCAGAACTCGGGGATGACGTACGCCCTGGACGCCGCCTTCTACCGGGCCGCCGAGGACCCGGAGGTGAGGGTCGTGGTGCTCGCCGGGGCGGGCGAGCACTTCTCCGCGGGGCACGACATCGGCACCCCCGAACGCGATGCGCACCTGCCCTTCGAACGCCGGGCCGGCCTGTGGTGGGACCACTCGGAGCGGCGGGGCGCCGAGTCGCGCTTCGCCCGCGAGTCGGAGGTCTACCTGGGCATGTGCCGGCGCTGGCGCGAACTCCCGAAGCCGGTGCTCGCCTCGGTCCAGGGGGCCTGCGTGGCCGGCGGGTTGATGCTCGCCTGGGTCTGCGACCTGATCGTGGCGAGCGAGGACGCCTTCTTCGCGGACCCGGTGGTCCGGATGGGCATCCCGGGCGTCGAGTACTTCGCGCACCCGTGGGTGCTGCCCCCGCGGATCGCCAAGGAGTTCCTCTACACGGGCGACCGGATGCCGGCCGCCCGCGCGTACGAGCTGGGCATGGTCAACCGGCTCGTGCCCCGGCACGAACTGGCGCGGGAGACGGACCGGCTGGCCCTGCGCATCGCCGAGATGCCGCAGTTCGGACTCGCCCTGACCAAGCGGGCGGTGAACCAGGCCGAGGACCTCCAGGGCCTGCACTCCGGCCTGGACTCCGTCTTCGGCCTGCACCACCTCGCCCACGCGCACAACGCCGAGACGGCGGCGGACCCGCTCGGCGGGATGGACGTCACGTCGATGAAGGAGGCGGTGCGCTGATGGATCTGACCCCTTCCGCGGCGGAGGAGGAGTTCCGGGCCGAGGCCCGCGCCTGGCTGCGCGCCCACGTGCCGGCCGAGCCGCTGCCCTCCCTGGAGACCGAGAAGGGCTTCGCCGCCCACCGCGCCTGGGAGGCCGAACTCGCCGCCGACCGCTGGTCGGTGGTGTCCTGGCCCGAGCCGTACGGCGGCCGGGGCGTCGACATCTTCCGCTGGCTGGTCTTCGAGGAGGAGTACTACGCGGCCGGGGCGCCCGGCCGGGTCTCGCAGAACGGCATCAACCTGCTGGCCCCCACCCTCTTCGACCACGCCACCGAGGAGCAGCGGGCCCGCGTCCTGCCGTCGATGGCGACCGGCGAGACGATCTGGGCGCAGGCCTGGTCCGAGCCGGAGGCCGGCTCCGACCTCGCCTCGCTCACCTCGCGGGCCGTGCGCACCGAGGGCGGCTGGCTGCTGTCCGGGCAGAAGACCTGGTCCTCGCGGGCGGCCTTCGCCGACCGGGCCTTCGGCATCTTCCGCACCGACCCGGCCCCGGCGGCGGAGGGGCGGCCGCACCGGGGCCTGACGTACCTGATGTTCGACCTCCGCGCACCCGGCGTGACCGTCCGGCCCGTCGGGCGGCTGGACGGGAAGCCGGCCTTCGCCGAGCTGTTCCTCGACGAGGTCTTCGTGCCGGACGAGGACGTCATCGGCGAGCCCGGGCAGGGCTGGCGGATCGCCATGTCCACCACCGGCAACGAGCGGGGGCTCACCCTCCGCTCCCCCGGCCGCTTCCTGGCCGCCGCCGACCGCCTCGTACGGCAGTGGCGGGAGCACGCGGACCCGTCGGACACGGCGCTGCGCGACCGGGTGGCCGACGCGGTGACCGGGGCGCGCGCCTACCAGCTGTTCACGGCCGCCGGGGCCGCCCGCTTCGCGGCCGGGGAGACCGTGGGGGCCGAGTCCAGCCTCAACAAGGTGTTCTGGTCGACGTACGACATCGCGCTGCACGAGACGGCGCTCGACCTGCTCGGCGCCGACGGCGAGCTGGCCGACACCGAATGGGCCGAGGGCCATGTCTTCTCGCTCGCCGGGCCGATCTACGCGGGCACCAACGAGATCCAGCGCGACATCATCGCCGAGCGTCTGCTCGGCCTCCCGAAGGGCCGCCGCTGATGCGTTTCCTGCCCACCGACGAGCAACGCGCCTTCGCGCGCTCCCTGGACGCCATGCTGACCGCCGCCGGCACCCCGGCGGCGGCACGGGCGTGGGCCGCGGGCGACCCCGGCCCCGGGCGCGCCCTGTGGACCCGGCTCGGGGAGGCCGGGGTGTTCGCGCTCGCGGCCCCCGAGGCGTACCAGGGGGTGGGCCCGCTGCCCGTCGAACTCGCCCACGCCTTCGTCGAGTCGGGCCGCCATGCCGTCCCCGGCCCCCTGGTGGAGACGGTGGCGGCGACGGCCCTGCTCTCCGAGCTGGCCGCCCGCGGCGAGACCGCGCCGGCCGAACGCTTCCTGCCGGGCATGGTCGCGGGCGTGACGCCGGCGACCCTGGCGCTGGCCGAGGTCTCCCCGTACGCCCTGGACGCCGACACCGCCGACCTCGTGTTCGCCGTCGAGGGCGAGGAGCTGCGCCTGGCCCCCGGGCACGGGGAGGTGCGCGGGTCCGCCGACCCGGCTCGCCGGCTGGCCCGCCCGGCCCTGGGCGGGGAGCTCCTGGCGGCCGGCCCGGCCGTGACCGCCGCCGCACGGGTGGCCCGGCACTGGGCCCTCCTCGCGACCGCCGCGCAGGCGCTCGGCGTGGGGCGCGCGCTCCTCGACCGGACGGTGGCGTACGCCAGGCAGCGCACGCAGTTCGGCGCGCCGATCGGCTCCTTCCAGGCGGTCAAGCACCGCCTCGCGGACACGCTGATCGGCCTGGAGTTCGCCCGGCCCCTGCTCTTCGGAGCGGCGCTCACCCTCGAGAGCGGCGATCTCGCGGCCGCCAAGGTCACCGCCGGCGAGGCGGCCCACGCGGCGGCGGCCACCGCCCTGCAGATCCACGGTGCCGTCGGCTACACCGAGGAACTGGACCTCTCGCTCTGGCTCCGCAAGGCCCGCCCGCTGCGCGACGCCTGGGGCAGCCCGTCCTGGTGCCGGGCGCGGGTGCTCGACCCGACGGGGTGAGCCCGGTCAGGACTCCCGGGGCGGCGCCTCGTCGTTGCCGCGCCGGAGGGTCCGCACCGGCCGGCCGGGGACCCAGGTCCGCAGGACGAGCTCCTCGCCCTCCACCGCGGTCCGCACCACCTCGGTCAGTTCGACCCGGAAGAGATGGAAGGGCTGGGGCTCGCCGGCCTCCCCCGCGTACCAGGAGAGGGTCTCCGGATCGGTGATCTCGACCGCGTGCCCGGAGACCCGGACGTCGCCGCCGCCCATGCCGGTGCCCTCGCCGGGGTTGGCGAGCAGCGCGAAGCGGGGGTCGCGGCGGACGTCCCGGGCCTTGAGCGAGTTCGGCATCATGCCGAGCCACAGTTCGCCGGACCGGAAGTCCGCCTCGATGCCGCTGAGCCGCGGCGAGCCGTCCTTGCGGAGGGTGGCGAGGGCGTGGTGGGTGTACTGCCCGAAGCGTTCGCGCACGGTGGCGGCGAAATCGGGCTCGGCGGCCTCGAAGGCGGCCCAGGGGGTGGTTCCGGTGTCTGCCATGGTTCCAGGAGACACCGGATACCCGACAACCTCCGTCCGGATTACTCCGCGCGCTCGGCCTTGCTGCGCTCGACGCAGAACTCGTTGCCCTCGGGGTCGGCGAGCGTCACCCAGCCCGTGCCGTCCGGCCGGCGCTGGTCGTCGAAGAGGGAGGCGCCGAGCGCGAGGATCCGCTCGACCTCCTCGTCGCGCGTGCGGTCCTGCGGCTGGAGGTCGAGGTGGACGCGGTTCTTCACCGACTTCTTCTCCGGGACCTGGATGAAGAGCAGGCACGCGCCCGCCGACTCGACCAGCGCCTCCGGGTCACCGGGCTTGTCGTCGTCGGAGACCCGGGAGTCCAGGACCTGGGCCCAGAAGGTGGCGAGGCGGTAGGCGTCGGAGCAGTCGATGGTGACGTGGCGCACAAGAGAAGTCATGCCGTCACTATCGCCCGCATCGCACACCCGTCACCACCGGTTTCCCACGGCTCTCGGGCCGCCGCGCCGGCCCGGGCGGTCAGGTGCGGACGATGCCCTGGGCCCGGGCGGCGGCGAGCCAGGCGGGGAAGTCGGCCACGAGCCGGTCGTACAGCTCCGCGTCCGGCACCCGCCGCGGGTCCTGCCCGGCGTGGAAGAAGCCGGAGTTGTCGACCGGCCGCCTCGCCGGCACCGCCAGCTCGTCCAGCCGGCGCAGGAACTCGAACTGCCGGCTGCCCGGGTCGCCGAAGCCGACGAACTGCCAGAAGAGCGGCAGCCGGGCCGCCTTGCACACGTACCGCTCGGCGGCGAGCTTGTTGATCGGCCCGCCGTCGGTCTGGAAGACGACGAGGGCGGGCGCGTCCGTTCCGCTGTCGAGGTAGTGGTCGATGACCGCGTCCATGGCCAGGTGGTAGCTGGTCTTCCCCATGTGGCCCAGCCCGGCGACGATCCGGTCGATCCGTCCCTCGTGCTCGCCGAGCACGATGTCCGTCTCGGCGTCCACGTCCGTGGAGAAGAAGACGACCGGCACCCGGCCGTCGTCGTCGAGCTGCGCGGAGAGCCCGAGCACCCGGTCGGCCAGGGCCTGGACGGTGCCGTTCGCGTAGTACGGCTTCATCGAGCCCGAGTAGTCGACGACGAGGTACACGGCGACCCGCTGCCCGTCGATCCCCTGTCGGCGGAGCGAATCCCCGGCGGTCTTGAAGAGGTTGACCAGCCCGGGCGCGGACTCCTCGACCTTGCGCAGACTCAGGGCCACGGACAGCTCCCCTCCCTCATCGCGTACCGGCTGCCGAGGGTACGGGAAGGCCGAGCCCGGCCGCGATACGGCCGCGGTACCCGGCCGGCGCCCCCAGCAGCCACGCGGCGCCATGCGCCCGCTTGAGGTGGTCGTGGGCCACGTGCTCCCAGGTGATGCCGATCCCGCCGTGCAGCTGGACCGTCTCGGCCGCGACCTCCTGGTACGCCTCGGAGGCGGCCGACCGGGCGGCGGCGGCGAGCAGGGACAGCTCGTGCGGTTCGGCGCGGGCGGCCTCCGAGGTCAGCGCGCGGGCGGAGGCCACCGCCGCGTACAGGTCGGCGAGCCGGTGCCGGACCGCCTGGAAGGACCCGATGACCCGGCCGAACTGCACCCGTTGCCGGACGTGGGCGACGGTCTCGGCGAGCGCCTGCTCGGCCCCGCCCACCTGCTCGGCGGCGAGGGCGACGGCCCCGGCGTCCCGTACCCGCCCGAGCACGGTCTCCCCGTCCACGTCGCCGAGCCGCCGGGCGGGCGCCCGCCTCAGCACGACCCGTCCCAGCGGCCGGGTCCGGTCGAGGGTGGGCACGATGCCGAACCCGGCTTCCGCTCCCGTGAGTTCGTAGACGCCGAGCCGGCCGTCGCCGCGCTCGCGGGCGAAGGCGAGCAGGACGTCGGGGCGTCCGTCCCCGACCAGGACGTACTCCTTGCGCCCGGTGAGCAGCCACGGCCCGGCGGAGCCGGCCGCGTCCCCGGGCTCGGCGACGGTGCGGATCGCCCCCGGCGACCAGGGGTCGCCCCCGTCGTCCCGCTCCTCCGCCCAGGCGAGCGCGCCGACGGCGGACCCGTCCGCGAGCGCCGGGAGCAGCCGGTCGCGGCCCTCCTCGTCCCCCGAGGCGATCAGCGCGGTGACGGCCAGCACGGCCGATCCGAGGTACGGCAGCGGACTCAGCGACCGGCCCAGCTCGGCGCCGACCACCGCGACTTCGGCCGGCCCGCACCCCAGCCCCCCGTACCGCTCGGGCACCAGGAGCCCCGCCGCGCCCACCTGCCCGGTCAGCGCGTCCCAGGCCTGCGCGCCCTCATGACGGGCGAGGACCGCCCGTACCGCGGCGCGCAGTTCCGCGAGCTCCCGCTCGTGCTCCCGGCCCCGCTCCCCACCGTGCTCCCGGCCCCGCTCCCGCCCGTGTTCCGCCGGCCCGTCGGCGAACGCGTTCACGCGCCCTCTCCCCTCACCCGGCGCCGCAGTTCGCCCTTGAGGAGCTTCCCGCCGGCGTTGCGGGGCAGCTCGGGCACGGTGACATAGCGCCGTGGGACCTTGAAGTTGGCGAGTCGTTCCCGTGCCCAGGCGGTGAGTTCGGCCTCGTCGACGGGCCCGCGGGTGACGAGGAAGGCGACGCCGACCTCGCCGAGCCGTTCGTCGGGCGCGCCCACGACGGCCGCGTCGAGGACGGCCTCGTGACGCAGGAGCACGTTCTCGATCTCGGCCGGGTACGCGTTGAAGCCGCCGACGACGTACATGTCCTTGAGCCGGTCGGTGACGGTGAGGTAGCCGCGCCCGTCGAGCGCGCCGATGTCACCGGTGCGCAGCCAGCCGCCGTCGACGACGGCCTCCGCCGTGGCGGCGGGGTCGTCCAGGTATCCGCGCATGACATGGGGACCGCGTACCTGGATCTCGCCGGGCTCGCCGGCCTCGAGGACCCGCCCGTCCGGGGCGACGACGCGTATCTCGGTGCCGGGCAGCGCCGGTCCGACCGTGTGCGCGACCGTGTCGGCGTCGGCGTCGGGCGGGCAGACGGAGACCACGCCGCCCGACTCGGTGAGCCCGTACGCGGTGAAGACGTGGGGCGCCCCGAGGGTCCCGCGGATCTCCTCGACGAGCGCGGTGGGCACGGCGGCGGCGCCCGTGCCGGCGAGCCGCAGCGCGGACAGGTCGTGCGCGGCGCGCCGCGGATGGTGGAGCAGCCCGTGGAAGACGGTGGGCGGCCCCATGAGGCAGGTGACGCGCTCGGCGGCCATCCTGGCGAGGATCCGGTCGGGGTCGTAGACCGGTTCGGGGAGCATGGTGACGCCGTTGAGGAGGCAGGCGAGGACGCCGGCCTTGTAGCCGAAGGTGTGGAAGAACGGGTTGACGAGCAGATAGCGGTCGCCGGGCCGCAGTCCGACGAGCCGGGACCACGTGGAGTACAGGCTGAGGGTCTGGGCGTGGGTGGTCATGACGCCCTTGGAGCGGCCGGTGGTCCCCGACGTGTAGAGGACGTCGGCGAGGTCGTCGGGGCGTACGGCGGCGGCGCGGTCGGCCCGTTCGGCCTCGGGGACGCGGGCCGCGGCGGCGAGGTAGGCGTCCCAGCCGGGTCCGTGCAGGGCGACGGTCGCGCGCAGGGCGCCGAGGTCCTCACCGCTGGCGCGCAGGGCGGCGGCGTAGTCGGTGCCGAGGAAGTCGTGTTCGGTGAAGAGGAGCCGGGCCCCGCTGCGGCGCAGGATGTCGGCGGCCTCGGCGGGCTTGTAGCGGGTGTTGACGGGGACGAGGACGGCGCCGACGGTGACGGCGCCGAGGGCGGCGGCGATCCAGTGGCGGCTGTTGGGGGCCCAGATCGCGACCCGGTCGCCGGGGCGGACGCCGTGCGCGATCGCGGCGCGCGCGGCGGTGTGGATCTCGTCGCGGAGCCGGGGAAAGGTCCACCGGACCTCGCCGTCGGCGAGGGCCTCGCGGCCGGGGTGGGCGGTGGCCGCCCGCTCGGCCAACTCGGCGAGGGTGGTGGGGAGTTGATGTGATGTACGGCCTTGCAAGGAAGCTGCCTCCCTACTTGACGTACGAGCGTGGCCGGTATCCAATCACACGTGTTTCGGTTAGGCATATACCTAGTAGGAATATTCTCGGGAGGTCTTCCGATGGACCCCAGCACCCTGAAGGACGCGCTCGCCCGCTACTGCACGGGCGTCGCCGTCGTCACCGCGCTCGATCCGGCGGACGGCCGGCCGGTGGGCATGGCGGTGCAGTCGTTCTCGACCGTCTCGCTCGACCCGCCACTGGTCTGCTTCTGCCCGGCGCACACCTCGACGACCTGGCCGCGCGTCCGGGCGGCCGGCGCCTTCGCCGTCAACGTCCTCGCCGCCGACCAGGAGGACCTGTGCCGGCGCTTCGCGGTGACGGGCGGCGACAAGTTCGCCGGCACCGCCTGGCGCCCGGGCACCGACGGCGCCCCGCTGATCGAGGGCGCGCTCGCCACCGTGGAGTGCGCGCTGACCGACGTCCTGGACGGCGGCGACCACGCCATCGCCCTCGGCCGGGTCACCGCCCTGACCGCGCACCGGCCCGAGGCCGGCCCGCTGCTCTACTTCCGCCGCGGCTACGGCCGCTTGTCGCCGAGGCCCTCGTCGCCCCGCCGCCGCTCCCGCTCCGCCTCCAGCTCCTCGATGTCGGCCAGCATGGCGTCGGCGAGGTCGCGCTCGGAGGCGTAGTACCGCTCGGCCCACTTGAGGGTGAGCGAGGGATAGGCCCAGGCCTCGTCCGCCTTGGCGCCCTCGATGTCCGCCTCGGCGCGCAGCCGCATGCCCTCGGCGTGCTCCCGGTGACCGGCCAGGATCTCCCGCATCTGCCGGGGTTCGAGCAGGTGGCCGAGCCAGAGCCGCAGCATCGGCCCGTGCTTGAGGACGGGCGGGTCGAGGGGCGCGGTGCGGGCCCAGGTCCGGACGGCAGCCATGCCCTCGTCGGTGATGCGGTAGACCCGCTTGTCGCGCGTGCCGACCTCCGGCGCCACCAGCCGCGAGGTCGCGTAGCCGGCCTTCTCCAGGCGCTTGAGCTCGCTGTAGATCTGACTGAACGACGGGCTCCAGTAGAAGAAGCGCAGCGACCAGTCCGACCACTTCTTCAGGTCGTAACCGGACAGCTCCCGCCCGAAGGAGAGCAGTCCGAGCACCGCCCAGCTGGTCGCGGGCAGCCCGGGCAGCTCCGCCGGTTCCCGGGTCTTGTCGTCCTTGTCGTCCGCCACGGACCGAAGTCTACGACCCCCTTCCCGACCCCACCTATGCCTGCTAGAAGTATTCCTATTCGAAATAGTGGAACGAAGGAGAGCTGAGCATGAAGTTCTCGATGATCTTCGAGGCCCAACTGGTCGACCCCACCCCCGAGCGCGAGCGCCAGGTCATCCACGACTGCGTCGAACAGGCCGTGTTCGCCGAGGAGATGGGCTTCGACCGGATCTGGGCGGTCGAGCACCACTCCCTCACCCAGTACGCCCACATGAGCGCCTCCGAGATCTTCCTGACCTGGGTCGCCGCCCGCACGAGGACCATCCGCATCGGACACGGCGTCGTCACCATGCCCTTCGGCTACCAGCACCCGGTCCGGGTCGCCGAACGCGCCGCCATGCTCGACGTGCTGTCCGGCGGCCGGGTCGACATCGGCGCCGGACGCGGCGCGACGAAGCAGGAGATGCGGATGTTCGGGGTGCGGCCCGAGGACACGTACCCGCAGATGGAGGAGGCCCTGCGGATCTTCGCCGCGGCGTGGCGCGAGCCGGAGTTCGAGTGGCACGGCTCGCTCGACATCGGCCCCGGCGCGGTCCTCCCCCGCCCCGTGCAGGACCCGCACCCGCCGCTCTTCATGGCCTGCTCCAAGCACGATACCCTCAAGCTCGCCGCCGAACTCGGCATCGGCGCGCTGGTGATGGGCTTCGCGGGCGCCGACGACGTGCGCGCGATGCGCAAGGTGTACGACGAGGCCATCGCCGTACGGGACGGCTCGCGGCTCGTCTCCACCGAGGTCAACGACCACTTCTCGGCGCTCTGCCCGACGATCGTCCTGGACGACCGGGCCCGCGCCCTGCGGCTCGGCACCCGCGGCCAGCGCTTCTTCGCCGAGTCCATCGCCCACTGGTACGGCAACGCGCCCGCGCCCACCGGCTACGCCGAGGACGAGGACCACGTCGGCGCGCTCGCCCGCGAGCGCGACGAGCTGGTGGCCCGGCTGCACGAGGCGAACATCCCGGCCCGGCCCGTCGACACCGGCACGTACAACACCGACCACGCCTACGGGGACGCGGACACCGCCATCGCCTATGTCGAGCGGCTGCGCGAGATCGGCGTCGACGAGGTGATGTGCCTGATCCAGATGGGCACGGTGCCGCAGGACGTCTGTCTGGAGACCATCCGCCAGTGGGGCGAGAGGGTCATCCCGCACTTCCGCGCGTCGGAGGCGTCCGCGTGAGCGCGCTCCTGGACAAGGTCGTGATCGTGACGGGCGCGGCCCGGGGTCAGGGGGCCGCGGAGGCGCGGCTCCTGGCGGACGCCGGGGCGCGGGTGGTCCTGACCGACGTGCGGGAGGAGGAGGGCCGGGCGGTCGCGGCCGGGCTGGGGCCGGCAGGGGTGTTCGTACGCCATGACGTGACGTCCCCGGAGGACTGGGACGCCGTCGTGGACGCGGCGCTGAGCGCGTACGGCCGGCTGGACGGCCTGGTCAACAACGCGGCCCTGTGGCGGACCGCGCCGGTGGAGTCGGAGACGTACGCGAACTTCGAGCTCCTCCTCCGGGTCAACCTGCTGGGCCCCTTCCTCGGAATGCGGGCGGTGCTGCCGGCGCTCCGCGAGGCGGGCGGGGGCTCGGTCGTGAACGTGTCGTCGACGGCCGGGCTGGTCGGCATCCCGGGGCACGCGGCCTACGGGGCGGGCAAGTTCGGGCTGCGCGGGCTCAGCCGCTCGGCGGCGCGCGACCTCGCCCCGTACGGCGTCCGCGTGAACACGGTCCATCCGGGCGCCGTCGACACCCCGATGACCGCGGCGGTCGCGGACAAGGACTGGTCGCACGTGCCGCTCGGCCGGATGGGCCGGCCGCGGGAGGTCGGCGAACTCGTCGCGTTCCTGCTCTCGGACGCGGCCTCCTACGTGACGGGCGCCGAGTTCACCGTGGACGGAGGGCTCACCGCATGACGACGGACCCCCTGAGCCCGGCCGCGCGCGCCCTGTGCGACGCGATGTCCGCGGGATTCCCGCGCCCCGAGGACGGCGCCGCGGCGCTGCGGGTGGCGGCGCGGGCGCATCTGGGCGAGCTGCCGCCGGGCTCCGCGGACACGGAGGCGAACGGTGTCCCGGTCCGCGTGTACGAAGGGGAGGGCGAGCTGGTCCTCGTCCTCGCGCACGGCGGCGGCTGGGTCCTGTGCGACCTCGACACCCACGACCGCCTGTGCCGAGCGCTGGGCGCCGCCACCGGCGCGACGGTCGTCTCGGTCGACTACCGGCGCGCCCCCGAGCACCGCTTCCCGGCGGCCGGGGACGACGTGTACACGGCGCTGGAGTGGGCGGCGGCGAAGTATCCCGGGCGCCCGCTGGTCGTGGCCGGCGACTCCGCCGGCGGCAACCTCGCCGCGGCGACCGCGCTGCGCGCCCGCGACCACGGCGGCCCTCCCCTGGCGGGCCAGCTCCTCCTCTACCCGGTCCTCGACCACCGCCTGGACGGGGTCTCGGCGGAGGCGTACGCGGAGGGCTTCTTCCACACCACCGCCCACATGCGCTGGTACTGGGAGCAGTACCTGGGCCCGGACGGCGATCCGGTCGCGGCCTCCCCCGGCCTGGCGGACGACGTCTCCGGCCTCCCGCCGGCCCTGGTCGTCCTCGCCGACTGCGACCCCCTCCGCGACGAGGGCCTCGCCTACGCCCGCCGCCTCTCGGCGTCCGGGGTCGTGGCCCGCGTCCAGCTCCACCCGGGCGTCTTCCACGGCTTCCTGGGCGGCCTCGGCCTGCTGCCGGAGGCGGACGACGCGCTGGCCGGCGCGGCGGCCTGGCTGAGCGGGCTGACCGGCTGAGGACCTGGACGCCTCCCGCACCTCCGACAGCCACCGGCCCCACCGTGCCGCACCGGATCGCGACGGAGACCGTACGCGGGTCAGCGGCCACCGCCCCGGCCCAGCACGGAGGTTCGCGGACATCCGCATGACGCGCCGCGGCGCTCGCCCAGTCGTCCGGTCGGGGACAGGGGGGCAAGCGCCGCGCTCAGTTCCGCACGTCGTTGTACGGGACGGATGAGGGGTGATCCGTCGGATCAGACCGTCAGGGCACGGTCCGTCGGGCGGATCGGGGCCGGCAGGGAGCTGGCACCCGTGAGGTAGCGGTCCACGCCGCGGGCGGCCGAGCGGCCTTCCGCGATGGCCCACACGATCAGCGACTGACCGCGGCCGGCGTCACCGGCGACGAAGACGCCGTCGACGTTGGTGGCGAAGTCCGCGTCACGCGCGATGTTACCCCGCTCGTCGAGGTCCAGACCGAACTGGGCGACCAGGCCGTTCTCCACGTCCGTGCCGGTGAAGCCCATGGCGAGCGTGACCAGCTGGGCGGGGATCCGGCGCTCGGTGCCCGGCTTCTGGGTCAGCTTGCCGTCGACGAACTCGACCTCGACCAGGTGCAGGAACTGGACGTTGCCGTCCTCGTCGCCCTCGAAGTGGGTGGTGGAGACGGAGTAGACCCGCTCGCCGCCCTCCTCGTGCGCCGAGGTGACCTTGTACAGCATCGGGAAGGTCGGCCAGGGCTGGCCGGCGTTCCGCTCCTCGCCCGGGCGGGGCATGATCTCCAGCTGCGTGACCGAGGCCGCGCCCTGGCGGTGCGCCGTACCGACGCAGTCCGCGCCGGTGTCGCCGCCGCCGATGACCACGACGTGCTTGCCCTCGGCGGTGATCGGCGAGGCCACGAAGTCGCCCTCGACGACCTTGTTGGCGAGCGGCAGGTACTCCATCGCCTGGTGGATGCCCTTGAGCTCCCGGCCCGGGACGGGCAGGTCGCGGGCGGTGGTGGCACCGGCGGCGACGACGACCGCGTCGAACCGCTTGCGCAGGTCCGTCGAGGTGAGGTCGCGGCCGATCTCGATGCCGGTGCGGAACTTGGTGCCCTCCGCGCGCATCTGCTCGATGCGGCGGTTGATGTGCCGCTTCTCCATCTTGAACTCGGGGATGCCGTAGCGCAGCAGGCCGCCGATGCGGTCGGCGCGCTCGTACACGACCACGGTGTGGCCGGCCCGGGTCAGCTGCTGGGCGGCGGCGAGACCCGCCGGGCCCGAGCCGATCACCGCGACGGTCTTGCCGGACAGGCGCTCGGGCGCCTGCGGCCTGACGTCGTTGGCGTCCCACGCCTTGTCGATGATCGAGACCTCGACGTTCTTGATGGTGACGGCCGGCTGGTTGATGCCGAGCACGCACGCCGCCTCGCACGGAGCCGGGCACAGGCGGCCGGTGAACTCCGGGAAGTTGTTCGTGGCGTGGAGGCGCTCGGACGCGGCCGACCAGTCCTCGCGGTAGGCGTAGTCGTTCCACTCGGGGATGAGGTTCCCCAGCGGACAGCCGTTGTGGCAGAACGGGATGCCGCAGTCCATGCAGCGGCCGGCCTGCTTGCTGATGATCGGCAGCAGGGAGCCGGGGACGTAGACCTCGTTCCAGTCCTTGACGCGCTCGCCCACGGGCCGGGTCTTGGCGACCTCACGCCCGGTGGTCAGGAAGCCCTTCGGGTCAGCCATGGGTCGCCGCCTCCATCATCTTCTCGGTGGTCTCGGCCTCGGAGAGACCGGCGAGCTCAGCGGCGTCCTTGGCGGCGAGCACTGCCTTGTACGTGGTGGGGATGATCTTGCTGAACCGGGCCGCGGCGGCGTCCCAGTCGGCGAGCAGCTTCTCGGCGACCGTCGAGCCGGTCTCCTCCTGGTGGCGGCGCACGACATCGTGCAGCCACGCCGCGTCGGTGTCCGACAGGGCCTCGATCGCCTCCAGGTTGCCGGAGTTGACGTTGTCCCGGTCGAGGTCGATCACGTAGGCCACGCCGCCGGACATGCCGGCCGCGAAGTTGCGGCCCGTCTCGCCGAGGACGACCGCCGTGCCGCCGGTCATGTACTCGCAGCCGTGGTCGCCCACGCCCTCGGAGACGACCAGCGCGCCGGAGTTGCGGACGCAGAAGCGCTCGCCGGTGCGGCCGCGCAGGAACAGCTCGCCGCCGGTCGCGCCGTAGGCGATGGTGTTGCCCGCGATGGTGGAGTACTCGGCCAGGTGGTCGGCGCCCCGGTCGGGACGGACGATCACCCGGCCGCCGGACAGGCCCTTGCCGACGTAGTCGTTGGCGTCGCCCTCCAGGCGGAGGGTGACACCGGCCGGCAGGAAGGCGCCGAAGGACTGGCCCGCGGAACCGGTGAACGTGATGTCGATGGTGTCGGCGGGCAGGCCCGCGCCACCGAACTTCTTCGTCACCTGGTGGCCGAGCATGGTGCCGACGGTGCGGTTGATGTTGCGGATGGCGACCTGCGCGCGGACCGGCTGGGCGGTCTCGGCGGAGTCGGCGCCCAGCGCCTCGGCGGCGAGCTGGATCAGCTCGTTGTCGAGGGCCTTCTCGAGGCCGTGGTCCTGCTCGATCAGGGCGTGGCGGACCGCGCCCTCGGGCAGCGCCGGCACGTGGAACAGCGGCTCCAGGTCGAGGCCCTGCGCCTTCCAGTGGGTGACGGCACGGCTGGTGTCGAGGAGCTCGGCGTGACCGACGGCCTCCTCGATGGAGCGGAAGCCCAGCTCGGCGAGGAGCTCGCGCACCTCCTGAGCGATGAACTCGAAGAAGTTGACGACGTACTCGGCCTTGCCGGAGAAGCGGTCGCGCAGGACCGGGTTCTGGGTGGCGATGCCGACCGGGCAGGTGTCCAGGTGGCAGACGCGCATCATGACGCAGCCGGAGACGACGAGCGGCGCGGTCGCGAAACCGAACTCCTCGGCGCCGAGCAGCGCGGCGATGACGACGTCACGGCCGGTCTTGAGCTGACCGTCGGTCTGGACGACGATCCGGTCGCGCAGGCCGTTGAGCAGCAGGGTCTGCTGGGTCTCGGCGAGGCCGAGCTCCCAGGGGCCGCCCGCGTGCTTCAGCGAGGTGAGCGGGGAGGCGCCCGTGCCGCCGTCGTGGCCGGAGATCAGGACGACGTCCGCGTGGGCCTTGGAGACACCCGCGGCGACCGTGCCGACACCGACCTCGGACACCAGCTTCACGTGGATGCGCGCGGCCGGGTTGGCGTTCTTGAGGTCGTGGATCAGCTGAGCCAGGTCCTCGATGGAGTAGATGTCGTGGTGCGGCGGCGGGGAGATCAGGCCCACGCCCGGCGTCGAGTGACGCGTCTTGGCGACCCACGGGTAGACCTTGTGGCCGGGCAGCTGGCCGCCCTCGCCGGGCTTGGCGCCCTGGGCCATCTTGATCTGGATGTCGTCCGCGTTGACCAGGTACTCGCTGGTGACGCCGAAGCGGCCGGAGGCGACCTGCTTGATCGCGGAGCGGCGCGCCGGGTCGTAGAGACGGTCCGGGTCCTCGCCGCCCTCACCGGTGTTGGACTTGCCGCCCAGCTGGTTCATGGCGATGGCGAGGGTCTCGTGGGCCTCGCGCGAGATGGAGCCGTACGACATGGCGCCGGTGGAGAAGCGCTTGACGATCTCGGAGACCGGCTCGACCTCGTCGACGGAGATCGACGGGCGGTCGGAGGTGAAGCCGAACAGGCCGCGGAGCGTCATGAGGCGCTCGGACTGCTCGTTCACCCGCTCCGTGTACTTCTTGAAGATGTCGTACCGCTTGGAGCGCGTGGCGTGCTGCAGGCGGAAGACGGTCTCCGGGTCGAAGAGGTGCGGCTCGCCCTCGCGGCGCCACTGGTACTCGCCGCCGATGTCCAGGGCGCGGTGCGCCGAGGGGACGCCGGTGGCGGGGTACGCCTTGGCGTGCCGGGCGGCGACCTCCTTGGCGATGACGTCGAGGCCGGCGCCGCCGATCTTGGTGGCGGTGCCGTTGAAGTACTTCTCGACGAAGGCGGTGTCGAGACCGACGGCCTCGAAGACCTGGGCGCCGCGGTAGGAGGCGACGGTGGAGATGCCCATCTTCGACATGACCTTGAGGACGCCCTTGCCGAGGGCGTAGATCAGGTTGCGGATGGCCTGCTCGGGCTCGATGTCCGTGATGAAGGTGCCGGCCCGGACCAGGTCCTCGACGGTCTCCATGGCCAGGTACGGGTTGACCGCGGCGGCGCCGTAGCCGATGAGCAGCGCGACGTGGTGGACCTCGCGGACGTCACCGGCCTCGACCAGCAGACCCACCTTGGTGCGCTGCTTGGTGCGGATGAGGTGGTGGTGGACGGCCGCGGTGAGCAGCAGCGACGGGATCGGCGCGTGCTCGGCGTCGGAGTGCCGGTCGGACAGGACGATCAGGCGGGCGCCGCCCTCGATCGCCGCGTCGGCCTCGGCGCAGATCTCCTCGATGCGGGCGGCGAGCGCGTCGCCGGCGCCGGAGACCCGGTACAGGCCGGACAGGGTCACGGCCTTCATGCCGGGCATGTCGCCGTCGGCGTTGATGTGGATGAGCTTGGCCAGCTCGTCGTTGTCGATCACCGGGAAGGGCAGCGTGACGCTGCGGCACGACGCGGCGGTCGGGTCGAGCAGGTTGCTGCCGGGGCCGAGCGAGGAGCGGAGGCTCGTCACGAGCTCCTCGCGGATGGCGTCCAGCGGCGGGTTGGTGACCTGCGCGAACAGCTGGGTGAAGTAGTCGAAGAGCAGCCGGGGGCGCTCGGACAGGGCCGCGATCGGCGAGTCCGTGCCCATGGAGCCGATCGGCTCGGCGCCGGTGCGGGCCATCGGGGCGAGGATGACGCGGAGCTCTTCCTCGGTGTAGCCGAAGGTCTGCTGGCGGCGGGTGACCGAGGCGTGGGTGTGCACGATGTGCTCGCGCTCGGGGAGGTCGGAGAGCTCGATCTCGCCGGTCTCGAGCCACTCCGCGTACGGGTTCTCGGCGGCGAGGGCGGCCTTGATCTCGTCGTCCTCGATGATGCGGTGCTCGGCGGTGTCGACGAGGAACATCTTGCCGGGCTGCAGGCGGCCCTTGCGGACGACCTTGGCCGGGTCGATGTCGAGGACGCCGACCTCGGAGGAGAGCACGACGAGGCCCTCGTCGGTGACCCAGTAGCGGCCGGGGCGCAGACCGTTGCGGTCGAGGACCGCGCCGACCTGGACGCCGTCGGTGAAGGTGACGCAGGCGGGGCCGTCCCAGGGCTCCATCAGGGTGGAGTGGTACTGGTAGAAGGCACGGCGGGCCGGGTCCATGGAGTCGTGGTTCTCCCACGCCTCGGGGACCATCATCAGGACCGCGTGCGGCAGCGACCGGCCGCCGAGGTGGAGCAGCTCCAGGACCTCGTCGAAGGAGGCGGAGTCGGAGGCGTCCGGGGTGCAGACCGGGAAGATCCGCTCCAGGGAGCCCTCACCGAAGACGGTGGACTCGAGCTGGGCCTCACGGGCGGTCATCCAGTTGCGGTTGCCCTTGACCGTGTTGATCTCGCCGTTGTGGGCGACGAAGCGGTACGGGTGGGCGAGCGGCCAGCTCGGGAAGGTGTTCGTGGAGAACCGGGAGTGGACCAGGGCCACGGCGGTGGCGCAGCGGCGGTCCGACAGGTCCGGGAAGAAGGGCTCGAGCTGGCCGGTGGTCAGCATGCCCTTGTAGACGATGGTGCGGGCGGAGAGCGACGGGAAGTAGGTCCCGGCCTCCCGCTCGGCGCGCTTGCGCAGGACGAAGGCCTTGCGGTCGAGCGCGATGCCGCTGTTCTCGCCGTCGGCGACGAAGAGCTGGCGGAAGACCGGCATGGTGGCCCGGGCGGAGGCGCCGAGCAGCTCGGGGGCGACGGGGACCTCGCGCCAGCCGAGCACGTCCAGGCCCTCTTCGGCGGCGATCGTCTCGATCCGCGAGACGGCCTGTGCGGAGCCGTCGGCGGGAAGGAAGGCGATGCCGACGGCGTAGGAGCCGGCCGCGGGAAGGGCGAAGTCGGTGACCTCGCGCAGGAAGGCGTCGGGCACCTGGAGCAGGATGCCGGCGCCGTCACCGGAGTCGGGCTCGGAGCCGGTGGCGCCGCGGTGCTCGAGATTGCGCAGTACGGTCAGCGCCTGCTCGACCAGCGCGTGGCTGGCAACACCGGTCAGGGTGGCCACGAACCCGACACCACAGGCGTCGTGTTCGTTACGGGGGTCGTACAGCCCCTGCGGGGCGGGGCGACCGTCCATGGGCGACCAGGCGTCGGAACGCATCGGCTCTCCCGTCGTCGTCGTGGCATATGCAGCAGCCGAGGGACGACGTTGGCCCTCCGCGAAAGTTCGTGCAGGCTACATGATGGCTGGCTTCTCGCGAAGTGGATAGCTCATTCCAACATGCGGACACCGCCGATACGGGCGGTGGCGGGTCGTTCTGCTGTGAGACACGGGAACTGCGGCGTTCCCGTGGGGGGACGGATCAGGGATTCCGGGGTCTCCGGCGACCCGTCGCAGAGCGGGCCTCATTGCCCGCGGCGCTTGTGCCTCATGCCCGGTGGGCGAGGATTCGAAACCGGCCGGTAACCGGCTAGATATGTGGCGCTGCGCATAGTGTCGCACCGCTACGGCGGATCCGCTCAGGGATATACGTCACAGAGACAGCGCCCGGGGGCCTGTGCCGCGCGCACGACGCGGGCACTGGGTCGCCCCGGTGCGGCGGCGCCCGCCGGCACGCGAAAGCCCCCGGCCGGGGTGACCAGGGGCGTGACGGATCGCGTCGGGAGAACCGGGGCCTCGCGGGAGCGCGCCGGGCGCGGGGCCCGGTACGGAGACCGGCCGGGGCGTGGGGTACGGATACCCGGCAGGGAGCCCGGGGGTACGGATACCCGGCAGGGGGATCGCCGGATACGGATGGCCGGCAGGAACAGCAGCTCCCGGCGGCCGCTACAGCGCGGCTCCGAAGAGCATGCCGAGCCCGTACGTGACGGCCGCGGCGGCACCGCCGAGGACGAGCTGACGGAGTCCGCTGAACCACCAGCTGCGGGCGGTCACGCGGGCCACGAGCGCGCCGCAGGCGAAGAGCCCGAAGAGCGCGAGCAGCACGGCGGGCCACAGCGCGGTCGCGCCGAGCAGGTACGGCAGCACGGGCAGCAGGGCGCCGAGCGCGAAGGAGCCGAAGGACGACACGGCGGCGACCATCGGCGACGGCAGGTCGTCGGGGTCGATGCCCAGCTCCTCGCGGGCGTGGATCTCCAGCGCCTGCTCGGGGTCGCGGGACAGCTGCATGGCGACCTCGCGGGCGAGCGCGGGCTCGACGCCGCGGGAGACGTAGAGCGCGGCGAGCTCCTCCATCTCGTCGACCGGGTGCTTGCGCAACTGGATCCGCTCCACGTCCAGTTCGGCCTGGACGAGCTCGCGCTGCGAGGCGACGGAGGTGTATTCGCCGGCGGCCATCGAGAAGGCGCCGGCCGCGAGACCGGCGAGACCGGTGATGACGACGGTCTGCGTGGAGACCGCGCCGCCCGCCACGCCGGTCATGAGGGCGAGGTTGGAGACGAGTCCGTCCATCGCGCCGAACACGGCGGGGCGCAGCCAGCCGCCGTTGACGTCGCGGTGCGTGTGGTTGTCGCGATGGGCCTCGTGGAGCGGTGCGACGGCTTCGATGATGGACATGCTTCTCCCCTGTCTTCCCTGCGGGTTCGGCGCGCCCGCCCTCCCCTCGACACATCGAAAATACGCCCGATGTAAGGGGCGCGCCAGCAAGGTAGGCCGTACTTAGTAAGGCTCGCTTTACTGAGGTGACCCTGTCTGACGTGCTGTCACCCGGGTGACAGAAACGTTTCTGTGAGGGTTTGGGCCCGGTCGCGTGGCAGGCATCTGCAGAGCGCGAAAGGGGAGAAGAGATGGCCGGCACGAAGCAAGCCGAGGTGAGGGACGCAGGGGAGGGAGCGGACGCGGGGAATGCGGGGGACGTGGGGAGTGCGGGGGCCGTGGGGACTGCGGGGGTCGCCGCCGACGCAGGGGTCGCCGCGGATGCGGCGGACGTAGGGGACGCCGGGGCGGCGCGGGACGCGGGGAAGGTGAAGGACCGCGCGAGGGGTGCACTTCTCGGCCTGGCGGTGGGCGACGCGCTGGGCGCGCCGGCCGAGAACCTGCGGCCCTCGGAGATCCGGGCCCGGTGGGGCAGGATCGAGGGTTTCGTGACGGACCGTCCGGCGGGGACGGACGACACCGAGTACGCCATCTTCTCCGGCCTCCTCCTGGCCCGGCACGGCTCGGCCCTCACCGTGGCCCACGTCGAACGGGCCTGGCACCACTGGATCGCCGACCTGGACGAGGGCCCGTTCCGGGGCGCCGGCTTCTCCGAGCGCGGCACCCTGGAGAACCTGCGCCGGGGCCTGGCCGCGCCCATCTCCGCCCAGCACCGGCACGCCTGGAGCGACGGCCTCGCCATGCGGGCCGCCCCCTTCGGCGTCTTCGCGGCGGGCCGCCCGGCCGAGGCGGCGCGGCTGGTCGCGATCGACGGCAGCGTCAGCCACGAGGGCGAGGGCATCTACGGCGGCCAGGCGGTGGCGGCGGGCGTGGCGGCGGCCATGGCCGGCGCGTCGGTCACGTCCGTCATCGCGGCGGCCCTGTCGGTGATCCCGATGGACTCCTGGACCGCCCGCTCGCTGCGCCGCGCGGTGGTGGCCGCGCAACGGGCCGAGCCCGACCCCCTGGAACGCGAACGCGCGGTCCGCTCGGCGGTGGTCATCGGCGGCTACCCCTGGACGGACCTGGCCCCGGAGGCCGTCGGCCTCGCCTTCGGCGCCTTCGCCGCGGCCCGCGGCGACTTCCGCACCTCGGTCCTGACCGCCGTCAACATGGGCCGCGACGCCGACACGACGGCGGCCGTCGCCGGCGCCCTGGCCGGCGCGCTCGGCGGCACCACCGCGATCCCCGAGGCCTGGTCCTCGGCCGTCCCCCCGGTCGCCGGCAGCTGCCTCCCCTCGATGCGCGGCTACCACGTCCTGGACATCGCGGACCTGCTGACCCCGGAGGAGGAAACCCCATGAGCGCGGACATCGGCACGACGACCACCCCACCGCCCCTCGCCGGGGGCGCCCCGTCCGCACCGGCCGTGGGCGATCGTTCCGCGGGGCGATGGGGGTCGCCCCAGACGGAGGCCACGGGAGAGTGGGCACCGCCCACGACGGCGGGCACCGCCCCACGGGACCGCGCCCACGACCATCCCGTGCGGGCCGCCACCACCCGCCGCGCCCCGGTCCTGGGCACCACCGCCCGCGCCGGTGCGGTCAAGCCCCCCGCACCCGCCGCCACTCCCCGCGACAAGACCGAGGGCCTCCTCCTCGGCCTCGCCGCCGGCGACGCCGCCGGCTGGCCCGCGGCCCGCCACCGCGCCGCCCGCATGCCCGAATGGACCCGCCGCCTCACCCGCGAACTCGACACCTTCGCCGAGCAGAACGCGACGACCACCCTCCCCGTCCCCATCGCCCTCAACCAGCCCCCGGAGCCCCTGCGCCTCGGCCCCTCCGACGACGCCGAGTGGGCGGTGTTCACCGCCGAGGCCCTGCTCTCCTCCGCCGGTCCCCTCTTCCGCACCCTCGCCCCCGAGCGCCGCCTCCGCGCGGCCGTCGACCTCGCCTGGAACGCCCTCGCCGGCCAGGTCGCCGCCGCGGCGGACCGCGCCCCCGAGGTCGAGTCCGCGGTCCTCCCGCTCCGCGCCCGGATCTCCGTACGGGCCGGGCTCGGCAACCTCGCCACCGGTCTGCGTCCGCCCGCCACCGGCCACGACAACCCCCACTACTTCGACGACGCCGCCTGCGTCCGCGCCGCCGTCCTCGCCCTCGTCCACCCCGGTGATCCGGCCGCGGCGGCCGAACTCGCCGAGTTCGACGCGCGGTACACGCAGGACGGCGACGGCGTCCACGGCGCCCGCGCGGTGGCGGCGGCGACCGCCGCGGCGCTGGGCGGGGCGGCGGCGGACGAGGCCGTGGAGGCGGCGCTCGGCCAGCTCCCGCCCGCGACGGAGATCGGCCGGAACGCCCGCTACGCCGTGAAACTGGCCGGCACCGCCGGCTCCTCCTTCGAACTGGTCCCGCTCCTGGAGCACCAGATCGTGGACCACGTCTACAGCTACGGCATCGCCGCCGCCGAGACCGTCCCGGTCGCGCTCGCGCTGACCCTCGCGTCCCAGGGCCAGGTGGCCGCGGCGGTACCGGCCGCGGCCTGCCTGTCCCGGGTCGCGGACTCGGCCCCCGCACTCGCCGGCGCGCTCACCGGAGCGCTGGGCGGCGGGGGGTCGGTGCCGGCGACCTGGCGCGAGGCGTGCCGCACGCTCGCGGGCTGCGCGTTGCCCCGCCTCGCCGGCACGGACCTGGTCGAACTCGCCGAGTTGCTCGCAGCCACGGAACTGACCACGCCGGGTGGACAATTCCGACATGACCCCCAATCTGGATGACCGCATCACCGGCAGTCTCGTCGGGGCGGCCGTGGGCGACGCCCTCGGCGGCCCCGTCGAGGGCTACACCCCCGAGCAGATCCTGGAGCGCCACGGCGGCCGCGTCACCGGCGTCGTCGGTCCCTGGAACGGCGACGCCTGGCGCACCGCGCGCCCCATCGCCCCGTACCACAAGGGCGACGGGCACGTCACCGACGACACCTTGATGACGCACGCCCTCGTCAGGGTGTACGAGAAGGTCCGCGACCACCTCGACGCCTACGCGGTGGCCGAGCACCTGGTCCCCGAACTGATGGCCCGTACGGTCTGGATCCCGGAACTGGAGGCGGAGGCACTGCCGCTCCAGCGCGTCTTCCTGGCCGAGAAGTGGATCGTCACGCGACTCCACTACGGACACGCCGACCCGCGGGAGGCCGGCACCGGAAACATCGTCAACTGCGGTGCGGCCATGTACATGGCCCCCGTCGGCCTGGTCAACGCGGCCCACCCGACGGCCGCCTACGCCGAGGCCCTCGACATCGCGGGCGCCCACCAGTCCTCGTACGGCCGCGAGGCGGCGGGCGTCTTCGCGGCGGCCGTGGCGGCCGCCTGCGCGCCCGGCGCGACCCCGCGCTCGATCGTCGAAACGGCCCTCTCCCTGGCCAAGGACGGCACCCGTGCCGCGATCGAGGCGGTCGTCGAAGTCGCCGAGGCCCACCGGGACTTCGAGACGGCCCTGGCCCCGCTGCGCGCGGCCGTCGCCCCCTTCGACTCGGTCGGTCCTGACTACCGCGCCCCTTCCCTGGACGCCCGCCGCCCCTCCCGGATCCACGCGATCGAGGAACTCCCGATCGCGCTCGGCATGTTCCTCGTCGGCGAGGGCGACTACCGGCGCACCGTCCTGGGGGCGGTCAACTACGGCCGGGACTGCGACTCGATCGCCACGATGGCGGGCGCGCTGGCCGGCGCCCTCCACGGCGAGTCGGCCGTCCCCGCCGAGTGGTCCAAGCAGGTCTCGGAGGCCAGCCGTCTGGACCTGCACGTCCCGGCGGCGGCCCTGACCGCCGTGACCCACGAGATCTTCACCCGCGACAAGGCCCGCCGCCGCTCCCACGAATCGGCCTACGCGACCCTGACGGGCACCTCCCGATGACCCCCGCCGCCGAGCCCTTGCGGCTCACCTGGGTGCAACCCGAGGACCTGGTGGGACACGAGCTCCGCCAGGCCGCGGAGGACGGCCGCGACGCCGCCGGACCCGCCGCCCGGTGGCACGCCGCCGGCGGCCCGCCGGCCCCGCCGGCCGCGGGCGCCTCCGCCACCCCCCGCCCCGCGCTGCGGCCCCTGGCCGAACGCCTCCTGGACGCCCTCGCCGACCTCCCCTCCCCCCTGGCCGCCCACGAGCCCACGGCCCTGGACGCGCTCACCGCCGCCTGCCCCGACTGGCCGGGCGCGGTCACGGGCGCGCCGGCCGCGGCAGCGGACGGCGACGGCCTGCGGGAGCGGCTGCACGCCGCCTGGCTCGGGCGGGCCGTCGGCTGTCTGCTCGGCAAGCCCGTCGAGAAGCTGCCGCTGGAGGGCATCCGCGCCCTCGCCCGCGCCACCGGCAACTGGCCGCTGAACGACTGGTTCACCGCCCGCGGCGTCCCGGCGGCGCTGCTCGCCGCCTACCCGTGGAACCGGCGGTCCGCCGCCACCTCCCTCGCCGAGAACATCGACGGGATGCCCGAGGACGACGACCTCAACTACCCCCTCCTCAATCTGCTCCTGCTCCAACGCCACGGGCGCGCCTTCACCACCGCCGACGTCGCCCGGCTGTGGCTCGACGAGCTCCCCGCCGGACGGACGTTCACCGCCGAGCGGATCGCCTACCGCAATCTGCTCGACGGGGTGGAGCCCCCGCTCACCGCCGTCCGCCGCAACCCCTTCCGCGAGTGGATCGGCGCCCAGATCCGCGCCGACGTGCACGGCTGGACCCACCCGGGGGACCCGGCCGGCGCCGCCCGGCAGGCGTACCGGGACGCGGTGCTCACGCACACCGGGAACGGGGTGTACGGCGCCCTGTTCGTCGCCGCCACCCTCGCCGCCGCCGCGAGCGGCGGCGCCGACGTCCACCAGGCGCTGGCGGCCGGGCTCTCCGTCGTGCCGCCCCGGTCGCGGCTGGCCGCGGGCGTGCGCCTCGGGATCGCCGCCGCCCGCGCGGACAGCGACTTCGACGGCGTCGTGGACCGGCTCCACGCCGAGCTCGGCGGGTATCACTGGGTCCATGCCGTCCCCAACGCCGCCCTCCTCGCCGCCGCGCTCACCCACGCCGACGGCGACTTCACGCGGTCCGTCTGCGCGGCCGTGTCCGGCGGCTGGGACACCGACTCCAACGGCGCCACGGCCGGTTCGGTCGCCGGGCTGCTCGCCGGGCATCCCGACCGGCTGCCCGACCGGTGGACCTCCCCCCTCAAGAACCGGCTCTCGACCTCGGTGGCGTCCTTCGACGGCACCGGCTTCGACACCCTGGCCGCCCTGACGCACTCGGAGGCAGTACGCCCATGACCAGCCCGACCAGCATCGTCGTGCTCGGCAGCACGAACATGGACCTCGTGGCCTACGTGGCCAAGGCCCCCGCCCGCGGCGAGACCGTCACCGGCCGCGAGTTCCGCACCGTGCCCGGCGGCAAGGGCGCCAACCAGGCCGTCGCCGCCGCCCGGGCCGGCGCCGAGGTCGCGATGATCGGCGCGGTCGGCGCCGACGACTTCGGCCTGCGGCTGCGCGCCGCGCTCGACCACAGCGGCGTCGACACCGATCTGCTGCGCACCGTCGAGGGCCCCTCCGGCACCGCGCACATCGTCGTCGACGACGAGGGCGGCAACGCGATCGTCGTCGTCCCCGGCGCCAACGGCACCGTCACCTCCCTCACCCACGGCGACGAGGCCCTGATCGACACCGCCGACGCCCTGCTCCTCCAGCTCGAACTCCCGCTCTCCGTGGTCGTAGAGGGCGCCGGCGCCGCCCGCGAGCGCGGCGTCCGCACCGTCCTCACCCCCGCTCCCGCGCGCGCCCTCCCGCCGGAACTCCTCGGCTCGACGGACCTGTTGGTACCCAACGAGCACGAGGCCACCGCCCTCACCGGTCTCACCGACCCGCACGAGGCCGCCCGGGCGCTGCTCGACCTCGTGCCCGAGGTGGTCGTCACCCTCGGCGCCGCCGGCTCCCTGTACGTCACGCGCGACAGCGCCGAAGCGCTCACCGTGCCCGCGCCCCGCATCCGCGCCGTCGACACCACGGCCGCGGGCGACACCTTCGTCGGCGTCCTGACCGTCGCCCTCACCGAGGGCCGGCCCATGCCGGAGGCGCTGTCCTGGGCCTCGGCGGCGGCCGCGCTCTCCGTCCAGCACGAGGGCGCCTCCACCTCGATGCCGTACCGCGTCGCGATCGAGGCGGCCCTCGCATGACCGCCACCACCGCCTCCGCCGCCCCGGGCGCCACCGCTCCGCTGCGCGGACTGCGCGTCCTGGATCTCGCCACCCTCTTCGCCGGTCCGCTCGCCGCGACCCTGCTCGGCGACTTCGGCGCCGACGTCGTCAAGGTCGAGCACCCCCGCAAGCCCGACCCGTCCCGCGGGCACGGCCCCGCCAAGGACGGGGTCGGACTGTGGTGGAAGGTCCTCGGGCGCAACAAGCGCACGATGACGCTGGATCTGTCCACGCCCGGCGGGCGTGACACCCTGCTGCGGCTCGCCGCCGACGCCGACGTGGTCGTGGAGAACTTCCGGCCCGGCACCCTGGAGCGCTGGGGGCTCGGCTGGGAGGAGCTCTCCACCGTCAACCCGCGTCTGGTGCTCGCCCGCGTCACCGGCTTCGGCCAGTTCGGCCCGTACGCCCACCGCCCCGGCTTCGGCACCCTGGCCGAGGCGATGAGCGGCTTCGCCGCCATCACCGGCGAGCCGGACGGCCCGCCGACCCTCCCGCCCTTCGGCCTCGCCGACTCCATCGCCGCCCTGGCCACCGCGTACGCCGTGATGACCGCGCTCACCGCGAGGAACACCACCGGCCACGGCCAGGTCGTCGACATGGCCATCATCGAACCGATGCTCTCCGTCATCGGACCCCACCCCCTCTGGTACGACCAGCTCGGCTACGTCCAGCCCCGCACCGGCAACCGCTCCCGCAACAACGCCCCGCGCAACACGTACCGGACCTCCGACGGCTCCTGGGTCGCCGTCTCCACCTCCGCCCAGTCGATCGCCGAACGCGTGCTGCGGCTGGTCGGCCGTCCGGAGCTCGTCGACGAACCCTGGTTCGCCGACGGCACCGGCCGGGCCGCGCACGCGGACGTGCTCGACGAGGCGGTCGGCTCCTGGATCGCCCGCCACACCCGCGACGAGGCGATGGCGGCGTTCGAGAAGGCGGAGGCGGCCATCGCCCCGGTCTACGACGTCCGCGACGTCCTCGAAGACCCGCAGTTCCAGGCCCTCGGCACCGTCACCGAGGTCCCGGACCCCGAACTCGGCCCGATCCGGATGCAGAACGTGCTCTTCCGGCTCTCCGAGACGCCCGGCGCGATCCGCTGGGCCGGCCGCCCGCACGGCGCCGACACCGCCGACCTCCTCACCGAACTCGGCCTCACCGCCGCCGAGATCGCCGCCCTGCGCGCCGAAGGAGCCGTATGAGCACCGCCGCCCCTCCCCTCACCTGGCTCTACGCCCCCGGCGACCGCCCCTCCGTCGTCCAGAAGGCACTCGCCTCGGGCGCGGATGTCGTCATCGTCGACCTGGAGGACGCGGTGGCCCCGGACCGCCGGGCCTACGCCCTGGCCGCCACCGCCGAACTGCTCGCCGACCCCCAGCCCGTACCGGTCCACGTCCGCATCCACGCGCCCCGCGACATCCCATGTCTCGCTTCCCTCCCCGGACTCGTCGCTCTCCGTGTTCCCAAGGTGACACACGCCACTGACATCGCCCGGATCGTCGAGCTCTCGCGGGGCCTTCCGCTCTACCCGCTGCTGGAGAACGCGATGGCGGTGGAGCACGCGTACGCCATCGCCACCGCCCACCCCTCGGTCCACGGCATCGCGCTCGGCGAGGCGGACCTCCGCGCCGACCTGGGCGTACGGGAGGACAGCGGGCTGGACTGGCCGCGCAGCCGAGTCGTGGTCGCCGCCCGCGCGGCCGCCCTGCCGCCGCCGGTCCAGTCCGTCCACCCGGACGTCGGCGACCTCGACGCGCTCGCCGCGGGCTGCGCCCGCGGCCGGGCGATGGGCTTCCTCGGCCGGACCGCCATCCATCCCCGTCAGCTCCCGGTCATCGAGCGGGCCTATCTCCCCACCGCCGAGGAGATCGCCGCAGCGGAGGAGGTGGTCAAGGCGGCCGAGACCCAGGAGGGCGCGCTCGCCCTGCCCGACGGGCGCTTCGTGGACGCGGCCGTCGTCACGGGCGCCCGCCGCGTCCTGGCCCTCGCCGCGCGCCGGGCCTAGTGCGCGCCGGACGCCGCGAGCCGGGCGGGACTGCCCGGACCCGCGCCAGGGAGCCCTCGCGCGCGGGAACGGCGGAGGGGCCCCCGGGCCCCTACTGGCCCCGCGGCCCCCCCCCGGTGGGCGACCGGCTAAGCCCCCCCCCCCGCCCGCGCCGGGGGCCGCCGGGGCCGT
>NZ_JBITXX010000001.1:445023-1028922 GCF_044544925.1 Streptomyces sp. NPDC053431 | reverse complement strand
CCTGGGCGGGCCCCCCCCGCGGGCCCCGGGGCGGGGGTTCGCGCGGGGGCCCGGCCGGGCCCGCGGGGGCGGGGGCCCCCTCCGCCGTGTGTCCTACGGGATCAGCGCCCGCCCGCTCCGGCGCCGTTGTCGGCGGCGTCCTTGGCGGGGGCGGGGACGTCGTCCGCCGGAGCCGCATCCTCGGCGGCGTCCGTCTCGCCACCCGAAGCGGCCGGAGCCGCGGAGGCCTCGTCCGTGGCCTTGCCCCCGGTCTTGCCCCCCGTCTTGTCCTCGGTCTTGCCCTCGGACCTGTCCGCCTGGTCGTCCGCGTCGTCGGTGTTCTCCGCGGCCTTGTCGCCCTCGGCCTTCTCACCGGCGTCCTTCCTCGGCTCCACGATCTCCTCGCGGCCGGGGCGGACCTTCGCCGAGATCACCATGTAGGTGACGGCCAGCAGGCCGACGATGATCGCGGTCCACACGTTCAGGCGCAGGCCGAGGATGTGGTGCGCCTCGTCGACGCGCAGGTACTCGGTCCAGACACGACCGGCGCAGTAGGCGGCGACGTACAGCGCGAAGGCGCGGCCGTGGCCCAGCTTGAAGCGGCGGTCGGCCCAGATGACCACGAGCGCGACGGCGACGCACCACAGCGACTCGTAGAGGAAGGTCGGGTGGTAGAGGCCGGCCTCGCGGTTGGCACCGGCGGTGATCTTCAGGGCCCACGGCAGGTCGGTCGGCTTGCCGTAGAGCTCCTGGTTGAACCAGTTGCCCCAGCGGCCGACGGCCTGGGCGAGGGCGATGCCGGGCGCGATGGCGTCCGCGTAGGCCGGGAGCGGGATGCCGCGGCGGCGGCAGCCGATCCAGGCGCCGACGGCGCCGAGCGCGATGGCGCCCCAGATACCGAGGCCGCCCTCCCAGATCTTGAAGGCGTCGACCCAGTTCTCACCCTCGCTGAAGTACAGCTGGTAGTCGGTGATCACGTGGTAGAGCCGGCCGCCGACGAGGCCGAAGGGCACCGCCCAGACGGCGATGTCGGCCACGGTGCCGGCGGTGCCGCCCCGGGCGATCCAGCGCTTGTTGCCGAGCCAGACGGCGACGAAGACACCGATGATGATGCAGAAGGCATAGCCGCGCAGCGGGATCGGTCCGAGGTGGATCACGCCGGTCGACGGGCTGGGAATGTAGGCAAGGTCCATGGCAGGACCGACGCTACCCTGCCGGGCGGGCCGTACGGCAGCCAGCCCGGCAACTTCTCCGTAACGCCACCCCGTCTCAGTGGCCGGACGGGGACCCCGCGGCCGGGGAGGCGGTGCCCGCCTTCTTGCCCTTGTTGGCCTCGGCGACCCACTTCTTCAGGTTCTCCGGGGAGATCTGCTCGTCCCCCTTCGAGGGGAAGATCGGTTCTCCGTTGAGCAGGACGGACGGGGTGCCGCGGAACTCGCTGGCGCGGAACGCGTCCTGCGACTTCTTCACCCAGCTGTCGTGCGTGCCGTCCTCGACGCAGCCGCGGAAGGTGGGCGTGTCGAGGCCGGGGACCTTCGCGGCGAGCTCGATGAGCTTGGCGTTCTTGGCGTACGCGTCGTCGGTCTCCTGCGGCTGGTTGGTGTAGAGCGTGTCGTGGTACGCCGTGAACTTCCCGGCGTCCTGGGCGCACGCGGCCGCGTTCGCGGCGCGCAGGGAGCCGCTGCCGCCCATGTTGCCGTCGATGAGGGTGGCGAGGTGGTACTCGGCCTTGACGGCGCCCGCGGCCTCCAGCTCGTGGATCGTGTCCCGGAAGTACGTCTCGAACTGGGCGCACGCGGGGCAGCGGAAGTCCTCCCAGATCGTGAGCGTGGACGGGGCGTCCGGCTTGCCCTGTGGGATCGCGGGCTTGTCGCCCCCGATGGAACGGGCCGGCTCGACGACCGGGCCCGCCTTGTCGGAACTGTCCTTGCCGCCGCTGTTGGCGGCGATCACGCCGACGACCGCCGCCAGGCCCAGGACACCGACGACCGCGGCCGACACGATCAGGACGCGCCGCTGCTTCTCGCGGGCCTTCTCGCGCTCGCGCTGCTGCTGGAGGCGCTCCCGCGCGCTCCTGTTACTACCGTCACGGTTCTTCTCGCTCACGCCCACAGCAACGAACCGGGGAGGCACGCGCGTGCCTCCCCGGTGACGAATCCACCCGTATGGGTTACGAGCTGCGGCGCACGCCCTCGGCGAGTTCGGCCGCCAGTTCCCTTACGGCCTTGAGCCCGGCCTGCTCGTCGCCGTCGGCGTCGAGGATCCGCTTGACGAAGGCGGAGCCCACGATCACCCCGTCGGCGAAGCCGGCGACCTCCTTGGCCTGTGCGGCGTTGGAGACGCCGAGGCCGACGCACACCGGCAGGTCGCCGGTGGCGCGGGTGCGGCGGACGAGGTCGGCGGCCTGCTCGCCGACCGACTCACGGGTGCCGGTGACGCCCATGAGGGAGGCGGCGTAGACGAAGCCGGAGCCGGCCGCGGTGATGGTGGCCAGGCGCTCGTCCTTGCTGCTGGGAGCGACCACGAAGACGGTGGCGAGGCCGTGCTTGGTGGCGTGCTCCCGCCACACCGCCGACTCCTGGACCGGCAGGTCGGGCAGGATGCAGCCGGCGCCGCCGGCGGCGGCGAGCTCCTCGGTGAAGCGCTCGATGCCGTACCGGTCGATGGGGTTCCAGTACGTCATCACGAGGACCGGCTTGCCGGTGGCCTCGTGCGCCTCCTTCACCGTGCGCATCACGTCGGCGATCTTGACGCCGCCGCGCAGGGCGATGTCGTCGGCGGTCTGGATGACCGGGCCGTCGAGGACCGGGTCGCTGTGCGGCAGACCGACCTCGACGACGTCGGCGCCGCCGTCGAAGACGGCCTTGATCGCCGCGATGCCGCCGTCCACGGTCGGGAAGCCGGCCGGGAGGTACGCGATGAGCGCGGCCCGGTTCTCCGCCTTCGCCTTGGCGAGGGTCTCGCCGAGCAGCTGGATGTTCCCGGTCACTTGGCGTCCCCCTCGATCTCCGCGACGTCGGCGGCGTCGGCCGCCACCTCGGCGTCGGTGTCGTACAGCCCGAAGTAACGGGCGGCGGTGTCCATGTCCTTGTCGCCGCGCCCGGAGAGGTTGACGACGATCAGCCCGTCCCTGCCGAGCTCCTTGCCGACCTCCAGGGCCCCGGCGAGGGCGTGCGCCGACTCGATGGCCGGGATGATGCCCTCGGTGCGGGACAGCAGGCGCAGCGCCTGCATGGCGGCGTCGTCGGTGACGGCCCGGTACTCGCCGCGGCCGCTGTCCTTGAGGAAGGCGTGCTCGGGGCCGATGCCGGGGTAGTCGAGACCGGCCGAGATCGAGTACGGCTCGGTGATCTGGCCCTCCTCGTCCTGGAGGACGTAGGAGCGGGAGCCGTGGAGGATGCCGGGCTCGCCGGCGGTGAGGGTGGCGGCGTGCTCGCCGGTCTCGACGCCGTGGCCGGCCGGCTCGCAGCCGATCAGGCGGACGTCGACGTCCGGAATGAAGGCGTGGAAGAGACCGATGGCGTTGGAACCGCCGCCGACGCAGGCGACGGCCGCGTCGGGCAGGCGGCCCGCGCGCTCCAGGATCTGGCGGCGCGCCTCGACGCCGATGACCCGGTGGAAGTCGCGGACCATGGCCGGGAAGGGGTGCGGGCCGGCGACGGTGCCGAAGAGGTAGTGCGTCCGGTCGACGTTGGCGACCCAGTCGCGGAACGCCTCGTTGATGGCGTCCTTGAGGGTGCGGCTGCCGGACTTCACGGCGATGACCTCGGCGCCGAGCATGCGCATCCGGGCGACGTTGAGGGCCTGCCGCTGGGTGTCGATCTCCCCCATGTAGATGGTGCAGTCGAGCCCGAACAGGGCGCAGGCCGTCGCCGTCGCGACGCCGTGCTGGCCGGCGCCGGTCTCCGCGATGACGCGGGTCTTGCCCATGCGCTTGGTGAGCAGGGCCTGGCCGAGCACGTTGTTGATCTTGTGCGAGCCGGTGTGGTTGAGGTCCTCCCGCTTGAGGAAGACGCGGGCGCCGCCGGCGTGCTCGGCGAACCGCGGGACCTCGGTGAGGGCGCTGGGCCGGCCGGTGTAGTTGACCATGAGGTCGTTGAGCTCGCGGGCGAACTCGGGGTCGTTCTTGGCCTTCTCGTACTCGACGGCGACCTCGTCGACGGCGGCGACGAGGGCCTCCGGGATGAACTTGCCGCCGTAGGCGCCGAAGTAGCCCTCGGCGGACGGGACCTGACCCTCCGGGTCGGGAATGAAGAACTCGCTGGACATGCGGTTGCTCCTCGCGGGGCGGTGCCCCGAAAACGTGCGGTCATGAATCACGTCTTGCACGCAAACCCCATCACACCCACCAGACCTGCCCCGTTGACGGCCACGCCCGCCCCCGTTGTGGGCAGTCGTTCCTCCCCCAGACTTCGTCCGGGGGGACCCCCAGGGCGGAACGGGTGGGCACAACGGAACGCCGCGCCTTGCCGCGCCTAGGCCCTACCGCTTGGACGCCCGCCACGAGGGCGCGGCGCCGTAAGGGGCGGGCGTAGGTACAAGGAGCGGACGCGCCGCCAGGCGCGGTCCCGTGTGCCCACCCGTCCCGCCCCAGCGGGACGACTGCCCACACGGCGGTGGGCGAACGCCCACACGGCGGTGGGCAACGCCCGCGCGGAGAGGCGTGGGTGCGGCCCGCGCCGTCGGCGTGGGCCGCAGGGGCTGGCGGAGAGGCGTTGGCCGGCAGGGGCCGGTGGGGGCCCTAGGGGCCCGCCGGGGGTTGGTCAGTGTGTGGAGGTGCGCGCGAGGCGCGGGCGCCATCGCATCCCGTTGACCTGCCCCGGCTCGTCGCCGATCACGTAACGGACCCGCCGCCCGTGCACACGGCGCGCCGGCGCACGGCAGCCACGAGGGCGGCAGCCGCGGGCCAGCGGGGCGTGGGCGGGCACGGAAGCGGTACGGAGCAGGGTGCGGCGCCCCGGCGCCGCCCCGACCGCCGACGGCGCGCCGACCGCGCCCCGGGCGGCGAGGCCCGGGACGTACGGCGGCGCGTCGTGGCGGAGGGTCATGACCCGGCTCAGCTCCTGCCGTGCCGGAGCGCCGGGTGGGCGCCGGCGGCGACGAGGTCGGCCACGGCCGCCTTCGGGTCGCGGCCGGTGACCAGGGACTCGCCGACCAGGACCGCGTCGGCGCCGGCGTTGGCGTACGCGATCAGGTCGTGCGGCCCGCGGATGCCGGACTCGGCGACCTTGACGATGCCGGCCGGGATCTCGGGGGCGACGCGCTCGAAGGTGGAGCGGTCGACCTTGAGGGTCTTCAGGTTGCGCGCGTTGACGCCGATGATGCGGGCGCCCGCGTCGACGGCCCGCTCGACCTCTTCCTCGTCGTGGACCTCGACCAGCGGGGTCAGGCCGATCGACTCGGCCCGCTCGATGAGGGAGACCAGGGCCTCCTGCTCGAGCGCGGCGACGATGAGCAGCGCGAGGTCCGCGCCGTACGCCCGGGCCTCCCACAGCTGGTACGCCGTGACGATGAAGTCCTTGCGCAGGACCGGGATGTCGACCCGGGCGCGCACGGCCTCCAGGTCGGCGAGCGATCCGCCGAAGCGGCGCTGCTCGGTCAGGACGGAGATGACGGCGGCGCCGCCCGCCTCGTAGTCGGCGGCGAGGCCGGCCGGGTCGGCGATGGCGGCGAGCGCGCCCTTGGACGGGCTGGAGCGCTTGACCTCGCAGATCACCTTGACGCCGTCACCGCGCAGTGCGGCGACCCCGTCCTTGGCCTGCGGTGCCTTGGCGGCGCGCTCCTTGAGCTCGTCGAGGGAGACCCGCGCCTGCCGCTCTGCGAGGTCGGCGCGCACGCCTTCGATGATCTCGTCGAGCACACTCACGCGAGAGGCCCCCTTCCGGGACGGTGACGGTCTTGTTCAGCCACGTCGATGGTATCCGCAGGTGGCCCTCGGAATCGCATCGGTTGGAGTCGCGTCCCACTTCGTGGGACTTCAGGGGGCCAGTACGGAGCCGAACGGGAGGTTCCGTACGAGGGTGAAAAGGGCGAGAACGCCGCCGATTCCCCACCACCAGGCCGGGGAGATCACGATCCGCAGGGGCAGGCCGCGGACGGCGCGAACCAGCCACACGACCATGACGACGGCGAAGACCAGGTAGCCGACGACGGCGAGCGCGTTGAAGCCGAGGGCGGCGGCCAGGTCGCCGTGCGCGAAGGCGTGGGCGCTGCGCAGTCCGCCGCAGCCGGGGCAGTAGACGCCGGTGAAGCGGAGGAGCGGGCAGACGGGATAGTGGCCGGGTTCGTTGGGATCGACGCTCCCGACGTACCCGAAGGCGGCGACGACCCCGGCGAGCGCACCGAGCGGGGTGAGCAACCGCCTCCCCACCCCACGCGGCGTCGGCGCCACGGCCATGGGCGCCGTCCCCCAGCCCACCGCCCCGTGCCCGGACCCGGCCCCGGACCCGGACCCGGACGCGAACGTGGGCGCGGGCGCCAACCCGGCCGCGGACCCGGCCTCCGCCCCGCCCGGCGCACCCGGCCCGTGTCCTCCGACGTCCGCCCGCGCCTCCGGCGCGCCCTGCGCGCCCCGCGCGTCCGGCCGCCCCGCCCCGCCCGATTCCCTCATGGCTCCCGCCGTCGCCTCGTCGTCCACGTCGTGATTGTCACCGTTCACGCGCGAAGGCGCAGCCCGGTCGTGCCGGGCTGCGCCTTCGGGGTGAAGCGGAGGGTCAGGCGCGGGCCTTCTCGAGGGCGCTGGCCGTGGCGGCCTCGCGGGCGCGGGCGACGTCGGCCGACTCCTTCGGCATGCCCATGCCGGCGATCTTCATCGCGCCGCCGATGACACCGCCGAGGAGGATGACGCCGATGCCGGCCCAGAAACCGGGCACGTTGGCCGCCACCATGAAGATTCCGGCGATGCAGAAGCCGATGAAGGAGATGATGACACCGGTCCAGGCGGCCGGGGTGTGTCCGTGGGCGCTGCCCGCCATGAGTTGCTCCTCGTTGGTGTTGCTCGGTGGTGACGCCTCATTCTTCCGTACATGCGGGCGCCGTGATGCATCGGGGTGCCCGAACGATCACGCGTCGCGTCCACCGCGCCGGGCTCAGTCGCCGCGGGTCGGGTCCTCGCCGCGGTCGAGCGCCTTCCAGAGGTCCTCGGGGCGGTCGGGGTCGGTGGTGGCGGGGCGCCGGGCGGCGCGGGGCGCGCCGGAGCGCTCGTAGCGTCCGCCCATGGCCGGCCAGGACTTGCCGAAGCGGAGCGCGAAGAGTCCGGCGGCCAGGATGAGGACGGCGCCGGCGGCGGTGACGTACGGCCAGACGGTGTGGCTGAGGCCGCCGACGGCCGCGGCGGTGTTGCCGCTGATGCGGGCGGCCTCGGCGTCCAGGGCGGCGCTGTCGGAGGCGCCGAGGACGGCGGCGAGGGCCGCTCCCGCGCCGCTCAGGGCGAGCAGCGCGGAGACCATGGTGCGGCCGGTGCGGCGGACGGCGAAGACGGCGACGAGCGCGGCGAGGCCGACGATCGCGAGGGCGGTGGGCACGCCGGTGACGGCGCCGCCGTCGGCCTCGACGGGCACGGTGCCGCCGCCGACGGACGCGGTGCCCTCGGCCCAGATCTGGCCCGCGGAGAGCAGTACGACGGTGGCTCCGAGGGCGCCGAGCAGCAGCGCCGCGGCGAGGCTGCGGCGGGCACCGGTAGAGGCGGCGCCGCCCGTGCGGGCGGCTCGGGGCTGGGGTACGGGTACAGCACTCACGTACCCCACTATCCCCTACCGGCCCATGAACCGTTCATCCGGTCGTGTCATGCGGTCGGTCACACCGGCGTGGTCAGCGCCCGCTCGCGGGGGTCATCCGGTTGGCGGTGTGCACGGCCCGGAGGACGGCCGCGGCCTTGTTGCGGCACTCGTTGTCCTCGGCGACCGGGTCGGAGTCGGCGACGACACCCGCTCCGGCCTGGACGTACGCCGTGCCGTCGCGCAGCAGGGCGGTGCGGATGGCGATGGCGGTGTCGGAGTCGCCGGCGAAGTCCAGGTAGCCGACGCAGCCGCCGTACAGGCCGCGGCGGGTGGGCTCCAGCTCCTCGATGATCTGCATGGCGCGCGGCTTCGGCGCGCCGGACAGGGTGCCGGCGGGGAAGCAGGCGGTGAGGACGTCGAAGGCCGTCTTCCCCTCGGCGACCTTGCCGGTCACCGTGGAGACGATGTGCATGACGTGCGAGTAGCGCTCGATCGACATGAAGTCGACGACCTCGACGGAGCCCGGGGCGCAGACCCGGCCGAGGTCGTTGCGGCCCAGGTCGACGAGCATGAGGTGCTCGGCGCGCTCCTTGGGGTCGGCGAGCAGCTCCTCGGCGAGGTCGTGGTCCTCCTGCGGGGTGGCGCCCCGGTGCCGGGTGCCGGCGATGGGGTGCAGCATCGCGTGCCCGTCCTCGACCTTGACGAGGGCCTCGGGCGAGGAGCCGACGACGTCGAAGCCGTTCTCGAAGCGGAAGAGGTACATGTACGGGGACGGGTTGGTGGCCCGCAGCACCCGGTAGACGTCGAGGGCGGAGGCGGTGCAGGGGGTCTCGAAGCGCTGCGAGGGCACCACCTGGAAGGCCTCGCCGGCCCTGATGCGCTCCTTGATGTCCTCGACGGCGTCCTGGTAGGCCGGGCCGCCCCACAGGGCGGAGAACTCGGGCAGCTCGGAGGCCGGCAGGGCGACGGGCACGGTCTCGACGGCGCGGGCCAGGTCGGCCTCCATCGCGTCGAGGCGGGCCACGGCGTCCGCGTAGGCCTCGTCGACGCCGGTCTCCAGGTCGTTGTGGTTGATCGCGTTGGCGATCAGGAGGACCGAGCCGTCCCAGTGGTCGAGGACGGCGAGGTCGCTGGTGAGCAGCATGGTGAGCTCGGGCAGCTTCAGGTCGTCGCCGCCGTGGTCGCCGATGCGCTCCAGGCGCCGGACGATGTCGTAGCCGAGGTAGCCGACCATGCCGCCGGTGAACGGAGGCATCCCGGAGGCGAGGTCGCGCGGGGTGTGCAGGGTCTCGACGGTGGCGCGCAGCGCGGCCAGCGGGTCGCCGTCGACGGGGACGCCGACCGGCGGGGTGCCGAGCCAGTGGGCCTGGCCGTCCTTCACCGTGAGGGTCGCGTCGCTGCGCACGCCGACGAAGGAGTAGCGGGACCAGCTGCGGCCGTTCTCGGCGGATTCGAGCAGGAAGGTGCCGGGGCGTTCGGCGGCGAGCTTGCGATAGAGCCCGACCGGGGTGTCGCCGTCCGCGAGGAGCCTGCGGCTGACGGGGATGACGCGGCGGTCGGCCGCCAGCTTGCGGAAGGTCTCGAGATCCATGGCGCCTGACCCTACTCGGCCGCGAGGAGGACGTCGGCGTCGAAGCAGGTCCGGGCGCCGGTGTGGCAGGCGGCGCCGATCTGGTCCACCTTCACGAGCAGCGTGTCGGCGTCGCAGTCGAGCGCGACGGACTTGACGTGCTGGACGTGCCCGGAGGTGTCGCCCTTGACCCAGTACTCCTGGCGGCTGCGGGACCAGTAGGTGCAGCGGCCGGTGGTGAGGGTGCGGTGGAGCGCCTCGTCGTCCATCCAGCCGAGCATGAGCACCTCGCCGGTGTCGTACTGCTGGGCGATGGCGGGGACCAGGCCGTCTTCGCTGCGCTTGAGGCGGGCGGCGATGGCCGGGTCGAGGTCGCTGGGGGTCCGGGGCGTGCTGCTCATGGCGCCATTGTGCCGTGACGGGCGGTGTCGCCCGGCCGTGCGTCCACTGGGCGGACCGGTGGGACCGACCGGCGGACGGCGGGCGGTGCGTCTCCTGGGCGGAGCGGCGGTCGCGGCCTTACGCTGGCGGTCATGTCGACCCATGCGAAGCGTGAACGCCTTCTGCTCGCCGACCTGTTGGAGGCGGCCGGTCCGGACGCTCCGACGCTCTGCGAGGGCTGGCGGGCCCGGGACCTGGCCGCTCATGTGGTGGTGCGGGAGCGCCGCCCGGACGCGGCGGCGGGTGCCGTCGTGCCGGTGCCGGCGCTGAAGGCGCGGCTCGAACGGGTGCAGGCGGAGTTCGCCGACAAGCCGTACGAGGAGCTGGTCCAGCTGATCCGCACGGGGCCGCCGAAGCTGTCCCCGTTCACGATCAAGCAGGTGGACGAGGGCGCGAACATCGTCGAGTTCTACGTGCACGCCGAGGACGTGCGGCGGGCCCAGTCCGACTGGTCGCCGCGCGAGCTGGACCCGGTGTTCGCCGACGCCCTGTGGGCGCGGCTGGAGAAGTCGGCCCGGCTGCTCGGCCGGAAGGCGCCGGTGGGCCTGGTGCTGCGCCGGCCGAACGGGCAGACGGTGGTGGCGCACCGCGGCACCCCGGTGGTGACGGTGTCCGGGGAGCCGGGCGAGCTGACGATGTTCCTGTTCGGGCGGCAGGACGCCGCCAAGGTGGACGTGGACGGCGAGCCGGAGGCCGTGGAGCGGTTGCACCGCACGAAGCAGCTGGGCATCTAGCCGGCGCCGGCCGCGGCGGGTCCAGGACCGGCCGCGGCGGGTCCAGGACCGGCGGCAGCGGATCCAGGACCGGCGGCAGCGGATCCAGGACCGGCCGCGGTCGCCCGGTCGCCCGCCGGGCCGGCGGTGCCGGGCCCGCCGGCCCTAGCGGGGCAGCTCGGCCTTGCGGACGGCGGGGACGAGCAGTCCGTAGCCGCCCGAGAGGGCACAGACGGCCGCGCTCACCACGTACACCGGGCCGACGCCCCACAGCCCGATCGCGGCGCCGGTGACCGGGTAGCTGAGCGGCGCGAGGCCGAGCGAGCAGAGGCCGGCCACGGCGGAGACCCGGCCGAGGTACGCGGGGTCGCACGCGGTCTGGAGGAGGGCGTTGCACAGCGCGCCGGAGAGCCCGGCGAGCAGGCCGACGGAGAGGCCGACGGCGACCGCGACGGGCAGGCTCGGCGTGTACGCGAGGGCGCCGATCGAGACGGCGCCGAGCACCATGGTCCAGCCGCTGACGACTCCGGCGCGCGGGACGCGGCCCCGGACCGTCAGCAGCAGCGAGGCGGCGCCGGCGCCCGTACCGAAGCCGGCGAGGATCCAGCCGATGCCGGAGGCGCCCCACTCGCGCCGCTCGGCCAGGACGGCGAGGCCGACGTTGAGCGGGCCGACGAAGCCGAGGTCGCTGAGCAGCACGACGATCATCAGCGGGCCGAGGACGCGGTGGCCGCGCAGATAGCGCAGTCCGTCGGCGAGGTCGCTCAGGGCGGTGCCGCCGCGGGCCTCGTCGGTGGCGGGGAGCGGGCGGAGCCGCAGCGTGCCGAGCAGCGGGACGGAGAGGGCGAAGAGCAGGCCCGCGGCCCCGAAGGCGGCGGTGGGGCCGCCGAGGGCGACCGCGAGTCCGCCGAGCGGGGCGCCGAGGACGGCGCCGCAGCGGTGCGCGAGGCCGCGCAGCCCCTGGATCCGGGCGAGCTGGTCGGGCGCGGCGATCCGGGGCGGCAGGGCGCCGACGGCGGGCAGGAACAGGGCGTCCACGATGCCGAAGACCACGCCGACGGCGGCGAGCACCCAGAGGCCGGGCGAGGCGAGGAACAGGGTCGCGGCGAGGCCGAGGACGACGAGGGCGCGCGCGGCGTCGGAGCCGATGACGACCCGGCGCGGGCCCAGCCGGTCGGCGACCACTCCCCCGCCGAGCAGGAGCAGGGCGCGGGGCACGGCGCTGACCGCCATCACGAGGCCGGCCTGGGCGGGGGTGCCGGTGCTGACGGCGGCCCAGGACAGGGCGAGGTAGTAGACGCTGTCGCCGAGGGTGGAGGCGGTGTAGGCGCCGACCCAGCGCAGCACGTTGGGGTCGCGGTGGGCGGGGCGGGCGGGGGCGGCGGTGACGGCCGCCGTCGTGGTCGTGGTCATCGGGTCAGCCCCGGTAGGGGAAGCCGTGGAGGTGGACGGCGACGTTCTCGCGGCCCTCGGTGTCGCCGGCGGCCTCGGCGGCCCGGGCCTTCCCGTCGTGCTTCCGGAGGACGGCGTCGAGCTCCTCGCCCAGCGCGGCGAGTTCGGCCGGGGTGAGGCGGGGCAGCCACTCGGCGCTGATGACGGCGGAGCGCCAGGCGTCCGACCAGGTGAGCCGCTCGTCGAGGAAGCGCCGGTGCAGGGCGGCGCGCTGCTCGTCGAGGGTGCGCCCGAGGGCGTCGCTCGCGGCGACGAGTTCGGGGGCGTCCCTGATGTCCTCCTCGCGGATGGTGAAGCCGTACGAGCTGGGCTGCCACCAGCGCTCCCGGCCGTCGGTGGACCGGGTCTCGGCCTCCTCGATCATGCCGTGCTCGGCGAGCTTGCGCAGGTGGTAGCTGACGAGGGAGACGGCCTCGTCGACCTGCTCGGCGAGCTGGGAGGCGGTGGCGGTACGGGCCACGAAGAGGGCGCGGTAGAGGCGCATCCGCAGCGGGTGCGAGAGGGCCTTGAGGGTGCCGAGGTCGGTGATCCGGCGATTCTCCTGCGAGGTCATGCCAGGAACGGTAGATACGAAAGAGATCTTGCGCAACAGGATTTGCACAAATAATCCAGTGCATCTGGGCGGCGAGAAGGCCCCCGCCGGAGCCCGTGGCTCGGTGGAGGCCTTCTCGTGAGAGTGCCGGCGCGTGCCGCTCGCTCAGCGGACCTCGTGGCCCGCCTCCCGCAGCGTCTGCTTGACCTCGCCGATCCGCAGATCGCCGAAGTGGAAGACGGAGGCCGCGAGCACCGCGTCCGCGCCCGCCGCCACGGCCGGCGGGAAGTCGGACAGCCTGCCGGCGCCGCCGGAGGCGATCACCGGCACCGTCACGTGCTTGCGCACGGCCGCGATCATCTCGGTGTCGTAGCCGTCCTTGGTGCCGTCGGCGTCCATCGAGTTGAGCAGGATCTCTCCCGCGCCCAGCTCCGCGGCCCGGTGCGCCCACTCGACGGCGTCGATCCCGGTGCCCTTGCGGCCGCCGTGCGTGGTCACCTCGAAGGAGCCGGACGCGGTGCGCCGGGCGTCCACCGACAGGACCAGCACCTGGCGCCCGAAGCGCTCGGCGATCTCCTGGATCAGCTCGGGGCGGGCGATGGCGGCCGTGTTCACGCCCACCTTGTCGGCGCCGGCCCGCAGCAGCTTGTCGACGTCCTCCGCCGAGCGGACGCCGCCGCCGACGGTCAGCGGGATGAAGACCTGCTCGGCGGTGCGGCGCACCACGTCGTAGGTCGTCTCCCGGTTGCCGGACGAGGCGGTGATGTCGAGGAAGGTCAGCTCGTCGGCGCCCTCGGCGTCGTACAGCTTGGCCATCTCGACGGGGTCGCCCGCGTCGCGCAGGTTCTGGAAGTTCACGCCCTTGACGACCCGGCCGTTGTCCACGTCCAGGCAGGGGATCACCCGTACGGCGAGACTCATGCGGCGTCACCTCGGAAAGCTTCCACCTCGACCTCGACGACCAGGCGCGGGTCGACGAAGCCGGAGACGATGATCATGGACGCGGCGGGACGGACGGCGTCGAACAGCTCCTTGTGGGCCCGGCCGACCTCCTCCACGTCCCGTGCGTGGGTGATGTACATCCGGGTCCGCACGACATGCTCGGCCCCCAGACCCAGCTGCTTCAGGGCGTCGAAGGCCACGTTGAAGGAGTTGACCGCCTGCTCGTACGGGCCGCCGTCCGCGATCGCGCCGCCGACCACCGACGTGCAGCCGGAGACCAGGACGGTGCCGTTCGGCAGCTCGACCGCGCGGGAGTAGCCGAACTGCTCCTCCCAGGGCGCGCCCGTCACGATCTTGCGCACGGATCCGGTCATGCGGACGCCACCGCCTCCAGGGCCTCCTCCAGCGTGAAGGCCTTCGCGTACAGCGCCTTGCCGACGATCGCGCCCTCGACGCCCAGCGGGACGAGACCGGCCAGGGCCCGCAGGTCGTCCAGGGAGGACACGCCGCCGGAGGCGACGACCGGCCTGTCGGTGGCCGCGCAGACGTTCCGCAGGAGCTCCAGGTTGGGGCCCTGCAGGGTGCCGTCCTTGGCGATGTCGGTGACGACGTAGCGGGCGCAGCCCTCGGCGTCGAGGCGCGCCAGCGTCTCGTACAGGTCGCCGCCGTCGCGGGTCCAGCCGCGGCCGCGCAGGGTGGTGCCTCGGACGTCCAGGCCGACGGCGATCTTGTCGCCGTGCTCGGCGATGACCTTGGCCACCCACTCGGGGGTCTCCAGGGCGGCGGTGCCCAGGTTGACCCGGGTGCAGCCGGTGGCGAGGGCGGCGGCGAGGGTGGCGTCGTCGCGGATGCCGCCGGACAGCTCGACCTTGATGTCCATGGCCCGGGTCACCTCGGCGACCAGGGCGCGGTTGTCACCGGTGCCGAAGGCGGCGTCCAGGTCGACCAGGTGCAGCCACTCGGCGCCCGAGCGCTGCCACGCGAGGGCCGCCTCCAGAGGGGAGCCGTAGGAGGTCTCGGTGCCGGACTCGCCATGGACGAGGCGGACGGCCTGGCCGTCGCGGACGTCGACGGCGGGGAGGAGTTCGAGAGTGCTCACAGGGTTCCGATCCAGTTGGTGAGGAGCTGCGCGCCGGCGTCGCCGGACTTCTCGGGGTGGAACTGGGTCGCCCAGAGGGCGCCGTTCTCGACGGCGGCGACGAAGGGCTCGCCGTGGGTGGCCCAGGTGACCTTCGGGGCGCGGAGGTGGGGGTTGCCGATCTCCAGGCCCCACTCGCGCACCGCGTAGGAGTGCACGAAGTAGAACCGGGCGTCGGCGTCCAGGCCCGCGAACAGCTCGCTGTCGGCGGGCGCGTCGACGGTGTTCCAGCCCATGTGGGGCACGACCGGCGCGTCGAGCGGCTCGACCGTGCCGGGCCACTCGTCGAGGCCGTCGGTCTCGACGCCGTGCTCGATGCCGCGGGCGAAAAGGATCTGCATGCCGACGCAGATGCCCATGACGGGCCGCCCGCCGGAGAGCCGGCGGCCGACGATCCAGTCGCCGCGGGCCTCCTTGAGGCCCTTCATGCAGGCGGAGAAGGCGCCGACGCCGGGGACGAGGAGTCCGTCGGCGTTCATCGCCCTGTCGTAGTCGCGGGTGATCTCGACGTCGGCACCGACCCGGGCGAGGGCGCGCTCGGCGGAGCGCACGTTGCCGAAGCCGTAGTCGAAGACGACGACCTTCTTGGCGGCGGCTGTCGTCATGACCACACGTCCAGACGCAGGACACCGGCCGAGAGGCACATCGCGGCGCCGATGGAGAGCAGCACGACCAGACCCTTGGGCATCTGCTGCTTGACGAAGGAGTAGATGCCGCCGAGGAGGAAGAGACCGACGACGATGAGGACGGTGGAGAGGCCGTTCACGGTCAGAGGGCGCCCTTCGTGGAGGGGAGGATGCCGGCGGCGCGGGGGTCGCGCTCGGAGGCGTAGCGCAGGGCCCGGGCGAGCGCCTTGAACTGGCACTCGACGATGTGGTGCGCGTTGCGCCCGTACGGGACGTGGACGTGCAGCGCGATCTGCGCCTGGGCCACGAAGGACTCCAGGATGTGCCGGGTCATCGTGGTGTCGTAGGAGCCGATCATCGGCGCCATGTTCTCGGGCTCGGTGTGCACCAGGTAGGGGCGGCCGGAGAGGTCGACGGTGACCTGGGCGAGCGACTCGTCCAGCGGGACGGTGCAGTTGCCGAAGCGGTAGATGCCGACCTTGTCGCCGAGGGCCTGCTTGAAGGCGGCGCCGAGGGCGAGGGCGGTGTCCTCGATGGTGTGGTGCGAGTCGATGTGGAGGTCGCCGTCGGTCTTCACGGTCAGGTCGAACAGACCGTGCCGGCCGAGCTGGTCGAGCATGTGGTCGTAGAAGCCGACCCCGGTCGACACGTCGACCTTTCCGGTGCCGTCGAGGTCGATCTCGACGACGACGGAGGTCTCCTTGGTGGTGCGCTCAACGCGGCCTACGCGGCTCATGCGTTCTGCTCCTTCTTCAACTCACGAACCGCGTCGAGGAACGCGTCGTTCTCTTCGGGGGTGCCGGCGGTGACCCGCAGCCAGCCCGGTACGCCGTTGTCCCGGACCAGGACGCCCCGGTCGAGGATCTTCCGCCAGGCCTCGTGGGAGCCCTCGGCTCCGTCGAAGTGCCCGAACTGGACGAAGTTGGCGTCGGACTCGGTGACCTGGTAGCCGATGGCCCGCAGCTCGGCGACCAGGCGGTCGCGCTCGGCCTTGAGCTGCTCGACGTACCCGAGGAGGGTGTCGGTGTGCTCCAGGGCGGCCAGCGCGGTGGCCTGGGTGACGGCCGAAAGGTGGTACGGCAGTCTCACCAGCTGGACGGCGTCGACCACGGCCGGGTGGGCGGCCAGGTAGCCCAGGCGCAGTCCGGCGGCGCCGAAGGCCTTGGACATGGTCCGGGAGACCACCAGGTTCGGGCGGCCCTCGATGAGCGGCAGCAGCGAGGCCCGGTGGCTGAACTCCACGTACGCCTCGTCCACGACCACCAGCGAGGGCTTGGCGGCCTGGGCCGCCTCGTACAGCGCGAGGACGGTCTCCGCCTCGACCGCCGTCCCCGTGGGGTTGTTGGGCGAGGTGACGAAGACGACGTCCGGCGCGTTCTCGGCGATGGCCTGACCGGCCGCCGCGAGGTCGATGGTGAAGTCCTCGTTGCGCGGACCGGAGATCCAGCCGGTGCCGGTGCCGCGGGCGATCAGCGCGTGCATCGAGTACGAGGGCTCGAAGCCGATCGCGGTGCGGCCGGGTCCGCCGAAGGTCTGCAGCAGCTGCTGGAGCACCTCGTTGGAGCCGTTGGCGGCCCACACGTTCTCCAGGGCGACCGGGTGCCCGCCTGTCCGGGTCAGATAGCGGGCGAGCTCGGTGCGCAGCTCGACCGCGTCCCGGTCGGGGTAGCGGTTGAGCCCGCGGGCCGCCTCGGCGACCCGCTCCGCGATCCGCGCCACCAGGGGCTCGGGCAGCGGGTACGGGTTCTCGTTGGTGTTCAGCTGGACGGGCACGTCGAGCTGGGGCGCGCCGTAGGGGGACTTGCCCTTCAGCTCGTCACGGATCGGAAGGTCGTCGATCCCGATGGTGTCGTTCTTCTCGCTCACTTGCTCTCGGGCACCTTCCAGCCGAACCTCGCCTTGATCGCCGCGCCGTGCGCGGGCAGGTCCTCCGCCTCGGCGAGGGTGACCACGTGGTGGGCGACCTCGGCGAGCGCGTCGCGGGTGTAGTCGACGATGTGCACGCCGCGCAGGAAGGACTGCACGGACAGGCCCGAGGAGTGGCAGGCGCAGCCACCGGTGGGCAGCACGTGGTTGGAACCGGCGCAGTAGTCGCCGAGGGAGACCGGGGCGAAGGGGCCGACGAAGATCGCGCCCGCGTTGCGGACCCGGTCGGCGACGGCGGCGGCGTCCGCGGTCTGGATCTCCAGGTGCTCGGCGCCGTAGGCGTCGACGACCTTGAGGCCCTCGTCGAGGCTGTCGACGAGGACGATCGCGGACTGCTTCCCGGCCAGGGCCGGGACGATCCGGTCGTCGACGTGCTTGGAGGCGGCGACCTGGGTCTTCAGCTCGGCCTCGGTGGCGGCGGCGAGCTCCGCGGAGTCGGTGACGAGCACGGAGGCGGCCATCGGGTCGTGCTCGGCCTGGCTGATCAGGTCGGCGGCGACGTGCACCGGGTCGGCGGTGGAGTCCGCGAGGATCGCGATCTCGGTCGGTCCGGCCTCGGCGTCGATGCCGATGCGGCCCTTGAGGAGGCGCTTGGCGGCGGCGACGTAGATGTTGCCGGGGCCCGTGACCAGGTTGACGGGGGCGCAGCCCTCGGGGCCCTCGGTGCCGTACGCGAACATGGCGATGGCCTGGGCGCCGCCGGCGGCGTAGACCTCGTCGACGCCGAGCAGGGCGCAGGCGGCGAGGATGGTGGGGTGCGGCAGGCCGTCGAACTCCTTCTGCGGCGGCGAGGCGATGGCGACGCCCTCGACGCCGGCCTCCTGGGCCGGGACGACGTTCATCACGACGGAGGACGGGTAGACCGAGCGCCCGCCCGGCACGTACAGACCGACGCGCTCGACGGGGATCCACTTCTCGGTGACCGTGCCGCCGGGCACGACCTGGGTGGTGTGGGTGGTGCGGCGCTGCTCGCGGTGCACGAGGCGGGCGCGCCGGATGGACTCCTCGAGCGCGGCACGGACGGCCGGGTCGAGCTCTTCGAGGGCGCGGGTGATCGCCTCGGCCGGGACGCGCAGGCTCGCCGGCCGCACGCCGTCGAACCTCTCCCCGTAGTCGATCACCGCTGCGGCGCCATGATGCCGGACGTCCTCGCAGATCGGCCGCACCTTCTCCAGGGCGGCTTCCACGTCGAACTCGGCACGGGGCAGCAGGTCACGCAGGGCGGAACCCTCGGGGAGGGCCTCGCCGCGCAGATCGATTCGAGAGATCACGGGTCAATTCTCGCAGACGGCCGAGAAACGTCCGTCGCCTGTATCACTGGCTGATACGGGCCACTCTGGCGTCTTGTCGCCACTCCTGACCGTTAGCGTTCAGTCCGTCACTCAGCGGGAAGAACGGCTGTACGAATCCGGGAACGGAATCGTGGGAAGCGAGGGGGCGGCAGTGACCGAGCCGCACGAGGACGACGGGATGCCGGAGGGCCTGACCGGGCCGGAGCGGGCGATGTGGCGGGCGTTCCGGGTCGGCCGGAGCTGTGATCTGAGGGAGGGGGTCGCCGAGCGGGACGATCCGTTCGCGGTGCACGTGCCGTGGGGCGCGGAGCGCAGTGTGCGGGCGGAGGTGGTCGCGCTGCTGCTGCTCGCCGGGCCGGCGGCCCGGGCCGGGCGGGTCGCGGCGCTGAAGCTGCGCGGGGCGCGGATCACCGGGGTGCTCAATCTCGCGGGCGGCACGATAGGGCCGTACGTGGAGCTGAACGGCTGCCGTTTCGACGGCGAGGTGGTGCTGCCCGAGGCCCACTTCGGCACGCTGCGGATGGTCGAGTGCGCGATACCCCGGCTGGAGGCGGCGCGGCTGCACACGGAGGGCGATCTGCACCTGCCGCGCTGCCGGGTCGAGCGGGGCATCCGGCTGACGGACGCGCAGATCGGCACGGACCTGCTGATCAACCAGATCCGGGTGTGGCCGGACCGGCGGGGCCGGGCGATCACCGCGGACGGACTGGTGGTGGCGCAGGACCTCCAGGCCGAGCTGATCGAGACGTACGGGGAGCTGAGCCTGCGCGGCGCGAAGATCGGCGTGTCGCTCAGTCTGCGGGGCAGTGTGCTGCGCGGCGCCCAGCAGCGCCGCGCGCTGAACGCGCCGCAGCTGACCGTGGAGCGCACGCTCTACCTGAACGCGGCGTGGGTGTACGAGACCTCGGGGCGCTCCACCGCGACCCCGCCGTACGGGGTGACGCCGGCCCAGGGCGCGCGGCGGAAGCCGGTCGAGTGCCATGGCGGGGTGCGGCTGGACGACGGGCGTTTCGGCGACTCGGTGGACCTGCACTACGCGCGCTTCCTGCTCGACGGCTCGCGCCGCGAGGAGCTGTCGCTGCGCCGGATCGTCACCCCGGAGCTGCGGTTCAACGGGGAGCGCCCCGAGGAGGGCCGGGTGGTGCTCAACGGGGCCAAGGTGGTGACGCTGATCGACCTGTCGAGCAGCTGGCCGGGTCCGGGCGGCCTGGCGATGGGCGGCTTCGTGTACGAGACCCTGGTGCCGTACGGGCACTTCCCGCTGGCCCGGCGTCTGGAGTGGGTCGCGGCGGCCACCCCGGAGTACGCGCCGGAGCCGTACGAGCGGCTGGCGACGGTGCTGCGCAGCAGCGGGGAGGACGCGGACGCCCGGGAGGTGCTGCTGGCCAAGCAGCGGCGGCGCCGGGAGACCCTTCCGGTGGCTGGGAAGCTGTGGGGCTACCTCCAGGACTGGACCGTGGCCTACGGATACCGGCCGGGCCGGGCGGCGCTGTGGATGGCGGTCCTGTGGGCGGCGGGCACGCTGGCGTTCTCGCGCTACGACCCGGTGCCGCTGAAGCCGGACGAGGCGCCGCACTGGAACGCCACGCTGTACGCGCTCGACCTGCTGCTGCCGGTGATCGACCTGGGCCAGGTCGGCTTCTGGCGCCTCGAAGGGTTCTGGCAGTGGGCGTCGACGGCCCTGATCCTGCTCGGCTGGGTCCTCGCGACGACGGTGGCGGCGGGGGCCTCGCGGACGTTGCGCCGGGGCTGACGGTGACGCGCCGGGGGGACGGGGGCGCGCCGGGGCTGACGGTGGCGGGCCGGGGGGGCGGTGGACGGTGGCGCGCCGGGGGTGACGGTGGCGGGCCGGGAGGGGCGCGCCGAGGGGCGGAGGAGGTGAAGGGACGGGGGCGTGTACGCACCGCTCCGCCCCTTTCTTTACGCTGTCTTGACTCCTGTCAGCACAACCTTCCCGCCGCTACCAAAGCTTCACAGTCCCCCACTGGCGCGGCCCTCACCTGCGGTTTTCAATGTTTCGCACCATGTCACTGCTCCGCGGCCTGATCGGCGCCACCCGCATGGTCCGGCACACCCCCCGGCTCACCTCCGGGCTCGCGCCGGACGACGACGTGCTGCTCGACGCGCCGGACGCGCGGATGGCGCCGGCCCTGGTCGCCGCCGCGCTCGCCGACCCGGAGCCGGCCGCCAAGCTGCTGGCCACCACCCGGGACGCCGCCGAGTGGGAGGACCGCGACCGCTACGTGGGCCGGCTGAGCGCCTTCGCGTACAACCGGGACGACTGGCTGGAGCACTGGCTCGCGGTCGCGCCGCGCGACCCGGACGCCCTGCTCGTGAAGGCGCAGCTCGCGGTCCGCCGGGCCTGGGAGTCGCCGGCCAGGGCCGAGCGGCTGCGCGAGCTGGGCCCGCTGATCGAGGCGGCGGCCGAGGCCGCGCCGCGCGACCCGGTGCCGTGGCGGCTCGCCCTGGACCACGCGCGCGGCACCCACGCCGGGCACACGGTCTTCGAGGCGCTGTGGGAGCAGGCCGTGCGCCGGGCCCCGCACCACTACGGCAGCCATGTGGCCGCCCTCAAGTACCTGTCGGCGCAGTGGTACGGCTCGCACCGCGAGTGCTTCGACTTCGCCGAGCAGGCCGCCGAGGACGCGCTGCCCGGCTCGCTGGTGCAGGCCCTGCCGGTGCGGGCGGCCTTCGCGCAGCTGCTCGCCGGGCCCGAGCCGGGGCACGGGGTGGACGCCGACCGGATCGACGCGGCGCTCGACCGGGCGCTCGCGCTGTCGCTGGAGCTCCCGGTGGGCGACCTGTGGCCGGCCGAGGTGCGGAACCTGCTCGTGCACGTCCTGGTGGAGCGGGGCCGCTGGTCCGACGCGCTCGCGGAGTTCGGGCGGATCGGTCCGCAGGCGACCAGCTTCCCCTGGGCGCTGGTCGGCGAGGACCCGCTGAGCGGCTTCCTGGAGGCCCGGGCCGCGGCCGTGCACGAGGTGGCCCGGCGCACTCCGCTGCGCGGTGTCGGGCAGGGCCCGGCGAACGCCTCCGGAACGGTCCGCACGGACGACGGGGGACGGCCCGGTCGGGGCGCTCCCGGCGGCCATTACGCTTGACCGCTGTGACCACCGCCCGCCTGCCTCTCTTCCCGCTCAACACGGTGCTGTTCCCGGGCCTCGTGCTGCCCCTGAACGTCTTCGAGGAGCGTTATCGCGCCATGATGCGCGAGCTGCTCAAGACGGACGACTCCGAGCCGCGGCGCTTCGCCGTCGTGGCGATCCGCGACGGCCGCGAGGTCGCGCCCACGGCGCCCGGCCTGCCGGACCAGACGGCGCTGCCGGAGAAGGGCCCCGCCGCCGGTTTCGGCCCCGACCCGATCCAGGCCTTCCACCGGGTCGGCTGTGTGGCCGACGCGGCGTCGATCCGGGAGCGCGCGGACGGCGGCTTCGAGGTGATGGCCACCGGGACGACCCGGGTGAAGCTGCTCTCGGTGGACGCGAGCGGCCCGTTCCTGACCGCCGAGACCGAGGAGATCCCGGAGGAGCAGGGCGACGAGGCGGGGACGCTCGCCGAGGGCGTGCTGCGGGCCTTCCGTGCGTACCAGAAGCGGCTCGCCGGGGCCCGCGAGCGCTCGCTGACCACCAGTGAGCTGCCGGACGACCCGTCGGTCGTGTCGTATCTGGTCGCCGCCGCCGCGGTCCTCGACACCCCGGCCAAGCAGCGGCTGCTGCAGGCGCCGGACACGGCGACCCGGCTGCGCGAGGAGCTGACGCTGCTCCGCGCGGAGACCGCGGTCCTGCGCCACCTGCCCTCCCTTCCGGCGGTGGATCTGACGCGCGCGCCGACCAGCCCGAACTGAGCGAAGCACCGACCGAGGAGGGCCCTCCGTGGCGAAGAAGCAGAAGAAGAACGGCGGGAGCGGCGGCGGCACCCCGGCGACGGTCGCCCTGACGGCGGCGGGCACGCCCTACACCCTGCACGCGTACGAGCACGACCCGGCGACCCCGTCCTACGGCGAGGAGGCGGCGGAGGCCCTGGGCGTCTCCCCCGACCGGGTGTTCAAGACGCTGGTCGCGGACGTGGACGGCGAGCTGACGGTCGCCGTGGTGCCGGTCGCCGGCCAGCTCGACCTGAAGGCCCTCGCCTCGGCGGTCGGCGGCAAGAAGGCGGCCATGGCGGACCCGGCGGCGGCCGAGCGCACCACCGGCTACGTCCGCGGCGGCATCTCGCCGCTGGGCCAGCGCAAGCGGCTGCGCACGGTCCTGGACTCCTCGGCCTCCGGGCACCCCACGATCTGCATCTCGGCGGGCCGCCGGGGCCTGGAGGTCGAGCTGTCCCCCGAGGACCTGGCGACCCTCACCGCGGCGGTCGTGGCCCCGATCGGGCGCGCCTGAGCGACGGCCCGGGCAACCACTGCCCCGGGGACTCGGCCGGAAGGGGCTCGGGCCCGGGCCTGCTGCCGAGGGGACTCCGCCGGGTCTCAGGGCGGGGACGGCCGCTGCCGAGGGGACTCGGCCGGGAAAGGCTCGGGGCCGTGGGGCTCCGGGCGGGGCGCCCTCAGCCCTGAGTGGCGCCCGGCACCGGCGGCCAGGGGCCGTCCTCCGGCTCCGGGTCGCGGGGACCGAACAGCGCGGTCAGGGCGAGGTGCACGATCATCGCCGCGATCGGCCAGGCCAGCATCGCCGCGGCCGCCAGATTGAGTTCGAGGGGCGCCTCGAAGAAGACGTTGGGGCCGACGCGCTTGGCGTGGGCCACGACGTCGCGCTCGGGTCCGAACCAGACGCCCACTCCCCAGGCGAGCAGCGAGCCGAGCACTCCGCCGAGGGCGAGGCCGAGGACGAGGGCGATGCCGCCGTGCCGGTGGATCAGGAAGACCAGGGCGGCGGCCACCGCGCCGAAGCCGAGGGCGAGCAGGACGAACGTTCCGTCCGTGCCGATCGCCGACTCCCCCTCGCCGTCCTTCAGGAAGACCGCCTTGCCGTCCGAGACCAGCTGGACCCGCGGCGCGAGCCACAGCCACAGCAGTCCGAGCAGGGCCCCCGCGACCAGGGAGACGACGGACACCACGGCGGCCTGCCGCAGCTCGGTGGCCGTGCCGGGCACGCCGTCCGGCTCGGGACCCGCCGGATCGGGGGCGGGCCAGGCGGCGTGGTGCGGGTGCGGCTGATGCGGCGGAGTCAGAGGTGCGGTCACGACGCCATCGTGCCAGGTGCTGCTGTGCACCGCCTCAGCGGACCGGGACCGGAAGGGCTTGGGCCGAGCAGGGCCGGCGGCCTGTCGGCTGAGGGAGCCGCCCCGCAGTCCCGGCCGGGCGGGCCTCAGCGGACCGCTGCCCTCCGGTAGGCCCAGGTCGCCACCGCGAGCGACGCGACGCCCACCGCACCGCAGACGGCGAGGTCGAGCGCGACCGCCGTCCAGTCCGGGTGCGCGTCGAAGGTACCGGCCAGGGCCTCCACCCCGTACGTGGAAGGCAGCAGGTCCCGCGCCCAGCCGACGGGGCCGGGCAGCCGGTCGGCCGGCAGCACCCCGAGCAGCAGCGCCGCCGACATGCCCAGCTGCCCGAGCAGGGTGGCCAGCTCCTGGCGCGGCGCGAGCAGCCCGAGGGCGGCGCCGAGCCCGGCGAGGGCGGCCCCGGAGAGCGGTACGACCGCCGCCAGGATCCACAGGTGCCCGAGCGGCAGCCCGAACAGCACGGAGCCGACGACCGCGGTCACCAGGGTCCCGGGCACGGTGAAGGAGGCGTACGCGCCGGCCGCGCCGAGCACCACCGCGGCCGGCGGGACCGGCAACGTCGCGTAGTGGTCGAGGCCGCCGCCCGCCCGCAGCTGCCCGAAGTACTGGGCGAGCAGGTTGAGCGCGACGAAGGCGACGACGAGCACGGCGGAGCCGGCCACCACGGCCCGGGCCTCCGAGCCGCCGTCCACGACCCCCCGCATCAGGACCATGATCCCGATCGACTGGAAGGTCGCGACGAAGAGCAGCGGGATGCGGGCGACCCGGGCACGGCTGAGCTGCGCCTTGTAGACCGCCCCCAACGCGGGCAGCAGCCGGGCGCGCGGGGCGAGCGGCGCGGCGTCGCCGACCGCGTCCTCGGCGTCCTCGTCCAGGCCGACGGGAGCGCGGGCCGTCAGGGCCTCGGCGGGCAGGGTGCTCAACTCGTCCAGCTCCTGACGGTCGACTCGTCGCTCACGTCGTACGTCACGTCGCACGGCTCCCGGTACGTCATGCCTTCACCAGCCCCCGCGTCTCGCCGCCGAGCGCCAGGTAGACGTCCTCCAGGCTGGGCGTCGCCAGGGTGAAGTCGTCCAAGGCGGCGAAGGCGGCCCCGCCGGTCACCGCGGCGACGGCCGCCCGGGCCTCGTCCGGGGCGAGCCGGAGCACCCAGCGGCGGCCCGCCTCCTGGGCGGAGGTGCGCAGCGCGGCCACCTCGGGGACCTCCAGCGGGGCCCGCTCGCGCCAGACGAGCTCGACCCGCACCTCCCCCGCGACCCGTTCCTTGAGTCCGGCGGGGGTGTCGCAGGCGATGACCCGGCCGCGGTCGATGACGGCGACCCGGTCGAGCACGGTCTCGGCCTCGATGACGTTGTGGGTGACGAGCAGCACGGTGGTGCCGCGCTCGGCGCGCCGGCGGTCGACGGCCGCCCAGACGGCGCGGCGGGCGACGGGGTCCATGCCGGTGGTGGGCTCGTCGAGGACGAGCACGGGCCGCTCGCCGACGAGGGCGGCGGCGACACAGGCGAGCCGGCGCTGTCCGCCGGAGAGCTTCTTCAGGGGCCGGCCCGCGATCTCGCCGAGGCCGAGTTCGTCGAGGACGGCGTCGCGCGCGGCGCGGGCCTCCCGGATGCCGAGGCCGCGCAGCCGGCCGGTGGTCTCGGCGGCGAGTGCCACGGTCAGCTCGTCGAGGGCGGTGGACTCCTGGCCGAGGTAGGCGAGGAGACGGGCGGCGCGCTCGGGGTGGCGCACCAGGTCGTGGCCGAGCATCCGGACGGTGCCGGAGTCGGGGCGCATGAGTCCGGTGAGCTGGCGGACGAGGGTGGACTTGCCGGCGCCGTTGGGCCCGAGCAGGCCGAAGATCTCGCCGCCGCGCACATCGAGGCTGATCCCGTCGGTGGCCCGCACCTCGGGGGTCGCGGGCGCTCCGCGTCTGCCGCGTGTGGCGGGGTACGTCTTGACCAGATCCCGCACCACGCACACCGTACTCACGAGGGATGAGCCTACGGGGTCCCGCGGGCCTCCTCGGGCGCGGGGGCGTGTTGCGCGGCGGCGTGGACGTCGATCTCGCGCCAGAAGCCGGCCCGGATCGCGTAGCGGTCGTGCTCGTCGATCTGGTCGTCCTTGTGGGCGAGCAGGCCGAAGCGGGCCGCGTAGCGGAGGAGTTCGCCGTCGATGCGGTGCGGGATGCGCGGGTACATGGTGGCGAGCTTGGGGACGTGGCCGGCCTCGGGCAGCCGGTCGAGCCAGCGGCGGGCGAAGACCTGGCCGACCTCGTAGGGGTCGCCGCCGACGGTGGTGATGTCCTCCTCGCGGTCGGCCCAGCGCTGCTCGGCGCTGGTGAGCTGGGCGAGGGTGGGCAGCGAGGCGGTCTCGGCGGGCTCGCCGAGCGCGGCGGGCGGGCGGTCGATCCAGCCCTTGTCGGACGACCAGCGCAGGGTGGCCCCGGCGGGGGCCGGGGCGGCGGGGCCGCGCAGTCCGGCGAGGTCCTTGGGGGTGGGGACGGTACGGCCGCCGGCGGGCGCGGGGACGCCGCCGCCGTGGACGGGCTCTCCGGCGGCCTCGGCCGGGCCGGACGGGTCGGCGGCCGGTACGGCGGCGGGGGCGGTGGCGCTGTTGTGCGCAGCGGCCGCCGCCGCGGCCGCGGCGCGTTCGGCGGAGGCCGCGAGCGCGGACTCGGGCAGCGGGGCGGAGAGGATGGCGGCGATCTCGGGGCGCGGCGCGGGCGGCGGGGCGCAGAGTCCGTTGAGGTCCTTGGCGCGGACGGCGCGGGTGATCCAGGTCCGGTCGAGGACGCGGCGTTCGTCGGCCTCGGCGACGAGGTCCTCGGACTGGTTGTAGTCGCCGTCGGCGGCCTGGACGGCCCAGAGGTGCACGGCGACGCCGTGTTCCTTGGCGGACATGAGACCGGGCAGCAGGTCGCCGTCGCCGGTGACGAGCACGATGTCGGAGCAGGCGCGGTTCCGGGCGAGCTCGGTGAGCTCGGTGTGCATGGCCGCGTCGACGCCCTTCTGGGCCCAGCGTCCGTCGCTGCGGGTCAGGGCGCCGAGCCGGACGGTGACCCGGGGCATGACGCGCAGCCGGCGGTGTTCGGGCTGGGGCACCCGGTCGGGTGCGCCGTCGAACCAGTAGATCCGCAGCAGTGGCTGCTGGGTGTCGGCCTCGGCGCGTTCGCGCAGCTGCTGGATGAGCGCGGCGTGGTCGACGGTGATCCGCGAGCGGGCCGGTTCCCCGGCGAGAAGGCTGGCGGCGGCGCCCAGCAGATAGCCGGCATCCACCAGGACGACGCATCGGTCCACGTGTTCCACCCTCTTTCGGGTCGCTCTTCGGGAACCTCGGGATCGGAAGTGCTCCGGGTTCCTCCGAGTCTGCCCGACCGGGGTGGGGTTGACGTCCGGAACTGGATCATCGGCGTGGCGGATCTCACGCGAAGGTGACGCCTACCGTCCGTAATGATCCAAAATGCGGCGCTTCTTGGGGTGTGTGAGTCTGACAGCGGCCCTGGCCCCACACCCCCTTGAGGAGGCATCATCACCATGGCCAAGAACCGCAAGCAGGATCGCAGTCAGCAGCCGCGCACCTCGCAGGCCGAGCGCGGGCAGCAGCAGGCCGAGCGCTCGTCGATGGAAGCCCAGTCCGAGCAGCGCATGAGCCACGTCACCCCCGGCGACATGGCCCGCAAGGGCCGGCAGAAGCGTTTCGGCCACAACTGAGCCGACGGCAAAGGGGCGCGCCCGTGACGACGGGCGCGCCCCTTGCGCGTGCGTGGCGGCTCAGCCGGCCAGGCAGGAGGGTCCGAGCAGCACCTTCAGGTCGCCGAAGAGCGCCGGGTCGGGCTGCACCCGGTGCCGGTCGAGCCGCAGCACGGTGGTCGAGCGGGGGCCCTGGAGCTTGATCCGCACCTCGGTGTTGCCCTTGTGGTGCTGGAGGATCTCGCCGAGCCGGCTGATCATCGGCGGGGTCACCTTGACCGTCGGGATGGTGAGGACGACCGGGGCGTTGGTGCCCGCGTTGGACAGGTCGGGGACCATCAGCTCCATGGCGACGAGCCGCGGGATGTCCTCGCGCTTGTCGAGCCGGCCCTTGACGAAGACGACCGCGTCCTCGACCAGCTGGGTGGAGACCAGCTGGTAGGTGGCCGGGAAGAACATGCACTCGATGGAGCCGGCCAGGTCCTCGACGGTGGCGATGGCCCAGGCGTTGCCCTGCTTGGTCATCTTCCGCTGGAGGCCGGAGATGATGCCGCCGATGGTGACGACCGCGCCGTCCGCGTGCTCACCGCCGGTGAGCTGGGAGATGCCGGCGTCGGTCTTGTCGGAGAGCACGTGCTCCAGACCGAAGAGCGGGTGGTCGGAGACGTAGAGGCCGAGCATCTCCCGCTCCTGGGCGAGCAGATAGGACTTCTCCCACTCGACGTCGGAGAACTCGACGTCGAGGCCGAAGCCCGGCTCGTCGCCGCCCTCGTCGCCCATGCCGCCGAAGAGGTCGAACTGGCCCTCGGCCTCCTTGCGCTTGACCGCCACCACGGTGTCGATCATGGGCTCGTGCTGGGCGACCAGGCCCTTGCGGGTGTGGCCCATGGTGTCGAAGGCGCCGGCCTTGATCAGCGACTCGACGGTCCGCTTGTTGCAGACCACGGCCTCGACCTTGTCGAGGAAGTCGGGGAAGGAGCTGTACTTCCCCTTGCTCTTGCGGGTCTTGATGATCGACTCGACGACGTTGGAGCCGACGTTGCGGACGGCGGTGAGGCCGAAGAGGATCACGTCGTCGCCCTGGGCGGCGAAGTTCGCCTCGGACTCGTTGACGTTCGGCGGGAGCACCTTGATGCCCATGCGGCGGCACTCGTTGAGGTAGACCGCGGACTTGTCCTTGTCGTCCTTGACCGAGGTCAGCAGTCCCGCCATGTACTCGGCCGGGTAGTTCGCCTTGAGGTACGCGGTCCAGTAGGAGACCAGGCCGTACGCGGCGGAGTGCGCCTTGTTGAAGGCGTAGCCGGCGAAGGGGACCAGGACGTCCCAGAGGGCCTGGATGGCCTCGTCGCTGTAGCCGTTCTTCTGGGCGCCGGCCTGGAAGATGGTGAAGTTCTTCGCCAGCTCGTCGGGCTTCTTCTTGCCCATGACGCGGCGGAGGATGTCGGCCTCGCCGAGCGAGTACCCGGCGATGATCTGGGCGGCCTTCTGCACCTGCTCCTGGTAGACGATCAGGCCGTAGGTGACGTCGAGGACCTCCTTGAGGGGTTCCTCGAGCTCCGGGTGGATCGGGGTGATCTCCTGCTGCTTGTTCTTGCGCAGGGCGTAGTTCGTGTGCGAGTTCATGCCCATCGGGCCCGGGCGGTAGAGCGCGGACACGGCGGAGATGTCTTCGAAGTTGTCGGGCTTCATCAGCCGGAGCAGGGACCGCATGGGGCCGCCGTCGAACTGGAAGACGCCGAGGGTGTCGCCGCGCTGGAGCAGTTCGAAGGTCTTCGGGTCGTCCAGCGGCAGGGCCAGGAGGTCGAGGTCGATGCCCTTGTTGGCCTTCACCATCTTGACGGCGTCGTCCATGATGGTCAGGTTGCGCAGGCCCAGGAAGTCCATCTTGAGCAGGCCGAGCGACTCGCACTGGGGGTAGTCCCACTGCGTGATGGTGACGCCGTCGGTGTGGCGCACCCAGATCGGGGCGTGGTCGACGATGGGCTCGCTGGACATGATGACGCCGGCGGCGTGCACGCCCATCTGCCGGACCAGGCCCTCGACGCCCTTGGCGGTGTCGATGACCTTCTTCACATCCGGCTCGTTCTCGTACATCGCCCGGATCTCGCCCGCCTCGCTGTAGCGCGGGTGGGCGGGGTTGGTGATGCCGTCCAGGTCGATGCCCTTGCCGAGGACGTCGGCGGGCATGGCCTTGGTGAGCCGGTCGCCCATCGCGTACGGGTAGCCGAGGACGCGGGCGGAGTCCTTGATCGCGTTCTTGGCCTTGATCTTGCCGTACGTGCCGATCATGGCGACCTTGTCAGCGCCGTACTTCTCGGTCACGTACCGGATCACCTCGACGCGCCGGCGCTCGTCGAAGTCGATGTCGACATCGGGCATCGAGATGCGCTCGGGGTTGAGGAAGCGCTCGAAGATCAGGCCGTGCGGGATGGGGTCGAGGTCGGTGATGCCCATGGCGTACGCGACGATCGAGCCGGCCGCGGAGCCTCGGCCGGGACCCACGGCGATGCCCTGCTTCTTCGCCCACATGATGAAGTCGGCGACGACGAGGAAGTAGCCCGGGAAGCCCATCGAGATGATGGTGTCCATCTCGTACTCGACCTGCTTCATGCGGTCCTCGGGGATGCCGTTCGGGAAACGGCGGTGCATGCCCCGCATGGTCTCCTCGCGGAACCAGCTGACCTCGGTGTAGCCCTCCGGGATGTCGAACTTCGGCATGAGGTTCTTGGCCTCGAACATGCCGGTGGTGTCGATCTGCTCGGCGACCAGGAGGGTGTTGGCGCAGCCCTCCTGCCAGGCGTCCGAGGCGTCGATGGCGTACATCTCGTCCGTGGACTTCAGGTAGTAGCCGGTGCCGTCGAACTTGAAGCGGTCGGGGTCCGAGAGGTTCTTGCCGGTCTGGATGCACAGCAGGGCGTCGTGGGCGGCGGCCTCGTGCGCGTAGGTGTAGTGCGAGTCGTTGGTGACCAGCGGCGGGATGCCGAGCTTCTTGCCGATCTCCAGGAGGCCGTCGCGGACCCGGCGCTCGATCTCGATGCCGTGGTCCATCAGCTCCAGGAAGTAGCGGTCCTTGCCGAAGATGTCCTGGTACTCGGAGGCGGACTTCAGGGCCTCGTCGAACTGGCCGAGCCGCAGCCGGGTCTGGAGCTCGCCGGAGGGGCAGCCGGTGGAGGCGATCAGGCCCTCCGACCACTGGGAGATGGTCTCCTTGTCCATGCGCGGCCACTTCTGCAGCCAGCCCTCGGCGTAGGCGTCGGAGGAGAGCCGGAAGAGGTTGTGCAGGCCGGTGGCGTTCGCCGCCCAGATGGTCTTGTGGGTGTAACCGCCGGAGCCGGAGACGTCGTCCTTCTTCTGGTGCGGCTGGCCCCACTGGATCTTGCGCTTGTTGCGGCGGGACTCGGGCGCCACGTACGCCTCGATGCCGATGATCGGGGTCACGCCGGCCTTCTTGGCCGAATGGAAGAAGTCGTAGGCGCCGTGCAGGTTGCCGTGGTCGGACATGGCGATATGGGTCATGCCCATCTCGTTGCACGCGTTGAACATGTCCTTCAGCCGCGCGGCACCGTCCAGCAGGGAGTACTGGGTGTGGACGTGGAGGTGCGTGAAGGGCGGCCTGGTCACGGTGGGGATGCCTCCATACGAATTTCCGGGGGGTCAGCGTGGAAGTCTACGTCGGCCGACCGACACCGGCCGGGCACTCGGCGGTACGGTCACGCGTTGGGAGACAGGGAACACCTGTCCCCATTTGTCACGCACCATTTTCGGCCACCCTTCGTGCCGGACCGCCCACCAGGAGGCACCTTCGATGTCGGTCCCCCAGCCCACCGCCGCCGAGCGCGGTGAGCAGATCCTCGCCGTCTTCGACACCGCCTTCGGCGAGCTGCTCGCCGCCGACCCCGCCGCCTTCAAGGTCAAGTTCCGCAAGATGGCCGGCTCCGCCTTCGCCTTCTACCGGGGCACCGCCTGCCTCTTCTACAAGGACCTGGAGCGCGAGGCGCACGGCGGTCCGTTCCTGGACGAGCGGACCGGCCGGGTGTGGATCCACGGCGATCTGCACGCCGAGAACTTCGGCACGTACATGGACGCCAACGGCCGGCTGATCTTCAACGTCAACGACTTCGACGAGGCGTACGTCGGCCCCTTCACCTGGGACCTCAAGCGGCTCGCCGCCTCGCTCGCCCTGATCGGCTACGCGAAGGCGCTCAGCGACGAGCAGATCACCGAGCTCGTGACGGTGTACGCGGCCGCCTACCGGGAGCGGATCCACGCGCTCGCGACCGGCGCGAAGAACGACGAGATCCCGCCCTTCACGCTGGACACGGCCGAGGGCCCGCTGCTGGACGCCCTGCGCGAGGCCCGCTCGCTGACCCGCTTCGGGCTGCTGGAGTCGATGACCGAGATCCGCGAGTTCGAGCGCCGCTTCACCGCCGGCGGCGGTGCGATCGAGCTGGACGCGGCCGCCCGCTACAAGGTGCTCGCCGCCTTCGACGGCTACCTGGAGACGCTGCCGGAGTCGAGCCTCGCCCGCCCGGACTCGTACCGGGTGAAGGACGTCGTCGGCCGGCGCGGGATCGGCATCGGCTCGGCCGGCCTCCCCTCGTACAACATCCTCCTGGAGGGCAACAGCGACGCCCTGGAGAACGACGTCGTCATCTACATGAAGCAGGCGCAGACCCCGGCGGTGTCGCGTCACGTCACGGACGCGGCGGTGCGGGGCTACTTCCGGCACGAGGGCCACCGGACCGTGATCTCGCAGCGGGCGCTGCAGGCGCACGCCGACCCGTGGCTCGGCTGGACGGAGCTCGACGGTGCCGGGCAGCTGGTCGCCGAGGTCTCGCCGTACGCGGTGGACCTGGACTGGTCGGACATCGACGACCCGGCGGAGATCGCGGCGACCGTCGCCGACCTCGGCCGGGCGACGGCGGCCATGCACGCGGCGGCGGACGACTCCAGCGGGCACTCCCTGGTGCCGTTCTCCACCGAGCGCGCCATCGACGCGGCGATAGCGGCGGACGAGGCGGGCTTCGCCGAGCTCCTGGTGGACTTCGCGCACGCGTACGGCGCACGCGCGCGTGCCGACCACCAGATCTTCGTGGACCTGTTCCGCAACGGGCGCATCCCGGGCCTGTAGGGAAAGCCGTCGGGGGCTCACAGCTCGGCCTTAAGGACGCCTTACGGCCGGGCATGGGAGACTTCCACGGCGATGGACATGGCAGGCACCCAGCTGAGAGCCCTCCGGGCGGCGTTCTTCACGGCACTGGTCGTGACGCTGTCCGTGGCCTCGCACGTCCTGCTGTCGGGCGTGCCGCTGCCGCTCGGGACGGTCGTCCCGGTCGCGGCGGCCGTCTTCGCCGTGGCGTACGCGCTGGCCGGCCGCGAGCGCGGCTTCGGCCCGATCGCCGGGCTCCTCGTCCCGCTGGAACTGGCCGCCGACACGCTCTTCACCAGCGGTCAGGCGGCCTGTTACGGCCCCGCCGGCGGTCCGGTCGCCGGGTCGCTGCGCGCGGTGGGCCTCCCGGTGGACGCGCTGTGCGGCGGCGCCGTCGGCGGCCCGCTGCCGGGTGTGGCGACTCCCGGGAGCGGCACCGCCGCGGCCCTGCTGTCGTCCCCCGACCCGGCCGTGCCCTGGCTGCTGCTCGCCGCCCATGTGGCGGTCGGGCTCTCGGCGGCCTCCTGGCTGCGCGGCGGGGAGCGGGCGCTGGCCCGGCTGCTGCGGGCGGCCGTCGCCTGCGCGTTCCGGCCGCTGCTGCTCGTGACGGCGTTCTTCCGCGGGGTGGGGTCCCTCCCGCGGCGCGCCGGGCACCGTGCCGACCGGCCGCGCCGGTCGCGTGCCCGGCTGCTCGTGCACTCCGTGGGACGGCGGGGACCGCCGTGCTGCGCGAGCCCGTGGCGCTCGGCTCCGGCCGGCGCGCCCGCGCTCGCCCTCGTCTGAGCAGCACGCGTATCCCCCTTTCCTCCTGAGTCACGGAGTTCACACCCATGAGCAAGCGCAACAGCCAGGCCAACAAGGCAGCCGCCCGCGAGCGGCTGCGGATCGAGCGGGAGCGGCAGGCCAAGAAGGAGAAGGCCCGCCGGCAGCTGGTCGTCGCCGGCACGGCGGTCGCCGTCCTCGCGGTCGCCGGCGGCGTCGGCTACGCCGTCGTCCAGGCCGGCAAGCCCTCCCGGTGGGAGGCCGCGGCGGACGCGAAGACCGTGGCCGCCCCGAAGAACACCGAGGGCCAGGACGGCACCACCGTCGTCGTCGGCAAGCCCGAGGCGAAGAAGACCCTGGAGATCTACGAGGACTCGCGCTGCCCGGTCTGCGCGAACTTCGAGCAGAACGTGGGCGCCACGGTCGACAAGGACGTCACCGACGGCAAGTACAAGCTCAGGTACGTGGGCGCCACCTTCATCGACAACGCCGACCAGGGCGAGGGCTCGAAGAACGCGCTGTCGGCGCTGGGCGCGGCGCTCGACGTGAGCCCGGAGGCCTTCCTGAAGTACAAGGCGGCGCTCTACTCGACGAAGTTCCACCCGGACGAGAAGCAGGACAAGTTCGCCAAGGACTCCTACCTCCTGGAGATCGCGGACACGGTGCCCGCGCTGAAGGGCAACGCGGAGTTCAGGAAGAACGTCGAGAACGGCACCTTCGACGCCTGGGCGATGAAGATGTCGAAGACCTTCGACAAGAGCGGGGTCACGGGCACGCCGACGCTGAAGATGGACGGCAAGACGCTGACCGCCGAGGGCAACGACAACCCGCCGCTGACGGTGGACGAGTTCAACACCGCGCTGGCGAAGGTCCTCAAGGGCTGAGCCGCTCCGGCTCCTTCGCTCCCCGGCCCCCGGTCGGGGAGCGAAGGACGCTCCGGCCGGCAGTCGCCCGGCCGCGTTCCGCCCCGGTCCTCGCCGCCGGCCGGAACGGCCCGCGAAGAGTCGGCGAACTTTGGGCGCTCCTCTGCCGATTCGCCTTACCAGTCGGTAATCTGACGGGCCGTGACCAGTCGTGATCTGATATCCACCCCCAGCCGCCGCACCGTCGTGAAGGCCGCCGCCGTGACCGCCGTCGCCGCGCCGGCCCTGGTGGCCATCGCCTCGCCCGCGCTCGCGGACGCCGGGGCACCCGCGTTCCTCCACGGCGTCGCCTCCGGCGACCCGCTGCCCGACGGCGTCCTGCTCTGGACGCGCGTCACCCCCACGCCCGACGCCACGCCCGGCTCCGGCAGGGGCGCCGAAGCCCCGGTCGACTGGGAGCTGGCCGAGGACCGCTCCTTCACCCGGACCGTGGCGAGCGGCACGGTCGTCGCCTCCGCCGCCTCCGACCACACCGTGAAGGTGGACGTGCGGGGCCTGCGCCCGGCCACGTCCTACTGGTACCGCTTCACCTCGGGCGGCACCGTCTCCCCGGCCGGCCGCACCCGCACCGCGCCCGCCGCCGACTCGACCGCCCCCGGGGTCCGCTTCGGCGTGGTCTCCTGCGCCAACTGGGAGGCCGGCTACTTCTCCGCGTACCGCCACCTGGCGGCCCGTACGGACCTGGACGCGATCCTCCACCTCGGCGACTACGTCTACGAGTACGCGGCCGGCGCCTACCCGGAGGCGAAGTACACGGTCCGGCAGCACCAGCCGGCGCACGAGATCGTCGCGCTCGCCGACTACCGCCTGCGGCACGCCACGTACAAGACCGACGCCGACCTCCAGGCGCTGCACGCGGTCCATCCGGTCGTCGCCATCTGGGACGACCACGAGTTCGCCGACGACGCCTGGTCGGGCGGGGCCAAGAACCACACGCCGGGCACCGAGGGCGTCTGGGCGGAGCGCGTGGCGGCGGCCAAGCAGGCGTACTTCGAGTGGATGCCGGTGCGCGCGTCCACCGAGGGCACGGTCTACCGACGGCTGCGATTCGGCCGCCTGGCCGACCTGCATCTGCTGGACCTGCGCTCCTTCCGCTCCCAGCAGGCGGGCGTGGGCAGCGGCAAGGTGGACGACCCGGAGCGCAGCATCACGGGGCGGGCACAGCTGGACTGGCTGAAGTCGGGGCTCGCCGCCTCGGACGCGACCTGGCAGCTGGTCGGCACGTCGGTGATGATCTCGCCGGTGGCCTTCGGCGCGCTGCCGGCCGATCTGCTCGGACCGCTGACCGAGCTGCTGGGCCTGCCGGAGGGCGGCCTCGCCGTGAACGTCGACCAGTGGGACGGCTACACGGACGACCGCAAGGAGCTGCTGAAGCACCTGACGGACCGGGGCATCCGCAACACGGTCTTCCTGACCGGCGACATCCACATGGCCTGGGCCAACGACGTGCCGGTGAAGGCGGCGACGTACCCGGTGTCCGCCTCGGCCGCGACGGAGTTCGTGGTGACCTCGGTGACCTCGGACAACCTGGACGACATGCTGCACGTGGCACCGGGCACCCTCTCGGTGGTGGCGGCGGGTGCGATCAGGGCCGCCAACCGCCATGTGAAGTGGGTGGACATGGACCACCACGGCTACGGCGTGCTGGACGTGACGGCCGAGCGTTCGCAGATGGACTACTACACGGTCTCCGACCGGGCGGACCCCGACGCGTCGGCGGCCTGGGCGCGCTCGTACCGCACGCTCAGCGGAACGCAGCGTGTCGAGCGGGTGTACCAGCCGGTGCGCTGACGCGGCCGATCGGACATCTGGACGACGATTTTCAGCCATGATCTTCTTTGTTAACGGGAGATCACACGGCTACGGCGGGTGGCGAGTTCGGCAGTTCGAAACCGGACACACCACCCGCCTTTGGCGTCTCTCCTGTTACGTCCACGTCTCAAACTCCGGAATCAGCACAAGTTTTTCTTCCCGATGCACCGATTTGCCCGCTGAATGATTGGGCTTGATCAATCCTCAACGACATCTGACATGGACGCGTAATCTCCCCGCCAGTGGCGAGGAAGTACCTCTCCACCACCCCCCGCGAGGAGTCACCCGTGCGTGCTCTTGTCCGTATATCACCGCGTATGTCGCGTCGTATTCTCGGCACCGCCGTCATGGCCGGAACCCTGGCCCTGGCCCCGCTGTCCGCCCCGGCGGCCACCCCCGCCACCACCACCCTGGCCTCCGCCGAGAAGTGCGCGGACGACGCCTCCGCCCTCTCCGGCGCCCGCAAGGCCAAGGGCAACGCCACCAAGGCCGAGCCGAACGAGGTCACGGCCGCCCAGGCCCTGGCGATGGACGCGGACCTGAAGAAGAGAGTGTCCGAGGCGCGGGCCGCCGGCCGCGCGACCGCCGCCGCGGGTGCCGCCGCCACGGTCACCATCCCCGTGTACTTCCACGTCATCCACAGCGGCACGACCGGCAAGCTCAGCGCCACGGCCGTCAGCAACCAGATCGCCGTCCTCAACGCCGCGTACGCCGGCCAGGGCACCGGCAACGTGGACTCGGGCTTCCAGTTCTCGCTGGCCGCGACCGACTACACGGACAACGCCACCTGGTACAACCTGTCCTCCGGCTCGCAGGCCGAGAAGGACATGAAGACCACCCTGCGCAAGGGCGGCGCCAACGCGCTGAACATCTACACCGCCAACCTCGGCGGCGGCCTGCTCGGCTGGGCGACCTTCCCGTCCTCGTACAAGTCCAGCCCGAACATGGACGGCGTCGTCATCCTCGACACCTCCCTGCCCGGCGGCTCCGCGGCCAACTACAACGAGGGCGACACCGCCACCCACGAGGTCGGCCACTGGATGGGCCTCTACCACACCTTCCAGGGCGGCTGCACGGGCAACGGCGACTACGTCGCCGACACCCCGGCCGAGAAGAGCCCGGCCTACCAGTGCCCGACCGGCCGTGACTCCTGCGCCTCCAAGGCCGGCGTGGACCCGATCCACAACTTCATGGACTACACGTACGACTCCTGCATGTACCAGTTCACGTCGGGCCAGGTGACCCGCATGAACGACTCCTGGACCGCGTACCGCGCCTGACGCACCGTCCGGAAGACACAGCGACGTGGCCCCCGGGGACTCCCCGGGGGCCACGCCCCTTTCCCGTACGTCCTACAGGCTGTCGAGGAACGACAGGGCCACCGCCCAGGTGCGCTCCGCCGCCTCCGCGTCCCAGTCCGGCAGCCGCTGATCCGTGTAGAGGTGCCCGGCACCGCGGTAGCGGTACACCTCCACGTCCGCACCGGCCTTGCGCATCTGCAGGTACCAGGACGACAGCCAGTCGTCCGTCTCGAACGGGTCCGGCTCGGCCACGTGCAGCTGGACCGGCAGGTCGTCCACCACGGCCGACTCCGCGATGTCCGAGGTGCCGTGGAACAGCAGCAGTCCGCGCGCCTTCTCGTCACCGAGCGCCAGCGTCTGCGCGATCGAGGCCCCGAACGAGAGGCCCATGTAGACCAGTCCCCGCTCCGAGTAGGGCGCGGCGGCCAGCACCGCGCGCTTGAGCAGCTCGTCCTTGCCGATCTCGTCCCGGAGCGCCACGCCCTCCTCGACGGTCCCGACCGTCCGCCCGTCGAAGAGGTCCGGGGTCCAGACCCGGTGGCCGGCCTCCCGGAGCCGCTCGGCGGCCGCCTCGACGGAAGGGGTCAGCCCGTAGGCCGAGTGGAAAAGCATGATGTCCATGCGGCCCATCCTCCCACCCGGCCGCCGGGGCCCGGCCTCGGCGCGTGGGCGGCGGGGCCCGGCTCGGCGCGCAGGGCGGCGGGGCCCGGCCTCAGCGCATGCTGCGCACGTCCAGGTGGCGCAGCACCCGGTCCACCACCTCCGGGTCGGCCCCTGGCTCGCTGCGCGCCGAGAGGACCGCGTGCCGGGCCGCCGACATCATCTCCCGCTGGATCTGCTGGACCTTCCGCACCCGGTCCACCCGCTGCCGGAACGCGGCCCGCCGCTCCTCGTCCACCATGTCCGGGCTGATCCGTGCCCCGATGTCGAAGGCTCCCCGCTGCAGCCGCTCGGCGACCTCCTCGGGCAGCTCCTCCATCTCCTCGATCTCCTTCAGGCGGTGCTTGGCCGCCTTCGCCGCCCGGATCGCGAGGTCCCGCTCGAAGGCCCGCTCGGCGTCCGTGTCGGCCTGCACGCCCAGCCGCTTCACCAGCCAGGGCAGGGTGAGGCCCTGCACCACGAGCGTCGCGAGGATCACACAGAAGGCGATGAAGATCAGCTCGTCCCGGCCCGGGAAGGGCGAACCGTCGTCCGTACGGAGCGGGATGGCGAGCGCCAGCGCCACCGAGGCCACCCCGCGCATCCCGGACCACCACATCACGACGGTCTCCCGCCAGCTCACCGGGATCTCCTCGGCCACGTCACGCCGGTCGTGCAGCCGCTTCGCCAGCCAGGTGGCCGGCAGCAGCCACAGCAGCCGGACCACGACCACGACCCCGAGGACCGCCGCGCCCCAGCCGAGCATCTGCCCGCCGCGCCCCTCGGCGACCCCGAAGACATGGACGAGCTCCAGACCGATGAGGCCGAAGGCGATGCCGGTGACGAGGGTGTCGACGACCTCCCAGAAGGTCTGCCCGGCGAGCCGCCCCATCACGTCGTCGGCGTCGACCGCGTGCTCGGCGAGGAAGAGCGCCGTGATCAGGACCGCGAGCACGCCGGAGCCGTGCAGCTCCTCGGCGATGACGTACGAGACGAAGGGCACGAGGAGGGTGAGGCCGGTCTGCAGGGTGGCGTCGCCGAGGAAGCCCATCAGCTTGTTGGTCACCCAGCCGAGCACGAAGCCGACCACGACCGCGACGACCGCCGACAGGACGAGCTCGCCGAGCGCCTCGGGCCAGGAGAACCTGCCGCTGACCACGGCGGTGATCGCCACGTGGTACAGCACGATCGCGGTGACGTCGTTGAAGAGCCCCTCGCCCTCCAGGATCGACACGAGCCGCCGCGGCAGTCCGAGCGAGCCGGCCACGGCGGTCGCCGCGACCGGGTCGGGCGGCGCGACCAGCGCGCCGAGGGCGACCGCCGCGGCCAGCGGGATGCCGGGCACGAGGGCGTCCGCGACGGCGCCGACGGCGGCCGTGGTGACGAAGACCAGGGCCACCGCGAGCAGGAGGATCGGGCGCCTGTTGGCGGCGAACTGCCGCCAGGATGTGCGCTGCACCGACGCGTAGAGGAGCGGCGGCAGCACCAGCGGGAGGATGAACTCGGGCGGGATGTCCACGTTCGGCACGAAGGGCAGATAGGCCAGCACGATGCCGATGAGCGTCATCAGGACCGGGGCCGGCAGCCCGAGCCGGTCCCCGAGGGGGACGGTGAGCAAGGCGCCGAGCAGCAGCAGGAACAACAGGGCGAGCTGATCCACAAGGTCCCCTTCGGCCTCACGGCAGGTCGGTGATCACCCGCTCAGCCTGCCACGCGCACCGGAGAGACATAGCATAAAAGGGACATTCCGCCAACTCGTCAGGAGGATGTCATGCAGATGAGGCGCATAGGGCGCGGTACCGCCGCCCTCGTGCTGGCCGTCACCGGTGTGCTCGGTGCCGGATCGGCCGCCCTCGCGACTCCGCACCCGCCCACCAACGGCGGAAACGGCGGAGGCCAGAGCGGCCAGTGCACGGGCCCCGCGGACGAGCGTCCGCACGGTTGCCACACCTTCAAGTAGCCCCGGGCTCGTCACCAGCCCCGGGCTTCCCATCAGGGCCTGTACCCGTACAGGCCCTACTCCATGCCCTCCGAGCGGGTGTACCAGCGACTACAGCGCCCGGCGCATCGCCCGGTGCGGCATCCCCGCGTCCGGGAACTCGGGGCCGTACGCGACGTACCCGAGCCGCTCGTAGAAGCCCAGGGCGTGGGTCTGGGCGTGCAGGTCGACCGCGGCCAGCCCACGGGCGCGGGCCGCGTCCTCGATGGCCCGCACCAGCGCCGCGCCGACGCCCAGGCCGCGGGCGGCCCTGGTCACCGCGAGCCGCCCGAGAGAGCCCACCGAGGCGTCGGCGCCGGTCTTGCCGGTCGCGTCCGCCCCGTGCAGGAGCCGCCCGGTGCCCAGCGGGACGCCGTCCGCGCGGATCGCGAGCACGTGCACGGCGGTCTCGTCGTACGTGTCGTACTCCAGCTCCCGCGGCACGCCCTGCTCGGCGACGAAGACCTCGCGGCGCACCTCGAAGCAGGCGTCCCGGTCGTCGTGGCCCACGGCCTCCCGGACCGCGTAGGCGGTCACCGGCTCTCCGAGGCGATCCGGTCCAGGGCCGTCTGCAGGTCCGCCGGGTAGGTGCTCGCGAACTCGACCCACTGCCCGTCGCCGGGGTGCTCGAAGCCGAGCCGGACGGCGTGCAGCCACTGCCGGGTCAGGCCGAGGCGCTTGGCCAGGGTCGGGTCGGCGCCGTAGGTGAGGTCGCCGACGCACGGGTGGCGGTGGGCGGACATGTGTACCCGGATCTGGTGGGTGCGGCCCGTCTCCAGCTTGATGTCGAGCAGCGAGGCCGCCCGGTAGGCCTCGATCAGGTCGTAGTGCGTCACGGACGCCTTGCCGTCGGCGGTCACGGCCCACTTGTAGTCGTGGTTCGGGTGCCGGCCGATGGGCGCGTCGATGGTGCCGCTGAGCGGGTCCGGGTGGCCCTGGACCAGGGCGTGGTAGCGCTTGTCGACCGTGCGCTCCTTGAACTGGCGCTTCAGCGAGGTGTACGCGTACTCGGACTTCGCGACCACCATGAGGCCGGAGGTGCCGACGTCGAGGCGGTGCACGATGCCCTGGCGCTCGGCGGCGCCGGAGGTGGAGATCCGGTAGCCGGCGGCGGCGAGGCCGCCGATCACGGTGGTGCCGGTCCAGCCGGGGCTCGGGTGGGCGGCCACCCCGATCGGCTTCATGATCACGACGATGTCGTCGTCGTCGTGCACGATCTCCATGCCCTCCACGGGCTCGGCCACGACCTGCACCGGGGCGGGGGCGCCCGGCATCTCGACCTCGAGCCACGCGCCGCCGCTGACCCGCTCGGACTTGCCGACGACGGAACCGTCGACCAGGACCTTGCCTGCGGCGGCAAGCTCGGCCGCCTTCGTACGGGAGAACCCGAACATGCGGGAGATGGCGGCGTCGACGCGCTCGCCCTCCAGGCCGTCGGGAACGGGCAGCGTGCGGATCTCGGGACTCGTGCTCACCCGTACGAGTATGCCTTGCCGCGCGGTGCTCCCGGTCCCCGCCGAGAGCGCGCGGGGCCGCCGCCGGACGGGTTTCAGTCCTTGTGAACGGTTCCGTCCGGGTCCAGGCCCCGGAACGACAGGAGGACGATCAGGATGCCGCCGCAGACGATCGCCGAGTCGGCCAGGTTGAAGACGGCGAAGTGCGCGGGCGCGATGAAGTCGACCACCGCGCCCTCGAACACGCCCGGCGAACGGAAGATCCGGTCGGTCAGGTTGCCCAGCGCGCCGCCGAGCAGCAGGCCCAGCGCGATGGCCCAGGGCAGGCTGTAGAGCTTGCGCGCCAGCCGGATGATCACCGCGATGACCGCGACCGCGATCACCGTGAAGATGATCGTGAAGGCCTCGCCCATGCCGAACGCGGCACCCGGGTTGCGGACGGCCTCGAAGCGCAGCAGGTCACCGATCACCTTGATCGGCTCGTGGCCCTCCAGCCGCGCCACCACGAGCATCTTGCTGCCGAGGTCCAGCAGGTAGGCGAGCACGGCGACCACGAACAGCGCGACGATCTTCCGCCTGCCCCTGGGCCGCTCCTCGAGGACGGGCGTCTCGTCGGCCCCTGCCTCGTCGGCCCCTGCTGAATCCGGCGTACCGATGACGCGCTCCGCCTCTGCCACGTGAGTCCCTCAACCTAGGTGCCTGCCTGTGCCCCGAGGGTACGGCACAGCCGTCCGGCGACGTCAGCCCCGGCGTTCCTGCTTCTGCTTGTCCTCCACACAGAGCGTGGCCCGCGGGAAGGCCTGCATCCTGGCCTTGCCGATGGGCTTGCCGCAGACCTCGCACAGGCCGTACGTGCCCGCGTCGAGCCGCTCCAGGGCGTGCTCGGTCTGCTCCAGCATCTCGCGGGCGTTCGCGGCCAGGGCCAGCTCGTGCTCGCGCGTGATGTTCTTGGTGCCGGTGTCGGCCTGGTCGTCGCCGGCGCCGTCCCCGGAGTCGCGCATCAGGCCGGTCAGCTCCTCCTGCGAGTGGACCAGCTCGCTGCGCAGCCGCAGCACCTCCGCCTGGAGCTCGCTGCGGGCCTCGGTGACCTCCTCCGGGGTCCACGGGTCCTCGCCGGGGCGTACGGCGAGTTCACCGGCACGGGCCGGGGGCACCGCGGCGTCGTTCTCGGCCGTCGTGACGCCACCCGCGGTCTTCTTCGCTGCCACCGTCCTGGCTCCTGTCTTCTTCTCTGTCGCGGTCTTCGCCGTCTTCGTGGTCTTCGTCGCCTTCGTGGGCCGCGCGTCCTGCGCGGCCCTGGCGGGTCCGGCGGCCTTGGTCGCCCGTGCGGCCCCGTCGGTCCCGGTCGCCTTGGCGGCCTTCTTCGCGGGGGCCTTCCCGGCCGTACCGGCCGTCGCCTTCGTCACCGGGGTGCCGTCCGCCACCGCGGGGGCCGGCGCGTCGGCGACCGCCGTCTTCCCCGCGGCCGTGCTCTTCGTCGCCACTTTCCTCGCCGCCGCCTTCTTCGTGGCCGTCTTCTCGGCGGAGGCCTGCGGGGCCGCCGTCTTCTTCGCCGGCGCCTTCTCGGCCGCCGTCTTCTTCGCGGGCGCCTTCGTGGCCGCCGACTTCTTCGCCGGCGCCTTCGTGGCCGCCGACTTCTTCGCGGGCGCGGACTTCTTCGCGGCCGGTGCCTTGCCGGCCGTCGTCTTCGTGGCCGTCGTCCTCTTCGCGGCGGTCTTCTTCGCCACCATGTCGCGGCCCCTTCACATTTTGTGATCTTGCTCGCGAATCGTGCTGGGACGATAAATCGGCCCAAGGCCCACGGCAACGGGGCACGCCGCCCGTTCCGCCCGCCCCGGCGCCCTGCGGGGCGGACCTGCCTCGGTTGTGCCCAGCTCACCGGCCGGTTATCCGTGCCGCCCTTCCCCCACTTGGCCGCAGCGGAAGTCCATGCGGACCCGTGTGGCCATTCGGGTCACCGGAAATCGGTCGGCCGACCCCGTGGCGGGCCCTTACACTGGGCACAGCGAAAGGCTTGGATGGGGACGAGTAGCGTCGTACGCAGCCATGAGCGACCCGGGGACGGTGAGAGCCCGGGGGCGAGCCCGATGTGAAGCATCACCCCGGAGCTGCCGGAAGAAAGCCGCGGTCGGCCGCGGCGACTAGAACCGGCGTCGCGACCCCAATGAGGGGGCTCAGGGCGTTCCCGCCCGGGGCCAAGGAGGGTGGTACCGCGGGAGCCGTGCTCTCGTCCCTCCGGACGGAACGAGGAACATCCGCCGGAGGAAGATCGATGTCTTCGCAGTACCGCCAGGTGCCCGCCCAGGTAGACCTGCCCGCGCTCGAGCACGCCGTGCTCGATTTCTGGCGCGAGAACAAGGTCTTCGCCAAGACCCTGGAGCAGTCCGAGGGACGCCCGGAGTGGGTCTTCTACGAGGGCCCCCCGACCGCCAACGGCATGCCCGGCGCCCACCACATCGAGGCCCGCGTCTTCAAGGACGTCTTCCCCCGCTTCCGCACCATGCGCGGCTACCACGTCGCCCGCAAGGCCGGCTGGGACTGCCACGGCCTGCCGGTCGAGCTCGCCGTCGAGAAGGAGCTCGGCTTCTCCGGCAAGAAGGACATCGAGGCGTACGGCATCGCCGAGTTCAACGCAAAGTGCCGCGAGTCCGTGACCCGCCACACCGACGCCTTCGCCGAGCTGACCACCCGGATGGGCTACTGGGTCGACCTCGACGACGCCTACCGCACCATGGACCCCTCGTACATCGAGTCGGTCTGGTGGTCGCTGAAGCAGATCTTCGACAAGGGCCTGCTCGTGCAGGACCACCGCGTCGCCCCCTGGTGCCCGCGCTGCGGCACCGGCCTCTCGGACCACGAGCTCGCGCAGGGCTACGAGACGGTCGTCGACCCCTCGGTCTACGTGCGCTTCCCGCTGACCTCCGGCCCGCTCGCCGGCCGGGCGGCGCTCCTCGTCTGGACGACGACCCCGTGGACCCTGGTGTCCAACACGGCCGTCGCCGCGCACCCCGAGGTGACGTACGTGGTCGCCACGGACGGCGACGAGAGGCTGGTCGTCGCCGAGCCGCTGCTCGACAAGGCGCTCGGCGAGGGCTGGGTGACCACGGGCGAGAGCTTCACGGGCAAGGACATGGAGCGCTGGACGTACGAGCGCCCCTTCGAGCTGATCGAGTTCCCGGCCCCGGCCCACTACGTGGTCAACGCCGAGTACGTGACGACCGAGGACGGCACGGGTCTGGTCCACCAGTCCCCCGCCTTCGGTGAGGACGACCTCAAGGTCTGCCGCTCCTACGGCCTTCCGGTCGTGAACCCGGTCCGCCCCGACGGCACCTTCGAGGAGGACGTGCCGCTCGTCGGCGGCGTCTTCTTCAAGAAGGCCGACGAGGCGCTCACCGCCGACCTGGACGCGCGCGGCCGGCTCTTCAAGCACATCGCGTACGAGCACAGCTACCCGCACTGCTGGCGCTGCCACACGGCGCTGCTGTACTACGCGCAGCCGTCCTGGTACATCCGCACGACCGCGGTCAAGGACCGCCTGCTCGAAGAGAACGAGAACACCAACTGGTTCCCGGACTCGGTCAAGCACGGGCGCTTCGGCGACTGGCTGAACAACAACATCGACTGGGCGCTCTCCCGCAACCGCTACTGGGGCACCCCGCTGCCGATCTGGCGCTGCGAGGACGACCACCTGACCTGCGTGGGCTCGCGCGCCGAGCTGTCCGAGCTGACGGGCGCCGACCAGTCGGACCTCGACCCGCACCGCCCGTACATCGACGACGTGACCTTCGCGTGCCCGGCGGAGGGCTGCGGGAAGACGGCGACGCGCGTCCCCGAGGTCATCGACGCCTGGTACGACTCGGGCTCGATGCCGTTCGCGCAGTACGGCTACCCGTACCGGAACAAGGAGCTGTTCGAGAGCCGCTACCCGGCGCAGTTCATCTCCGAGGCCATCGACCAGACCCGCGGCTGGTTCTACACGCTGATGGCGGTCGGCACGCTCGTCTTCGACAAGTCGTCGTACGAGAACGTGGTCTGCCTGGGCCACATCCTCGCCGAGGACGGCCGCAAGATGTCCAAGCACCTGGGCAACATCCTGCAGCCGATCCCGCTGATGGACCAGCACGGCGCCGACGCGGTCCGCTGGTTCATGGCGGCCGGCGGCTCGCCGTGGGCGGCGCGCCGGGTGGGCCACGGCACGATCCAGGAGGTCGTCCGCAAGACGCTCCTCACGTACTGGAACACCGTCGCCTTCCAGGCCCTGTACGCCCGCACGGCCGGCTGGTCCCCGTCCGCGGCGGACCCGGCCCCGGCGGACCGCCCGGTCCTGGACCGCTGGCTGCTGTCCGAGCTGAACCGGCTGGTGGCCGAGGCCACCGAGGCGATGGAGTCGTACGACACCCAGCGCACCGGCAAGCTGCTGTCGGCGTTCGTCGACGACCTGTCGAACTGGTACGTGCGCCGCTCGCGCCGCCGGTTCTGGCAGGGCGACAAGGCGGCCCTGCGCACCCTGCACGAGGTCGTGGAGACGGTCACGCGCCTGATGGCCCCGCTGACCCCGTTCATCACGGAGCGGGTGTGGCAGGACCTCGTGACGCCGGTGACCCCGGACGCCCCGGAGTCTGTCCACCTGTCGACCTGGCCGGAGCCGGACGCCGCCCTGATCGACCCGGTGCTCTCCGAGCGGATGCAGCTGGTCCGGCGCCTGGTCGAGCTGGGCCGCGCCACGCGCGCGGAGTCGGGCGTCAAGACCCGCCAGCCGCTCTCGCGGGCGCTGGTGGCGGCGACGGGCTTCGCGGACCTGTCGGCGGAGCTCCGGGCCCAGATCACGGAGGAGCTGAACGTCTCGACCGTCGCCTCCCTCTCCGAGGTGGGCGGCAGCCTGGTCGACACCACGGCCAAGGCCAACTTCCGGGCCCTGGGCAAGCGCTTCGGCAAGGGCGTCCAGGACGTGGCGAAGGCGGTGGCGGCGGCGGACGCGGCGGCCCTGTCGCTCGCCCTCCGCGGCGGCGAGGCGAGCGTCGAGGTCAACGGCGAGCAGGTGACCCTCACCCCGGAGGAGGTCATCATCACGGAGACCCCGCGCGAGGGCTGGTCGGTCGCCTCCGACTCGGGCGCGACGGTCGCCCTCGACCTGGAGATCACGCCGGAGCTGCGCAAGGCGGGCCTGGCGCGGGACGCGATCCGTCTGATCCAGGAGGCGCGCAAGAACAGCGGCCTGGACGTCGCGGACCGCATCGCGCTGCGGTGGACGTCCACGTCGCCGGAGACGACGGAGGCGCTGACGGGTCACGCGGCGCTGATCGCGGACGAGGTGCTGTGCACGGACTACTCGGAGGGTGAGGCCGACGCCACGTACGGCGCCCGCTTCGAGGACGAGTCCCTCTCCCTCACCTTCCGCCTCCGCAAGGCCTGACCCCTCCCGAAGGGCCCGGCGACCCCCAAGGTCCCCGGGCCCTTCGGCATCCCCCATACCCCAACCCCCTCCGAGCCCCCTCCCCTCCACCCCCCTCCCGGGCACTCACCCTCCCCAACGCCCCCTCCCCGAGGGCGCCCACCCTCCGCGTGCGCCCTCGCCCCGCTCCCTAGAGCCCCCTCCGGCCCCCGTGCGGGCCCTCGCCCACCCCCATGCGGGCCCTCACCCACCGCCGTGCGGGCCCCCGCCCGCCTCCGTGTGGGCAGTCGTCCCGCTGGGGCGGGACGGGTGGGCACACGGGACCGCGCCGGGCGGCGCGCCCCGCCCCTTCCGCACGTGCCCTCGCCACGCCGCCTTCTCGCGGCCACCTGCGCCCCGCCCTCTCGCGCGCCTCATCCCGCTCCTCGCAGGCCCCAGCCCCACTCCGCACGCGCCCGACCCCACCTCCCTGCGGGCCCCGGCCCCACTCCGTGCCAGCCCTCGCCCACCGCCGTGTGGGCAGTCGCCCGCCACCGTGTGGGCAGTCGTCCCTCCCCCAGACTTCGTCCGGGGGGACCCCCAGGGCGGGACGGGTGGGCACACGGGACCGCGCTTGGCGGCGCGTCCGCTCCTTGTACCTACGCCCGCCCCTATGGCGCCGCGCCGTCTCGGCGGGCGTCAAGGCGGTAGGGGCCTGGGCGCGGCAAGGCGCTGCGTTCCGTTGTGCCCACCCGTTCCGCCCCAGCGGAACGACTGCCCACAACGGGGACAGCCGGGCGCAGCCCACAACGAGGACGGGCGGGCGCAGCCCCCGCGGTGGGGACGGGCGCAGCCCCGCGGCGCAGGCGGGGGCGCAGCCGCACGGCGGGGGCGCAGCCGCACGGCGGGGGCGCAGCCGCACGGCAGGGGCGAAGCCGCGCGGCGGGGGCGGGTGCAGCGCCGGGGCTGGGACGCGGTGGCGCCGGCGGGGGGTGCGGGGCAAGAGGGATGGCAAAGGGCCGGGCCCTGGGGAAACCCCAGGGCCCGGCCCTTGACTGCCGACGACGGCTACGCGTTCGACACGCGTCGACCCGCCGGCCTCAGTTGTCGTCCTCGTCGATCAGGAACCCACGCATCGGCGCCGGCGCCTGCTGCATCGGCTGCGGAGCCTGCGGCCGGACCGGAGCCATGGGCTGGGTCATCGCCGGGGACATCTGCTGCTGGCCGCCGTAGGACGGGGCGCCGCCCATCGGGCCGTTGCCGCCGAACGACGGCGCGCTCGCGCCCGCCGAGGCCATCGAGGGGGACGGCGGCAGGGACGCGGTGGCCGGGGTGCGCGGCGGGGCCAGCGAGTCGTCGGCCTGGGTCTCCAGCTGACGCAGCTGCGACTCCAGGTACGACTTCAGCCGGGTCCGGTACTCACGCTCGAAGCCCCGCAGGTCCTCGACCTTGCGCTCGAGGGTCGCGCGGGCGGACTCCAGGGAGCCCATCGCGACGCGGTGCTTCTCCTGGGCGTCCCGCTCCAGGGCGTCGGCCTTGGCGCGGGCGTCCCGCTCCAGGCCCTCGGCGCGCGAACGCGCCTCGCCGACGATCTTGTTGGCCTCGGAACGGGCCTCCGCGATCGCCTGGTCCGCGGTCTGCTGGGCCAGCGAGAGGACGCGCGCGGCGCTGTCGCCACCGGGGCCCTGGGCCGGCTGCATCTGCTGCATCGGCTGCTGCTGCGGGTGACCCATGGGGCCGCCCTGCATCGGGCCGGGACCCATCGGGCCGCCCTGCATCGGGCCGGGGCCCATGGGGCCGCCCTGCATCGGGCCGCCCTGCATCGGGCCGGCGGGCAGCGCGGGCGCACCGGACGGCAGCTGCGGCGGGCCCATCTGCGGGGGCTGCTGCTGGGCCGGCGGTCCGGATATGGCGGCGGGCACGGGAGCGCCGGGACCGACGGGACGATCCTGCTGCTCCGGGGGCTTGCGCATGCCCTGCTGCTGCTGGTTCTGCGCGGCGGCACGGGTGGCCGCGGCCAGCTTGGCGCGCAGGTCCTCGTTCTCGCGGAGCAGTCGGGTCAGTTCGGCTTCGACCTCATCGAGGAAGGCATCGACCTCGTCCTCGTCATAGCCTTCTCGAAGGCGGACGGTCGTGAACTGCTTGTTCCGCACGTCCTCGGGGGTCAGCGGCATCTCTTCTTCACCTCTACGTAGTCGTCGGCAGTCGGCAAGACCGTATCGTCCACATTCACCTCCACCATCACCTCGCGAAGCTGCTCACGATGGAGATCAGGATGTAAACGATGATCATCAGAACGAAGAAGGACAGGTCGAGTGCCACGCCCCCGAGACGCAGCGGCGGGATGAGCCGCCGCAGAAGCTTGAGCGGTGGATCGGTGACAGTGTAGGTGGCCTCGAGGACGACCACCATCGCCTTACCGGGTGCCCATGACCGGGCGAACTGGAAGACGTAGTCCATGACCAGCCGGAAGATCAGGAGGACGAGGAAGCACATCAGCGCGATGTAGACCACCTGCAGTGCGACGCCCATCCCGCGCTTCCCTCTCCCCTGGCTTTCGTGCTCTCACTTGTCCGGCCGCCCTCTGCGGCCGGGCCGTTCTCGGTCTCGTGTTCTCAGCTCTGGTTGAAGAATCCGCCCTCTGCGATGCGGGCCTTGTCCTCCGCCGTGACATCGACGTTAGCAGGCGACAACAGGAACACCTTCTGCGTCACGCGCTCAATGCTGCCATGGAGCCCGAAGACGAGTCCGGCGGCAAAGTCGACAAGTCGCTTCGCATCGGTGTCGTCCATCTCCGTGAGGTTCATGATCACCGGGGTGCCCTCACGGAAGTGTTCCCCGATGGTACGGGCCTCGTTGTAGGTCCGCGGGTGCAGCGTGGTGATGCGGTACGGCTCCCGCTCGGACACGACCTTGGGCATGATCACGGGTGCGTTCTTCTCCAGGCTGGGACGTTCGGGTGTGATGGATGACACGGGGGCAATTCGGGCAGGACGCCCACTTTCCGCGTGTACCGGCACAGACTGAGCGACGGGTTCGCGCGGTGCGGGCGGCTGCACGACGCGCACCGGCTCCTCCCGTTCGATCTGGCGAGGAGGCTGGTGGCGCCGGTCCCGCTCGGGCTCCGGCTCCAGCTCGGGTTCGAAGTCGTCGTCGGGATCGAATCCCCGGCCGTCGTAGCCATCGTCCTCCACGAGGCCGAGGTAGACCGCCATCTTGCGCATCGCGCCGGCCATTCTCTGCATCCTCCGCTCTGTGGTGGATCGCCCTTACCGAATGTCGCAGTGTCACCAAGTGCCCGCGATCCACGGGTCCGTCCGCCCCTCGGCGGAATGACCATATTTTCTGCTGTGGTCCGACTTGCTTCGCGACGTTACCCGAGCTTGGGGCGGACTCCGAGTACCGCCGTACCGATGCGCACGTGTGTCGCTCCGGCCGCGACGGCCTCCTCGAGGTCCGCGCTCATCCCTGCTGACACCATGTTCGCAGCCGGACGGGTCGCGCGCAGGGCAGTCGACAAATCCATCAGGCGCTCGAAGGCCGCCTGTTGCCGGCCCGCGTACGGACCGGCCAGCGGTGCGACGGTCATCAGTCCGTCGAGCCGCAGTCCGGGTGCGGCGTCCACCGCCGCCGCCAACTCCTCGATCCCGTCCGGAGCCACCCCGCCGCGCTCGCCCCGGTGCCCGGACTCGGCGTCGAGCGCGACCTGGATCAGACAGCCGAGCTCGCGCCCCTCTCTCTCCGCGGCCGCGGAGAGAGAGGAAACGAGCTTCAAACGGTCGACGGACTGCACCACATCGGCATAACCCACCACGGAACGGACCTTGTTGGTCTGCAACTGGCCCACGAAGTGCCAGGTCAGGTCAAGGTCCGCACAGGCCGCGGCCTTGGGCGCGGCGTCCTGGTCCCGGTTCTCCGCCACATGGCGCACCCCGAGTTCGTGCAGGAGTCGCACGTCGCTCGCCGGGTAGGTCTTGGTGACCACGACGAGGGTCACGTCCTCCCGCGCACGCCCGGCGGCGGCGCACGCGGCGGCGATTCGCTCCTCCACCCGGCCGAGGTTCGCGGCGAGTTCCGACTTGCGGTCCGTCATATCTCTTCTCAGATCAACCAGACATATCCCGCGAGTCGCCCTGTGGTGCGATCGCGGCGGTACGAGTAGTGGTCGCGGGACTCCAGGGTGCAGACCCCGCTCGCCCCGATGTCGGTGACGCCGAGTCGGGAGAGCTGGGCGAGCACGCCCGCGGTGACGTCCACGGCGGGGGTGCCCCACGAGGTCTCGGCGTACGCGGCCGGTTCGACCGCGGCCACCTCGGCGCGCATCGCCTCCGGCACCTCGTAACAGCGCCCGCAGACGGCGGGGCCGGTGCGGGCGACGATCCGCTCGGGCCGGGCGCCGAGTTCGGTCATCCGCTTCACCGCCGCCGGGACCACCCCGGCGACCATCCCGGGCCGCCCGGCGTGGGCGGCGCCGACGACCCCGGCGACGGGGTCGGCCAGCAGGACCGGTACGCAGTCCGCGGTGAGCACGGCGAGGGCGAGGCCCCGGCGGGCGGTGACGATCGCGTCGACGGACGGGATCTCCCCGGTCTCCCAGGGCCCGTCGACCTCGGCGACGTCGGCGCCGTGCACCTGGTTCATCCAGACCACCCGCGCCGGGTCGAGCCCGAGCGCCTCGGCGGCACGCCCCCGGTTGGCCCGTACGGCCCCGGGCTCGTCGCCGACCGCTCCGCCGAGGTTGAGCTCCTCGTACGGAACGGCGCTCACTCCGCCCCACCGGTCGGTGAAGGCGAAGTGCGCGCCGCTCGTCTCGTAACGCTGCCCTATCACTTCAAGAAGTCCGGGACATCCAGCTCTTCGGCCTGGGTGTCCGGGTACGGGCGGGCCGGCGGGACCACCGGCGGGGCGACCGGCGGCAGCGCGCTCTCGCTGACGGCCGGCGCGGGCTCGGCGGGGGCCGGGGGCTCCTCGCGCGGGGTCACCGTGCCGAGTCCGCCCAGCGGGCGGGAGGTCTCGGTGGCACGGGGGGCCGGGGCGGGCTCCTCGCGCTTGGCGGAGACCGAGCCGATGATGTTGTCCCGGCGGGCCGGCGGCTGGCCGCCGTCGAAGCCGGCCGCGATGACGGTGACCCGGACCTCGTCGCCGAGGGCGTCGTCGATGACGGCGCCGAAGATGATGTTCGCCTCGGGGTGGGCGGCCTCGCTCACCAGCTGGGCGGCCTCGTTGATCTCGAAGAGACCGAGGTCGCTGCCGCCGGAGATGGACAGCAGCACGCCACGGGCGCCGTCGATGGACGCCTCCAGGAGCGGCGAGGAGATCGCCATCTCGGCGGCGGCCACGGCGCGGTCGTCGCCGCGGGCCGAGCCGATGCCCATGAGGGCCGAACCGGCCTCGGACATGACCGACTTGACGTCGGCGAAGTCGAGGTTGATCAGACCCGGGGTGGTGATGAGGTCGGTGATGCCCTGGACACCGCTGAGGAGCACCTGGTCGGCCGACTTGAAGGCGTCGAGCACGGAGACCTGGCGGTCCGAGATCGAGAGCAGGCGGTCGTTCGGGATGACGATGAGGGTGTCGACCTCTTCGCGGAGCTCGGCGATGCCGTCCTCCGCCTGGTTGGCGCGACGGCGGCCCTCGAAGGTGAACGGCCGGGTGACCACACCGATCGTGAGGGCGCCGAGCGAGCGCGCGATGTTGGCGACGACGGGCGCGCCGCCGGTGCCGGTGCCGCCACCTTCGCCGGCGGTGACGAAGACCATGTCGGCCCCCTTGAGGACCTCCTCGATCTCCTCACGGTGGTCCTCTGCCGCCTTGCGACCGACTGCCGGGTTCGCCCCGGCCCCGAGGCCACGGGTGAGTTCACGGCCGACGTCGAGCTTGACGTCGGCGTCGCTCATCAACAGCGCCTGCGCGTCGGTGTTGATGGCGATGAACTCGACGCCCTTGAGACCGACCTCGATCATTCGGTTGATGGCATTGACACCACCGCCGCCGACACCGATGACCTTGATGACTGCGAGGTAGTTCTGCGGTGCTGCCACGTCGAAGGCCTCTCGCCTCGAGTTACGTGTCGCCGCTTCGCGGTGGTAAGCGCGCCGCGACGACGGATGCCGATTGGGACGGTCCGAACGCCGACCCAAACCCTAACGTTGAAGTTTAGGGTTACCAGTGTCTCTGTTCGCTGGACTCTTCCGAACAGGACACTAAGTCGACAAGTGGCGCACGTTCAACGAACACGCCGAACCTCCCGTTTTTCTTTTCACCCTATGTGATCACCCGTAGCGCTGGCCAACCAGGGTGCTGGCCAGCGCTGATGGGCGTCAACTTCCCGACGAAGCGGGCGCGGTGGGGGCACTTACATCGAAGTGCCCCGCTTTGGGAGTCGCCTTCATGAGCGCGGTGAGCACCCGGGCCTTCACGGGCCCGTCCTCGCCACTGCCCCAGAAGACGGTGCCGCCCCTGCCGAGCTCCAGAGTGATGGAGTCGAACGACGTGATCCGGACGACACGGACGTCCTGGGCGATTTTCTCCGGGAGTTCGCCCGTCACGCCTACCGCCACCCGCAGCAGCCGCTCGGCGTCGAAGCGACGCAGGCTCGGGGAGGCGGCCACGTCGAGGACCAGGCGGGGGACGCCGCGGGGGGCCGTGGGCACGGTGGCGAACCGCACACCGGTGGAGTCCACTTCGGTGAACTTTCCGCCCTTTTCCAGCAGAAGGACGGGCTGTCGTTCCGTCACTTTCAGACCGATTCCGTGCGGCCAGGACCGCACGACGTCCACCTTCGCGATCCGCGGCAGCTCCTTCCGCAGCCGGGCCTCGATGGCGTCCGTGTCGACGGAGACGAGCGGCGCGCCGACCGGTACGGCGGCGATCCGCTCGACCTCGCCCGGGGTGAGCACCCGCGTCCCCGAGGTGCTCACCTTCTCGACCCGGAACCAGCCGGAGCCGTAGAGCGCCCAGACGGTGCCGACGGCGAGGGCGAGGGCGGCGAGGGCGGTCAGGAGCACCCGCGGGGCGGGCACCCGGAGCCTCCGGGTGCCCGGTCGGGACGGCCGCCGCGAGCTTCCCGGGGATCCGTCGCTCGGGTTCTTCGCTGCCACCGCGCGCTCCTGACCGTCGGCGCCGCTACGCCTGACGGCGGGCGGCGATCGCCTCGTACACCATGCCGACGAGCAGGTCGTCGGCGTCCCGGCGGCCGAACTCGGCGGCGGCGCGGGACATCTCGTACAGCCGGTGCGGATCGGCCAGTACGGGCAGGACGTTGGCCTGCACCCACTGCGGCGACAGTTCCGCGTCGTCGACGAGGAGCCCACCGCCGGCCTTGACCACCGGCTGGGCGTTGAGCCGCTGTTCGCCGTTGCCGATCGGCAGCGGGACGTAGGCGGCCGGGAGTCCGACGGCGGACAGCTCGGCGACGGTCATCGCGCCCGCGCGGCAGAGCATCATGTCGGCGGCGGCGTACGCGAGATCCATCCGGTCCACGTACGGTACCGGCACGTACGGCGGCATTCCGGGCATGTTGTCGACACGCGGCAGTTCGTTCTTCGGGCCGACCGCGTGCAGGATCTGGATGCCGGAGCGCTGGAGCACCGGGGCGATCTGCTGGATCACCTCGTTGAGCCGGCGCGCGCCCTGGGAGCCGCCGGAGACCAGCAGGGTCGGCAGGTTCGGGTCGAGGCCGAACGCGGCGCGCGCCTCGGGGCGCATGCGGGCCCGGTCGAGGGTCGCGATGGTGTGCCGCAGCGGGATGCCGATGTAACGGGCGTTGCGCAGCTTGGAGTCCGGGGTGGCGACGGCGACCCCGGCCGCGTAGCGCGAGCCGATCTTGTTGGCGAGTCCGGGCCGGGCGTTGGCCTCGTGCACCACGATCGGCACGCCGAGCCGCTTGGCGGCCAGGTAGCCGGGCAGCGCCACGTAGCCGCCGAAGCCGACCACGCAGTCCGCCTTCGTGCGCTCCAGGACCTGCTCGGCGGCCTTGATGGTGCCGCGCAGCCGCCCGGGGACGGTGATCAGCTCGGGGGTGGGCTTACGGGGCAGCGGCACGGCCGGGATGAGCGCCAGCTCGTAGCCCCGCTCGGGGACCAGCCGGGTCTCCAGGCCCTTCTCCGTGCCCAGCGCCGTGATCCCCACGGAAGGGTCCTGCCTGCGCAGGGCGTCCGCGAGGGCGAGCGCGGGCTCGATGTGACCGGCGGTACCTCCGCCGGCGAGTACGACATGCACCGAAATTCACCGCTCTCCGGACGGTCGCTTCTTGACGCGCCGTCGCATCGACTTCCATCTCCCCCCGGCCCGCTTGCCCCAGCCGGGGCGGCGCATGGCCAGGGCCGCTTTCGCGGCGGGTTCCTGTCGCGCGAAGGCGATCAGCAGCCCGACGGCGAACATGGTCGGCAGCAGGGCCGATCCCCCGTAGGAGAACAGCGGGAGCGGGACTCCGGCGATCGGCAGCAGACCGAGCACCGCACCGATGTTGATCACGGCCTGCGCCGTGATCCAGGTGGTCACGCCTCCCGCGGCATACCTGACGAAGGGGTCCTCCGTGCCTCCGGCCACGCGGATACCCGCATAGCCTAGAGCCGCGAACAGGGCCAGCACCGACAGCGTCCCCGCCAGGCCCAGTTCCTCCCCGGTGACGGCGAAGATGAAGTCGGTGTGCGCTTCGGGGAGTTGACCCCATTTTTCCACACTTGCCCCGAGTCCGGAACCGAACCAACCCCCGGAGGCCAGGGCGTAGATTCCGTGTGCCGCCTGCCAGCAGGGGTCGCCGGCGCCGCCCGGGTCGCTGGCGCCGATGCAGCCGAGCCGCTCCATCCGGTGCGGGCTGGTCCTGATCAGCAGGACGCCGATCACGGCCGCGACACCGAGCACGCCGACGAAGAGCCGGGTGGGCGCACCGGCGGTCCACAGCAGGCCGAACAGGATCGCGGTGAGGATGATCGCCGTGCCCATGTCCCCGCCCAGCATGATCAGCCCGAGCAGCAGAAACGTTCCGGGCACCAGCGGCACCAGCATGTGCTTCCACTGCGTCAGCAGCTTCATGTCCTGTTTGCGGGCCAGCAGATCGGCCCCCCACAGGATCAGCGCCAGCTTGCCGAACTCGCTGGGCTGGAGCATGAACGGTCCGCCCAGTGAGATCCAGTTCTGGTTGCCGCCGACCGAGACCCCTATCCCGGGGATCTGGACGAGGACCATCAGGAAGATCGCCCCGACCAGGATCGGGTAGGCGAGCGCCCGGTGCAGCTTCACCGGCATCCGCGAGGCCACGAAGAGCAGCCCGGCGCCCAGCAGCGCCGCGAAGAACTGCTTGCGGAAGAAGTACGAGGGCACCAGGTCGTAGCGGAGCGCCGTGATCATCGAGGCCGAGTACACCATCACCAGGCCGAGCGCGGTGATGAGCAGTCCGGCGCCGACGATCACGTAGTACGCGGTGAGCGGCCGGTCCCAGGCCCGGCGGGCCCGTTCGTAGAGCCCCCGCACTCCCCCCGCGCGCCGGGTCCTCGGCGCCGCGGGGGCGCGGCCGCCGCCGCGTACGGCGGGGGCCTTCCGCGTCCCTGCGGTTCTGCTCGGCATGGTCGCTGTCCCCTCCAGTCGTGCCCGGCGGGGCCGGACCTGTTGGCTGGTCAGGTCAGGCGCGCCCGGTGGCGGCGAGGGCGCGGACGGCGTCCGCGAAGGCCTCGCCCCGCTTGTTGTAATTGGCGAACATGTCCATCGACGCACAGGCGGGGGCAAGGAGGACCGTGTCCCCGGGCCGGGCGAGCGCGGCCGCCTCCTGGACCGCCGCGGACATCGCCCCAGTGTCGGTCCGGTCGAGGTCCACCACCGGGACCTCGGGGGCGTGTCGCACCAGGGCTTCGCGGATCAGCTCCCGGTCCTGGCCGATCAGGACGACGCCGCGGAGCCGCTTCGCGGACTTCGCCACGAGCTCGTCGAAGGTCGCGCCCTTGGCGAGGCCGCCGGCGATCCAGACGATCGGGTCGTAGGCCGCCAACGAGGCTTCCGCGGCGTGGGTGTTGGTGGCCTTGGAGTCGTCGACGTAGACGACGCCCTGGATCTCCTCGACCAGTTCGATGCGGTGCGGGTCGGGCCGGAAGGCCCGCAGTCCGTCCCGTACGGCCTTCGGCTCGACGCCGAAGGCGCGGGCGAGGGCGGCCGCTGCAAGCGCGTTGGCGATGTTGTGCGGGGCCGGGGGCTGGACGTCGGAGACCTCGGCCAGCTCCTGGGCGTTCTTCTGCCGGTTCTCGACGAAGGCCCGGTCGACGAGGATGTTTTCGACGACGCCGAGCTCCGAGGGGCCGGGGGTGCCGAGGGTGAAGCCGATGGCGCGGCAGCCCTCCTCGACGTCGGCCTCGCGCACCAGGTCCTCGGTGGTCCGGTCGGCCACGTTGAACACGCAGGCGACCTGGTTGCCCTCGTAGATCCGGCCCTTGTCGGCGGCGTACGCCTCCATGGAGCCGTGCCAGTCGAGGTGGTCGGGCGCCAGGTTGAGCACGACGGCCGAGTGGGCGCGCAGCGAGGGCGCCCAGTGCAGCTGGTAGCTGGAGAGCTCGACGGCGAGCACGTCGTAGCGCTCCTCGCCGAGGACGGCGTCGAGGAGCGAGACGCCGATGTTGCCGACGGCGGCGGTCCTCAGGCCGGCCGCCTCCAGGATGGAGGCGAGCATCCGCACGGTGGTGGTCTTGCCGTTGGTGCCCGTGACCGCGAGCCAGGGGGCCGCGTCCGGGCCGCGCAGGCGCCACGCCAGCTCGACGTCGCCCCAGATCTCCACCCCGGCCGCCCGCGCGGCCTGGAAGAGCGGCTTGTCGGGCTGCCAGCCCGGCGTGGTGACGACGAGTTCGGTGCCGGGCGGCAGGGTGGCCCCGTCGCCGAGGCGGACGGTGATCCCCGCCGCCTCCAGCTCGGCCGCCTGGGCCCGGGAGCGCTCGTCGTCGCCGTCGTTGACGACCGTGACGACCGCGCCGAGACCGTGCAGGACGCGGGCGGCGGGGATGCCGCTCACGCCGAGTCCGGCGACGGTGACGTGCTTGCCCTGCCAGTCCAGCTGTTCGCTCACTTTTCGGATGCCCATCCGGCGTAGAAGATGCCCAGGCCCACGATCACGTAGATGCCCTGGATGATCCAGAACCGGACGACGACCAGGACCTCGGACCACCCCTTGAGTTCGAAGTGGTGCTGGAGGGGCGCCATCCGGAAGACCCGCTTGCCCGTCATCTTGAAGGAGCCGACCTGGATGACCACGGACATGGTGATCATCACGAAGAGGCCGCCGAGGAGGGCGAGCAGCAGCTCCGTACGGGAGCAGATGGCGAGACCGGCGAGCGCGCCGCCGAGGGCCAGCGAGCCGGTGTCACCCATGAAGATCTTGGCGGGCGAGGTGTTCCACCACAGGAAGCCGAAGCAGGCGCCCATCAGCGCGGAGGCGACGACCGCGAGGTCGAGCGGGTCGCGCACCTCGAAGCAGGCGTTCGGGTTGGTGAGGGTCAGGGCGTTGGCGCACGACTCCTGGAACTGCCAGAGCCCGATGAAGGTGTACGCGCCGAAGACCATCACCGACGCGCCGGTGGCCAGGCCGTCCAGACCGTCCGTCAGGTTCACGCCGTTCGACATGGCCAGGATCATGAAGAGCGCCCAGACCACGAACAGCACCGGGCCGATGGCCCAGCCGAAGTCGGTGATGAAGGAGAGCTTCGTGGAGGCCGGGGTGTTGCCCCGCAGGTCGGCGAACTGCAGCGAGAGCACGGCGAAGGCGATGCCGACGATCAGCTGGCCGGCCATCTTCGCCTTGGCCCGCAGACCGAGCGAACGCTGCTTGACGATCTTGATGTAGTCGTCGAGGAAGCCGACCAGGCCCATGCCCGCCATCAGGAACAGCACCAGGACGCCCGAGTACGTCGGGTCCTCGCCGGTGATGACCTTGGCCAGGGCGTACGCGATGAGGGTGGCCAGGATGAAGGAGATGCCGCCCATGGTGGGCGTGCCCTTCTTGCCGGCGTGGCCGCGCGGGCCGTCGTCGCGGATGAACTGTCCGTATCCCTTGCGGGCGAGCAGCTTGATGAGCAGCGGGGTGCCGATCAGGGTCAGGAAGAGCCCGATGGCCCCCGCGAAGAGGATCTGCCTCATCGGCCGGCGACCTCACCCTCGGAGCCCTCGAGCAGTGCCAGGGCGACCCGCTCCAGACCGACCGACCTGGAAGCCTTCACCAGGACGATGTCCCCCGGGCGCAGCTCACTGCGCAACAGGTCGACCGCCGCCTGCGCGTCGGACACGTGCACCGACTCCTCACCCCACGAACCCTCGTTATAGGCGCCCAGTTGCAGCCAGGACGCTTCCCTGTCCCCGACCGCGACGAGCTTGCTGACGTTGAGCCGGACGGCGAGCCGTCCGACCGCGTCGTGCTCGGCGAGCGACTCGTCTCCGAGCTCGGCCATCTTGCCGAGCACCGCCCACGTACGGCCACCCCTGGCCTGTGCGGGCCTGCCCATGGCCGCGAGCGCGCGCAGGGCGGCTCGCATGGACTCGGGGTTCGCGTTGTAGGCGTCGTTGACGATCGTCACGCCGTCCGGACGCTCGGTGACCTCCATGCGCCAGCGCGACAGGGTGCCCGCCTCGGAGAGCGCGGTGGCGATCTCCTCCACGGGCATGCCCAGCTCATGGGCGACGGCGGCCGCGGCGAGCGCGTTCGACACGTGGTGCTCACCGTACAGGCGCAAGGTCACGTCGCTGCACCCGGTGGGTGTGTGAAGCCTGAAAGAGGGCTGTCCGTTCTCTGTGAGCCGGACATTCTCGGCACGTACGGCCGCTTCGTCCGCCTCTCCGAACAGGACGACGCGCGCCTTGGTCCGCCCGGCCATGGCACGTACGAGGGGGTCGTCGGCGTTGAGCACGGCGATGCCGCCGTCCTCGGCGGCCGGCAGGGACTCCACGAGCTCGCCCTTGGCCACGGCGATCTGCTCGCGGCCGCCGAACTCGCCGATGTGCGCGCTGCCCACGTTGAGGACGAGGCCGATGCGCGGCGGGGTGAGACCGGTGAGGTAGCGGATGTGGCCGATTCCGCGCGCTCCCATCTCCAGGACGAGGTGCCGGGTCTCGGCGGTGGCCGTCAGCGCGGTCAGCGGCAGGCCGATCTCGTTGTTGAGGGAGCCGGGCGTCCACACGGTGGGCGCGTGGCTGCTCAGGACCTGGGCGATCAGGTCCTTGGTGGAGGTCTTGCCGGCCGAGCCGGTGAGCGCGACGACATCGGTGCCGAGGCGTTCGACGACGGCTCGGGCGAGGGCCCCGAGCGCCGCCTGGACGTCCGGCACGACGAGCGCGGGCACGCCGAGGGGGCGGGCCGCGAGCACGGCGACGGCGCCCGCCGCGACGGCCCGCTCCGCGTAGTCGTGGCCGTCGACGCGCTCGCCCGCGAAGGCGGCGAAGAGGCTGCCGGGCAGCACCTCGCGGGAGTCGATCACGACGGGGCCGGTGACCCGGACGGCCGGATCCGGTATGTCGTGCGGCTGCCCGCCGACGATTTCGGCGATCTCGGCGAGGGAGAGGGCGATCACTGCTTCATCCCTGACTGTTCTGGTGACGGTGTGCGTCCTGCTGGCTCTGCTGACTGAGAATCGCCTCGCGCAGGACCTGACGGTCGTCGAAGGGGCGGACCACGCCGGCGGCCTCCTGGCCCTGCTCGTGGCCCTTGCCCGCGACCAGGACGGTGTCGCCCGGCTGCGCGCGGGCCACGGCCGCGGCGATGGCGGCGGCCCGGTCGGCGTCGACCAGGACCTCGCCGCGCTGGTAGGCCGGCACCTCGGAGGCTCCGGCCAGCATCGCGGTGAGGATCGCGAGCGGGTCCTCGGAGCGCGGGTTGTCCGAGGTGAGGACGGCGGTGTCGGCGAGCCGGGCCGCGGCGGCGCCCATCGGGCCGCGCTTGGTGGTGTCGCGGTCGCCGCCGCAGCCGATGACGACGTGCAGCTTTCCGCGGGTCACCTCGCGCAGCGAGCGCAGGACCGATTCGACGGCGTCCGTCTTGTGCGCGTAGTCGACGACCGCGAGGTACGGCTGGCCGGCGTCGACCCGCTCCAGGCGGCCCGGGACGCCGGGGACGGCGGCGATGCCGTCGGCGGCGGTCTGCGGGTCGATCCCGGCGGTGGCGAGGGTGACGATCGCGGCGAGGGTGTTGGCCACGTTGAACGGACCGGGCAGCGGGGCGGTGGCGGAGATCCGCACGCCGTCCGGGCCGACCACCGTGAAGGTGGAGTCGGCGGCCCCGGTGACCACGTCCTCGGCGCGCCAGTCGGCGTTCGGGTCCCCGCCGGCGGAGAAGGTGACGACCGGGACGGTGGCCTCCTTCGCGAGCCGGCGGCCGTACTCGTCGTCGAGGTTCACCACGCCGCGCCTGCTGCGCTCGGGGGTGAACAGCCGCGCCTTGGCCTGGAAGTAGTCCTCCATGTCGGAGTGGAACTCCATGTGCTCCGGGCTCAGGTTGTTGAAGACGGCGACGTCGAAGACGCAGCCGTCGACCCGGCCGAGCACGAGGGCGTGGCTGGAGACCTCCATGGCGACGGCCTCCACGCCGCGTTCGCGCATCACGGCGAACAGGGCCTGGAGGTCGGTGGCCTCGGGGGTGGTGCGCTCGGACTTGATGCGCTCGTCGCCGATGCGCATCTCGACGGTGCCGACCAGGCCGGTGGCCTTGCCCGCGCCGCGCAGTCCGCCCTCGACGAGGTAGGCGGTGGTGGTCTTGCCCGAGGTGCCGGTGATGCCGATCTGCAGGAGGTCCGCGCCGGGCCGCCCGTAGATCTCGGCGGCGAGCTCGCCCATCCGGCCGCGCGGGTCGTCGACGACGAGGACCGGCAGGCCCGTCCCGGCGGCGCGCTCGGCCCCGGCCGGGTCGGTCAGGACGGCGGCGGCGCCGAGGCCGGCGGCCTGGGCGACGAAGTCTGCACCGTGCGCGCGGGCGCCGGGCAGCGCCGCGTACAGGTCGCCGGGGCGGACCGCGCGCGAGTCGTGCGTAATGCCCGAGACCTCGGCGTCGGATCCGGCGCCGGTGGTCTCGACGCCCAGCCGTGCGGCGAGCTCGCCCAGGGGTGTCGGGCGGAGCCGCTCCGGGCGGGGCGGGGTGGTTCGGTACTGATCAGCGTGTGGCACGGCGGTGAGCGTACCGGGCGCACCCGCCGGGGGGCTAAATCGGGCCGCTGCGTCGCCGGAGTTCGATTTCCGGTTCCCGGAACGAGGGGTGATCGTTGTCACTGGAGCTCCCGGAGGGTCACGGGGTGGCACGGTCGTACGGCTTTGGGGGGGATCACGGCTGGAAGTCCACCGGCAGCCGGGCGGGCCCGCTGCCGGTCGGCGGGACGTGCAGGGTCTTGAGGGCGAACTCCATCACCTTCTTGTAGATGGGTCCGCAGATCTGGCCGCCGAAGTAGCTGCCCTTGGTGGGGTTCTGGATGGCGCAGTAGACCGTCACGCGGGGCTGGTCGGCGGGGGCGAAGCCGGCGAAGGAGGCGGTGTAGCCCTTGTAGCGGCCGAGTTCGGGGTCGACGCGGTTGGCGGTGCCGGTCTTGCCGGCGACCCGGTAACCGGGGATGGCGGCCCTGGTGCCGGTGCCCTCCTCGTCGTCCACGACCGACTCCAGCATCTGGGCGAGGGTCTTGGCGGTCTTCTCGCTGATCACCCGTGACTCCTTGGGCGCGGGCGCCGCGGTGAAGCGCCCGTCGGGGCCCTTGGTGCCGCGCACCAGGGTCGGCTCGATCCGGACGCCGCCGTTGGCGATCGTCGAGTAGACGGAGGCGGCCTGCATGGCGCTGACCGAGAGGCCCTGGCCGAAGGGGATCGTGTACTGCTGCGAGGTCGACCAGTCCTGCGGCTTGGCGAGGATTCCGGGGGTCTCCCCCGGGTAGTCCAGGCCGGTGGGGCTGCCGATGCCGAACCTGCGCAGGTAGGAGTGGAGGATCCGGTTGGACTCCGCCTGGGTGGCGCCGAGCTGGCCGGTGGCGAGGATGGTGCCGATGTTGCTGGACCTGGCGAGGACGCCGTTGAGGGTCAGGTACCAGGTCTTGTGGTCCACGTCGTCCTTGAAGAGCCGGTCGCCGCGGTGGAGCCGGTTGGGAACGGTGACGTGGGTGTCCGCGGCCGCCTTGCCCTCCTCCAGGACCGCGGCCATGGACATGACCTTGGCGGTGGAGCCGGGCTCGTAGGCGTCCTGGAGGGCCGCGTTGCCCATGGCGGTGGAGTTGGCCTGGGAGAGGTCGTTGGGGTCGAAGCCGGGGGCGTTGGCCATGGCGAGGACCTCGCCGGTCCGGGTGTCCTGGACGACGACGTAGCCGCGGTCGGCCTTCGACTTGCGGACCTGCTCGGTGATGGCCTGCTGGGCGGCCCACTGGATGTCCCGGTCGATGGTCAGCTCGATGTCGGAGCCGGGCACGGCCGGGGTGCCCTGGGAGCCGGCGGTGGGCACCCGCCGGCCGCCGGACTGGGCGAAGCGGATCTTCCCGTCCTTGCCGGCCAGCTCGGTGTCGAGCATGGACTCCACGCCGCCGGCGCCGCGGCCCTCGGCGTTGACGTAGCCCAGTATCCCGGCGGCGAGCTCCCCGTTGGGGTACACGCGCTTCTTGCTGGGCTCGCTGAGGACGCCGCCGAGCAGGTTGACGCCGTTGCCGCCGTTGGCGGGCTTGGCCTTCTGCTCGTAGACCTTCTTGAGGTCCTTGATCTGGTTCCAGACCTGCGGGGTCTGCTTGCGGGCGAGCATGGTGTAGCGGGACTTGGGGGTGCGCAGCTTCCTGGCGAGCTCGGCGGGCTGCTTGCCGAGGATCGGGGCGAGCAGCGCGGCCGCCTGCTCCGGGGCGTCCCGGAGCCCGGACTCCTCGGGCGTGAAGAGCTTGGGGTCGGCGGTGATGTCGTACGCGTCGACGCTGGCGGCCAGGGCGACCCCCGAGCGGTCGGTGATCTCACCCCGGTCGGCGGAGAGCGTGTACTCCTGGTAGCGGTGCTTCTCGGCCTTGGCGGCGTACGCGCTGGCGTCGACGGCCTGGACCTGGAGGAGCCGGACGACGAAGGCCAGCATGACGAGGGTCAGCCCGAGGGAGACCAGGCGGAGCCGGGGCTTCGGTTTGCCGAGCCGGATCGTGCGGGGCCTGGGGACGGGCCGCGGGGCGGGCCGCCGGGGCCGGTCGGGACGCGGCGCGGGCCGGCCGGTGGGGGCGGCGGGGCGGGGGCGTGCGGGGCGCGCGGGGCCGGGGACACGGCGGCGCGGGGGCTCCTTGGGGGGCACGGATCACCTGCCGGAGATCGTCGGGGCGGGCGCGGTGGTGTTCGGTGTGTCGGGGCCGGCCGACGGCTTCGACGCCGGCGGCCTCGGCGCCTCCGCGGCCTTCGTCGGGCCGCCCGGCGCCGCGGGCGTGCGGTCGGCGGCCGGGGTGGGCCGGGGCGAGGGCTTCGGGGAGACCGCCTCGGAGGGCACGCCGCGGACCGTGCCGTCGGGGTCGAGGAAGGCGGGGCTGCCGCCGGGCACCATGCCGAGCTCGCGGGCGCGCCGCTCCAGGGCGTCGGGGGCGGAGCTGTCGTCCACGTCCCGCTGGAGGGCCTGCTCCTCGTCGGTGAGCTCGGTGGTCTTCCTCTTCAGCTCGCTGAGCTTGAAGGAGCCCTGGTTGAGGGCGGAGTTGAGCAGCAGCAGGGTGATCAGACCGCCGCCGAGGAGGAGCACGACGAGCAGGACGAAGGGGGTGCGGGCCGCGGTGCTGGGTCCGGACGGCATGAGCCGGCCGAGCCGTGCGGCCCGCCCTTTGAGGGGCCCCTGTTTCGTCACTCGGCCTCGTCCTCCCTGATCCGCTGTGCTCCCCTGAGACGCGCGGGGGCCGCCCGGCGGTTCTCGGCCACCTCCTCCTCGGTGGGGAGTTCGGCGCCGCGGGTGAGCAGCTTCAGGCGGGGCTGGTAGCGCTCCGGGACGACCGGGAGGCCGGGCGGGGCGGTGTTGGCGGCGCCGGCCGCGAACACCTGCTTGACCAGCCGGTCTTCCAGGGAGTGGTACGAGAGGACGGCGATCCGGCCGCCGACGGCGAGGGCCTTCACGGCCGCGGGGATGGCCCGCTCCAGGACCGAGAGCTCCCCGTTGACCTCGATGCGCAGCGCCTGGAAGGTGCGCTTGGCCGGGTTGCCGCCGGTGCGCTTGGCGGCCTGCGGCAGGGAGTCGCGGATCAGCTCGACCAGGCGGGCGCTGTTGCTGAACGGCTCCTTCTCGCGCTCGCGCACGATCGCCGAGACGATCCGCTTGGCCTGCTTCTCCTCGCCGTACGCGCGCAGGATGCGGACGAGCTCGCCGGCCGGGTAGGTGTTGAGGACCTCGGCGGCGCTGATGCCGGTCGTCTGGTCCATGCGCATGTCGAGCGGGGCGTCCTGGGCGTAGGCGAAGCCGCGGTCGGCCTCGTCCAGCTGCATGGAGGAGACGCCCAGGTCGAAGAGGACGCCGTCGACGCGCGGGATGCCGAGCCGGTCCAGGACCTCGGGCAGCTCGTCGTAGACCGCGTGCACGAGGGTGGCGCGCTCTCCGTACGGGGCGAGCCGCTCGCCGGAGAGGCGCAGGGCCTCCTTGTCCCGGTCGAGGGCGACGAGCCGCGCCTCGGGGAAGCGGCGGAGCAGCGCCTCGCTGTGTCCGCCGAGGCCCAGGGTGCAGTCGACGACGACGGCGCCGGGCTGCTCGAGGGCGGGCGCCAACATGTCCAGGCACCGCTGGAGCATCACCGGGACGTGTCGGTCGTTGCTCAATGCGCCCTCTCAGATCCGGCGGGGACAGGCACCACCGGCGAGCGGAAGGGCCGAGCCGTGGGTACCGCCGCACTTACGGGGAGAAACGGCAGAAATCGCGCGATGTCTCCGTGAACTTCGCGCCACTTTAGTCCACCGCAGGGGCCGGTCAACCAACCGGCTGGCGCGTCGCGCGCCCCGCCGGGAACGACCGCACGATTCGCGCCGTTCACCCGGTCGGCCCCGTTGTCTACGGCCTGTGGGTTGCCTCACAACAAGGTTCATTGACGCTCTTTGTCCGCTCTCACAGCAGGCTTGGGCAGCCCGAGACCATTACCGTCGGAGACATGTCGACCTCTGCGCACACCTCAGCCGACTCGATACGTACGGAGAGCGCGGTCACCGACCGTCTCGTCCAGGCCAACCGGCGTTACGCCGCCGACTTCACCGACCCCGGAATGGACGCGCGCCCCGTGCTGCACGTCGCCGTGGTCGCGTGTATGGACGCCCGCCTCGACCTGCACGCCGCGCTCGGCCTCCAGCTCGGCGACTGCCACACCATCCGCAACGCGGGCGGTGTGGTCACGGACGACGTGATCCGGTCGCTCACGATCAGCCAGCGCGCGCTGGGCACCCGCAGCGTGATGCTGGTGCACCACACGGGCTGCGGTCTGGAGTCGCTCACGGAGGACTTCCGGCACGAGCTGGAGGACGAGGTCGGCCAGCGGCCGCCCTGGGCCGTCGAGGCCTTCCGGGACGTCGACCAGGACGTCCGGCAGTCGATGCAGCGGGTGCGCACCTCCCCGTTCCTGCTGCACACCGACGACGTGCGGGGCTTCGTCTTCGATGTGACGACGGGTCTGCTGCGCGAGATCGATCCGGCCGACGCGGCCGAATAATCCGCCGTCAATCCCGGTCCGGGCCGCCGATACGGTCCGGACCGGGCTCGGCACAAGGCCACAAACCCCGGCAATTCGCCCGGAGTTATCCACAGGCGCACCGCAGGCAAGTGACACGACCCGGTCACGCCAACAAGAATGCACGGGTGACACCCCCCGGCCCATCCGCCGGGGGCAGGTGTCTGTGCTGCGGAAAGGGCCGAGGAGGGCCGGGTGACGACCTATGACGATCGAGCGAGCCTCACAGATCTGACCACCACAGCGGAGCGGGTCCGCAGGTCGGTGGAGGGTGTGATCGAGGGCAAGCCCGAGGTCGTACGGCTTGCGCTGACCGTGCTGCTCGCCGAGGGACATCTCCTCATCGAGGACGTCCCGGGCGTGGGCAAGACGATGCTGGCCAAGACGCTGGCGCGGTCCATCGACTGCTCGGTGCGCCGTATCCAGTTCACGCCCGACCTGCTGCCGTCGGACGTCACCGGTGTGTCGATCTTCGACCAGCAGCGGCGCGAGTTCGAGTTCAAGCCGGGCGCGATCTTCGCCCAGATCGTCATCGGCGACGAGATCAACCGGGCCTCGCCGAAGACCCAGTCCGCGCTCCTGGAGTCCATGGAGGAGCGCCAGGTCACGGTCGACGGCCAGACCTACGAGCTGCCCAGCCCCTTCATGGTGGTCGCCACCCAGAACCCGGTGGAGATGGAGGGCACCTATCCGCTGCCCGAGGCGCAGCGGGACCGCTTCATGGCCCGGGTCTCCATCGGGTACCCGAACGCCGAGGCCGAGCTCAAGATGCTCGACGTCCACGGCTCGGTCTCCCCGCTGGACGACCTCCGGCCGGTCGCCCACGCCCATGACGTCCTCAAGCTGATCGAGGCCGTGCGCGCGGTGCACGTCGCCGACGCCGTCAAGCGGTACGCGGTGGACCTCGTCGCCGCCACCCGCGCCCACCCCGACCTGCGGCTGGGCGCCTCCCCGCGCGCCACGCTCCACCTGCTGCGGGCCGCCAAGGCCTCCGCCGCGCTGAGCGGCCGGGAGTACGTGCTGCCGGACGACGTCCAGGCGCTCGCCGCCCCGGTGCTCGCCCACCGGCTGCTGCCCACCGCGCAGGCCCAGCTGGGCCGCCGCACGGCCGAGCAGGTCGTCAACGACATCCTGCAGCGCACGCCCGTCCCGGCCACCGCTCCCCCGGTGCAGCAGCCCGGACCGCTCTACGGCCAGCAGCAGCCCGGCGCCCGGCGGCTGTGATGGGCACCGCCGCCGCTCCTCATCAGGGGGGTCCGGACGACGGCGACCGGGGCAGTCTGCGGGCCGCCCTGGGCGGGCTCACCACCCGCGGCCGGTCCTTCCTCGCCGCCGGGGTCGCGGCCGCGCTCTGCGCCTACGTGCTCGGCCAGGCCGATCTGCTGCGCGTCGGGCTGCTGCTCGCCGTGCTGCCGCTGATCTGCGTCGTCGTGCTGCACCGCACCCGGTACCGGGTCGCGGGCAGCCGCCGGCTCGCCCCGCAGCGGGTCGAGACCGGCGCGGAGACCCGGGTCCACCTGCGCGTGGACAACGTCTCGCGGATGCCCACCGGCCTGCTGATGCTCCAGGACCACGTGCCGTACATGCTGGGCGCGCGCCCGCGCTTCGTGCTCGACCGCGTCGAGGCGGGCGGCCGCCGCGAGGTGTCCTACCGGGTCCGCTCCGACCTGCGCGGACGCTTCCCGCTCGGCCCGCTCCAGCTCCGGCTCAACGACCCCTTCGGGATGTGCGAGCTGACCCGCTCCTTCCGCGCCTACGACATGCTGACCGTCATCCCCCGCACCGAACCGCTGCCGCAGGTGAAGCTGGCCGGCGAGTCCGCCGGATACGGGGACGGGCAGCAGCGGTCCCTCGCGCTGGCCGGGGACGACGACATCATCCCGCGCGCCTACCGGCACGGCGACGACCTGCGCCGGGTCCACTGGCGCTCCACCGCGCGCTACGGCGAGCTCATGGTGCGCCGTGAGGAGCAGCCGCAGCGCGCCCGCTGCACGGTGCTCCTGGACACCCGGGCCATCGCCTACGAGGGCGCCGGGCCGGACTCCGCCTTCGAATGGGCCGTCTCCGGCGCCGCCTCCGTGCTCACCCACGTTCTGGAGCGCGGCTACGCGGTGCGGCTGCTCACCGACACCGGCAGCAGCGTGCCCGGCGAGGGCGCCGAGGGCTTCGCCGGCTCCGGCCACGACTCGGGGGACGCCGCCGGACTGATGATGGACACCCTCGCGGTCGTCGACCACTCCGACGGGGCCGGGCTGTCCCGCGCGTTCGACGTGCTGCGCGGCGGTCACGAGGGCCTGCTCGTCGCCTTCCTCGGCGACCTCGACGAGGAACAGGCGGCGCTCGCGGCCCGGATGCGGCAGCGGGGCGGGGCGGCGATCGCCTTCGTGCTGGACTCCGGGACCTGGCTGACCGGCGGCGCCGTCGCCGGTGCGGTGGAGGACCGGCTGCGGCGGCTCCGGGAGGCCGGGTGGCAGGCGTACGCCGTGACCCCGGGCGTCCGGCTCGCCGATCTGTGGCAGCAGGCCGGCGGGGCGGCCGCGCAGGCCCCCGCGGCCGACACGTACGGAGGTTGGTCATGAGCGGGCGCACGCGGCTGACGCTCGCGGCCTTCGGCGCGACCCTGGCCGCGTCGACGGCACTGCTGCCGCTGGTGAAGCCGGCGACCTGGATCTTCACCGCGGCGCTCCTGCTGGGTCTGCAGAGCGCGGTGGGCACGGTGACCCGACGGGTGCCGCTGGCCCGCCCCCTGACGATCGCCGCGCAGGCCGTCGTCACGCTGCTCGTGCTGACCCTGGTCTTCGCGCGCGAGCAGGCGATCCTGCTGGTGCTGCCGGGGCCCGACGTCTTCGCCGCCTTCGGGACGCTCTTCCAGGCCGGCGTGAACGACGTCGGCACGTACGCGATCCCGGCGCCGAACACACCCGGCATCCGGCTGCTCCTCGTCACCGGCGTGGCGGCGATCGGGCTCCTCGTGGACGCGCTCGCGGTGACCTTCCGCAGCGCGGCCCCGGCGGGACTCCCGCTGCTCGCCCTGTACTCGGTGGCCGCGGGACTGTCCGGCGGCGGCGCGGGCGGGCTGTACTTCCTCCTCGCCGCGGCCGGTTATCTGCTGCTGCTCCTGGCGGAGGGCCGGGACCGGCTCTCCCAGTGGGGCCGGGTCTTCGGCGGCGCCCAGCGCTCCGGCCGGCCCGGTTCCGCACCCGGCGACGGCGGTCCGGCGTTCGCGCCGGCGCGCACCGGGCGCCGGATCGGCGTGGTCGCGATGGGCATCGCCCTCGTGGTGCCGTTCGCGCTGCCCGGGCTCAGCGGGGGCGTCTTCGGCGGCGGCAAGGGAGAGGGCGAGGGCAGCGGCGGCAAGGGCGGCACGATCTCGGCGGTCAACCCGCTGGTGTCGCTGCAGAACAACCTGCGCCAGCCCGAGGACCACGAGGTCCTGCGCTATCGCACCAACGCCACCGGCACGAGGAACCTGTATCTGCGGCTGGTCGCGCTCGACCAGTTCGACGGCACCGCCTGGAAGTCCTCGGTCCGGCCGATCGAGGACGTGCCCGAGGACCTGCCCTGGCCGGCCGGCCTCTCCCAGGAGGTCCCGACCACGCGGATCACCACCAACCTCGTCGCCTCCTCGGGATACGACCAGAAGTGGCTGCCCATGCCGTACCCGGCGGCGAAGGTCTCCATCGGCGGCAGCTGGCGCTACGAGCCGGCGGGCCGGATGCTCGTCGGCGACAACGGGCAGAACACCCGCGGCGCCCGCTACACGGTGACCAGTCTCGACGTGCGGCCCACGGCGGAGCAGCTGGCGGCGGCCCCGGCCGCACCGGACGAGCTGCGCCGCGAGTACACCCGGGTCCCGGCCTCCCTGCCCGCCGACGTCCGCTCGACGGCCCTGGAGGTCACCCGGGGCGCGCGCAACGACTACGAGCGGGCGGTGAAGCTCCAGGACTGGTTCGCCGAGGACGGCGGCTTCCGCTACGACGTCGAGGTCACCTCCGGCACCGGGGTCCAGGCGATCTCCCGCTTCCTGAAGGACAAGGAGGGCTTCTGCGTCCACTTCTCCTTCTCGATGGCGGCGATGGCCCGCTCCCTGGGCATCCCCGCCCGGGTCGCGGTCGGCTTCATGCCGGGCACCCCGCAGTCCGACGGCTCCGTCTCGGTCGGCATCCGGGACGCGCACGCGTGGCCCGAGCTGTACTTCGAGGGGGCCGGCTGGACCCGCTTCGAGCCGACGCCCTCGCGCGGAACGGTCCCGGACTACGCCCGTGAGCAGTCCTCGGGCGGCGCGTCGACCCCGTCGGCGCAGCCCTCCACCAGTGCCTCGGCCCAGCCGTCGGCGATGCCCAGCAGCTCGGAGAGCTGCCCGCCGCAGATGAAGCGGCTGGGCGAGTGCGGGCCGGACCAGGCCGCGGGTGGTGCGGCCTCGGACGACGGCGGCCTGCCGCCGTACGAGATCGCCCTGATCTGCGCCGGGATCCTGCTGCTCCTCGGCCTCCCGCTGTTGCCCCTGCTGTGGCGCACACGGGTACGGGCCAGGCGCCTCGGCCCGGCGCCCGACCCGGTCACGCGGGTCCTGGCGGTGTGGCAGGAGATCAACGACCTGGCCTGGGACCACGGCGTGGCCCCGGACGAGTCGCGGACGCCGCGGCGGACGGCGGCGCGGCTCATCCGCGAGGCCGAGCTGCCGCAGGACGCCGCGGACGCGGTGCACCGGGTGGCCCGGGCCGTCGAGGAAGCCCTCTACGCCCCGCGGCCCCGTCCGGCCACCGGTCTGACGGAGCAGGCCGCCGTCGTCCGCCGCGGCTTCCACAGCGTGTCCTCCCGCCGCACCCGGCTGCGCGCGCTGCTCGCGCCGCGTTCGGCCGCACGGGTGGTCTGGGCGACGCGGGAGCGCACGACGGCGTTCAGGAACGCCTGGTCCGCGAGGACCCGCGCGCTGCTCGCAACGGTCTCCCGCCGCCCGTCCCGCGACGCGAGCTGACGCACGGGGCGGCCCCGTTCCTCAGGTCGCGTCCCCAGCCCCTCGTCCTGGGCCCGCCGCGCGGCGGGCCCAGGACGAGGGCGCGGTGGAGCCCTCGGGAAGAACGTCGTGGAAAACATTCGTGGGCCCGCGCCGATGGCGCGGGCCCACGAATCTCAGGTCGTCGTCCGAACGGGGGCCGTCAGTGGGGGCCGCCCTGCTGTTCGTCGCGGCGGCGCTGCCACCGCTCTTCGATGCGGTTCATCATCGAGCGTCGCTGTCGGGTCTGCCGGCCGCCTCCGGCGGCCCCCCGCACGTGCTCGCCCGGCTTGGGCGCCTTGCGCCAGCCGGTGACCGCCAGGACCGCGCAGCCCAGCATGACGAGGAACCCCACCACGCTGATCCAGATCTGCTGAGCGACCATTCCGGCCATGAGGAGCGCGATACCCACCAGGAAGCCGGCGACTGCCTGGTAGACCCGTCGCCGGGTGTACGTACGCAGTCCGCTTCCCTCGAGCGCTGTCGCGAACTTGGGATCTTCGGCGTACAGCGCTCGCTCCATCTGCTCGAGCATTCGCTGCTCGTGCTCCGAGAGCGGCACGGAGTCCTCCTAGTCGTCGGTCGCGGGGGCGACCGGTTTGCGGCCCTTTCAGGATAGGCAGGGAATCGCCCCCGTGAAACCCGCCCTCAATGCCAAATCGCCAATCCGGGCCGCCATGCGGTTCGGATGCTGAGGCCTTGATTCCCCAGCCCCCTGCCCGTCATGCCGGATCGTGTCTCCCGATCATACGGGGACAAGTCTCCGTCCGGGCCGTCTGTGGCGTACTCCATCTGCGGCTGCGCCGCTGCTCAGCGCATACGGCCGTGCCCGGGGCGAAGACCCCGGGGCACGGCCGCACGCGTGGTCGGACGACGACCGGTCAGGCCCGCTTCTCGCCCAGGACGTGCAGCTGGGTCGCGATCGCGTGGAAGGACGGCAGCTCGGCCGCCGCGGCTTCCAGGCGCAGCAGGGCGTCGGCCGCACCGGGCTCGGTGTCGACGAGGACGCCGGGCACCAGGTCGGCGAAGACCCGGACGCCGTGGACGGCGCCGACGTCGAGGCCGGCGGCCCCGGCGAGCTCGGTGAGCTGCTCGGCGGTGAAGCGCCGGGGCACGGGGTCGCCCTCGCCCCAGCGGCCCGACGGGTCGCTCAGCGCGTGCCGCGCCTCGGTGAAGTGGCCGGCGAGGGCCCGGGCCAGCACGGCGCCGCCGAGCCCGGCGGCGAGCACGCTGAGGCTGCCGCCGGAGCGCAGCGCGGCGGCCGCGTTGCGCACGCCCTCGGCCGGGTCGTCCACGTACTCCAGGACTCCGTGGCACAGCACGGCGTCGAAGCCCTCGCGGTCGACGACGTCGAACAGGCCGTGGATGTCGCCCTGGACGCCCTGGACCAGGTCGGCGACGCCGGCCTCGGCGGCCCGCCGCTCCAGGGCGAACAGCGCGTTGGGGCTGGGGTCGACGACGGTGACCCGGTGGCCCAGACGGGCCACCGGCACCGCGAAGTTCCCGGCGCCGCCGCCCGTGTCGAGGACGTCGAGGCTCTTCTTCCCCGTGGCCTCGGCCCGGCGGTCCAGGGCGTCTTGGAGGACGTCCCAGACGACGGCGGTACGCAGGGAGGCGCGCGACGGGCGCGAGGTCGCCTCTCGACCGGAGACGGGAGAAGGGTCCGACACGGCTGCTGACTCCTCGGTGACGGGTAACGAACGTCCGGCCCCCACCCTATGGCCTCGGACGGAATCCCCTGGTCATCCCGTGGCTTCCCGCCCGCCCGGCTGCCGGGGCAGCACCGGCTGGAGGACGAGCAGCCGCTCGACCAGGCGCAGGAACACCCCGGCGGCCCGCCGCAGGTCGTCGGCGTCCCGACGGCTCGCGGCCCCGGCGATCCCGGCCTCGGCGCGGGCCCGGCGCTCGGCGCCGGCGGCGAACAGGGCGCTCCATTCCGTGAGCTCGGGGGCTATCTCGGGCAGCACCTCCCAGGTGCTGCGGATCCGGGCCCGCTTGCGCGGGTCCCGCTCGGGCCGCCCGCGGGCGGCGAGCACGGCGGCGGCGGTGCGCAGGGCGGCGAGGTGGGCGGTGGCGTACGCCTCGTTGGGCACGTCGAGCGCGGCGGCCTCGTCGAGTCCGGCCCGGGCCTTGGCGAGCAGGTCGAGGGCGGCGGGCGGTGCCGAGGTGCGGCGCAGGACCGGGTGGATGTCGGACGCGGGTCCGAGCTGGGCGGGGGCGGGGCGCGCGCCGGTGCGGCGCCGGGGCGTGGCTGCGGCGGAGTGGCCGGCCATGACGAGCCTCCTGTCGTCGGGTGACGGCGCTGTGGCCGTATGTGTTCATCGTGCACGCCCCCACTGACAATCCCGTTTGAGCTGGTGTTTTGCGCTCAGGAGAACTGAGGGGTAACTTTTTGAACTGACTGGTCAGTTCAAAAAGTTCCGAAGAGTTCCCAGGGGGGATCGTGGAAGCGAACCCGGACGAGCCGCACGGCGCCGCCGTCGTCGCGGACGGATTGGGCCTGAAGGGCCCGCGAGGGTGGGTGTTCCGCGGGATCGGCCTCCAGGCCGGGCCCGGCAGCCTCGTCGCGATCGAGGGCCCCTCCGGCTCCGGCCGGACCTGTCTGCTGCTCGCGCTCACCGGCCGCATGAAGACCACGGAGGGTCACGCCGAGGTGGCCGGCCTCCCGCTGCCCCGCAAGATGGCGGCCGTACGCCGGATCAGCGCCCTCGGCCCCGTGCCGGGCGTCAGCGACCTCGACCCGGCGCTCACCGTCGCCGAGCACCTGCGCGAGCGGGCCCTGCTGCAGCGCCGCTTCGACGGCTCCCTCAAGGCCCTGCTGCGCGGCCCGGCGGAGCGCTCCGCCGCCTCGCGGGCCCGGATCGACGAGGCCCTGACGGCCGCCGGGCTCGACCTCGCCACGCTGCCGAAGGGCGACCGGACCTCCGTACGTGACCTGGAGCGCCTGGAGGCGCTGCGTCTGTCGGTCGCGCTGGCCCTCGTCGCGCGACCCCGGCTGCTCGCCCTGGACGACACCGACCTCAAGCTCTCCGACGCCGACCGCGCCGAGGCCTGGGCCCTGCTGCGCTCCGTCGCCGCGTCCGGCGTCACCGTCCTCGCCGTGTGCAGCGAGGCCCCGGAGGGCGCCCTGCGCGTCTCCACCGCGACGAGGACGGCCCGTACGGCCGAGGGCACCCCGGCCACCGGAGCCGCCGCGCAGGAGAACCCGGCCGGGGACGCCGACGACGCCGAGGCGGCAGCCCCCACCGAAGACGCCACGAACGAGGACGGCACCTCCGGCAAGCCCGCGGACACCGGCACCACCGGCAAGACCGCGGCCACCGGGGACACCAGCGACACCGCGCAGGCCGCGGACACCGCCACCACCGGCGACACCGCGAAGACCGCGGACACCACCACGGACACCGCGAAGACCGCGAAGACCGAGAAGGGGGAGGACGATGCGCTCGCCGAAGCTGGCCGCGCTTGAGCTGAAGCGGTTCGGCAGGGGGAAGCTCCCGGCGGCCGCCATGGTCGCGATCCTGCTGCTGCCGCTCCTCTACGGCGCGCTGTACCTGTGCTCCTTCTGGGACCCGTACGGCAGGCTCGACAAGATCCCCGTCGCCCTGGTCAACGAGGACAAGGGCGCCACCGCCGGCGGGCAGAAGATCACCGCGGGCGCCGACATCACCGAGAAGCTGCGCGAGAGCGCCGTCTTCGAGTGGCACGAGGTGAGCGACGAGAAGGCGCGCCAGGGCGTCGAGGACGGGACGTACTACCTGTCCCTGACCATGCCGTCCGACTTCAGCGAGCGGATCGCCTCCAGCTCGGGCGCCTCCCCGGAGACCGGCGCCCTGAAGGTGCGGACCAACGACGCCAACAACTACATCGTCGGGCAGATCTCCCGTTCGGTCTTCTCCGAGGTGCGCACCGCCGCCTCCACGAAGTCCGCGCGCACCTTCCTCGACAAGATCTTCATCTCCTTCTCCGACCTGCACGACGCCACCGCCGAGGCGGCGAAGGGCGCCGGTGACCTCAAGGAGGGCGTCGACAAGGCGAAGGCGGGCTCCAAGAGCCTGGCCGACGGTCTGAAGGACGCCAAGAAGGGCAGCGGCGAGCTGTCCTCGGGCATGAAGAAGCTCGACAAGGGCGCCAAGGACCTGGAGGCCGGCTCCCGCAAGGTCGCCAACGGCACCCAGCAGCTCGCCGACAAGGTGAACGGCACCGCCGACAAGGTCCGCCCGTACCTGGCGAACAACGGCAAGTCGATCCGTGACTCCGCCCGGCTCGTCTCCGACTCGGCCACCGCCGTCCGGCACAACCTGGACGACCTGGTGCGCCGCGCGCCGATCGCCCGCAGCGCCGCCCACGTGGCCGACGACGAGCTGTCCGCGTACTACCGCAAGCAGTGCGTGAACAACCTGCTCCCCGACACCAAGGGCTGCGAGATCCTCAGGAAGGCCTCGGTGAGCGCGCACGACGTCGCGAAGATCGCCGACGACCTGAACGAGCTGACCAAGGACAGCAAGGGCGACCTGAAGACCCTGGACGCCCGGCTCGCCAAGCTGAAGAAGGACGCCGACGAGCTGGCCCGGCGCGCGCCCCACCTCGACGAGGACGTCGAGGGCGCGATCAGGAAGATCAACGAGCTCAACAAGGGCGCCCACCAGGTCGCCGACGGCGCCGACCGGCTGCACACCGGCCTGACCAGCGCCCGCACCGGCGCGGGCAGCCTCGACACCGGTGTCGGCAAGCTGAAGAAGGGCGCGGGTCAGCTCGACGGCGGCCTGTTCAAGCTGGCCGACGGCTCGGGCGAGCTGGCCACCGGTCTCAGCGACGGCGTGAAGAAGATCCCGGACTACGACAAGCAGGACCGTGACCGCCGCACCGAGGTGATGGCCGACCCGGTCAAGCTCGCCGCCCAGTCGATGCACAAGGCGCCCAACTACGGCACCGGCTTCGCCCCGTACTTCATCCCGCTCTCCCTCTGGGTCGGCGCGATGGTCGCGTACATGATCATCCAGCCGCTGAACCGGCGCGCTCTCGCCGCCGGCGCCTCCGCCTGGCGGATCGCGCTCGCGGGCTGGCTGCCGGTCGCCGCGATCGGCGTCCTCCAGGTCGGCGCGCTGATGTCCGTGCTCCACTGGGGCCTCGGCCTGCAGATGGCCAGGGCCGCCGGCACGGTCGGCTTCCTCGTCCTGGTGACCTGCTGCTTCGCCGCCATCATCCAGTGGCTCAACGCCCGGTTCGGCGCGGCAGGACGGATCCTGGTGCTCGCGGTGCTGATGCTCCAGCTGACCTCGGCGGGCGGCACGTACCCCGTGGAGACCAGCCCGGGCTTCTTCAACGCCATCCACCCGTACCTGCCGATGACCTATGTCGTCGAGGCGCTGCGCCGGCTCATCACGGGCGGCGGGGCCGGACCGGTCTGGCAGGCCGTCGCGGTCCTCGGCGCCTTCACGGCGGGGGCGTTGGCCCTGACCGCCCTCTCCGCCCGCAAGAAGCAGGTGTGGACGCTGGACCGGCTCCACCCCGAACTGTCTCTGTGAGAATCGAGCCCATGGACAGCAGCAGCACCAGACGGCAGGCCACCCGCGCCAAGCTCTACGAAGCGGCCGTCACCCTCATCGCGGAGCAGGGCTTCTCGGCGACGACGGTCGACGAGATCGCCGAGCGGGCGGGAGTGGCCAAGGGCACGGTCTACTACAACTTCAAGAGCAAGACCGAGCTCTTCGAGGAGCTGCTGCGGCACGGCGTCTCGCTCCTCGCCGCCTCCCTGAGGGCGGCGGCCGAGGAGACCGCCGAGCGCGGCGGCACCCGGATCGAGGCGCTGGACGCGATGATCAAGGCGGGTCTGGTCTTCATCCAGCGCTACCCGGCCTTCACGCAGTTGTACGTGGCCGAGCTCTGGCGCACCGGCCGGGCCTGGAACTCGACCCTCCTGGTGGTCCGTCAGGAGGCCGTGGCGGTCGTCGAGAACGTGCTGCGCGAAGGCGTGACGGCCGGTGAGTTCGACGACGGGATCGACGTGCCGCTGACGGCGTCCGCCCTGGTCGGCATGGTGCTGGTGGCCGCGCTCGACTGGCAGGCCTTCCAGAGCGAGCGCTCCCTGGACGACGTGCACGCGGCGCTCTCGCGGCTGCTGCACGGGCGCGTGAGCGGCTGCTGAGGCAGGCGGCTCACCCCTACGGAAAGACGCCGGTCCGGCGAGGCTCGATCCCCCCGAGCCTCGCCGGACCGGCGCTTGTGTCCGTGCCCCTCACACCTGTCGGTGCGTCCCCCGGGACACCCCCGTTCCCCCGTACCGGCAGGTGCGCGACCCCGCTCCGCCGCCCCGTGCCGGCGGTTCCGGAGCCGCGCCCCTCCCGTGCCTCCACTCTCCCTTCCGCGCAGGTCACGGCCCATCCGCGTACCTACTCATCTCGTCCCCTAGGTACGGATACTCAGAGCTGGCTACGATCGCGGACGTGTCCGTACTCCCCCTGGTCTTCACAAGCGGCTGGGCGAGCGGGATCAACGCGTACGCGGTGGTCCTGCTGCTCGGCGTCTTCGGCGCGACCGGTCTCACCGACGAGGTGCCCGAGGCGCTGCAACGGCCCGACGTCCTGATCGCCGCCGCGGTGCTGTTCCTGTGCGAGGCGGTCGCGGACAAGATCCCGTACGTCGACTCCGTGTGGGACTCCGTCCACACGGTGATCCGGCCGATCAGCGGGGCGGTGGTGGCCGCGCTGCTCGCCGGGCAGTCCGGCTCGCTGCCCGAGCTGGCGGCGGGCGCGGTCGGCGGCACCACGGCCCTGATGAGTCACTTCGTCAAGGCCGGGACGCGGATGGCGGTCAACACCTCGCCCGAGCCCTTCTCCAACATCGCCCTGTCGACGGCGGAGGACCTCGGCGTCGCCGCCGTCGTCATCTTCGCCCTCTTCCATCCGGTCGCCGCCGCCGTGATCGCGGCGACGCTGCTCGCGCTCGGTCTGGCCGTGGTGGCCTTCCTGGCCCAGCGGATCCGGCGCTTCTGGCGGCGCCGGGCCCAGCGCCGCGAGGAGCGGCGGCAGATGGGCGTCAGGGGGCGGCGCCCGGCGCCGACGGACGGTTCGGAGCATTTCTGAGCGGCCGGATAGGGTCGCTGCATGGCACGGATTGTGGTGATCGGCGCGGGGCTCGGCGCCATGGCGGCAGCCGCCCGGCTGGCCGTGGCGGGCCACCGCGTGACGGTGTACGAGCGGAGCGGGACGTACGGAGGTGCGGTCCGCCGCCTGGAGCGGGACGGGTTCGGCTTCGACACCGGTCCCGGTCTGCTGCATCTGCCCGCCGTCTACCGCGACCTGTTCGTGAAGACCGGCAGGCAGCCGTTGGAAGAGTGCGTGACGCTCACCCAGGTCGATCCCGCGAGCCGTCATGTCTTCGCCGACGGCACCCGCGTCGACCTGCCGAACGCCTCGCGCGCGGGTACGGTCGCCGCGCTGGACGCGGCGCTCGGCGCGGGCACCGGCGAGCGCTGGGGCGACTTCATGGTGCGGGCCCGGGAGGCCTGGGACCGCACGCGCCGCCCGCTCCTGGAGGAGCCGCGGCCCGCGGACGTGAGCCCGCTCGGCCGCGAGCCGTACCCGGCCCTGAAGGCGGGCCTGCTGCGCCGCCCGACGACCACGCTCGCCCAGGTCGGCGCCCGCGAGCTGCGCGACCCGCGGCTCGTCGCGCTCCTGGACTCGTACGCGTGGAGCTACGGCTTCCCCTCGTCCGGCGCCCCGGCCGCGGCCGCGGTGCTGCCGTACATGGAGCAGACCTTCGGCAGCTGGTACGTGGCCGGCGGCATCCGGGCGCTCGCGGACGCGGTGTACGAGCGGTGCCGGCAGCGGCGGGTGGAGTTCGTCTTCGACGCGTCCGTCGACCGGGTCCTGGAGAAGGACGGCCGGGCGTGCGGGATCGAGCTGGAGGGCGGCGAGGTCGTCGAGGCGGACCTCGTGGTGTCGGGTGCGCCGGTGCCCTCGCATCACGAGGGGGACCGCCGGCTGGCGCCGCGCGGCACGGAGCTGCACGCCGGCCGGCCCGACGGGACCGGTCGTGTGACGGTCTGTCTGGCCCTGCGCGGGGCCCGGGAGGCGGACGCCGTGCACCGGACGGTCGTGCACGCCTCGGGCGACCTGCCGACGGTGACCGTGCTGCGGCCGGACGACCCGGCCCTCCGGCCGGACGACGCCCACGAGTCGGCGACCGTCACCACGACCGTCCGCACGGGCGGTGCGGAGGACTGGAAGGCGGTCGCCGAGGAGATGCTGACCCAAGCGGAGGCCGCCGTCCCCGGGCTCCGGGAGCGCCAGCTCTGGCAGGAGGTCCGCACCCCGGAGGACACGCGCGAGGAGACCGGCGTCCCGGAGGTGCCCGGACCCGCCCTCGCGGGCGCCGACGGCCGTTTCCTCCCGTCCGCCGGTGTCTCGCTGCTGCCCGGCCTCTTCTTCGCCGGCGGCTGGGCCCATCCCGGCGGCGGGCTCGCGCACGCCGGGATGTCGGGGGCTCTGGCCGCCGGTCTGATCGTGGAGGGCGCGGACTTCCGCGGCTCGCAGTAGCCGGCGCCGCCACTCGGGTCCGGCCGGCCGTGATCCGCCGGGCAGACCCGAGTGGCGACACTCCCGGCCCTCAGTAGCGGTACTGCTGGTCCTCGCCGTACCCGTACTGCTGCTGGTGCTCGTGCTGCTGGTCGGTGTCCCGCTGCTGCGGCACCCAGACGCCGCCGGGCGGCGTGTCGTAGGTGTACGAGGGCGCGTACGGGTCGGCGTACGGCTGCTGCGGGTAGCCGTACTGCTGGCCGGCGTCGGCGTACGGCTGGCCCGCGTCGGCGTACTGCTGCCCGATGTACGGGTCCGAGTAGGCGGCGTACTGCGGCTGGGCGCCCATGCCGTAGTCGTACGCGGGCTGCTGCTGCTCGTACCCGGCGTAGGGGTCGGCGTACTGCGGCTGCTGCTCGTACGTGGTGCCGTAGACGGCGTACTGGCCGGTGTCCTCGGGGATCGGCTGGGGCTCGTACACGGCCGTGCTCTCGGCGGCGGCCACGGCGTCCTCGTCGGCGTGCTCCACCGGCTCGTACGCGAGGTCGCTGACCTCCAGGGTGGGGCCGGCGCTCCTGGCCTCGGCGTTGCCGGACCTGCGGCGGCGGCTGGCGCCCGGGCTGCCGCCCAGGGCCCAGCCGGTGGAGAAGCCGCGCCGGAAGGAGAGGGTCACGTAGGTCTGGCCGACCGCGAAGGCGACGGCACCGATCACGATGACGAGGACCGACGGCAGCAGCACGCCGACGACCACGCCGAGGAAGCCTCCGAAGGCGAGCAGCCGCCAGCGGAGTCGCGCCTTGTACTGCAGCAGCACCTCACCGAGCAGCCACAGCGCCACGACGCCGAACGCGACGTAGAGGACCGTCCACCCCATGCCCGCCCCTCTCCTGCGGCCACCGCCGCGGGTCGGGGCGGGTGTGGCCGGTCACGACTGCTGGTGCAGTCCGAGATTCTCGTAGATCTCGAGCGTCGCCCCGGAGTTGTTCAGCGTGATGAAGTGCAGTCCGGGGACACCCTCGGAGAGCAGACGCGCGCAGAACTCCGTCGCGAACTCGATACCGATGGAGCGTACAGCGGCCGGATCGTCCTTGACGGCGAGGATGCGCTCTTTCACGTTCTCGGGGAAGAGGGCGTTGCTCAGCTGGGGCAGTCGTTCCAGGGTCCGCACGCTCACCACCGGCATGACCTCGGGGATGATCGGGGTCTCGCAGCCGGCCGCCTGGACGCTGTCCCGCAGCCGCAGATAGGCCTCCGGGTCGAAGAACATCTGGGTGATCGCGTAGTCGGCGCCGGCCCGGCACTTGTCCACGAAGTGGCGGACGTCCGTGTCCCAGTCCGTGGACCGCGGGTGCATCTCGGGGAAGGCCGCCACGCCCACGCAGAAGTCGCCCGACTCCTTGATCAGCTGGACCAGGTCGGCGGCGTAGCGCACGCCTTCGGGGTGGGCGACCCACTCGCCGAGCGGGTCGCCCGGCGGGTCGCCGCGGACGGCGAGCATGTTCCGGATCCCGGCGTCCGCGTACTGGCCCAGGATGTTGCGGAGTTCGGCGATCGAGTGGTCGACGGCGGTGAGGTGCGCGACCGGGGTGAGGGTGGTGTCGGAGGCGATCTTCTGGGTGGCCTTGACGGTGCCGCCGCGGGTGGAACCGCCGGCGCCGTAGGTCACGGAGACGAAGCTGGGCGCGACCGCCTCGATGCGCCGCATGGCGTTCCAGAGGCTCTGCTCGCTCTTCTCGGTCCGGGGGGCGAAGAACTCGAAGGAGTACGAGGTGCCACCTGCGGCGAGGATGTCGCGGACCGTGCGCGCACGGTCCGAGCGGACGGAAGCGGTACCAAGAGCCATACGGGCAGGTTAGACGGCGTCCAAGGACTGGGTGAAGCCGTGTCCGCGAAATGGACACCTTTCCGGACACCGAGACGCCCGGCCCGGACGATCTTCCACCCCGGCCGGGAGGGACCGCCGGCCCGGGCGGCCGGGCCGGTCTTCCGACGCGCCCGGACGCTCTTTGCCGGGCGTGTCGCGATGCGGCTCGGGCGAGGGGCCGGCGTGTCGCGGTGCGGCTCGGGCGAGGCGCTCGCGAGGTGCCGCGGCTCAGGCGAGGCGCTCGCGAGGTGCTGCAGCTCAGACGAGGCGCTCGCGCGGTGCCGCGGCTCAGGCGAGGCGCTCGCGCACCCGCTTGGCGAGGGAGGCAGCGGCGGCGGCCGGGTCCTCCGCCTCGGTGATCGCGCGGACGACGACGATCCGCCGGGCGCCGGCGTCCAGGACCTCGTCCAGATTGGTCTCGTCGATGCCGCCGATGGCGAACCAGGGCCGGTCCTGGGCCAGGCCCGCCGCGTACCGCACGAGGTCGAGGCCCGGCGCGTACCGCCCCGGCTTGGTCGGGGTGGGCCAGCAGGGGCCGGTGCAGAAGTAGTCCACACCCGGCTCGGCGGCGGCCGCGGCCACCTCCTCCTCGGCGTGGCAGGAACGCCCGATGAGCACCTCGTCGCCGAGGATCGCCCGGGCGGCCGGCACGGGGAGGTCGCCCTGGCCGAGGTGGAGCACGTCGGAGCCGATGGCGTGGGCGACGTCGGCCCGGTCGTTCACCGCGAGGAGCTTGCCGTGGCGGCGGCAGGCGTCGGCGAGGACGGCCAGGTGCTCCAGCTCCTCGCCGGCCTCCATGCCCTTGTCGCGGAGCTGCACGATGTCCACGCCTGAGGAGAGGACGGCGTCGAGGAACGCGGGCAGGTCGCCCTGGCGCTTCCGGGCGTCGGTGCACAGGTAGAGCCGGGCGTCGGCGAGCTGTGCGCGAGGCGTGGACATGATCGTTCCCCCCTGGTGGGTGGTGCCGGTGCCGGGCCGGCCACGAGGGACCGGCCCGGCACCCTTGGGTGCTGTGGGACTGCTCGGCGGGCGTGCGTCAGACGGCGAGCGCCTGGGCGCGGCGCTTCACCTCCGTGCCGCGATTCTCGCCGAGGGCCTGCGCGGGGGTGCCGGGCAGGGTCGGGTCGGGAGTGAAGAGCCACTCCAGCATCTCTTCGTCGCTGAAGCCGTCGTCCCGCAGAAGGGTCAGGGTCCCGGTGAGGCCCTTGACCACCTTGCCGTCCTGGATGAAGGCGGCCGGCACCTGGAGGATCTTCTCGCCGGGGCGCACTTCACGGCGGACGGCGATGAGCTGGCCCTCCTTGACCAGCTGCCGCACGCGGGTCACCTCGACGTCGAGCATTTCCGCGACGTCGGGGAGGTAGAGCCAGGCGGGGACGAGAGCATCGATCTTTGCGTCAATCTCGGTCACGGGACAAGCGTGCCATCCCGGACTGACAGTCGGTAGTCGGGCCCTACCGGACTGCCGCCTTCAGGGGTACGGAGGGGTCGGCGGCCTTCGCCGGGTCGAGGGGCGCCGCCTGCTCGATCAGCCTGCGCCCCTGGGCGAGGTCGCGGGGCCGGCCGACGGCGAGCAGCGCGACGAGCGCGTCCTCGCGCAGCCACAGCACGCTCCAGGCCTCGTCGGCGGGGTCGCCGCGCCAGAGCAGGGTGTCGGCGACGCCGTGGTGACCGGCGTACTGCACGAAGCGGCCGAACTGCTCGGACCAGAAGTAGGGCACCGGGTCGTAGGGCGTGCCGGGCGCGCCGAGGATGTCGGCCGCGACGGTGCGGGGCCCCTGGAGGGCGTTGTCCCAGTGGTGCACGAGGAGCCGCTCGCCGTAGCGGGCGGAGGGGAAGGAGGCGCAGTCGCCGACGGCGTAGACGTCGGGCAGCGAGGTGCGCAGGTGGTCGTCGGCGGTGAGCGCGCCGCTCGGGTCGAGGGCGACGCCGGAGTCCTCCAGCCAGCCGGTGGCGGGGCGGGCGCCGATGCCGACGACGACGGCGTCGGCGGGCAGTTCGCGCGGCGCGCCGGTGGCGCCGAAGTCCGTGGAGTCGGCGGTGAGGACCACCCGGCCCTCCTCGACGTGCTCCACGCGCGCGTGGAGCCGGAGTTCGGCGCCGCTCTCCGCGTACCAGGCGCCCATGGGGGCGGTGACCTCGGCGGGCAGGGCGCCGGCGAGCGGGCGGTCGGCGGCCTCGACGACCGTGACGGCGCAGCCGGCCTGGCGCGCGGCGGTGGCGAACTCGGCGCCGATCCAGCCGGCGCCGACGACGACGATGTCGTGGCGGCTCTCCAGGACGGGCTTGAGGCGGGCGGCGTCGTCGAGGGTGCGCAGCAGGTGGACGCCGGGGACGCCCTCGCTGCCGGGCAGGGTGAGCGGGTGGGCGCCGGTGGCGACGACGAGGGTGCCGTACGGGACGGGGCCGGCCTCGGTGTCGATCTCGTGGTCGGCGGCGCGCAGGCCGGTGACCTCGACGCCGAGGCGGAGCTCGACGTCGAGGGCCGCGAAGTCGACGTCGAAGGCGGAGTCCTCGGCCTTGCCGAGGAGGACCGCCTTGGAGAGCGGCGGGCGGTCGTAGGGCTGGTGGGGCTCGGCGCCGATGAGGGTGACGGGTCCGGTGAAGCCCTGTTCGCGGAGGGCGACGGCGGTCTGGACGCCCGCCATCCCGGCGCCCACGATCACGACGTGTCCTCCGGCCGGGCCGGGTGTCCGCCGCTCGTCCGCCGGTGCCTGCTGCTGCTCGCTCACCTGTGTCCGCCTCCGCTCGCTCACCGGACCACCTTACGCATCTGACGGATCGTCAGGAAGGGTGGGGTCTGTGGCGCTCCCCCCGCGGCGGTTAGTCTGGCCGCCGTAAAGCACTCGCGGGAGCCCGGACGACCGGGCTGAGAGGGAGGCTGTCCGGCCTCCGACCGTACGAACCTGATCCGGGTCATGCCGGCGAAGGGAGGGGCTGGACGCCCATGTCGCGTACACGCACATCCGACGTTCTCGTCATCGGGGGCGGCATCATCGGCCTGGTCACGGCCTGGCGGGCCGCGCAGCGCGGACTGCGCACCGCCGTGGCCGACCCCGAACCGGGCGGCGGGGCCGCCCGGGTGGCGGCGGGCATGCTCGCCGCCGTCACCGAACTCCACTACGGCGAGGAGACCCTGCTCGGGCTCAACCTCGAGTCCGCCCGCCGCTATCCCGGCTTCGTCGCCGAGCTCACCGAGGCCGCCGGTCACGACGTGGGCTACCGCGCCTGCGGCACCCTCGCCGTGGCGCTCGACGCCGACGACCGGGCCCACCTGCGGGAACTGCACGCCCTGCAGACCCGCTGCGGGCTTGCCTCGGAGTGGCTGAACGGCCGCGAGTGCCGCCGCCTGGAGCCCATGCTGGCGCCGGGCGTGCGCGGCGGACTGCGCGTGGACGGCGACCACCAGGTCGACCCGCGCCGGCTCGCCGACGCCCTGGTGACGGCCTGCGAGCGGGCCGGGGTGGTCTTCCACCGGGCCTTGGCGGAGCGCCTGACGGTGGTACGGGACCGGGCCCGCGGCGCGTCCCTCGCCGACGGCATCGAACTGGCCGCCGACCAGGTGGTGCTGGCCGCGGGCAGCCTGAGCGGCCGGCTCGACGGCGTGCCGGCGGAGGTGCTGCCGCCGGTGCGGCCGGTGAAGGGGCAGGTGCTGCGGCTGCGGGTGCCGCCCGCGTACGCCCCGTTCCTCTCCCGGACCGTCCGCGCGGTCGTCCGCGGCAGTCACGTCTACCTCGTGCCGCGCGAGAACGGCGAGCTGGTCGTGGGCGCCACCAGCGAGGAGCTCGGCTGGGACACCACCGTCACCGCCGGCGGGGTGTACGAGCTGCTGCGCGACGCGCACGAGCTGGTGCCCGGCATCACCGAGCTGCCGCTCACCGAGACCCGCGCCGGGCTGCGGCCCGGATCCCCCGACAACGCGCCGCTGCTCGGCCCCAGCGCCCTGCCCGGGCTGCACCTGGCCACCGGCCACTACCGCAACGGGGTCCTGCTGACCCCCGTCACCGGCGACGTCATGGCGGACGCGCTGACCACCGGCACGCTGCCGGAGGAGGCCCGCGCCTTCACCGCCCGCCGCTTCTCCCCCGCGCACCTGGAGCACGCATGAACGCCCCCCTGAACCAGCCCCCGAACGCCCCCGGCAGCGGGTCCGCGACCGACTCCGCCGACCCCGACTCCGCGCACGCCTCCGCGCACGCCTCCGCCCACGTCTCCGCCGGCGCCTCCGTCAACGTCTCCGTCAACGTCTCCGTGAACGGCGAGGCCCGGACGCTGACCGGCCCCGTCTCGCTCGCCGACCTCGTGGCGACCCTCACCCAGGCGCCCTCCGGCGTGGCCGCCGCGCTCAACGAGACCGTGGTGCCACGGGGCGAGTGGGCGACGACCGTGCTCGGCGAGGGCGACCGGGTCGAGGTCCTGACCGCGGTGCAGGGAGGCTGAGCGCGATGTCCGACGACGTCCTGCTGCTCGGCGGCACCGAGTTCTCGTCCCGCCTGATCATGGGCACGGGCGGGGCGCCCAGCCTCGACGTGCTCGAACGCTCCCTCGTCGCGAGCGGTACGGAGCTGACCACGGTCGCCATGCGCCGGCTGGACCCCGGGGTGCGCGGCTCGGTCCTGTCGGTCCTGGAGCGGCTCGGCATCCGCGTGCTGCCGAACACCGCGGGCTGCTTCACGGCCGGCGAGGCGGTGCTCACGGCCCGGCTGGCCCGGGAGGCCCTGGGCACGAACTGGATCAAGCTGGAGGTCATCGCCGACGAGCGGACGCTGCTGCCGGATCCGGTGGAGCTGCTCGACGCGGCGGAGACCCTCGTCGACGAGGGCTTCGTCGTCCTCCCGTACACGAACGACGACCCGGTCGTCGCCCAGAAGCTGGAGGACGTCGGCTGCGCGGCGATCATGCCGCTGGGCTCGCCGATCGGCTCCGGCCTCGGCATCCGCAACCCGCACAACTTCCAGCTGATCGTGGAGCGGGCCGGGGTGCCGGTGATCCTGGACGCCGGGGCCGGGACGGCCTCGGACGCGGCGCTGGCCATGGAGCTGGGCTGCGCGGCGGTGATGCTCGCCTCCGCGGTGACCCGCGCCCAGGAACCGGTCCTCATGGCGGAGGCCATGCGCCACGCGGTCGAGGCGGGCCGCCTCGCCCACCGCGCGGGCCGCATCCCGCGCCGCCATTTCGCGGAGGCCTCCTCGCCCCGGGAGGGCCGCGCCCGTCTGGATCCGGAGCGCCCGGCGTTCTGAGCGCCCCGCGCCTCCCGGGACCGCGACCCGCGTCACAGCTGGGCTGCAGTCCCGGGGCGACGGGCGGGGGCCGGGTGCGGGCACTCGTAGACTCGACGCCGTGGACACGACCCTTCAGGACCCCCTCGTCGGGCGGCTGCTCGACGGCCGCTACCGCGTCGACGCGCGTATCGCCGTCGGCGGGATGGCCACGGTCTACCGGGCCGTGGACACCCGGCTCGACCGGGAGCTCGCGCTCAAGGTGATGCACCCGGACCTCGCCACGGACGCGGCGTTCGTGGAGCGCTTCATGCGCGAGGCCAAGTCCGTCGCCCGCCTGGCCCACCCCAATGTCGTCGGGGTCTTCGACCAGGGCGCGGACGGGGCGTACGTGTACCTCGCTATGGAGTACGTCGCCGGGTGCACCCTGCGTGACGTGCTGCGCGAGCGCGGGGCGCTGCGGCCGCGGGCGGCGCTCGACATCCTGGAGCCGGTGCTCGCCGCGCTGGGCGCCGCGCACCGGGCCGGGTTCGTGCACCGGGACATGAAGCCCGAGAACGTGCTGATAGGGGACGACGGCCGGGTCAAGGTCGCCGACTTCGGGCTGGTCCGGGCCGTCGGCTCGGCCACCGACTCCACCGGCGCCGTCCTCGGCACCGTCTCGTACCTCGCGCCGGAGCAGATCGAGCACGGCACCGCCGACACCCGCGCCGACGTGTACGCGTGCGGCGTCGTGCTCTACGAGATGCTCACCGGCGCCAAGCCGCACTCCGGCGACACCCCGGCCCAGGTGCTCTACCAGCACCTGAACACCGACGTGCCCGCCCCTTCCGCCGCCGTCCCCGGCCTCGCCCCGGAGCTGGACCGGCTGGTGGCGAGCGCCACCGCCCGCGACCCGGAGCTCCGTCCGTACGACGCCGTCGCCCTGCTCGCCGAGGCCCGGGAGGCCCGCGCCGCGCTCGGCGACGAGCAGCTCGACGCCGCGCCCCCGCAGGCCCGGGCCCAGGAGACCGACGGGGCCGAGGACCGGACGTCCGTCATCCCGCGCGTCCAGCCGCTGCCCGTCGAGCACACCAGCCTGCTGCCCCCGCCCGCGCCCGCCGCCCCGTCCGCGGCCCGGCGGCGGCCCCGCGGGCCGCTGCTGATCGTCGCGGCCGTGCTGCTCGCGCTCGGGATCGGAAGCGGGGTCTGGTACATCAACTCCGGCCAGTTCACCCGGGTCCCCGCCGTCCTCGGCCAGACCGAGGCGCAGGCCACGCAGCGGCTGGCCGACGCCGGGCTCGACGTCGGCACGACCAGGCGCGCGTTCAGCGACGTGTACGAGCGCGGCACGGTGATGGCGGTCGACCCGGCGCCCGGCGAGCGGATCCGCGGCAACGGCTCGGTGACGCTCACCCTGTCCCGTGGCCCGCGGATCGTGAAGGTCCCGAACCTCAAGGGCGTCCCGCTCGCGGAGGCGAGGAAGCGGCTCGCGGACGAGGGCCTGGCGCCCGGGGTCGTCACGTACGCCTTCAGCGAGTCCGTCGCCCAGGGCGCGGTGATCTCCTCCGACCCGGAGCCCGGCACCGAGCGCGGTCCCGACTCGGCCGTCGCGCTCGTCGTCAGCAAGGGCGTGCCGGTCGAGGTGCCGGGTGTGACGGGCGAGACGGTGGCCGACGCCACCGCCGCGCTCCAGGAGGCCGGGCTGAAGGTCACCGTCGCGCCGGAGCGGATCAACTCGCCCGAGGACGCCGGCTCCGTCGCCGCGCAGTCCCTCGCCGAGGGCAGCCGCGCCGCCAAGGGCGACACGATCACCCTGACCGTCTCCAAGGGCCCGCGGATGGTCGAGGTGCCCGACGTCGTGGGCCTGTCGACGAGCGAGGCCAAGGCCGAGCTGGAGGGCGCCGGGTTCGAGGTGAAGATCGAGAAGACCTTCCCGTTCCTCGGCGACACCGTCTCCGGCCAGTCCGTCGACGGCGGCTCGACCGCCGCCGAGGGCTCCACCGTCACCCTCACGATCAAGGGACTGTAGGCACTCATGCGTGAACCCGTGCGCAATCCCGTCGGCGGGCATGTCCCGGTGGCCGGCGGTCTCGCCACCGTCGGTCTCGGCTACGCGCGCGAGCTCGGCGCCGAGACCGTGCAGGTCTTCGTCGCCAACCCGCGCGGCTGGGCGACCCCGACCGGCAACCCGGCCCAGGACGAGCTCTTCCGGGCCGGCTGTGCGGACGAGGGCCTGTCGGCGTGGGTGCACGCCCCGTACCTGATCAACTTCGGCTCGCACACCGAGGCCACCGTCGAGAGGTCGGTGGACTCGCTGCGGCATTCGCTGCGCCGCGGCCGGGAGATCGGCGCCCAGGGCGTCGTCGTGCACACCGGCTCCGCGACCGGCGGCCGCCCGCGCGCCGAGGCGCTCGCGCAGGTGCGGGAGCGGCTGCTGCCGCTGCTCGACGAGCTGACCCACGAGGACGACCCCGACCTGCTCATCGAGTCCACGGCCGGGCAGGGCTTCTCGCTGTGCTCGCGGGCCGAGGACTTCGGGCCGTACTTCGACGCGCTCGAGCGCCACCCCAAGCTGGGGATCTGCCTCGACACCTGTCACATCTTCGCGGCGGGCCACGACCTGACGGGCCCGGACGGCGCGGCCCGCACACTGGACGAGCTGGTGTCGGTGATCGGCGAAGGACGGCTGAAACTGATCCACGCCAACGACTCCAAGGACGTCGTCGGCGCGCACAAGGACCGGCACGCCAACATCGGGGCGGGCCACATCGGTCAGGACGGGTTCCGCAATCTATTGAGCCATCCCGCGACCGTCGGCATACCCTTGATCATCGAGACCCCGGGCGGGCCGCAGGGGCACCGGGCGGACGTGGAGCTGCTGAAGAAACTTCGTTGAGGAATACCCCAGGGGGGTATACGGTTCCGTGAGTACGCGGAACCGGTACCTGATCCTGGGGGCAACCATGCAGCACGACGCTCACGCTCATCAGCAGCCTCACGAAGCCGCCCACGAAGGTCACCCCGAGCACCACCAGACGCACGCGGATCACGACCACCACACCCACCACCAGGGGCACGAGACTCATTCGGCGCACGAAGGCCACCAGGAACACGAGGCGCACGGGAGCCACGACGGGCAGCACCACCACGGCCACCACCAGGGCCACGGCGAGGTCTCCTGGAGCATGGCCGCCCAGGCCACGCTGCACTGCCTCACCGGCTGCGCCATCGGCGAGGTGCTGGGGATGATAGTCGGCACCGCCTTCGGCTGGGGGAACCTGCCGACGATGGTGCTCGCCGTCATCCTGGCCTTCTTCTTCGGCTACGCGCTCACCCTGCGTGGCATCCTGAAGGCCGGCGTCGACTTCAAGACGGCCTTCAAGGTGGCGCTCGCCGCCGACACCCTCTCCATCGCGGTCATGGAGATCATCGACAACGGCGTGATCGCCCTCTGGCCGGGCGCCATGGACGCCCATCTGTCGGAGGCGCTGTTCTGGATCGTCCTGGCGATCTCGCTCGCCGTCGCCTTCGTCCTGACCACGCCGGTCAACAAGTGGATGATCGGGCGCGGCAAGGGCCACGCCGTCGTCCACCAGTACCACCACTGAGGCGCCCCTGACGGACGCCCGGTCCGTCAGAGCTCAGGGCCGTCGCCCGGCTCCTCCTGGTACGAGTAGCGCTGCTCCGTCCACGGGTCACCGATGTTGTGGTACCCGCGCTCCTCCCAGAAGCCACGCCGGTCGGCGGCCATGTACTCCACGCCCCGGACCCACTTGGGGCCCTTCCACGCGTACAGGTGCGGCACCACGAGCCGCAGCGGGAAGCCGTGCTCGGCGGTGAGCAGCTCGCCGTCCTTGTGGGTGGCGAAGATGGTGCGCTCGGACGCGAAGTCGGCGAGCCGCATGTTGGCGCTGTAGCCGTACTCCGCCCAGACCATGACGTGCGTGACCCCCGGGGCGGGCGGGGCGAGCTCCAGGAGCGTCCGGGCGGGCACGCCGCCCCATTCGGCCCCGAGCATGCTGAACTTCGTGACGCAGTGCAGATCGGCCACGACGGTCGCGAAGGGCAGCGCCGAGAACTCCTCGTGGTTCCAGCAGCGCTTGTCGCCGTCGGCGGTCGCCCCGAAGACCCGGAACTCCCAGCGGTCCGGCTTGAAACGCGGGACGGGACCGTAGTGGGTCACCGGCCAGCCGCGCTGGAGGCGCTGGCCCGGCGGAAGATCCGACACCGCCGCTGCTTCTTCCCGGCGTGCTCCGCCCTCCGGCTGACCCATGTCATCCATGGTGACAGACCGCGAGGGGTGGTCATGACCAGCCATGCCTCGACAACCTGCCGATATTCCCACAATCGAGGCAACCCACAGTAAGCCTGTACTTACTGGACGCCGCCCGGGAGCGCTGCAAGGATGCGGCCATCCTGCCCAGTGGCGGCACCGACATGCGTGGAAGGATCCTGAAGCGATGCAGGGCGACCCCGAGGTCCTCGAGTTCCTCAACGAGCAGCTGACCGGCGAGCTGACGGCGATCAACCAGTACTGGCTGCACTACCGCATCCAGGACAACAAGGGCTGGACGAAGCTCGCCAAGTACACCCGCGAAGAGTCCATCGACGAGATGAAGCACGCGGACAAGCTGACCGAGCGCATCCTCATGCTGGACGGCCTCCCCAACTACCAGCGCCTCTTCCATGTCCGCGTGGGCCAGACGGTCAAGGAGATGTTCGAGGCCGACCGCCAGGTCGAGGTGGAGGCGATCGACCGGCTGAAGCGCGGGATCGAGGTCATGCGGGCCAAGGGCGACATCACCTCGGCCAATCTCTTCGAGGAGATCCTGGCGGACGAGGAGCACCACATCGACTACCTGGACACGCAGCTGGAGCTGATCGAGCAGCTGGGTGAGGCGCTGTACTGCTCGACGCTGATCGAGCAGCCGAGCTGATCCGGGTCGGAGCCGGCGGCACCCGGACGGGCTAAGCGGCTTCCCGCAGCCCGGGCGCCTCGGCGAGCTCGGCGAGCTCGGTGACCTCGGCGAGTTCGCCGACCCCCGCCGTCAGGGCCGGCATGCCCTGGTCCACGAGCTCACGTCGGGGGCAGTTGCCGCGCCCGAGGATGGCCTGAATGCGCCGTACACACGAACCGCAGTCGGTGCCCGCCTTGCAGGCCGAGGCGATCTGGCGGGGCGTGCAGGCGCCGGCCTCCGCATGCTCCTTGACCTGCTTCTCCGTGACTGCGAAGCATGAGCAGACGTACACGCGGTTCACCTCCCGCCTAGATCGATAAGGCTAACCTAACCTTACCCGGCGGGTGGATGGCGCAAAAGCCCTTCCTACGACGATGGGGCGCGGATCACATGGATCCGCGCCCCGTCGTCGTAGCAACCTACTTACTGATCGCGGTACATCTCCGCGACCAGGAACGCCAGGTCCAGCGACTGGCTGCGGTTGAGCCGCGGGTCGCAGGCCGTCTCGTAGCGCTGGTGCAGGTCGTCGACGAAGATCTCGTCGCCGCCGCCCACGCACTCGGTGACGTCGTCACCGGTGAGCTCGACGTGGATGCCGCCGGGGTGGGTGCCCAGCGCCTTGTGGACCTCGAAGAAGCCCTTGACCTCGTCGAGGACGTCGTCGAAGCGGCGGGTCTTGTGGCCGGAGGCGGCCTCGAAGGTGTTGCCGTGCATCGGGTCGGTCACCCAGGCGACCGTCGCGCCCGAGGCGGTGACCTTCTCGACCAGCTCGGGGAGCTTGTCGCGGACCTTGTCGGCGCCCATGCGGACGATGAAGGTCAGCCGGCCCGGCTCGCGCTCGGGGTCCAGACGGTCGATGTACGTCAGCGCCTCGTCGACCGTGGTGGTCGGGCCGAGCTTGATGCCGATCGGGTTGGCGATCTGCGAGCAGAACTCGATGTGCGCGTGGTCCAGCTGACGGGTGCGCTCACCGATCCAGACCATGTGGCCGGAGGTGTCGTACAGCTTGCCGGTCCGCGAGTCCGTCCGGGTCAGGGCGCCCTCGTAGTCGAGCAGCAGCGCCTCGTGCGAGGCGTAGAACTCCACCGCCTTGAACTCGGCCGGGTCGGTGCCACAGGCCTTCATGAAGTTCAGCGCGTTGTCGATCTCCCGGGCGAGCTGCTCGTAGCGCTGGCCCGACGGGGAGGACTTCACGAAGTCCTGGTTCCAGGCGTGCACCTGGCGCAGGTCGGCGTAGCCACCGGTGGTGAAGGCACGGACCAGGTTCAGCGTCGACGCGGAGGCGTGGTACATCCGCTTCAGGCGCTCGGGGTCCGGGACGCGGGCCTTCTCGTTGAAGTCGAAGCCGTTGACGGAGTCGCCGCGGTAGGTCGGCAGCGTCACGCCGTCACGGGTCTCGGTCCCCTTCGAGCGGGGCTTGGAGTACTGCCCGGCGATGCGGCCGACCTTCACGACGGGCACGGAGGCCGCGTAGGTGAGGACGGCGCTCATCTGGAGCAGGGTCTTCAGCTTGGCCCGGATGTGGTCGGCGGACACGGCGTCGAAGGCCTCGGCGCAGTCGCCACCCTGAAGGAGGAACGCCTCGCCACGGGCGACGGCTCCCATCCGGGCGCGCAGCTGGTCGCACTCGCCGGCGAAGACGAGCGGAGGATACGACTCGAGGTCCGCGATCACATCGCGCAGAGCCTCGGCATCGGGGTACTCGGGCTGCTGCGCCGCGGGCAGGTCTCGCCAGGTCGCCTTGGCGACGGCGTGGTTATCAGCGTTCACGGTCACGTGCACCACAGTACGGGGTCTTCGCCCCGTCTCGTCCCTGTGCCCATTGGCTGAGACGAGAGGTCTCGCCTGCCCCCCGGACGGCCACGCGCGCGACACCTTCCGGGGAGCCGCACGTTAACCCTTCCCGTCACGATCCGGCCCTTCGCGCGGTCGATCGACCGCGGACGACAGAAACTCAGAGGTGGGTGTGCGTCACGGACACCGCAAGGACCGCACGAAGAAGCGACTGCTCCTGGGCTCGGTGGCGGCGCTCGTCGCCACCGCCGCGATCGGCACCCTCGCGGTGGCGTCCCCGGGCACGTTCGGCGGTGCGGACGGCAGGAACGGCAGAGGCACGAACGGCGACCACGCCGCCCGTGGCCCGCTCGGGGCGGCGTTCGCCGACGCGGCGCGCGAGTTCGGCGTGCCGCGCAGCGTGCTGATGGCCGTCTCCTACCGGCAGACCCGGTGGAACGGGCACGACGGCGAGCCGAGCACGACCGGCGCGTACGGCGTCATGGGGCTGACCAAGGTCGACCCGGAGGACGTCGAGCGGCCGGACGACGCCGAGCGGCTCGCCCATCTCAACGAGAGCGGGCGGCCGGAGATCGAGCGGACCTTCCGGCCGGCCCGCGTGCTGCGGATCCTGTCGCGGGAGACGGTCGACACCGACGACCCCCGCCTGCACACCCTCGACCGGGCGGCCGAGCTGACCGGCAGCTCGCCCGGGGAGCTGATGCGCGACCCGGTGCAGAGCGTCCGGGCGGGCGCGGCGCTGCTCGCCGCCTACCAGCGCGAGGCCACCGGCGCCCTGCCGGACGACCCGGGCGCCTGGTACCCGGCCGTGGCGCGGTACAGCCAGTCGCCGGACCGGAAGGGCGCCGAGCTGTTCGCCCGGCGGGTCTTCGAGTCGATCAGGACCGGGGAGCGGCAGCGGACGCCGGACGGCGAGCTGGTCGTGCTGCCGGCCGACCCGTCGGTGCGGCCGGCGAAGCCGGCCCGGGTGCCGCTCGCGACCCCCGCGAGCACCGCGCAGGCCCCGACCCCCGCCTGCCCGGCGACGCTGAACTGTGACGTCGTCCCGTCCCGGACCGGCCCCGACGGCGAGCGGAACTACACCGTCGCCGACCGGCCGGCCCAGGGCATGGCCATCCGGCAGATCGTCATCCACGACACCGAGGGCGGCTACGCGGGCTCCCTCGCCGCCCTGACCGACCCGGCGGTCAAGGCCAGCGCCCACTACCTGGTACGCGCCTCGGACGGTCTCGTCACCCAGATGGTGCAGAACAGGAACCTGGCCTGGCACGCCGGCAACTGGTCGCTCAACATGCACGCCATCGGCGTGGAGCACGAGGGCTACGCGATCCGCGAGAGCAGCTGGTACACCGAGCCGCAGTACGAGTCGACCGCGGCGCTCGTGGCGTATCTGGCCGACGTGTACGGCATTCCGCTCGACCGCGAGCACGTCATCGGCCACGACGAGGTGCCGGTGCAGCTCGACGGCTCGATCGGCAGGACGCACTGGGACCCGGGTCCGTTCTGGGACTGGAACCACTTCATGTCCCTGCTGGGCGCGCCGGCGGGCGCCGCCGGCGGCCTGCCGAGGGCCGGGCAGGTGGTGCGTGTGGTGCCGCCGTTCACCACGGCCAACCGGCCCACGCTCACGTACCAGGGCGGCACGCCCGTCGCGCCGCGCCCCGCCAACTTCGGCTACCTCCGCACCCAGCCGTCGACGAGCGCGTCGACGCCGGCCGACCCGTACTTCTCGGCCCTGTGGTCCGAGGGCTCGAACTGGGCGAACAAGGTCCGCGCGGGCGGCGCCTACGTGGTCGCGGAGGCCCGTACCGACTGGACGGCGATCTGGTACGCCGGCCGGAAGGTCTGGTTCCACAATCCCGGCGGCCGGTACACCGTGCCGGTGTCCGGCTCCCCGACCGTGGTGAAGGCCAGGGCCGGGGTCACCGTCCGGCTCTACGGACGCGCCTTCCCGGAGACCGCCGCCTACCAGGCGGCGGACCTGACGGCCCCGACGGACGACCCCGACCACCTGACCCGGTACGCCCTCCCGGCGGGCCAGGCGTACGCGACGGCCGGGGCCCCGGTGAGGGGCGACGACTGGTTCGGCTCCGCGCAGGAGAACGTCGTCGGCACCGTCACGTACCTCCCGATCCGCTACAACCACCGGCTGGCCTGGGTGCGGGCGGACGAGGTCACCACGGTGAGCGGCGCCGCTCCGGTACGGGCGGACGACCGGTGGAGGTGACCGCCGCCCCCTGGTCCACACCGTGGACGAGGGCGCGCGGCGGACCGGAGGCGCGCTACAGTGCCCCCATGTTCACGCGCACCCGTCCTTCGACCCAGAACTGGTGGTGGACCGCTCATCCGGCGGCCCACTGACTGCGCGTACACCGACACACGCGAAGGCCGCCCGAGGGGCGGCCTTTCTCGTACCCGCGAGGCCGTTCCTCTCCCCGATCTCCACGATCCCCGGAAGGAACGACGCCCCATGGACCTCTCCCGTCTCCTCGACGACTCCGCCCCGCCGTTCGCCCTGCTGCGCCGGCGCACCCCTGGCCGGGACCACGACACCGTCGAGGTCCTGATCGGCCCGGTGCACGAGGCCGAGCGGCTGGCCGAGCTGCCGGTCGGCCCGCGGCCGACGCTGGCGCTGGTGCCGTTCCGGCAGATCCGCGAGCGCGGCTTCGACGTCCGCGACGACGGCACCCCGCTCTCCGTCCTGGTCGCCGAGGAGGCGTACGAGCTGCCGCTCGCCGAGGCCCTCGACCTGCTGCCGGTCCACGACGTGCGGGTCGAGGGCGGTGGCTTCGACGTCTCCGACGAGGAGTACGCGCGGATCGTGCGGCGCGTGATCGACGAGGAGATCGGCGGCGGCGAGGGCGCCAACTTCGTCGTCCGGCGCACCTACACGGGTGGGATCCCGGGCTTCGGCCGGGCCGACGCGCTGGCCCTGTTCCGGCGGCTGCTCGCGGGCGAGCGGGGCGCCTACTGGACCTTCGTGGTGCACACCGGCGACCGCACGCTGGTCGGCGCCAGCCCCGAGGTGCACGTGCGCATGACCGGAGGGACGGTCGTGATGAACCCGATCAGCGGCACCTACCGCTACCCGGCCGGTGCCGCACCGACCCCGGAGGACCTGCTCGCGTTCCTGGCCGACCGCAAGGAGACCGAGGAGCTGTCGATGGTGGTCGACGAGGAGCTCAAGATGATGTGCACGGTCGGCGACCAGGGCGGGGTGGTGATCGGTCCGCGCCTGAAGGAGATGGCGCATCTCGCCCACACGGAGTACGAGCTGCGCGGCCGGTCCTCGCTCGACGTGCGCGAGGTGCTGCGCGAGACGATGTTCGCGGCGACCGTCACCGGGTCCCCGCTGCAGAACGCCTGCCGGGTCATCGAGCGGCACGAGGTCGGCGGCCGCGGCTACTACGCGGGCGCGCTCGCGCTGCTCGGCACCGACGAGAGCGGGGCGCAGACCCTGGACTCCCCCATCCTCATCCGGACCGCCGACATCGCGGCGGACGGGACGCTGCGGGTGCCGGTCGGCGCCACCCTGGTCCGGCACTCCGACCCTGCGGGCGAGGTCGCCGAGACCCATGCCAAGGCGGCGGGCGTGCTGACCGCGCTGGGCGTACGGGAGGGCCGGCCGGTCCAGGCGTCGGCCCCGGTGCCGCCGCGCCTCGCCGACGACCCCCGGGTACGGGCGGCGCTCGACGCCCGGCGGGCGGACCTGGCGCCGTTCTGGCTGAAGATGCAGGCCCGGTCCGCGGAGCTGTCCGGGCACGCGCTGGTGGTCGACGCGGAGGACACCTTCACCGCGATGCTCGCGCACCTGCTGCGCTCCTCGGGCCTGGAGGTCTCGGTCCTGCGCTACGACGAGCCGGGCCTGCGGGAGCTGGCGCTCGCGCACGAGGGCCCGGTGGTGCTCGGCCCCGGACCCGGCGACCCGCAGGACGCGGCCGATCCGAAGATGCGCTTCCTGCGCGACCTGACGTCCGAGCTGCTGCGCGAGCACCGGCACGGCCTGCTCGGGGTGTGCCTCGGTCACGAGCTGATCGCGGCCGAGCTGGGCCTGGAGCTCGTTCGCAAGCGGACCCCGTTCCAGGGCGCGCAGGTGCGGATCGACCTGTTCGGACAGGAGCGGACGGTCGGCTTCTACAACAGCTTCACCGCGCGCTGCGACGACCGGACGGCGACCGAACTGGCCCTGCACCGGATCGAGGTGAGCCGGGACGCGGCGACGGACGAGGTGCACGCGCTGCGCGGCCCGGGCTTCGCCGGGGTGCAGTTCCACCCGGAGTCGGTGCTCACGACGGACGGGGCGGCGGTCACCGCCTCGCTGCTGGCGGGCGTGCTGGTCTGAGGGTCAGGACCGCGGGACCAGGACGTTCTCGCCGCGCCGCCCGGCGGTGTAGTCGAGGACGTTCCGGACCGTGGTGTCGATGATCTGGCCGACCGCGTCGGTGGTGTAGTACGCCTGGTGGGAGGTGACCACGACGTTGGGGAAGGTCACCAGGCGGGCCAGGGTGTCGTCCTCGACGCCCGCCAGGGACTTGTCGACGTAGAAGAGCCCGGCCTCCGCCTCGTACACGTCCAGCCCGACGCCGGTGAAGCGGCCGGCGCGCAGTTCGCCGACCAGGGCCTCGGTGTCGACGAGGCCGCCGCGGCTGGAGTTCACCAGGATGGCGTCGTCCTTCATGGCGCGCAGGGCGGCGGCGTCGACGAGGTGGTGCGTGGCGGGGAGCAGCGGCACGTGCAGGCTGATGAGGTCGGCCTCGGCGAAGAGCCGTTCCTTGTCGACGTACTTCATGCCGAGCGCACGGCAGGCGGGGTTCTCGGCGATGTCCCACCCCAACAGACCCATGCCGAAGCCGTGGGCGATCCGGGTGAACGCCTCGCCGATCCTGCCGGTGCCGAGGACACCGACGGTGCGGCCGCGGAAGTCGCGCCCCATGAGTCCGTCGAGCCGGAAGTCGAAGTCGCGGGTCCGGTTGGAGGCGCGGACGATCCGCCGGTTGACGGCCATGGCCAGCGTCCAGGCGAACTCGGCGACGGAGTACGGCGAGTAGGACGAGACGCGGGCGACGGTGAGGCCGAGCCGCTCGGCCACCTCGAGGTCGATGTTGTTGAAGCCGGTGGAGCGCTGGGCGATCATCCGGGTGCCGCCGGACGCGAGGGCCCGCAGCACCCGCTCGTTCAGGTCGGCGTTGACGCTGGTGGACACGATCTCGTGGCCGGTGGCGATGGGCGCGGTGTCCTGGTTGAGGAAGACGTCCACGCAGCGCACCTCGTGGTGTCCCGCGAAGGCCTTCTCGATCAGCGGCTTCTCGTCCGCCTGTACGCCGAATGCCAGGATCTCCACGAGCCCCTCCGGGGTGTGTCCCATTCCTCCGCTGACGAGGTGAATATAACGCTCATCCGAAGAACACCCCGGCTTCCGCGTACAAGCCCGGGTCGACCGTCTTGAGGCGGGCGGTCGCGGCGGACAGCGGTGCGCGGACCACCTCCGTACCGCGGAGCGCGACCATCGTGCCGAGGGCCCCGTCCCGTACCGCGTCCACGGCGTGCAGCCCGAAGCGGGTGGCCAGCCAGCGGTCGAAGGCGCTGGGGCTGCCGCCCCGCTGGACGTGCCCGAGGACGGTGGTGCGGGCCTCCTTGCCGGTGCGGCGCTCGATCGCCGCGGCCAGCCAGGCACCCACCGAGCCCGCGGGCCCCTCGGCCGGTCCCCCGTCGCGGGGCCGGGCGCCCTCGGCGACGACCAGGATGGGGGCGTAGGTGGCCCGGAAGCGGGAGGCGACCCAGGCGCAGACCTGGTCCAGGTCGAAGCGCTGCTCGGGGACGAGGATGATGTTGGCGCCGCCGGCCAGTCCGGCGTGCAGCGCGATCCAGCCGGTGTGCCGGCCCATCACCTCGACGACGAGGACCCGCCGGTGCGAGTCGGCGGTGGTGTGGAGGCGGTCGATGGCCTCGGTGGCGATGCCGACGGCGGTGTCGAAGCCGAAGGTCCAGTCGGTGGCGGCGAGGTCGTTGTCGATGGTCTTGGGGACGCCCACGACCGGCAGTCCGTGCTCGGCGTGCAGCCGGGCGGCGGTCCCCAGGGTGTTGCGGCCGCCGATGGCGATCAGCGCGTCGACCCGGTGCTTGGCCAGGTGCTCGCGGATCCGGCGGACGCCGACGGGGACCGCGAACGGATCGGTGCGGGAGGAGCCGAGCACGGTGCCGCCGCGCGGCAGGAGGCCGCGGACGGCCCGGACGTCGAGCGGGGCGGTGTCGCCGTCGACGACCCCGCGCCAGCCGTCGCGGAAGCCGGTGAAGCTCCAGCCGTACTCCTGGACGCCCTTGCGGACCACGGCGCGGATCACCGCGTTGAGTCCGGGACAGTCTCCTCCGCCGGTCAGCACACCGACGCGCATGGGCACTCCTTCGCCGTACGTGGGGGGAATGCGGCCCACGCTAGTGGTGACGTGGGTCACCCTGACACGGCGAAGAGAGTGAATCGAGCACCCCCGTAAGGGGGATCAGGCGTCGTCGAGACCGCGCTCGATGGCGTAGCGGACGAGCTCGACGCGGTTGTGCAGCTGGAGCTTGCCGAGGGTGTTCTGCACGTGGTTCTGCACGGTGCGGTGCGAGATGACCAGCCGTTCGGCGATCTGCTTGTAGCTCAGTCCCTTGGCGACCAGGCGCAGCACCTCGGTCTCGCGGTCGGTGAGCTGGGGCGCCTTCGGCTCGTCGGCGCCGGGCGCCGGGCCGGGCTCGGAGGCGAGCCGCCGGTACTCGCCGAGCACCAGACCGGCCAGGCCGGGGGTGAAGACGGGGTCGCCGACGGCGGTGCGGCGCACCGCGTCGATGAGCTCCTCGGTGCTGGCCGACTTCAGCAGATAGCCGGTGGCGCCGGACTTCACGGCCTCCAGGACGTCCGCGTGCTCGCCGCTGGCCGAGAGCACCAGCACCCGCAGCGCCGGGTTGGCGCCGACGAGCTCCTTGCAGACCTGGACGCCCGGCTTGAGGGGCAGGTTGAGGTCGAGGACGAGCACGTCGGGGCCGGCGGCGGCCGCGCGGCGCACGGCCTGCTCGCCGTCCCCGGCCGTGGCGACCACGGCGAGGCCCGCCTCGGCCAGGTCACGGGCGACCGCGTCCCGCCACATCGGGTGGTCGTCGACGACCATGACCTTGATCGGCTGCTGGTCCGTCCGCTGCTCGCTCACTTCGCTGCTCCTGCCTTCCCCCGCCGTTCCCGCGGTGCGCGCGGGACCTTCAGTTCCACTTCGGTGCCCTGTCCCGGGACCGAGATCAGTTCGGCGCTGCCGCCGAGGTCCCGCAGTCTGCCCCGGATGGACAGGGCGACGCCCATCCGGCCCTCGCCCTCGGCCTGGTCGAGCCGGCCCTCGGGGATGCCGGGGCCGTCGTCCCGGACCGTCACGATCACCTCGTCGCCCCAGTCCTCGACCAGGATCCACGCCTGGGCCCGCTCCCCCGCGTGCACCCGCACGTTGTCCAGGGCGGCGCCGACGGCGGCGGCCAGTTCGCGGGCGGCGCGGACCGGCAGGACGACCGGGGTGCCGGGGTCGGAGAGGGTGACCCGCGACCCGGCGCGCGGGGCGAGGAGGGTGCGCAGGTCGACGTCGCCGTCGCCGGCGGCGGTGTCCTCGTCGGGCTCCTCCACAATCCGGACGACCGCGCCCTCGGACTCGTCCTCGGAGACGTACGAGGTACGGGTCAGGCCGCCGGCGACCAGGGTGCGCAGGGCGACCTCCTGCTCGCCGGCCATCCGGCCGAGCTCGGCGGCCTCGCCGCCGAGGGCGTTGCCGCGCCGCTGCACCATGGCGAGGACCTGGAGCACGCTGTCGTGGATGTCGCGGGCGAGCCGCTCCCGTTCACGGGTGGCGGCCTCGATCTCCAGGGCCCGGGCGAGGGTGCGCTCGGAGGCCCGGGCGACCTCGACGACGTAGCCGATGGCGATGGAGGCGACCCAGACCAGCAGCACGTTGTGCAGGGTGTCCCGGCTGGGTTCGCCGCGTTCGATGATGTTGGCGACGGCGACCAGGGAGGACGCGAAGCCGGCCCAGCGCCAGCCGCCCTTGATCGCGTACGCGAGGACGGCGCCGGCGGTCCATATGGTCGGCAGGGTGGGGCCGTCCACCGACCGGGCGTCCAGGTCGGCGACCGGGGTGAGCAGGATGCCGGTGAGGGCGACGGTGAGGTCGGCGACGAGGAAACGCCGGGTGCAGCTGCGGGCGTTCGCCACGTTGGGAAGGGTGGCGAGGGTCCACACGCACATCACGGAGAGGAAGGCGACCTCGACCCACGGGCGCTCGTAGTTGTGCCGCCCGAAGACGCCGATCAGCACCGCGTACACCATCGTGAGGACGCGGTACGCGGTCAGGGCGCGCCACAGCGGCTGCTCGACCGACATGCGCACGACACGTTCGCGCCTGGCCATCTCCCCCACCCCCGGGCGCCCCCTCAGGGGTCAGGCGCCGGACTCTTCCCGTGCCGCGATCTCGGCCTTGACGGCTTCCTTGGCGGCCTTCTCGGCATCCGCGATCTGACGCTTCGCGGCCGTCGCGTAGATGTCGACGTACTCCTGGCCGGACAGCTTCATGATCTCGTACATGACCTCGTCGGTCACCGAGCGCAGGATGAAGCGGTCGCCCTCCATGCCCTGGTAGCGGCTGAAGTCGAGCGGCTTGCCGATCCGGATGCCCGGGCGCATCAGCTTGGGCACGATCTTGCCGGGCGGCTGGATCTTCTCGGTGTCGATCATGGCGACCGGGATCACCGGCGCGCCGGTGGCCAGCGCCACGCGCGCCAGACCGCCGGGCTTGCCGCGGTAGAGCCGCCCGTCGGGCGAGCGGGTGCCCTCGGGGTAGATGCCGAACAGGCCGCCGCTCTCGATGACCTCGATGCCGGCCTTGATCGCCGCCTCGCCCGCGCCGCGGGCGCCGGAGCGGTCGACCGGGAGCTGGCCGACGCCCTTGAAGAAGGCGGCCGTCAGCTTGCCCTTGACGCCGGGGGTGGTGAAGTACTCCGCCTTCGCGATGAAGGTGACCTTGCGGTCGAGGACCGCCGGCAGGAAGAAGGAGTCCGAGAAGGAGAGGTGGTTGCTCGCGAGGATCGCCGGCCCCTCGGCGGGGACGTTCTCGAGGCCCTCCACCCAGGGCCTGAAGGCGAGCTTCAGGGACCCTCCGAGGGAGAACTTCATTGCGCCGTAGATCAACTCGTCAAGCCTTCCGTGTGCCGCCACACCTGTGCGCGTGCCGTCACGACGACCTTATCCCGTGCGGGACCGGCCGGACCGCCGTGGGGAGCGCGGCTTCGGCTTTCCTTGGTGCGAACGGCCCTGGTCGGTGTCGGTCCGGTCGCGTACGGTGAAAGCCTTCCCCTACCGAAGCCGCTTCGGGTCGCCCGCGAGAGCGCGGTCCGGAGTCGAACCCGAACAGGAGACCCCGTGCCGGTCCTCCCTGGAGCCGAGCCGTACCGCCACGAGGGCGGCGAGGTCGGCGTCCTCATCTGTCACGGATTCACCGGTTCCCCGCAGTCGATGCGCCCCTGGGCCGAGTACCTGGCCGAGCGCGGACTGACGGTGTCGCTGCCCCTGCTGCCCGGACACGGCACCCGCTGGCAGGACATGCAGCTCACCACGTGGCACGACTGGTACGCGGAGGTCGACCGCGAGCTGCGCGAGCTCATCGCGCGCTGCGAGCGGGTCTTCGTCATGGGCCTGTCCATGGGCGGCGCGCTGACCCTGCGGCTCGCGGCGAAGCACGGTGACGCGGTCAGCGGCATCGTGCTCGTCAACCCGGGCAACAAGGTGCACGGGGTCGCGGCACGCGCGCTGCCGGTCGTCCGCCACTTCGTCCCGTCCACCAAGGGCATCGCCAGCGACATCGCGAAGCCGGGCGTGGCGGAGCTCGGCTACGACCGGGTTCCGCTGCACGCCGCCCACTCGCTGCGGCGTTTCTTCCAGACCGTCGACGCCGAGCTGCCGCAGGTCACCCAGCCGGTGGTGCTGCTGCACAGCCCGCAGGACCACGTGGTGCCGCCGGCCGACTCGGCCCGGATCCTGAGCCGGATCTCGTCGACGGACGTCAAGGAGATCCTGCTGGAACAGAGCTACCACGTGGCGACGTTGGACCACGACGCGGAGCGGATTTTCGAGGAGAGCTGGGCGTTCGTGTCCCGGCTCGCTCCGGAGGTCGTCGGCGAGCACGTCGGGAACAGCGAGAAGGGAAGCGCGAGCGGTGGCTGAACAGCAGGACGGGGAGCGCGAGCCGCAGCCCATCGACGAGGCCGCGGCCTGGGCCGCGATCGTCGCCGGGTACGGCGAGGAGCCCGCGGACCCTCCGGGTGCGCGCCCCTTCCGCCCGGTGGAGAACCTGGCGCTCCCCGACATGCCGGAGGACGACGAGGGGCCGGCCCCCGAGGCCCGCGCCACCCGCGACCGCGACACCCGAGAGGCCCCGGACGCCCCGGGCACCCCGGACGCCGTGGACACCCCGGGCACCCGGGGCACCTCGGACGCCGTGGACACCCCGGACGCCGCGGAGAAGCCGGACAAGTTCCGCAAGCCCGAGGCCCCCGGCGAGCCGGACAGGCCGGCCCTGGGCTCGTCCGTTGTCTTCGCCCCGGGCGTGGGCCTGGGCGGGGGCCCGCGCGACTACTCGCTGTCCGAGCCGGACGAGCCCGCCAGGGACGCCGACGAGGGCCACTTCGTGCCGCCGGAGCCCCCGCCGCTGCCGGAGGCCGACACCACGACCAGGTTCGCCTGGCTCGCGGTGGTCGGCGGACCGGTCCTGATGCTGCTCGCGGTGCTGCTCCAGTGGGACATGACCTGGTGGCTGACCACGCTGTGCGTGGGCGGCTTCCTGGGCGGCTTCATCACCCTGGTGGCCCGGATGAAGCACGACGACGAGGACGACGACGGCTTCGACGACCCGGGCCGGGGCGCGGTGGTGTAGATCGGGGGACCCCGTGGGTCCCGTGGTGCTCCGGGGGTCCCGTGGATGCGGGGGATCCGGTGATTCCCTCGGATCCGGGGGAATCTGGTGGGCCCCTCCGATCGGACGGATCCGGGGATCCGAAGGCACCTTTGATGGGAGGGATCCGGGGATCCGAAGGCACCCTCCGACCGGAAGCTACCCGGCAGCCGCCGGACCGGCGGCCGCCGCAGGAGTCGCCGCCGCGTCCGCCGGCACACGGACCACCGCCAGTACGGGCAGGTGGTCCGTCGCCGTTCCGAGGTCGGTGGGGTCCAGGTCCGTCGGGACGCCGCAGGAGAGGAACTCGACGTCCGGCGTGGCCAGGATCGCGTCGATACGGCGGTCCGGCGCGGTGGCGGGCCAGGTGTACTCCGTGCCCCAGGGAGCGGTCGCCCAGCCGTCCTGGAGCTCCTTCGTCAGACGGGTCCAGCTCCGGCCGCCGGGGCGCTCGTTCAGGTCGCCGGCCACGATCGTGTGCGTTGTGCCGAGGGCCGCCACCCGGTCGAGGAGCAGGCCCGCCTGGTGGTGGCGCTCCTCCTCGTAGAGGCTCAGGTGGCAGCTGACCAGGCCGATCCGCGCGCCGCCGAGGCGGACGACGGCGGTGGCCAGGCCGCGCCGGTGCCGGCCCGGGACGAGCGGCAGGAGGACGTCCTCGGTCCGTTCCACGGTGGCCCGCAGCGAGCACATCAGCAGCGGACCGGCGGCGGTGGCCCCACCGCCCAGGACGACGAGCTCGCTCTTGGCGGCGAGCCGGGCCGCGTGCTTGCGCCAGCGGAAGAAGCGCGGCGCCTCCTGGACGAGGACGAGGTCCGGGGCGCAGGCCCGGATCACCCGGGCGAGGGCGTCCTCGTCGTCGCGCATCGAGCGCACGTTGTAGGAGAGGATCCGGACGACGGCCGAACCGTCGGGCTCGGTACGGGAGTCGGGCAACTCGCCGATCGTACTGTTCGCACTGATCGCCATGAGGCCCACGATAGGCGCGGTGCCCGCCGCGCCCCAGAGGGCACGACGGGCACCGTCGCTCCGAGAGCGTCCGCTCAGCCCTGACGGGCGAGGTCGGCCGCGCCGACCAGTCCGGCCTTGTTGCCGAGCTGCGCGGCGAGCACCTGGGCGTGCGGGCGCCACTGGCCGCCGATCAGCCAGCGCCGGAAGGACTTGCGGATCGGCTCGAGGACCAGCTCGCCCTCGTCGGAGACGCCGCCGCCGACGATGAAGGCCGACGGGTCGAAGAGCGACGCCAGGTCCGCGAGGCCCGCGCCGGCCCAGCGGGCGAGCTCGCGGAAGGAGTCCCTGGCGACCGGGTCGCCGGCCCGGGCGGCCTCGCTGACGTGCTTGCCCTGGATGCCCTCGGGGGTGCCGTCGCCGAGCGCGAGGAGCGTCTTCGCGTTCTCGGGGGTGGCGGCGGCGCGCTGCTTGGCGTACCGGACGAGGGCGCGGCCGGAGGCGTACTGCTCCCAGCAGCCCTGGCTGCCGCAGCCGCAGAGCAGGCCGTCCGGGACGACCCGGATGTGGCCGAACTCGGCGGCCACGCCGAAGCGGCCGCGGCGCAGCTTGTTGCCGATGATGATGCCGCCGCCGAGGCCGGTGCCGAGCGTGATGCAGATGACGTCCTCGTGGCCCTGGCCGGCGCCGAAGCGGTACTCGCCCCAGGCGGCCGCGTTGGCGTCGTTCTCGACGACGACCGGGAGGCCGACCCGCTGCTCGACCTTGTCCTTCAGCGGCTCGTGCCGCCAGTCGATGTTCGGCGCGAAGAGGACGGTGGCGCGCTTGTCGTCGACGTAGCCCGCGGCTCCGATGCCGACGGCCTCGATCTGGTACCCCTTGCCGGCCTCGGAGACCGCGGCGCAGATGGCGTCGACGATGCCCTCGGGGGTCGGCGGGGTGGGCACGGTGTGCGTGTCGAGGATGTTGCCCTCCTCGTCGACCACGCCGGCCGCGATCTTGGTGCCGCCGATGTCGACGCCGATGGTGAGTCCCATGTGTCCCTCAGTTTTCGGTCGAGCCCCGCTAGGGCCCACCGTACCCGAGGAGGGCGCCCCTCCTGATCAGTCCAGGTCGATGTGCTGCCCGGTCGCGGGCCCGTCGTCCGGGCGGTCGTCCCGTCCCTCGCCCTCGGTGTGCTGGTGGTCCTTGTGCTCCCCGGTGCCCGCCTCGTCGGCGTCCGCGCCGGTGGCCTGCCGGCTGTCGCCGCGGGTCCAGCGGGCCTCCTGCCCCTGGACGGCGGAGCGGTAGGCGGCGAGGAGCTCGTTGCCGGCGGCGGCGAGGTGGTCGAAGACCTGCGGATTGCGCTCGATGACGGGCTCGACGAGCGCCTTCGCCTGGTTGACGACCTGCTGGACGGTGGCGGCCGCCTGGCCACCGGCGAGCGAGCCGCCGAACGTGCCGCCGAGCTTGTCGGCGACGGCCTCGAACAGCTTGCGGAACTCCTCGGCCGGGGTGCCGGGCTCCTCTCCGCGGTGCGCGCGGCGGCGGGCCTTCTCGGCCTCCAGGTCCTCTGCGCAGGCCTTGGCCCAGGCGTCCGAATCGCTCATGGCGTACTCCTCCATGCTTCTACGGTCGACGGTACACGCCTCGCGCGCGGGTCAGGGAGTACTCCTCGGCCAGAGTCCGGGGTCCGGGGTGAAGCGGATGCGCAGGTCGCCGTCGATGAGGCCGGCGCCGGTGACGGTGCAGCGGCGCAGGACGGCGGGCAGCGGGACGGCGCGGCGGAACGGGCCGACGGAGAGGAGGAGTTCGTCCCCGCGGCGGACGAGGGAGAGCCCGTCCTTGACGGCGCCGGGCAGCGGGACGTGCCACACGAGGATGCCGTCCTCGGCGCGGCGGTCCTCGACGGTCCAGGCGGGCGCGGCGGGGGGCGCGGCCGGCTCCGGTACGGCGAGCAGGACCAGGTCCTCGGGCCCGCGCGGGGCGCGGCCCAGGTGCGGCAGCTCGTGCAGCTCGGGGTGGGCCTCGCGGAGCGCGGCGAGGTGGCGGCGCTGTTCGGCGGCGAGGCCGGCGAACCAGGGGTCGGACGAGTCGGCGGGCAGGACGCGGTTGGCGACGACGGTGTCGAGGGCGAGGCCCTGCAGGGCCAGCCCGAGCCGGGCGGTGCGCAGCGCCTCCGCGGCGGCGGGGCCCGGTTCGACGACGAGCCGCACGCTGGTGCCCGGTGCGTCGATCACTTCCTGGACGGCGGCCAGCTCGGCCTCCCAGCGGGCGGCGGTCTCGTACAGCCACTGCGCGGGCAGGGGTACGCCGGCGAGCTGGGCGAGCATCGGGCGCAGCGCGCGGGCAGCCTGGCGCTCGGGCGGCAGGAGGCGGCGCAGGTAGCGGCGGAGCTGCTCGGGCAGGGCGAGCAGCGCGAGCGCCTCGCGGACGGGGGGCAGCTCGACGACGACGAGGTCCCAGGCGCCGGCGGCGGCGTCGCGCAGGGCCCGCAGCAGGGCGAAGTGGCCGCTGCCGGGCAGCTCGGTGAGCTCGGCCTCCTCGAAGGGCGCGGCCCCGAGCAGGTCGAAGGCGACTCCGGAGCGGGCCTGCAGGGCGAGGAACTCGCGGCGGAAGTCCGCGGCGGGGTCGGGCGGGGCGACCGTCGGGCCGTCCAGTTCGCCGGCGTCCTCCGGGACGAGCAGGACGCGACGGCCGGCCTGGGCCGCGGCGAGCGCGGTTCCGGCGGCCACGGCGCTTCGTCCGGCCCCGCCGGTCCCGGTCACAAGAATGATCCGCATCCCCCGACGGTACCGGCACCTCCCTGCGGACCCACCCGCCCGCCTCCGTGCGGGCTCCGCCCACAGGGCGCGGCCCTCACGCCCGCCCCCCCGCGCGGACCCGGCGCTCGCCCGCCTCTGTGTGGCCCACCGCCCGCCCACGCCGTGTGGGCGTTCCGCCCGCGCTTGGCACCCGACCACGCTCGCCGCCTCCGTGTGGGCAGTCGTCCCGCTGGGGCGGGACGGGTGGGCACACGGGACCGCGCTTGGCGGCGCGCCCCGCTCCCTGCACCTACGCCCACCCCTTACGGCGCCGCACCGTCTCGGCGGGCGTCAAAGCGGCAAGGCGCTGCGTTCCGTTGTGCCCACCCGTTCCGCCCTGGGGGTCCCCCCGGACGAAGTCTGGGGGAGGAACGACTGCCCACAACGAGGACCGCCGGGCGCAGCCCCGCAACGGGCGGGCGCAGGCCGAGTGGGGCGGGCGCAGGCCCGAGCGGGGCGCAGGCCCGCGGCGCCGGGCGGGGCGCAGGCCCGCGGCGCCGGGCGGGGCGCAGGCCCGCGGCGCCGGGCGGGGCGCAGGCCCGCGGCGCCGGGCGGGGCGCAGGCGCGCGGCGCCGGGCGCAGCCCACAACGGGCGTCGCGGCCCGAGCTGGGCGGGCGCAACCCTGCCGGGACCCGCGGCGGAGGGCGCGGGGCCGGGGGGTTACTTCGGGGATTCGACGCGCTTCTTCAGGCCTGCCAGGGCGCGGTCGATGATGACCTTCTCCGCCTTGCGCTTGATCATGCCGAGCATGGGGATCTTGACGTCGACCGTGAGCTGGTAGGTCACCTCGGTCCGCGAGCCGCCCGCCGCGGGCGCGAGGCGGTAGGAGCCGTCGAGGGCGCGCAGCATCTGGGACTTCACCAGGGTCCAGGAGACCTCGTCGTCGCCGGTCCAGGTGTAGGCGAGGGTGTGGTCGTCCTTGATCGCGCCCGCGTCGAGAAGCAGCCGGACCTTCTCCGCGCGCCCGGCCGCGTCGGTCTCCAGGACCTCGGCCTCCTTCACCTCACCCGTCCACTCGGGGTAGCGGGCGAAGTCGGCGATGACGCTCATGACCTCGGCCGGGGCCGCCTCGATGGTGATGCTCGAGCTGGTGTGTTCCGCCATCGCGGGGGCTCCTCGTATGGACGCGATCCGTGTCTGCGTGCAGGCTATCGCGCCGTCGTCACGGGCCCGTCACCACTCCAGGGTCCACGGCCGCCCGGTCGCGGCGAAGTGGCCGACGTTGACGCACTCGGTCGCGCCGACCCGCATCCGGCGGGCCAGCGGCTGGTGGACGTGGCCGAAGAGCGCGTACCGGGGCCGTACGCGGCGGATGGCGTCGAGCAGGGCGCGGCTGCCGCGTTCGAAGCGGCGGGCGACGGTGTCGTACGTGAGCTCGGGGACGTCCGGCGGGATGTGGGAGCAGAGCACGTCGACCTCGCCGAGCGCCTCGACCTTGGCGGCGTACTCCTCGTCGGAGATCTCGTACGGGGTCCGCATCGGGGTGCGCAGGCCGCCGCCCACGAAGCCGAAGACGAGGCCGTCGAGCTCGATCCGGTCGCCGTCGAGGACGGTGGTGCCGGGCCGGGCGTACTCGGGCCACAGGCCGGGGATGTCGACGTTGCCGTAGGTGGCATAGGTCGGGGTGGGGAAGGCGGCGAACATCTCGGCGTACTGCCGGCGGACGGCCGACTCGATGGCCGACGCGCGGTCGATGCCGAGGTCGCCCCACAGGCGGCGGCCCAGGTCACGGGCCTCCTCGAAGCGGCGGGCGGTGCGCAGCTCGACGATCAGGTCGGCGTTCTCGACGCCGAAGAGGTCGGGGAAGATGCCGCGGCTGTGGTCGGCGTAGTCGAGGAAGAGCACCAGGTCGCCGAGGCATATGAGGGCGTCGGCGCCCTCCCCGGCCTTGGCGAGGGCTCCCGTGTTGCCGTGCACGTCGCTCACCACGTTGATCCGCATGAGCTCAGCCTAGGGGGTACGACCTGCGGTTACTTGGGAGTCGGGAAAGCGGTGGATTACTGTGCGGCGAGCAGGACCAGCCGTGTGTGACGCACGGAACATCTGACCTGCACCCCCTATCGGGAACCGCGTACTGATGGGTAACGTCCGGGCAGTCCACAGTCGTGCTCACCCCCACACAGAGCACCCTGCCCGATCATGGACCGCACCGGCGCGTCACACAGAGTCGTGGCGCCGGCGCCCGATGAGGAGCAGCAGTCTTGCGCGAGTTCAGCCTTCCGGCCCTGTACGAGGTCCCCACGGACGGCAACCTGACGGATCTCATCCGCCGCAACGCCTCCCAGCACCCAGATGTCGCCGTGATGGGGCGCAAGGTGGCCGGGGCCTGGGCGGACGTCACCGCCAAGCAGTTCCTCGCCGAGGTCCGGGGGGCGGCGAAGGGCCTCGTCGCGGCCGGCGTGGAGCCGGGCGACCGGGTCGCGCTGCTGTCCCGTACCCGCTACGAGTGGGTGCTGCTCGACTTCGCGATCTGGAGCGCGGGCGCGGTGACCGTGCCGGTGTACGAGACCAGCTCGCCGGAGCAGATCCAGTGGATCCTCGGCGACTCGGGCGCCTCCCTCGCGCTCGTCGAGACCCCGGCTCACGAGGCCTCGGTGGAGTCGGTGCGGGCGAACCTGCCCGCCCTCAAGGGCGTGCGGCAGATCGACGCGGACGCCGTGGCCCGGCTGACCGCCGAGGGCGCGGAGATCTCCGACGAGGAGCTCGACCGCCGGATGTCGATCGCCCACGCGGACGACCCGGCGACGATCGTCTACACCTCGGGCACCACCGGCCGCCCCAAGGGCTGCGTGCTGACCCACCGCGCCTTCTTCGCCGAGTGCGGCAACGTGGTCGAGCGCCTGAAGCCGCTGTTCCGTACCGGCGAGTGCTCGGTGCTGCTGTTCCTGCCGGCGGCGCACGTCTTCGGCCGGCTGGTCGAGGTCGCCTCCGTGATGGCGCCGATCAAGCTGGGCTGCGTGCCCGACATCAAGAACCTCACCGACGAACTCGCCTCCTTCCGGCCGACGCTGATCCTCGGCGTGCCGCGGGTCTTCGAGAAGGTCTACAACTCGGCCCGGGCCAAGGCGCAGGCCGACGGCAAGGGCAAGATCTTCGACAGGGCCGCGCACACGGCCATCGCGTACAGCCGCGCGCTGAGCACCCCGCAGGGCCCGTCCTTCGGCCTGAAGCTGAAGCACAAGGTCTTCGACAAGCTGGTGTTCAGCAAGCTGCGGGCGGTGCTCGGCGGGCGCGGCGAGTACGCGATCTCCGGCGGCGCGCCGCTGGGCGAGCGGCTCGGGCACTTCTTCCGCGGCATCGGCTTCACGGTCCTGGAGGGCTACGGCCTGACGGAGTCGTGCGCGGCGACCGCGTTCAACCCGTGGGACCGGCAGAAGATCGGCACGGTCGGCCAGCCGCTGCCGGGCTCGGTGGTGCGGATCGCCGACGACGGCGAGGTGCTGCTGCACGGCGAGCACATCTTCTCCGGCTACTGGAACAACGAGGCCGCGACGGCCGAGGCGCTGGCGGACGGCTGGTTCCACACCGGTGACATCGGCACCCTGGACGAGGACGGCTACCTCGCGATCACGGGCCGCAAGAAGGAGATCCTGGTGACGGCGGGCGGCAAGAACGTCGCCCCGGCGGTCATCGAGGACCGGATCCGGGCCCACGCGCTGGTCGCCGAGTGCATGGTGGTCGGCGACGGACGCCCGTTCGTGGGCGCGCTCGTCACCCTCGACGAGGAGTTCCTGGGCCGCTGGGCGGCGGAGCACGGCAAGCCGGCCGGCTCGACGGCCGCCTCCCTGCGCGAGGACGCGGACCTGGTCGCGGAGGTCCAGCGCGCCATCGACGACGGCAACGCGGCGGTCTCGAAGGCGGAGTCGGTGCGGAAGTTCCGTATCCTGTCGGCGCAGTTCACGGAGGAGGCGGGGCACATCACCCCGTCCCTGAAGCTGAAGCGCAACGTCGTGGCGAAGGACTTCGCCGACGAGATCGAGGCGATCTACCGGGCCTGACGGCTCTTCGGAACGCCCCTGGCGGGCCCGTCTCACGGGCCGGCCGGGGGCGTTCGCGCGCGTCGGGGCCGGAATGGTCAATTCCGTGCAGACGACCACACACGGCACACACGACACGAAAGGCAGTCATGCGGCTCCAGCGCACCGCCGCCGCCCTGGGCGCGGCCCTCACCTCCCTGGTCGTCCTGACCGGGTGCAGCAGCTCCTGGGGAGAGGACGCCGGATTGCCCGCGGCCGGCGACATGGCGGCGATCGAGAAGCTGGTCGCCTCGCACACCATGTGCAGCGACCTGCGCACCGGCACGGGCGACGTCGGCACCATGGGCACCGAGGCGAAGGACCCGGCCTGGGCGATCAAGGAGCGCGGGACGTGCGGCGACGACGCCCGCGACACCGTCACGCTGCTGTCCGTCTCGGACATGGAGAAGTTCCAGCAGACCGCCAAGAAGGCCGCGGCGGCGGGCCACGGCACCCGCTTCCTGCTGGGCCAGGACTTCGCGCTCGTCGCGGGCGACGAGTCCACCTCACGGGCCCTGCTGAAGTCGGACGTGCTGCTCTTCACCTGCGAGAAGGGCTTCAAGGTGCCCGACGGCTACCGCAGCGAGAAGCTCCTCGTCGACGGCTGCGCGCTGACCGACTACCTGCCGGCGAGCTAGCGCGCGGCCGGAAGGTCCGCCCGGCGCTCCTTTCCGGACACTCCCGGGCCGGGCCGCCCGGGCCGTGTCCGCCCGGAGGGCAGGGCTCGCGGCGTCGCGAGCCGGACGGGCGCCCGGGGCGTCCGGGGCGTCCGGGGCGTCCGGAAGCAGCGTCGTCCGCCCGGCGGGCAGGGCTCGCGGGCCTCGCAGCCGGACAGGACGTTCCGGACGCGCCCTAGAGCAGTTCCCTGAGGCGCTCGGCCAGCAGGTCCCAGCGCCAGCGCTCCTCGACCCAGCGCCGGCCGCGCTCGCCCATGCGGGCGCGCAGCTCCGGGTCGAGGAGCAGCGTGGCGACGCGGTCGGCGGTGTCCTCGGGGACCCCGCCGCGGACCACCCAGCCGGTCTCGCCGTCGAGGACGGCGTCGGGCGCGCCGCCCGAGTCGCCCGCGACGACCGGGAGGCCGGTCGCGGAGGCCTCCAGGTAGACGATGCCGAGGCCCTCCACGTCCAGGCCGCCGCGACGGGTGCGGCAGGGCATGGCGAAGACGTCTCCCGCCCCGTAGTGCGCGGGCAGCTCCGACCACGGCACCGCGCCGGTGAACCGTACGGATCCGGCCACACCGGTCGAGACCGCGAGCTTGCGCAGGTCCTCCTCGTACGGGCCGCCGCCGACGATCAGCAGCACCGCGTCGGGCACCCGGCGCAGGATCTCCGGCATGGCGAGGATCAGGGTGTCCTGGCCCTTGCGCGGCACCAGCCGGGAGACGCACACGACCACCGGGCGGTCGCTCAGCCCGAGCCGCTCGCGCACCTCGGCGCCGCCCGAGTCGGGGTGGAAGGTCTTCTCGTCCACGCCCGGCGGGAGCTGCGTCATGCGCGCGGCCGCGGCCGGGGTGAGGGCGCTCGCGATCCGGGAGCGGGTGTACTCGCCGAGGTAGGTGAGGGTGTCGGTGCCCTCGCCGATCCGCCGCAGCAGCTGCCGGGCGGCGGGCAGCTGGGCCCAGCCCGCCTCGTGCCCGTGCGTGGTGGCGACGACGCGCCGGGCGCCGGCCCGGCGCAGCGCGGGGGCCATCAGGCCGAGCGGGGCCGCCGCGCCGAACCACACCGCCTCGCAGCCGTGCTCGCGCAGCAGCGCGGTCGCCCGGGCGGTGACCCGAGGAGTCGGCAGCAGCATGGTGGTGCGGTCGCGGACGACCGTGAAAGGCTGTTCCGCGTCGAACGCGGCGGTCGCCTCGATCCCTTCGCGGCTGCGCTTCCACGTGGAGGCGTAGACCACGATCCGCTCGGGATCCAGGCGCAGCGCCATGTTGTGCAGGAAGGCCTGGATTCCGCCGGGACGTGGCGGAAAGTCGTTCGTTACGATCAGGGTCTTGTGCATCGTGGCCGACAGTACCGTGGTCGCGCCTCCAGCCCGGCACCACCACCCTCCGCCCCGGCGGACCGACAGGACAGGAAGCAGGACAGGTATGACGGGCGCGGTGGGGACGGTGTCGTACGACGGTCTGCGCAAGCCGATAGCACTGTGGGCACTGACCCGGGCCCTGATCCTGCTCTGCGTCTTCAAGGTCGTGGTGATCCCGGGCCCCGACGTGACCAGCGACGTCGAGGAGATATACCAGGGCTGGTTCGAGGTCCTGAGGACCGGCACCTATCCGCTGGACGACGTCACCTGGCAGTACCCGCCGGCCGCCGCGCTGGCGATCCTCTCCCCCCTCCTGCTGCCGTTCCTCGGCTACTCCTCGGCCTTCTTCCTGCTCGCGCTGGTCTGCGACGCGTTCGTCTTCGGGCTGCTGGTGTACACGGGGCGGCGTCCCAGCCGCTCGATGCGCGGTGCGTGGCTGTGGCTGGCGGGTGTGCCGCTGCTCGGCCCGACCGCCTACTGCCGTTACGACCTGATGGTGACCGCGGTGGCGGTGGCGGGCCTGCTCGCGGCGCTGCGCAGCCCTGCCGTGCTCGGCGCGCTCGCCGGGTTCGGCGCGACGCTGAAGGTCTGGCCGGTGCTCCTGCTCGCCGGCACCGCGCGCGGCCGGGCCACCTTCCGTTCCTGGAGCACGGCCGTGGGCGCGGCGGCCGGCGTGCTGACGCTGTGCGTGCTCGCGGCGCCCGGGGCGCTGGCCTTCCTGGGCTTCCAGCGGGACCGGGGCACCGAGGTCGAGTCGCTCGGCGCGCTGGTCTTCCACGTGGCCCGGCACTTCGGCTGGCCGGGCGAGGCGCGGATGAACTACGGCTCGATCGAGTTCCTCGGTCCGGGCGTCGGGGCGGTGTCCACGGCGGCGATGCTGCTGACGGTCGCCGCCTTCGGCTGGCTGCTCGTGTGGCGGCTGCGGGCCCGCCGCCACACCACGACGACCACGGCGGACGCGGCCTTCGTGGCGGTACTGCTGTTCACGACGACGAGCCGGGTGATCAGCCCGCAGTACATGATCTGGCTGGTGGGGCTCGCCGCGGTGTGCCTGGTGTACCGGGCGAGCCGGATGCGCCGGCCCGCGTATCTGGTGCTCTGGGCGACGGCGGTGACCCAGTTCGAGTTCCCGGTGTGGTTCTCGCACGTCGGGGACAGCGACCCGCTGGGCATCGCGCTGCTGCTGGTACGGAACGGGCTGCTCGTCGCGGCCACGGTCTCCGCCTGCCGGATCCTGTGGCGGCAGACGGTCACCGAGCCGCGCCTGGAGGCGGCCGGCCCGGTGCGGATCCCCGCTCAGGCGGAGAGGGAGAAGGACCGGGTCCCGGTCTCCTCCTGAGCCGCGTTCCGTGCGGTCCGGCGGCGCAGCACGCCGAGGGCCGTGCACTGGGCCGCCATGGCGACCGCCATGGCCAGGCAGATCCCGGCGAGGCCGAGGGCGGCCGAGAGCACGTACGCGAGCGGCAGCTGGAGCAGGACGCCGGCGACGGTGACCCGCGCGAGCTTCGGTGAGTCGCCGCTGCCCTCGAAGACCCCCGCGAGGGCGATGAACCCGGCCATGAGCAGCAGGTAGGGGCCGAGGCAGCGCAGGAACAGGGCGCCGGCCGCGGCGACGGCCGGCTCGGCTCCGAAGCCGCGCATCACCGGTCCCGCGGCGAGCAGCAGCAGGACGGCCGCGCCCGCCCCGAGCAGTCCGCCGAGGACCAGGGCCTGCCGGCCGACGGCCCGGCGCTGGTCGTCTCCGCCGCCCAGCAGGTGCGCGGTGTGGATGGCGGCGGCCTGGCGGACGGCGTAGAAGGCCATGGTGGCGACGTACATGGCCTTGGTGGCGATGCCGTAGGCGGCGATCTCGGTGACGCCGAGCCGGGCGACGACGGAGACCAGGGCGAGCGCTCCGGCCATGCGCACGACGAAGTCGACGGACATGGGCAGGCCGAGGGCGGCGGTGCGGCACAGCGCGGAAGCGGTGCCGCCGGCCGGGCGGGCCGCGCGGGCGGCCTTCAGGTGGGCGTTGCGGCGCAGCGCGAGCAGTCCGGCGGCGAGGGCCGCGGTGCGTCCGACGACGGTGGAGACGGCGGCGCCCTCCACGCCGTGGGCGTGGACGAGGAACGGGTCGAGGACGAGGATCAGCCCGTTGGCGAGGAAGGCGAGCCGCATGGGGGTGCGGGTGTCGCCGGTGCCCTTGAGGACGCCGTCGAGGACCGTGGTGGCGAAGAAGACGGCGGTGCCCGGGAGCGAGATCGCGAAGTAGGCGGTGGCGAGGGCGTGCGCGGGGTGTCCGGAGCCGCCGAGGAGCAGGGCGGCGAGCGGGTCGCGGAGCAGGTAGCCGCCGAGCGCGACGGGCGGGACGAGCAGGGCGCAGAGGGCGGCGCCGCCGCGTACGGCGGAGCGCAGCGCGCAGGGGTCGTCGGCGCCCCTGGCCCGGGCGACGAGCACGGTGGTGCCGGAGGCGGCCATGAGGACGACGCCGAGGAGCAGGTTCTCGACGTTGGTGGCGACGGCCACGGCGGCGACGGCGTCTCCGCCGAGCCGGGCGACCCAGACCATGTTGATGATGCCGGCGGCGACCCCGGCGAGGAGTTCGAGGTAGACGGGCCCGGCGAGCCGGACGAGCGTGCGGCGGTGCGCGGCGGCGGTGACGGGGGTGGTGGTCGCGGCGGCGGCAGGCGTGGTGGTCGCTGCTGCCGTGGTCGCGGCGGCGCCAGGCGTGGCGGTCGCCGCTGCGGTGGTCGCCGCTGCGGGGGCCGTGGTGGTCGTGGCTGCGGTGGCCTCGGTGACGGCGGTGCGGTCGGCACTCATCAAAGACATCCCCCTCGATTCGCTGTACCTCGATTCGAGGCACCTCGAAAAGAGTTAGCATCATGCGGGCGTCCCCGACAAGTGCGAAGGAGCGGAACGGTGCTGGAGCTGTCGATCCTCGGGTTCCTCTACGAGAGGCCGCTGCACGGCTACGAGCTCAAGGAGCGCATCCAGGGCCTCAGCGGCCATGTCCGCCCGGTCAGCGACGGCGCGCTCTACCCGGCGATCACCCGGCTGGTGAAGAACGGCCTGGTCGACAGCCGGACGGAGCCCGGCGCGAGTGCGGCACCGCGCCGCACCCTCTCGCTGACCGACGCCGGCCGGGCGGAGCTGCTCGCCCGGCTGCGCTCCCCCAAGGACGCCGAGATCACCGACGGCCAGCGCTTCTTCACGCTGCTCGCCTTCCTGGGCCTGCTGCCCGACCCGGCCGACCAGGCGGCGGTGCTCCGCCGCCGCCAGGCCTTCCTGGAGGCCCCCGCCAGCTTCTTCTACGCGGACGGGGCGCCGGTCCGCGCCGAGGACGAGCCGGACCCGTTCCGGCGCGGGATGCTCCGGATCGCCCGGGCCACGGGCACGGAGGAGAAGGCCTGGCTCGCCGAGACCCTGGCGGACCTGGACCGGCGGGCGGGGGTGGGCAGGCCGGACACGGCAGCGGGGGCCGGCCCGGGCGGCGGCGCTAGCCGGGCAGGGGGCCCTGGCCGAGCCGGTCGGCCAGATAGGCCCGCCAGCGCGCGGTGAACTCCTCCGGCGTGGTGCCCAGCACGTCCGCGAGGGCCTTCTCCACCGCGCCCGCGCGCGCCGGATGGGCGCCGACGGCGCGGTAGAACGCGGTCAGCTTCGCCTCGCCCCATCGATCGGCGATCAGCGCGCAGGCCAGCCAGCCGCTCTCGTAGGCCCGGGCCATCGCCTCCGCGTCGCCGCCGAACGCGAACTCCTTGTCGTCCGGCAGCGCCACCGGCCCCGCGCCGGCCCGGACCGCGCGGGCCAGTTCGGGGGCGGCCTGGACGGCGGTGCGGCCGGTGCCGCGGTAGGCGGCCCAGTCGGCGAAGCCCTCGGACAGCCAGAGCGGGGTGGCCTCGGTGGTCTGGGTGCGGGTGGCGACATGGGTGGTCTCGTGGGTGAGCACGAATCCCCGGCCGAACGCGCCGAGCACGCCGTACGCCTCCGGGTTGACGATCACCCGGTCCGCGGGCGCCTTCGGGCCGCCGCCGACCTCGCCCGTGGTGACCGCGGCGATCCCGCGGTACGAGGCCGCGGGCGCGCCGAGCAGCTGGCCCATGGCCTCCACGGAGGCGGGCACCAGGACCACGATCCGGCCCGCCCAGGGCGACGGCCAGGCGTCGCCTACGGCGGGCACCGCCCGGTCCGCCGCGTCCGCGATCTCCTTCAGCCGCTCCCGGCGCTGGCCCACGCCCAGGACCAGGCTGCGGCTTCCGGTCACGGCCGTGACCTCGCCCTGCTGCCACAGCTGCTGCGGGGCGCCGGCGGCGGCCCGGTCACCGGTGACGTACCAGCGCCCGTTCCGCTCGGCGAGCTCCAGGACGCGCCGGGTGGTGGCGGGACCGGAGTCGTAGCCCTTGATGCGGTAGCCGAGCTCGGCCTCGGCGGTGGCCCTTCCCGGGCCGGCCGGGTCGACGTCGGTGACCCGGTAGGTCCAGCCGCCGAGCGGGATCTTCGCGAGCCGGCCGAACTCGGTCCGGGCCGCGGGGGCGAGGGCGGGGTCGAGATCGGCGAGATACGCGGCCTCGTCGCGGTCGAGCAGCGCCTCGGCGTGCCGGTCGAGCAGCCGCTGGACCTCGGCGGCGGGCGGGCGGCCCGGGTCGGGGGCGGCGCACCCGGCGAGGGCGAGGAGACCGGTCAGCAGGCACACGAGGGCGCCGCGCGCCGCTCCGCTCCCCTGACCTGCCACGCCCCGATCGTACGGGGGATCCGGGAAGGGCGGCCTCAGACCGTACGGGGGATCCGGGAAGGGCGGCCTCAGACCGTACGGGGGATCCGGGAGGGGCGGCCTCAGACCCGGGTCACGGTGACGTGGGACATCATGTTCACCGGGTCGTAGCGGACCCGCGCGCCCGGGTAGGGGGCGTGGATGACCTGCCCGTTGCCGGCGTAGATCGCCACGTGGCTGGCGTCGCCGCGATAGGTGACGAGGTCGCCCGGCTGCGCCTGGGAGAGCGGGATCCGGCGGCCCGCGTTGCGCTGGGCCTGCGAGGTGCGGGGCAGCGCGATGCCGGCCTGGCGGTACGACCAGACCATCAGGCCCGAGCAGTCGAAGGCGGACGGCCCGGTGGCGCCCCACACGTACGGCCTGCCGATGGCGCTGCGCGCGGCGATCACCGCGGCGGCGGCGCGCGAGGGGCCGAGGTCGCCGAGCGGCGGCAGCTCCTCGTCGAGGGCTTCGCGGCCGGAGCGGGAGGCGCGCTCGAAGCCGGCCCGCTCGTCGGCGGTGAGCGAGGCGAGCAGCCGGCGGGCCTCGGCGAGCTTGCGCTCGACGGTGCGCTTGTGGCGGGACACCTCGGCCCGGCTGCGCTCGAGTTCGGCGAGCGCCCGGCCCGCCTCGGCGCGTTCCTGGGCCAGTTCGCGCAGCTCGTGCCGGAGTTCACCGAGGGCGGCGCCCTGGCGTGCGGTGATCCGGTCGAGGACGGAGGCCTTGTCCAGGTAGCTGTCCGGGTCGGAGGAGAGCAGCAGGGCGAGCGCCGGATCGATGCCGCCGGAGCGGTACTGGGCGCCGGCCACCGAACCGAGCGCGCCGCGCATCCGGTTGATCCGCTCCTGCCCGCGGGCGAGGCTGTCCTGCGCCTGGGAGACCGTCCGGCGCAACTGGTCGGCCTTCTCGTCGGCCCGGTTGTAGCCCTCGGTGGCCCGCTCGGCCTCCTCGAAGAGGCGGTCCACGGCAGCCCGGGTGGTCTCGGCCGAGGCGCCGGGGTCGGCGTGCGCGGGAACGGCACCGAAGGCCGTGGCCGCGGTGGCCGCGGCTGCGGTGAGGACGGTGACCCTGGCGGGTCGTCGGTGGGACGCCACGAATCGCGCTCCGTTCGGCTCGACGGACTGGCGCGGCAGACAGTAGCCGCTGAACACCCCCCGTCCAACGAAGGTGCCCGGCACGCAAAGTGACGCCCCGCCGGAGACCACAAGGTCACCGGCGGGGCGTCAGGTCAGTCGGGGATCCGGCGAACCACCCGTTCGGAGGGCGGTCGGCGGGGTGTCCGACGGGTGCCGGACGGTTCGCGTCGGGTCAGATGCGCACGCCGTACATGAAGCTGCCCATGTAGTCCATGGACTCGTAGCGGACGACCGCGCCCGGCTTCGGCGCGTGCAGGATGGTGTTGTTGCCCGCGTAGAGACCCACGTGCGCCAGGTTGTTGAAGAAGACGAGGTCGCCCGGCTTGAGCTGGCTGCGGCCGATCTTCACGCCGTCGGCCTGCTGGGTGTAGGTGGTGCGGCTGATGGTGACGCCGGCCTGGCGGTACGACCACTGCGTAAGACCGGAGCAGTCGAAGGAGTTGGGGCCCTCGGCGCCGGAGACGTACGGCATGCCGAGCCGGGTGGCGGCGGCGTTGAGGGCGGCGGCGCCACGCTGCGAGGCGGGCACCTCGTTGCCGAGGTCGACGCGGTCGCCGGCGGCGCGGCTGGCGCGCTGCTCGTCCTCCTGCATCTTGGCGCGCTCGGCGGCCGTCAGGGTGTTGAGCAGCTTCTGGGCCTCGGCGAGCTTGCCCTGGAACTTCTTCTTCTTCTCGGCGAGCGTCTTGCGGACGTCTTCCAGGTCGGCCAGCTTCGTCGTCGCCTCGGCCCGCTCCTGGGCGAGCGTGCGCTGCTTGGACTGGATGGACTGGAGGACGTCGGCCTGCTTGGCGCCGAGCTGGTCGATCGCGGACGCCTTGTCGAGGTAGGTGTCCGGGTCCGAGGAGAGGAAGAGCTGGAGCGCGGGGTCGATCCCGCCGGAGCGGTACTGCGCGGTGGCGACCGAACCGATCTGTCCGCGCAGGGTGTTGAGCTCCTGCTGGCCGCGGGCGACCTTGTCCTGAAGGGCGCTGATCTCCTTCTGGAGCTTCTCGCGGCGCTCCTCGGCGAGGTTGTACTGCTCGGTGGCCTCTTCGGCCTCGTGGTTGAGCTTGTCGACCTTCGACTTGACCTCGTCGATCTTGGGCTTGGGGGCCGCCTGGGCTCCGGTCTGGGCGGAGAGCGCGACGGCGGCTGCGGCGGTCGCGGTGAGCACGGTCACACGGGTGCGGCTCGGCTGCTTGGGTCGACGGTGGGACGCCACGGGGGCGAGCTCCTTCTTCCTCGAGCCGCCAACCGGGCTGCGGCAGGCGGGACCCACGCTGATATCCCCGATGGATGATCAACCGCGCGAAGGTTCGAGCCCCGACCCTAGTGACCATCTTGTGATCAGTTCAAATCCCAAGGGGTAAATTCTCGCCCGCTCAACACATTATTTACGCGCATCCCACGGGTAGTAGCGGCCACTTGACCCTCTGCGGATCAAAAAACGGGCAATCGGGACACAGGTGACGAGAGGTCACGAGAGACGCGAAAGGCGCTTCAGCAACAAGGCGGACGCGACCGGCCGCGCACCGGACTTGGCGACCCCGTCGGCCACCTCGCGGTCGGTGGAGACCACCACCACCGGGCGCCCCGGCGGCTCCGCCCGCACCAGCTGCCGGATCAACTCGTCGGCGGTGACCCCGGGCTTGGAGAACAGCACGCGCACCCCGCGGGGCGGCGCGAGCAGCACCGGCGCCGCCAGCTCGGCCCCGTCGAAGACACAGGTGATCTCCGCGCCGGAGCGGGCCGCGAGCGCGGAGAGGCCGCCGAGCAGCCGCAGCCGCTGCTTCTCCAACGGCATGGTCGGGTAGCCGGTCTTGGTGACGTTGTAGCCGTCGACCACCAGATGCGCCTGGGGCAGTTCGAGCAGCTGGTCCAGGAGCGCGGGGTCGGTCTCGGACAGGGCGCGGGCCGCGATGTCCTTCGGGGACATCCGGCCGGGCTCGACCGCGTCCACGGTGTCCGCCGGATGCATCGACACGGGGGGCAGGGCGAGTTCACGGCGCAGCCCCTGCGCGGCGTCGAGCACCGTGTCCAGGAGCAGCCGCAGCCGCATGTCCTCCACCGAGCGGCCCTCACGGGCGGCCCGCCGGCTCGCCTCCAGGGCGGCCTCCACCTCGCCGAGCCGGGCCTTGAGCCGCCGGCTCTCGCTCTCGGCGGCCGACACCTGGGCGGCGGCCTCGGCCTTCGCGGCGTCGATCTCGGCCTGGACGCGCCGCAGCGCGGCCTCGCCGCGCTTCACGTCGCTCTGGGCGCTGCGCAGCTTCCGGTGAAGCGATTCCGCTTCCTTGCGGGCGGCCTCCAGGTCGTGCCGGAGCTGCTCGGTCTCGGCCCGGGTGCGCTCCTTCGCGCCCGCGACCTCCTCGCGCAGCCGCTCCAGCTCGCGGCGGCTCGCCTCGTCGGCGCGCTCGGCGTCGGCGCGCTCGGCCTCCTCGCCGGCGGCGGCCACCAGCTTGCCCCAGCCGGCCGGGCGCAGCACATAAGCGGCCGCGGCGACGTCGACGGGGTCGGCGGCGGCGGGCGGGGCGCCGGACTCGACGGCGCCGGCCAGCTCGGGCTGGGCCTCCTTGACCCGTTCCCCGATCCGCTGCCGGAACAGCGGATCGCTCTCCAGGGCGGCCGCCATCGCGTTCCCGGCGAACTTGGCCCGCCGGGAGGCGGTGAAGCGGGCGTACTGCCGCAGCGGGGCGGGCAGCTCGGAGACCGTCAGACCGCCGAAGGCGTCCGCGACGAGCGCGACGACCTTCCGTCGTACGGCCTCGGGCAGGGGGCGGTCGAGCGCCTCGGCAGCGCCGTCTGCCGAGCCCGCCGGCTCATCACCGTGCGCGGGCTGCTCCACGATCCGTCACCCCTCTCCCTGTCGTCGCCCTCGCCGGGCCGCTTCTCAGGAAGCGGCGCCGGGCCTGTCCACCAATTCGATCTGGTCCACCGCGTTGCACCAGCGGCAGCGCACGGACTCGATGGTCTCACTGACCACCTCGCGCTCCTCCACCTTCGGTTCTCCGGCGAGGTCCAGATGGACGTACTCCACGACCTTGGACGAGCGGGTCACGTCGAAGCGGGTCAGGTTGCCGCAGAGAGTGCAGCGCCAGCGGGTTTCGGCGGTCGGCAGGGGAACCGTCGTCATCGTGCCGTCCTCTTTCCGTACGAGGCTTTACGGGCCCGCGGTGCGCCGTCGAACTGCGGGAGTACTGCCCGTAACCCTACGGCCTCCCGGGTCTCCCGTGTCACGGCGAGGCACTCTGTCCAGGTGGGCCCCGGTACGCCATGATCTGTCCATGATCGACTGGCGGGGCGCGGCCCTCGGCGCCTGGCGGGGCGCCCGGAACGGGCCGACCGTGACGTACGGACTCATCGCCGCCTGCGTGCTGCTGTTCGCCGCCGGCCCGGTGTCGGGCCTCAATCCCGGATACGGCACGGGCGACACCCTGCTCGCGGCGCAGAGCGCGTACTTCCACCGCTGGGGGGTGATCCCGGCGGACCTCCTGCGGGGCGATCCGCGCACCCTGCTCACCCCGCTGACCGCCCTCTTCGTGCACGGCAGCTGGCTGCACCTGCTCGGGAACATGCTGTTCCTGTACGTCTTCGGCGCGATGGCCGAGGAGCGGATGGGGGCGGCCGCGTTCGGCCTGTTCTACCTGGGCTGCGGCTGTCTGGCGCTGCTCGGGTACGCGGCGGCCCACGCCGACAGCGGACAGACCCTGGTCGGGGCCTCGGGGGCGATCTCCGGGATGCTCGGCGCCTTCCTCTACCTCTTCCCGCGCTCCCGGGTGACCAGCCTGTTCCCGTTCCTCTTCTTCCTGCCTCTGCGCTTCCCGGCCTGGATCGTGCTGATCTTCTGGTTCGTGCTGCAGTGGCTGGCCGCGCGCTCGGCGGGGCCGGGACCGGGGGTGGCGTACCTGGCGCACGTCGTGGGGTTCGGGATCGGGTTCCTCTACGCCTGGGCGCGCTACCGGGCGAAGGGAGGGGCTCGCGAAGCGATGCGCCGGCAGGGTGGTGGCGGGTGACGGGCGGGCTAGAGTGAAGCCACCAGCCGCGGCCACCGAGGGAGAAAGCCAGCCGTGATCACCGCGATCGTGCTCATCAAGACCAGCGTGGACCGGATCCCCGAGATCGCCGAGGCCATCGCCGCGATCGACTCGGTCAGCGAGGTCTTCTCGGTCACCGGCACCTACGACCTGATCGCCATGGTGCGGGTGGGGCGCCACGACGACCTGGCCGACATCATCCCCGGCCAGATCTCCAAGATCCCGGGCGTCGAGGGCACCGACACGCACGTCGCCTTCCGCGCCTATTCCCAGCACGACCTGGACGCGGCCTTCGCCATCGGCCTGGAGTCGTAGCCCCGCGCACCGAACGACGAAGCCGGCCTCTCCCCCGCGGGAGGCCGGCTTCACCCGTACGAGGGACAGATCAGCCGCGGTCCGGGACGCAGCGGCCGTCCTCGGTGCGGTACTTCCACCGGGCGCCGTCGCGCACCAGCTCCTTCACCGCGCCGACGAACCGCTCCACGTGCTCGTCGGGCGTGCCCGCGCCGAAGCTCACCCGGATGGCGTTGAGCGACCCCTCGCCGGGGGCCGCCTCGGGGGCGCCGCACTCGCCCTGGTCCTGCGGGTCGCTGCCGAGCAGGGTGCGCACCAGCGGGTGGGCGCAGAACAGGCCGTCGCGGACGCCGATGCCGTACTCCGCCGAGAGCGCGGCCGCGAAGTGGGAGCTGTTCCAGCCCGCCACGACGAAGGAGAGGACGCCCACGCGCTCGGCGTCGTCGCCGAAGAGCGAGAGCACCCGCACCTCCGGGACCTCGGCCAGACCCTCCCGGACCTTCGCGATCAGGTGCCGCTCGCGGGCGACGAGCCGGTCGAAGCCGGCCTCGGTGAGCGCCCTGCAGGCGGAGGCGATGGCGTAGACGCCGATGACGTTGGGCGAGCCGGCCTCGTGCCGGGCCGCGGTGGTGTGCCACTCCACGTCCACACCACCGTCGGCCCGGCGGGCCACCTTGCGGGAGGCTCCGCCGCCCGCGAGGTAAGGCTCCGCGTCCTGGAGCCAGTCGGCCCGGCCCGCGAGGACGCCGGAGCCGAACGGGGCGTACAGCTTGTGCCCCGAGAAGGCGACCCAGTCGACGTCCGACTCCCGTACCGAGACGGGGTGGTGGGGCGCCAGCTGGGCGGCGTCCAGGACGATCCGCGCGCCGTGCGCATGGGCGGCGGCGGCGAGTTCGCGCACCGGCCACAGCTCGCCGGTGACGTTGGAGGCGCCGGTCACGCAGACCAGCGCGGGCCCGTGGGGGTCGCGGTCGGCGAGCGCGCGCTCCAGGGTCTCGACGGCCTGGCGCGGGGTGCGCGGCGCGTCGAGGTAGGTGACCCGGGCGTCGCGCCAGGGCAGCAGCGAGGCGTGGTGCTCGGTCTCGAAGACGAAGACCTGGCACTCGGCGGGGATCACCTGGGCGAGCAGGTTGAGCGAGTCGGTGGTGGAGCGGGTGAAGACGACCTGGTCGCCGGGGCGGCAGTCGAGGAACTCGGCGACGGCGGTCCGGCTGTTCTCGAAGAGGTCGGTGGAGAGCTGGGAGAGGTACCCGGCGCCGCGGTGGACGCTGCCGTAGTACGGGGCGTACGCGGCGACGTCGTCCCACACGCGCTGGAGCGCCGGGGCGCTGGCCGCGTAGTCGAGCGCCGCGTAGCTGACCTCGCCGCCGGTGACCAGCGGGACCGTGACGTCCCGGCCGAGGACCGGCAGCGGGGCGTCGCAGCAGGGGTCGGAGTCGGCGCAGGCGGCGGGGGCCGCGGTCGCGGTCGTGGAGACGGCGGGGGCGGCGGTCGCGGTCCCGGCGGCGGCGGAGCCGGCGGTGGCGGTGGCGACGGACGAGGAGGCGTTCGGGCGTGCGGACATGACGGTATCTCCCGGCATAAAAGGGGCGCGAAATGGCGTGAAGGGGCCCGCGCGGCGGCAGCGCGAAGAGGGCGCCGCGGACGGGTGGTGGTGGAGAAAGGGGCCGGAGGCCCTAGCGCATTCGCTTGCTCACGAGACACTGCTCCCTAGAGGACCAAGGACCCCAGGGTTGTGCGCAGGGGTCCGCGCTTGCCGCAGGCTTCTGCACATGCGGCCTGGTCTTCACCCGGGGCACCCCGCCACGGACGGAGGGTTGCCGGACAGCCAGCCGGGGCTTTGTCGCTGTCACTCATGACCTGGCACAGAACCTATGTCAGTCGATCACGACGCCGCAACCCCGTCCCGGCATCCGGGACGGGGTCGACACACGGCGTTCATCTGTGCCCGCGGGCACGCTCAGGCGTTGCTGGCGGCCACCCACCGCTCCAGGGCCCGCAGGGCGGCGCCCGAGTCGATGGACTCGGCGGCCTTCGCCATGCCCGCGCGCAGCTGCTCCGCCAGGGTGCCCTCCCCCGGCTCCAGGGCGGTCAGCGCCGCCGCCGCGTTGAGCAGCACCGCGTCCCGTACGGGTCCGGTCTCGCCGGCCAGCAGGCGCCGGGCCACGTCCGCGTTGTAGGAGGCGTCGGCGCCGCGCAGGTCCTCCAGGGTGACGAGCTCGAGGCCGACGTCGCGCGGGTCGAAGCGCTCCTCGGTCACCGTGCCGCCGCGGACCACCCACACGCGGGAGGTCGAGGTGGTCGTCAGCTCGTCCAGTCCGTCGTCGCCGCGGAAGACCAGGGCGGAGTTGCCGCGCTCGGCGAGCACCCCGGCCACGATCGGCGCCATGCGCGGGTCGGCGACGCCGACGGCCTGGGCCCGCACCTTGGCCGGGTTGGTGAGCGGGCCCAGCACGTTGAAGGTGGTGCGGATGCCGAGCTGGCCGCGCGCCGCGGCGACGTGCCGCAGCGACGGGTGGAACTTGACCGCGAAGCAGATCGTGATGCCCGCCTCCTCGGCGACCTCGGCGACCCGCTGCGGGGTCAGCTGCAGGTTGATGCCGAGCTTCTCCAGGACGTCGGAGGAGCCGGAGGCGGAGGACGCGGCCCGGTTGCCGTGCTTGACGACCTTCACCCCGGTGCCGGCCACCACGATGGACGCCATCGTGGAGATGTTCACCGTCTTGGCGCCGTCGCCGCCGGTACCGACGATGTCGACGGCCGGGCCGGGCACCTCGATCACGTTGGCGTGCTCGTACATGGTCCGGACGAGACCGGTGATCTCCTCCACCGTCTCGCCCTTGGCCCGCAGGGCCACCATGAAGCCGGCGATCTGCGCGTCGGTCGCCTCGCCGCGCATGATCAGGTCCATCGCCCAGGCCGTGTCGTCGGCGGACAGGTTCCGGCCGTCGAGCAGCCCGTTCAGGAGGACGGGCCAGGAGCGGCCCGCCGCGGTGTCGCCTCCAGCGGGGTTCACAGCGCTCATGGTCGCTCCAGATGTGTAGACACGGACCTCAAGGGTTGCCTCCCACCCTATCGATCTCCGGGAACGGCAAAGAGCCCCGTCCATCGAATGGACGGGGCTCTCGCCGTGGCGACCTGTGTCAGGAGGTCAGCAGGTGATCAGTGGTGGCCGTGGCCGCTCTGGATCTCCTTGTACTCCTCGACCGTGGGCTTGGCGATCTGGTTGTCCGCGCCGTAGTAGCCCTTGTTGAGCTTGACCCGGAGCTTCTCCATACGGCCGATCTTGCGCTCCACGCCGTTCTCGTCGACGGCCGGCGGCAGCTCGGCCGGCTCGTACTGCTCGTGCGCCGTGAGCCGGTGCCGCTCGCCCTGGCTGAGCGGCTGGTGCACCTCGACGAACTCACCGTGCGGCAGGCGCTTGATGATGCCGGACTCGCGCCCGTGCAGCACCTTGTCCTTGTCCCGGCGCTGCAGGCCGAGGCAGATCCGCTTGGTGACGATGAACGCGATGACCGGTCCGACGAAGAAGAAGATCCGGACGAACCAGGTGATCGAGTTCAGCGACAGGTGGAAGTGCGTCGCCCAGAGGTCGTTTCCACCACCCACGAGCATGATCATGTACGCGGTGATCCAGGCGACACCGAAGGCGGTGCGCGTCGGAGCGTTGCGCGGGCGCTGCGCGATGTGGTGCTCGCGCTTGTCGCCCGTGATCCAGGACTCGATGAACGGGTAGACCGCGATGGCCGCGAGGACCGCCGGGAAGATCGCCAGCGGGATCATCACGCCGAGGACCAGCGTGTGGCCCCACAGGTTGATCTCCCAGCCCGGCATGACACGGATCAGACCCTCGGCGAAGCCCATGTACCAGTCGGGCTGGGCGCCGGTGGACACCTGGTCCGGGCGGTACGGGCCGATCGCCCAGATCGGGTTGATCGAGGCGAGGGCCGCGATGATCGCGATGAGACCGAAGACCAGGAAGAAGAAGCCTCCTGCCTTGGCCATGTACACCGGCAGCAGCGGCATGCCGACGACGTTCTTGTTCGTACGGCCGGGGCCCTCGAAGTGCGTGTGCTTGTGGACGAACACCAGGATGAGGTGCGCGACCACGAGGCCGAGCATGATGCCCGGGAGCAGCAGCACGTGCGCCGAGTAGAACCGGGCGACGAAGTCGCCGCCGGGGAACTCCCCGCCGAACAGGAACATCGACAGGTAGGTGCCGACGATCGGGACGGACAGGATCGCGCCCTGCATGAAGCGCACACCGGTGCCGGAGAGCAGGTCGTCCGGGAGCGAGTAACCGGTGAAGCCGGTGAACATGCCCAGGAAGAACAGCAGGAAGCCGAACAGCCAGTTGATCTCACGCGGCTTGCGGAACGCGCCGGTGAAGAACACGCGCATCATGTGCACGAACATGCCGGCGAGGAAGATCAGCGCCGCCCAGTGGTGGATCTGCCGGATGAGCAGACCACCGCGCACCTCGAAGGAGATGTGCATGGTCGAGTTGAACGCCTCGGACATCAGCTGTCCCTGGAGCGGGACGTACGGTCCGGCGTACTCCACCTCGTTCATCGACGGGTGGAAGAACAACGTCAGGTAGACGCCCGTCAGGATGATGATGAGGAAGCTGTAGAGGCAGACCTCGCCCAGCATGAAGGACCAGTGGTCCGGGAAGATCTTCCGCATGTTGGCCTTGGCCAGCGTGTAGATCCCCAGGCGACCGTCGGCCCAGTCGGCGATCCGCTCACCGGCGGGCGCCTTCTTCTGCGTATTGGTCACAGTGCTCATCCGCGCTCCCAGAAAGCAGGACCGACGGGCTCTTCGAAGTCGCCGTGCGCCTCCAGGAAGCCCTTGTCGTTCACGCCGATCCGCAGCTGCGGGAGGGCGTGGCCGGCCGGGCCGAAGATGACGCGGGCGCCGTCGGACAGGTCGAAGGTGGACTGGTGGCACGGGCAGAGCACGTGGTGCGTCTGCTGCTCGTACAGGGAGATCGGGCAGCCGACGTGGGTGCAGATCTTCGAGAAGGCGACGATGCCGTCGTGCGACCACTCGAGCTCGCGCTTGTCCTTGATGTCCTCCGGCTGGATCCGGACGATCATCAGGGCGGCCTTGGCGATCTCGGTCTGGAAGTGGTGGTCGTGCTCCTCCAGGCCCTCGGGCTTGGCGAAGGTCAGCGAACCGACCGCGACGTCCTCGGGACGCAGCGGCTCGTTGGTGTTCATGTTGATGAGCAGCTTGCCCTTGGCCCACAGGGTGGAGCGCAGCTTCTTCTCGGGCAGCGGACCCATGTCACGCAGCAGCATCACGCCGGAGAGCGGCACCAGGGCCAGCGCGCCGAACATCGTGTTGCGGATCAGCTTGCGGCGGCCGAAGCCGGACTCGGCGGCACCCGCCGCGAAGTCCGCCATGACCTTCGCCTTGACCTCGGGAGAGGCCTCCATCGGGTGACGCTCGTCGGCGACCTCGACATCGGACATCAGGGTGCGGGCCCAGTGGACCGCGCCGGCGCCGATGAAGAACAGGGCCGCGCCCAGCGTCAGACCCAGGGCGAAGTTGAGCGCGGACACCCGGCCGAAGGGCCAGATGTACACGATCTTGTCGACCGGGAAGATCACGTACGAGGCGATGAAGCCGATCGTGGCCAGCATCGACAGCGTGAACATGAACGCGACCGCGCGCTCGGACCGGCGAGCGGCCCGCTCGTCGATGTCCTGGATGCGCGGCTTGTGGGGCGGGAGGCCCGGGTCGGCGAACGGGTCGTCGGCGACCTTCACCGCGCCGTGCGCGGTGGCCTGCTCGGTCGGCAGGTTCTCTTCTGGATTCTCTTGGGTACTCATGACTTCTTGGCCTTAGCGGTGTGGGCGGCGACCCAGACGGCAACTGCGATCAGCGCGCCGAGACCGAAGACCCACGCGAACAGACCCTCGCTGACGGGGCCGAGGCCACCGAGCTTGAGACCACCCGGGCTGTCGGACTTGTCGCTGTTCACGGCCTGGACGTAGGCGATGATGTCCTTCTTCTGCTTCTCCGGCATCGTCGTGTCGGGGAAGGAGGGCATGTTCTGCGGGCCCGTCTGCATGGCCTCGTAGAGGTGCTTCGGGTCCACGTCCTCGAGGGACGGGGCGTACTTGCCGTAGGTCAGCGCGCCGCCCTCACCGGTGAAGTTGTGGCACTGGGCGCAGTTGGAGCGGAACAGCTCGCCGCCCTTGGCGATGTCGGCGCCCTCAGGGCTGTACTGGCCGGCCTTCGGCGTGATCGGGCCGGCACCGAGGGAGGCGACGTACGCCGCGAGCTGATCGATCTCAGCCTGCGAGTAGATGACCTTCTTCCTCGGGATCTGGGCGCCCGGCTGCTGCGCCGGCATACGGCCGGTGCCGACCTGGAAGTCCACGGCCGCCGAGCCCACGCCGACCAGGGACGGGCCGTCAGAGGTGCCCTGACCGCCGGTTCCGTGGCAGCTGGCGCAGCCGACGGAGTAGAGCTTCTTGCCCTCCTCGATGGCGAGGGACTGGGCGGTTTCATCGGCCTTCGCCGTGCCCGCGGGCGCGAACGCGGCGTACAGCCCCCCAGTTGCCGCCAGCGCGAGAAGTAGGACGACGACCGCCGCCAGCGGATGGCGTCGTCGTGCGGAGAGCTTTTTCACGGATTACCCCGGTGTCAGGATCTTCTGCGTCGATGCTTGCTGGATGTGTCTCCGCCCGGAGGCGGAGCCCGATTACTTGATCAAGTAGATCGTGGCGAAGAGGCCGATCCAGACGACATCGACGAAGTGCCAGTAGTAGGACACGACGATGGCGGCGGTTGCCTGCTCGTGAGTGAACCTCTTGGCGGCGTACGTCCGGCCGAGGACCAGCAGGAAGGCGATGAGACCGCCCGTCACGTGCAGGCCGTGGAAGCCGGTGGTCAGGTAGAACACCGTGCCGTACGGGTCGGAGGACAGCGAGAGGCCGTCCTTCTTGACCAGCTCGGTGTACTCGAAGACCTGGCCGCCGATGAAGATCGCGCCCATCACGAAGGTGATGACGAACCACGTCCGGAGCTTCTTCACGTCGCCCCGCTCGGCGGCGAAGACGCCGAGCTGGCAGGTGAGGGAGGAGAGCACCAGGATCGTGGTGTTCGTCGCGGAGAACGGAAGGTTCAAGGCCTCGGCCTTTTCCGCCCAGAACTCCGCGCCCATCACGGATCGCAGGGTGAAGTACATCGCGAAGAGGGCCGCGAAGAACATCAGCTCGGAGCTCAACCAGATGATGGTTCCGACGCTGGTGAGGTTCGGTCGATTGACCGACGGGTGCGCGTGCCCGGTATCTACTGTCGTTACTGTCGCCACGACCGACATTATGTCGGTCGCTTATCCCGCCCTCACTCCGGGGGGTGCCGTTCGGAGTGTCCGGGGCGCGTGTCCTGCCCGAACGGCCCATCCGTGGGCCCCCTCGGCACCCTTCGAACAGGTGTTGAACGGGTGTTGACGGGGTGTGGACCGGAGTAGCATCCGCGCAACGACCGACCACCTTCACGGAGGAACGATGCAGTCGAGCGCCACGGTCCTGGTCTACAGCGACGACGCGAACACGCGTGCGCAGGTCCGTCTCGCGGCCGGGCGCAGGCCCGCCGCCGATGTTCCCCCGGTCGAGTTCGTCGAGTGCGCGACGCTGCCCGCGGTCCTGGCGGCGCTGGACGAGGGCGGCATCGACGTGTGCGTGCTCGACGGCGAGGCGGTGCCGGCCGGCGGCATGGGCGTCTGCCGGCAGATCAAGGACGAGATCTTCCGGTGCCCCCCGGTCCTGCTGCTGATCGGCCGCCCGCAGGACGCCTGGCTGGCCACGTGGAGCCGTGCGGACGCCGCGATCACCCTTCCGGTGGAACCGGTGGATTTCGCGGCGTCCCTGGCGTCGCTGCTGCGTTCGCGCCTGTCGGTCGCCTCCTAGGGGCCCCTCCGGGGGCGGCCCCGGGGGCCGCTCGGCCTAGATGGAGGGCCGCAGCCGGGCCTTGGCGTCCTCGGTGACGGTCGGGTGTCCGCCGTCCGTCACCAGGGCGCTGCCCTGGCGCCACTTGTCCCAGTCCAGGTTCCAGTCGCCGAAGCCGTTGCCGAAGGTGTCCATCGTGGCGCCGAAGCTGTTGACGACGCGGACGATGTCGCCCGGGCTGACGGTCTTGAAGAACCAGGCCGCGTTGTCGGTCGACATGCCGACACAGCCGTGGCTGACGTTGTCCACGCCCTGGGAGCCGACGGACCAGGGGGCGGCGTGCACGTACTCACCGCTCCAGGTGACCCGGGTCGCGTAGTAGACGGGCAGGTCGTACGACTCGGAGCTGCCCTCCGCGATGCCGACGGTGGTGCTGCGCATCCGGACGAAGTACTCCTTGCCCAGCACCACTTTGATCCCGTTACGGGTGGAGAAGCCCGGTTTTCCGGTGGTCACCGGAATGGTGTTGATCACTTCTCCGTTCCTGCGCACGGTCATGTAGTGCGACCCGGCGTCCGCGACAGCTTCTATACGGTCGCCGATGGTGAGCTTGAGCGGCTTGGACGCGCCGCCGTAGAGCTTGTCGCCGACCTTGAGGCCGTCCAGCGTGCCGGTGACGCTGACGGTCGCGCCGGCGGGCCAGTACTCCTTCGGACGGAAGTGCAGCTTCTTGTCGTCCACCCAGTACCAGGAGCCCTCGACGGCCGGTACGGAGCGGACCTTGAGGGCCCGTTCGACGACCGCGCGGGCCGCCCGGTCCTTCACCGGGAGGCTGAGCTCGGCGGTGATGGGCTGTCCGACGCCGTACTTGCCCGCCTGCGGGCCGAAGGTGGCGGTGAGGGCCCGTTTGGCCGGTGCCGTCTCGAAGGTGAACGTACGGGCCCCTGGGGCGCCGTCCGCGTCCTCGGTGGACACCCGGACGGTGTAACGCACGCCGGCCGCCAGCGCGGCCGTGGAGCGCCACTTGTGCCCGTCCGCGGTGAGCTCGCCGGCCAGGTGGTGGCCCGACTCGTCGGTGGCGGTGACGTCGGTGATGCGCCCGTCCTCGCCCTTGGCGCTGATCTCCAGCGGCTTCTCGGGGTCGGCCTTCCGCCCGTCGGCGGGGGCGTTGAAGGAGACCTCGTCCGCCGCGTCGTAGGGCCTCGCCGACAGCGGATGGTCCCCGGAGCCGGCACACGCGGCGGCGCCCGCGGTGACGGTCAGGGCCAGAAGAGTGCAGATCGGAACAGTCCGAATGCGCGGCGTGTCGTTCATGACTTCACGCTAAGAACTTTCCTCACGCCCGGCGCGCCGAGTGCGTGCAAACGAGGGGCCCGGTCGCTTCGAGTCGAAGTGACCGGGCCCCTCGGGGGTGTTACCGGGTACTGCTACTGGTTCTGGTTCTCACCGCGGTAGAACTCGAACACCCAGCCGAAGATGCCGACCAGGATCAGCGGGGCCGAGAAGTACAGGATCCACCAGCCCATCGCGATGGCGAGGAAGGCGAGCGCACCGCCGACGGCCAGCGAGAGCGGCTGCCAGCTGTGGGGGGCGAAGAAGCCCACCTCGCCGGCCTCGTCCGCGACGTCGGCCTCCTTGTCGTCCTGCGCCATCGCGTCGACCCGCTTGGCCGTGAAGGCCAGGTAGTAGCCGATCATGATGCACAGGCCGAACGCCAGGAACAGCGCCGTCGTACCGACCGGCTCCTTCGACCACACGCCATAGACGACCGCCATGGCGAGGACGAAGACGCTCAGCCAGATGAACATCTTGCCCTGGATCTTCACTTGCCGGTCTCCTTGCCGCCGGTGAGGGCCGCCACCTCGTGAGGCTTGTTCTCGAGCTGGTCGAGAGCCGCGATCTCGGGGTGGTGCAGGTCGAACGCCGGGGATTCGGAACGGATCCGCGGCAGGGTGAGGAAGTTGTGCCGCGGCGGCGGGCAGGACGTCGCCCACTCGAGCGAACGGCCGTAGCCCCACGGGTCGTCGACCTCGATCTTCTTGCCGTACTTGGCGGTCTTCCAGACGTTGTAGAGGAACGGCAGGATCGACATGCCGAGCAGGAACGACGAGATCGTCGAGATCGTGTTCAGCGTGGTGAAGCCGTCGGCGTCGAGGTAGTCCGCGTAACGACGCGGCATGCCCTCGGCACCCAGCCAGTGCTGCACCAGGAACGTGCCGTGGAAGCCCACGAACAGCGTCCAGAAGGTGATCTTGCCGAGGCGCTCGTCGAGCATCTTGCCGGTGAACTTCGGCCACCAGAAGTGGAAGCCGGAGAACATCGCGAAGACCACGGTTCCGAAGACGACGTAGTGGAAGTGCGCCACCACGAAGTACGAGTCGGAGATGTGGAAGTCCATCGGGGGCGAGGCCAGGATGACGCCGGTCAGACCACCGAAGGTGAAGGTGATCAGGAAGCCGACGGCCCAGAGCATCGGGGTCTCGAAGGACAACGAGCCCTTCCACATCGTTCCGATCCAGTTGAAGAACTTCACGCCGGTCGGTACGGCGATGAGGAACGTCATGAAGGAGAAGAACGGGAGCAGCACGCCACCGGTGACGTACATGTGGTGCGCCCACACGGTCACGGACAGACCGGCGATCGCGATGGTCGCGGCCACCAGACCGATGTAGCCGAACATCGGCTTACGGCTGAAGACCGGGATGACCTCGGAGATGATGCCGAAGAACGGCAGCGCGATGATGTACACCTCTGGGTGTCCGAAGAACCAGAAGAGGTGCTGCCACAGCAGTGGTCCGCCGTTGGCCGCGTCGAAGACGTGGGCACCGAACTTGCGGTCCGCCTCCAGGGCGAACAGCGCGGCCGCCAGGACCGGGAAGGCGAGCAGGACCAGGACACCGGTCAGCAGCACGTTCCAGGTGAAGATCGGCATGCGGAACATCGTCATGCCCGGAGCGCGCATGCAGATGATCGTGGTGATGAAGTTGACCGAACCGAGGATCGTGCCGAAGCCGGAGAAGGCCAGACCCATGATCCACATGTCGGCGCCGACACCCGGCGAGCGGACCGCGTCCGACAGCGGGGAGTAGGCGAACCAGCCGAAGTCGGCCGCACCCTGCGGGGTGAGGAAGCCGGCCACGGCGATGATCGAGCCGAAGAGGTACAGCCAGTAGGCGAACATGTTCAGCCGCGGGAACGCCACGTCGGGCGCGCCGATCTGCAGCGGCATGATCCAGTTCGCGAAACCGGCGAACAGCGGCGTCGCGAACATCAGCAGCATGATCGTGCCGTGCATCGTGAACGCCTGGTTGAACTGCTCGTTCGACATGATCTGCGTACCCGGACGGGCCAGCTCGGCGCGCATGAAGAGCGCCATCAGGCCGCCGATGCAGAAGAAGGCGAACGACGTGACCAGGTACATCGTGCCGATGGTCTTGTGGTCGGTGGTCGTCAGCCACTTCACCACGACGTTGCCGGGCTGCTTGCGGCGTACCGGGAGCTCGTTCTCGTACGAGTCCTCAGCCGCGGCCGCCCCGTGGGGTTCGTTGAGGATGCTCACAGTTGCTTCTTCTCCGCGTTCCTGGCCGGGTCCGTCTGCGCAATGCCCGACGGGATGTAGCCGGTCTGCCCCTTCTCCGCCAGCTCCTTCAGGTGCTGCTGGTAGCGCTCCGGGGAGACCACCTTGACGTTGAAGAGCATCCGGGAGTGGTCGACGCCGCAGAGCTCGGCGCACTTGCCGCGGAACGTGCCCTCACGGGTCGGGGTGACCTCGAAGGCGTTCGGGTGACCCGGGATGACGTCCTGCTTCATGAGGAAGGGGACCACCCAGAAGGAGTGGATGACGTCACGGGAGGTCAGGATGAACCGGACCTTCTCGCCCTTGGGCAGCCACAGGGTCGGGCCCGGGTCGCCGTTCTGCGGGTTCCGGGTGCCCGGGATGCCGTAGTCGTAGACGCCGCCGGCGTTGTCCGGCAGCGCGTCCTTGTACCGGTCCGGAAGCGTCGCGAGGTTCGGAGCCTTCTTGGCGTCGCCGGGGACACCGGGCACGTTCTCGATGTAGTTGAAGCCCCAGCTCCACTGGTAGCCGACCACGTTGACCGTGTGCGCCGGCTTCGGGGTGAGCTCGAGGAGCTTCGACTCGTCTCGCGCGGTGAAGTAGAAGAGCACCGAGACGATGATGAGCGGGGTGACCGTGTACAGCGCCTCGATGGGCATGTTGTAACGGGTCTGCGGAGGTACCTCGACCTTGGTGCGGCTGCGCCGGTGGAAGATGGTGGCCCACAGGATCAGGCCCCACACCAGGACGCCGGTGGCGAGCGCAGCCGCCCACGAGCCCTGCCAGAGGGAGAGGATCCGCGGAGCCTCCTCCGTCACCGGGGTGGGCATGCCAAGGCGGGGGAAGTCTTCCCAGTTGTACGAGCAGCCAGTGGCTGTCGCCAGGATCAGGCCCGCAGTCAGCACCTGCGGCAGCTTCCGCCGCATCGGGCGCCGCGACGAGCGGTCGGAGCCGTTGGGACTCACGTAGCGCCTTCCCGAGAGTCTCGGCCCGCGTTGGTCGGCCACGGCCGTCCGTCTCGCTGGTCGGTCGCCGCCCCGGCCGCGGGCAGGGGTTTGGATGTTTATGCGGACCAAACCCTACTGGACGCTATTTGGGGTCGCGCGGGGAGGGTGCCCAACGCGCCGTCCGGGCCCCCGAAGGGGTGGACTCCTTCCTTCCGCGGGCGGGTTCCAGGGGCCCGATCGGCGGCGCGGACGGGGCTTCTGACGGCCCCTTACCAGGCAGGCTCTACGGTGGTCGGATGCCGTACTTCGACGCCGCCAGCGCGGCTCCGCTGCACCCCGTCGCCCGCCAGGCGCTGCTCGCCTCCCTGGACGAGGGCTGGGCCGATCCCGCCCGGCTCTACCGGGAGGGGCGGCGGGCCCGGATGCTGCTGGACGCGGCGCGGGAGGCCGCGGCGGAGGCGGTGGGGTGTCGCCCGGACGAGCTCGTCTTCACCCCTTCGGGGACGCGCGCGGTTCACGCCGGCATCGCCGGGGCGCTCGCGGGGCGCCGGCGGGCCGGGGACCGGCTCGTGGTGTCGGCGGTCGAACACTCCTCCGTGCTGCACGCCGGCGAGGCGTTCGCGGCGGCGGGCGGGACGGTGACCGAGGTGCCGGTGGGGCGGACCGGGGCGGTGGACCCGGCGGTCTTCGCGGCCGCCCTCGACTCCCGTACCGCGCTCGCCTGTCTGCAGTCGGCCAACCACGAGGTGGGCACCGAGCAGCCGGTGGCCGAGGTCGCGGCGGCCTGCCGGGCGGCCGGGGTGCCGCTCCTGGTGGACGCGGCGCAGTCGCTGGGCTGGGGGCCGGTGCCGGAGGGCTGGTCGCTGCTCGCGGCGAGCGCGCACAAGTGGGGCGGCCCGGCGGGGGTGGGGCTGCTCGCGGTGCGCAAGGGTGTCCGGTTCGCCCCGCAAGGTCCCTCGGACGAGCGGGAGTCGGGGCGGGCGCCCGGCTTCGAGAACCTGCCGGCGATCGTGGCGGCGGCGGCCTCGCTGCGGGCGGTGCGGGCGGAGGCGGCGGCGGAGGCGGCGCGGCTGCGGGGGCTGGTGGACCGGATCCGGGCGCGGGTGCCGGAGCTGGTGCCGGACGTGGAGGTGGTGGGCGATCCGGTGCGCCGGCTCCCCCACCTCGTCACCTTCTCCTGTCTGTACGTCGACGGGGAGACGCTGCTCGCCGAGCTGGACCGGAGGGGTTTCTCCGTTTCATCCGGTTCGTCCTGTACGAGTTCGACGCTGACGCCCAGCCATGTGCTGCGCGCGATGGGGGTGCTGAGCGAGGGCAATGTCCGCGTGTCGCTCCCGGCGGGGACCTCGGAGGAGGACGTGGACGGCTTCCTCGCTCTGCTGCCGGATGTCGTCGGCGCCGTGCGCGACCGGCTCGGCGCCCCGCGCCCGGCCGCCGTGACCGGCGGCGCGTCCGACACGCTCGTGGTCGACGCCCTCGGGAAGCGCTGCCCGATCCCGGTGATCGAGCTCGCCAAGGTGATCGGCGAGGTGCCGGTGGGGGGACTGGTGACGGTGCTGTCGGACGACGAGGCGGCTCGGTTGGACATTCCGGCGTGGTGCGAGATGCGGGGCCAGGAATACATGGGTGAGCATCCGTCGCCGTCCGGCGGCACGGCCTACGAGGTCCGCCGCCGCACCTGACCCCGCCGGGCCCGCGCCCGTACGGCGCGCGCCCGCCGGCCCGGCCCACGCCCGTACGGCGCGCTCGCCCCGCCGGCCTGCCCGCGCAACGCCCGGCGCCGCCGCACCTGACCCCGAACGCGCCCATGCGGCGCGCTCGCCCCGCCGGCCCGGCCCGCGCAACGCCGGCGCGCGCCGTCCCGCTGCGGCGGGAGGGGTGGGCACACGGGACCGCGCCGGGCGGCGCGCCCGCCCCACCGTCGCGTGGGGCGCCCGCCTCGCCGCCCTCCGTGTGGGCAATCGTCCCGCCGGGGCGGGACGGGTGGGCACACGGGACCGCGCCTGGCGGCGCGCCCCGCTCCCTGTACCTACGCCCACCCCTCACGACGCCGCGCCCTCCAAGCGGGCGTCAAGGCGCGGAAGCCTAGGCGCGGCAAGGCGCGATGTTCCGTTGTGCCCACCCGTTCCGCCCCAGCGGAACGACTGCCCACAACGGGGACGGCCGGGCGCAGCCCCGCAACGGCTGGGCGCAGCCCGAGCGGGGCGAGCGCAGCCGGCGGCGCAGCCCCGCGGCGGCGGGTGGACCGGCGGCGCAGCCCGAGGGGCGAGCGCAGCCGGCGGCGCAGCCCCCAGCGGGGCGGCCACAGCCGGCGGCGCAGCCCCAGTGGGGCGGGCGCAGACGGTGGTGTGGCCCCGCGGCGGGACCGGTCGTGGGGGGTGAGGGGGCGCAGCCGCTCGTGGGGGCGGCTGCGCGGGGGGTCAGGAGAGGTGGGACTGGACTTCGGTGGCGGCCTCGTCGCCGTACGCCTTGGTGAAGCGCTCCATGAAGTTCGCGCGGCGCAGGGTGTACTCCTGGGTGCCCAGCGTCTCGATCACCAGCGTGGCGAGCATGCAGCCGACCTGGGCGGCACGCTCGTGGCCGACGCCCCAGGACAGACCGGTCAGGAAGCCGGCCCGGAAGGCGTCGCCGACACCGGTCGGGTCCACCTTGGCCTCCTCCTCCGGGCAGCCGACCTCGATCGGGTCCTCGCCGACCCGCTCGATGCGCACGCCGCGCGAGCCGAGGGTGGTGACCCGGTGGCCGACGCGGCCCAGGATCTCCTCGTCGGTCCAGCCGGTCTTGGACTCGATCAGGCCCTTCTCGTACTCGTTCGAGAAGAGGTAGGTCGCACCGTCGAGCAGCGTGCGGATCTCCTCGCCGCCCATCCGCGCGATCTGCTGCGAGAAGTCGGCCGCGAAGGGGATCTCGCGGGTCCGGCACTCCTCGGTGTGGCGCAGCATGGCCTCCGGGTCGTCGGCGCCGATGAGGACCAGGTCGAGCCCGCCCACGCGGTCCGCGACGGCCTTCAGCTCGATCTGCCGGGCCTCGCTCATGGCGCCGGTGTAGAAGGAGCCGATCTGGTTGTGGTCCTTGTCGGTGGTGCACACGAAGCGGGCGGTGTGCAGGACCTCGGAGATGCGGACGGAGCCGGTGTCCACGCCGTGCCGGTCGAGCCAGGCGCGGTACTCGTCGAAGTCGAAGCCGGCCGCGCCCACCAGGATCGGCCTGCCGCCAAGCTGTCCCATGCCGAAGGAGATGTTCGCCGCGACGCCGCCCCGGCGGACGTCGAGGTTGTCGACCAGGAACGACAGCGAGACCGTGTGGAGCTGGTCCGCCACGAGCTGGTCGGCGAACCGGCCCGGGAAGGTCATGAGGTGGTCGGTGGCGATGGAGCCGGTGACTGCGATTCGCACGGCTGGACGCTCCTGCGGAGAGGACGGTAATGACAGTTCACGCTACCGGCTGCGGGCCCGGAATCCGAACAGGGGAAACTACCCCAGAGTAGGGCTTTTGCCCGAAGGTGGAGCGTGCGTACGGTGCGCCCATGACCCAGCACACCGCTCCTCGTGAGCCCCAGGAGTCCGAGTTCAGCCTCGCCGAGCTGTGCGGGGACAGCGCGCGGATGGCCCCGCACTGGGTGATCCCGTCCGAGCCCGCGGCCGCCCCCGTCTCCCCCGCCCTGATCCACGGAGTGGACGTGCCGGCCGATTCGGCCCGGCTGATCGCGGCCACCTCCGAGTACGGGATCTGAGGACAACCGGAACCGCTCGGGCGTCGTTCCCGTCCCAGAGGTGTCTTCCGCAAGGGATGCCACGGTCTGGAGGAGCGCGCGGTGAGCAGCAGTACGGAGAACCGGCCCAGGAAGCGTGGTCCGCTCCTGGTCGCCTCGGTGGCGGCGGGAGTGCTTCTCGTGGGCGGTGGGGGCGTCTACTACGCCGCCACGGCCTCGGGTGACGGCGGTGGCGGCGAGAGCGCGGCGAAGGACGCGCCCGCCGCTCCCCCGCCGCTGCGCCTGGGCGAGCGGAGTGGCGGTGCCGGGATCGCACCGGGCGAGCCCGACCCGGGCGGCGATCCCGCCGGGACCGTCTACAAGGCCAAGGGCCCCCTCCCCCCTGGGCCCTCCTCGGCCGCGGTCCACCGGCCCGAGGGCCGGGTCACCTCGGCGGAGGTGACCCGGCTGGCGGCGGCGCTCGGCCTCGCGGGCACCCCGCGGCTGGTGGGCGAGGTGTGGCAGCTGACGCCGGAGAAGGACGGCTCGGGGCTGCGGCTGGACGTCTCGGCGAAGGCTCCGGGCAGCTGGACCTTCAGCCGGTACGAGGGCGGGCCGGTGGGCGACACCTGCCTGAAGGGCAAGGCCTGTCCGCCGCCCGGCGAGGCGAAGCCCTCGCGCGGCGGCTCCCCGGTGAGCGAGGCCGCGGCGAAGGCGGCGGTCGCACCGGTCCTCAAGGCGATCGGCCAGGACGACGCGAAGCTGGACGCGCACCAGGTCATGAACGGTTCGGAGCGGGTGGTCAACGCCGATCCGGTGGTGGGCGGCCTGCCCACGTACGGCTGGTCCACCGGGATCCACGTGGGCCCCGACGGCTCCCTGGTGGCCGGCAGCGGTCGGCTGAAGGAGCCCGCGAAGGGCGACACGTATCCGGTGATCAGCGCGAAGAAGGCACTGGCCGAGCTGAACGAGGACGCGAAGGGGACCGGTCCGATCGGGATCGGCGGCTGCGCCACGGATCCGCCGGCGGGCACCGACCAGTCCGGTGGAAAGCCGGAGGCGAAGCCGCGGGTCCCGTGTCGGGTCGCCGAGGACGCCGGGCCGCCGCACGAGGTGGCGGTCACCGGAGCGGTCTTCGGTCTGGCCGCGCAGTACGTGGACGGTGAGCAGGCGCTCGTACCGGCCTGGCTGTTCGCGGCGCGGGACGACGTGCCCGGCAGCGCGCCGTACACGGTGGTGCGGACGGCGGTGGACGCCCGCTATCTGGCGCCGCCGGCCGGGACCTCCCCCACGCCGACGCCGACGGAGGGGACCGCGCCCGAGCGGCAGATCTCCTCGTTCACGACGGCCCCGGACGGCCGGAAGCTGTCGGTGACCTTCTGGGGCGGGGTGTGCAGCACCTACACGGCGACGGCCGAGGAGACCCCGCAGAAGGTCGTGGTGCGGATCAGCGAGAAGGCGATCGACCCGGACCGGGCGTGCATCGCGATGGCAGCGGAGTTCACCCGGACGGTGACGCTGCGGGCGCCGCTGGGCGACCGGCCGGTCGTGGACGGGGCGAGCGGACAGCCCGTGCCCCGGCCGTGAGTCCGTCGCCGCATGAGACGCGGTGAGAAGCGCGTGAGGGCGGCACCCGGAAGTCCGGGTGCCGCCCTCACGCGCGTGCGTCAGGCTCTGAGGGCCTCAGGCTTAGCTGAAGCTGTCGCCGCAGGCGCAGGAGCCGGTGGCGTTCGGGTTGTCGATGGTGAAGCCCTGCTTCTCGATGGTGTCGACGAAGTCGATCGAGGCGCCGCCGAGGTACGGAGCGCTCATGCGGTCGGTGACGACCTTCACGCCGCCGAAGTCCTTCACGACGTCGCCGTCGAGCGAGCGCTCGTCGAAGAACAGCTGGTAACGCAGGCCGGAGCAGCCACCGGGCTGAACGGCGACGCGCAGCGCCAGGTCGTCACGGCCCTCCTGGTCGAGCAGGGCCTTGACCTTGGCCGCGGCGGCGTCGGACAGGAGGATGCCGTCGCTGACAGTGGTCTTCTCGTCCGATACGGACATCTGCTTCTCTCCCGGGTTGGTACGGAGACTGCTTGCCGACGGTTGCAACCGGCGGGGCCGCGGATTCATTCCGGGCCGAGGCGTGTCTTCTCCCTTTCATGCTCGCACACCGTGTCCAGAGACGCGGAAGGCGAATTCGTCACATCGACACTATGGACATCGTCAAAGTGACGTGAACCGGTTATGATAGATAGCGTCATTTAGACGAAAAGGCTTGTCGAGCTCACCGTAGAAAGGGTGCGTGACGTGACCACCGCCCAGCCCCTGGACGTCCAGCCGACGCCGCTCGCCCTTCTCCTGCTCGGCCGGGAGGCCGACCCCAAGAGCGAGCGCGGCGTGGAGTGCCCCGGCGACCTCCCGTCGCCCTCCGACCCCGACCTGGTGGAGCGCGCCCGCGCCGCCAAGGAGAAGCTCGGGGACAAGGTCTTCGTCCTCGGGCACCACTACCAGCGTGACGAGGTCATCCAGTTCGCCGACGTCACCGGTGACTCCTTCAAGCTCGCCCGCGACGCCGCCGCCAAGCCGGAGGCCGAGTACATCGTCTTCTGCGGTGTGCACTTCATGGCCGAGTCGGCGGACATCCTGACCACCGACGACCAGAAGGTGGTCCTGCCCGACCTCGCCGCCGGCTGCTCGATGGCCGACATGGCCACCGCCGAGCAGGTCGCGGAGTGCTGGGAGGTGCTGACCGAGGCCGGCATCGCCGAGCAGGTCGTGCCCGTCTCGTACATGAACTCCTCCGCCGACATCAAGGCCTTCACCGGCAAGCACGGCGGCACCATCTGCACCTCGTCGAACGCGAAGAAGGCCCTGGACTGGGCCTTCGAGCAGGGCGAGAAGGTGCTCTTCCTGCCGGACCAGCACCTGGGCCGCAACACCGCCGTCCGCGACATGGGCATGTCCCTGGACGACTGCGTGGTCTACAACCCGCACAAGCCGAACGGCGGTCTGACCGCCGAGGAGCTGCGCGGCGCGAAGATGATCCTGTGGCGGGGCCACTGCTCGGTGCACGGGCGCTTCAGCCTGGACTCGGTCAACGACGTGCGCGAGCGCATCCCGGGCGTGAACGTGCTGGTCCACCCCGAGTGCAAGCACGAGGTCGTGGCCGCGGCCGACTACGTGGGCTCCACGGAGTACATCATCAAGACCCTGGAGGCGGCCCCGGCCGGCTCGAAGTGGGCGATCGGCACCGAGCTGAACCTGGTCCGCCGCCTGGCGAACCGGTTCGCCGACGAGGGCAAGGAGATCGTCTTCCTCGACAAGACGGTCTGCTTCTGCTCGACCATGAACCGGATCGACCTGCCGCACCTGGTGTGGACCCTGGAGTCCCTGGCGGAGGGCAACCTGGTGAACCAGATCCAGGTCGACAAGGAGACCGAGTCCTTCGCCAAGCTCGCCCTGGAGCGGATGCTGGCTCTGCCGTAACGATTCCTCGGTACGGACGCACGAAAGGGGCGCCCCGCACGCGCGGGGCGCCCCTTTCGTCATGCCCTGGGGGTCAGAGGTCCAGGACGTCCAGCAGCGTCGCGTCCGCCGGGGTGACGTCCGGCTGCTCCGGGTTGATCGTCCCGTCGCCCTTCTTCCCCTTCTTCCTCGCCGCCTTCTTCTTCGCGCGGCGCTCCTTGCGGAGCTCCACCATCGCGTAGAGCGTCGGGACGAGCAGGAGGGTCAGCAGTGTCGAGGTGATCAGACCGCCGATCACCACCACGGCCAGCGGCTTGGCGATGAAGCCGCCCTCGCCGGTGACGCCGAGCGCCATCGGGAGCAGCGCGAAGATCGTCGCCAGGGCGGTCATGAGGATCGGCCGCAGCCGGTGCCGGCCGCCCTCGATCACCGCTTCGACCACGCCCAGGCCCTGGGCCCGGTACTGGTTGATCAGGTCGATCAGGACGATCGCGTTGGTGACCACGATGCCGATCAGCATCAGCATGCCGATCATCGCCGGGACGCCCATCGCGGTGCCCGTCGCGACCAGCAGGCCGATCGCGCCGGTCGCCGCGAACGGGATGGAGACCAGCAGGATCAGCGGCTGGACCAGCGACCGGAAGGTAGCGACCAGGAGCATGAAGACGATCGCCACGGCCGCGAGCATCGCCAGGGCCATGCTGCTCGCCGCCTCGGCCTGGTCCTCGGAGACGCCGCCCACGGTGGCGGTGGCGCCCTCCGGGAGGTCGAGGCCGTTGAGCTTGGTCTGGAGCGCGGCGCTGACCTCGCCGGTGTTGTCGGTGGTCGGCTTGGCCGTGATCGTCGCCGCGCGGGCGCCGTCGATCCGGGTCATGGAGACCGGGCCGGGCACCAGCTCGACGGCCGCGATGTCGCCCAGCGTGACCGGGCCGATCGGCAGCGCCTTCAGCTCGGCCAGGGTGGTGGCCGGCTTGGCCGAGGTGATCAGGACGTCCCGCTCGGTGTCGTCGAGGGTCGCCTTGGCGGCCGGGATGCCGCGTACCGCCTGGGAGACGATCAGACCGAGGGTGGCGTCGTCGAAGCCCGCGTCGGCGGCCTTCGCGTTGGCCTTCACCGAGATCCGGGGCACCGACTGCGACAGGTCGCTCTGCACGTCGGTGACGTTCTTCAGCTCCGCCACCGCGCTCCTGACCTGCTCCGAGGCCTTCTTCAGGACCGCCGGGTCGCCGGCCTTGACGACCACGCTCAGGTCCTGGTTGCCGAAGCCGTCACCGGCCGCGATGGTGGTGTCGCCGATGCCGTCGAGCCTGCCCAGCGCCGCGTCGATCGCGTCGCGGGTCTCCTCGTACGAGGCGGAGTCCTCCAGGGTCACCTGGAAGGAGGCCTGGTTCGAGCCGGTGCCGCCGCCGAAGGCCGCCATGAAGCCGGACGAGCCGACGGTGACCTGGTAGTCCTTGACGCCCTTGGTGCCGGCGAGGACCTTCTCGACCTTCTTCGCGGCCTCGTCCGAGGCGGCGAGGCTGGTGCCGGGCGCCAGCTTCTGCTTGACCGTCAGGACCTGCTGCTCGCCCTGGTCGAAGAAGTTGGTCTTCAGCAGCGGGGCCATGCCGAAGGTGACGACCAGGACCACGAGGGCGATGGCCAGGCTGGTGAGGCGCCGCCGGGTCGCGAAGCGCAGCACCGGCACGTACGCGCGCTGCAGCCGGCTGCGGTTCTCCTTCTCCTCGGCCAGCCTGCGGGCCTCCTCCGGGTCCTGCGAGGTGCCCTTGGGGGCGCGCAGGAACCAGTACGAGAGGACCGGGACGACCGTCAGCGAGACCAGCAGGGAGGCGAGCAGCGCCGCCGTGACGGTCAGGCTGAAGGAGCCGAACAGCTCGCCGATCATGCCGCCGACCAGGCCGATCGGCAGGAAGACGGCCACGGTCGTGAGGGTCGAGGAGGTGACCGCGCCGGCGACCTCCTTCACCGCCGTGACGATCGCGGTCTCGCGCTCCTCGCCGTAGCCGAGGTGCCGCTTGATGTTCTCCAGGACCACGATCGAGTCGTCGACGACCCGGCCGATGGCGATGGTGAGCGCGCCGAGGGTCAGCACGTTCAGCGACAGGTCACGGGTCCACAGCACGATCAGGGCGAGGACGACCGAGAGCGGGATGGAGACAGCGGTGACCAGCGTGGAGCGCAGCGACGCGAGGAAGACCAGGATGACGAGGACGGCCATGACGAGACCGAGCGCGCCCTCCGTGGTGAGACCGGAGATCGACTTGGCCACGGCCGGGCCCTGGTCGGAGACCACGGTCAGCCGGGCGCCCGCGCCGAGGTCCTCGCGCAGCCGGGGCAGCTTGTCCTTGACCGCGTCGGAGATGGCGACGGCGCTGCCGTCCTTGTCCATGGTGGCCATGACGGCGAGGCTCGGCCGGCCGTCGGTGCGGGTGATGGCGACGCGCCGCGACTCCTCCTGCCGCACGGTGGCGACGTCGCCGAGGCGGACCGCCCTGCCCCGCTCGGGCTTGATCCGCAGGTCCTGGATCTGCCGCAGCGAGGTGTAGCCGCCGCCGACCTGGACGGTACGGCTCTTGCCGGCCTCGGAGAAGGCGCCGGCGGGCATGGTGCCGCCGCCGTTCTTGAGCGCCTCGGCGAGCTTCGCCGGGGTCAGGCCGGCCGCCGCGAGCTTGCGGTCGTCCGGGGTGACGGAGACCTGGAGGTCCTGCACGCCGTCGACGGTGACCTGGGCGACGCCGTCGATGTCCTCCAGGACCGGGACGACGGTGCGCTCCAGCTGGTCGGCGAGGGCCTGCTGGTCCTTGTCCGAGGTGACGGCGAGGACGACGGTCGGGATGTCGTCGGTCGAGCCGGCCACCACCTGCGGGTCGACCGAGTCGGGCAGCGAGGCCCGGGCCCGGTTGACGGCCTGCTGGACGTCGGCGACGAGCTGCTTGGTCCCCTCGTCCCCGTAGTCGAAGCTGGCCATGATGACGGCGCTGCCCTCGGAGGCGGTGGACGTGATGCCCTTGATGCCGTCGACGGCCTTGAGGTTGTTCTCCAGCGGCTGCACGACCTGCTTCTCGACCACGTCGGGCGAGGCGCCCTGGTACGGGGCGAGGATCGAGACCATCGGGAGCTCGATCGAGGGGAACAGCTGCTGCTTCAACTGAGGGATCGCGATCGCTCCGAAGAGGAGCGCGACGAGGGACATCAGCCCGATCAGGGCCCGTTGCGCGAGGCTGAATCTGGACAGCCAGGACATGGGGACTCTCTTCTGTGGCGTACTCGGCGGCCGGACACCCTCAGGGGCCCCCAGGGGTGTCCGCTTATACGATCAGCCACGCGAAGGGCCCGATCCTCGGCCCCCGGGTCCAAATCCTTATGCCGCGCATACCGCGTCTGGAGTACGCCGGACCCCCGGGTCACTCCACCCTTGGACGTACCAGCCCCGACTCGTAGGCCGTCACCACCAGTTGGGCCCGGTCCCGGGCGCCCAGCTTGGCCATCGTCCGGTTCACATGGGTCTTCACCGTGAGCGGGCTGACGTCGAGCCGCTCGGCGATGCCGTCGTTGGAGTGGCCCCCGGCCACGAGGACCAGGACCTCGCGCTCGCGGGCGGTCAGCGCCGCGAGCCGCTCCGAGTACGCCGGTCCCGTCCCGTCCTCCGGACCGGTGCCGCCGCCCTGGGCGAGGAAGCTGGCGATCAGGCCCTTGGTCGCGGCCGGGGAGAGCAGGGCCTCGCCCGCGTGGGCGACCCGGATGGCGCCGAGCAGCTCCTCCGGCTCCGCGCCCTTGCCGAGGAAGCCGGAGGCCCCCGCGCGCAGCGACTGCACCACGTACTCGTCGACCTCGAAGGTCGTCAGCATCACGATCCGCACGTCGGACAGCTCCGGGTCCGCCGTGATCATGCGGGTCGCGGCGAGCCCGTCCGTGCCCGGCATGCGGATGTCCATCAGGACCACGTCGGCCTGGGTGGCGCGGGCCTGTGCCACCGCCTCGGCGCCGTCGGCGGCCTCGGCGACGACCTCCATGTCGGGCTCGGAGTCCACCAGCACCTTGAAGGCGCTGCGCAGCAGGGCCTGGTCGTCGGCGAGCAGCACCCGGATGGGCCGCCGCTCCCCCGGTGCGCCGTCGGTCCGCGTCATCTCTCGTCCTCCCCCGTGCAGCCGGTCACCGGCAGTATCGCCTGCACGCGGAAGCCGCCCCCGTAGCGGGGGGCGGCGGTGAGCGTGCCGCCGAGCGCCGTCACCCGCTCGCGCATCCCGATCAGGCCGTGGCCGCCGCTGTCGGCCTTCCCCTGCGCCGGCTGGGGCGGCCCGTCGTCGAGGACCGTGATCTCGACGGTGCGGCCCACCCGCAGGACGCTCACCTCGGCCCGGGCGTCCGGGCCCGCGTGCTTGCGCACGTTGGTGAGCGCCTCCTGGATGATCCGGTACGCGGCGAGGTCGACGGCCGCGGGCAGCGGGGCGCCGCCGTCGGTGCGGGCCAGCTGGACCGGGAGTCCGGCGTTGCGGAACGTGCCCAGCAGGTCGTCCAGGACGGCGAGGCCGGACACCGGCTCGGTCGGCGCCTCGGGATCGCCCGACTGGCGCAGCAGCCCGACCGTGGCGCGCAGCTCGTCCAGCGCCGAACGGGAGGCGGTACGGACGTGCGCGAGGGCCTCCTTGGCCTGGTCGGGCCGCTTGTCCATGACATGGGCGGCGACCCCGGCCTGCACGTTGACCAGGGCGATGTGGTGGGCGACGACGTCGTGCAGGTCGCGGGCGATCCGCAGCCGCTCCTCCGCCACCCGCCGCCGGGCCTCCTCCTCGCGGGTCCGCTCGGCGCGCTCGGCCCGCTCCCGTATGGCGTCCACGAAGGCCCGGCGGCTGCGCACCGCGTCCCCGGCGGCCGCGGCCATCCCGGTCCAGGCGAAGACGCCGAGGTTCTCCTGCGCGTACCAGGGGGTGGGGCCGAACAGCATGGCGGCGCAGGTCAGCACGGCCATGGTGGCGAGCCCGAGCCGCCAGGTGGTGGGCCGGTCGGTACGGGAGGCGACGGTGTACAGCGCCACGACGGCGCTCATGGCCACGGGGGCGGGCCGCTCGGCGCCGATCAGCGCGAGCAGGGACACGATCGCGGTGAACACGAGCACCGGAATCGGCTGCCGCCGCCGGAACACCAGGGCGACGGCGCCGACCAGCATCACCACCACGGCGGTGCCGCTGGGCGAGCGGTCACCGAAGGTCGGCCCGTCGGGGCTCCCGTGCGGGTCGGTGAAGGACGCGATGACCATCGCCACCAGCACGAGGAAGGCGAGCCCCGTGTCGAAGGCGAGGGGATGGTCCCGCAGCCGGTCCCGGCTCCGGGAGAGAAGGGTGCCGTCGGTCGTCACGCGGAGAACGGTACGGGGTGCGGGGGCCGGCCGGCCCGCCTCCGTCGTGGGCAGTCGTTCCTCCCCCGGATCTCACCCGGGAAGGGACGACTGCCCGCGACGGAGGGGGACGAGCCCGTCGGCCGGGGGCTCAGCCCGGGATCAGACCGCCGTCGGACAGCATCTCGCGGACCTCGTCGAGGGTCGCGTCAGGAGCCGGAAGGATCAGTTCGGAAGGTTCGAGGGCGTCGTCGGGGAGCGGCTCACCGAGCCGCCGTACGGCGTCCAGCAGCGCGCCCAGCGTGCGCCGGAAACCGGCCTCGTCCCCCGACTCCATCTCCGCGAGCAGCTCGTCGTCGAGCTTGTTCAGCTCGGCGAAGTGGCTGTCGGCCAGCGTCAGCTGGCCCTCCCCCATGATCCGTACGATCATGACGCGTCCTCTTCCGGTCGCCTACTGCTTGTCGAAGCGGGGCTGGGACTGCTGCTGGTTCTGGTTCTGGGCGCTGCCGTTGCCGCCCTCGATCGCCTGCTGCTGCGCCGACAGGCCGCCGGCCAGCTCCGCCTTCATCCGCTGGAGCTCCAGCTCCACGTCCGTACCGCCGGACAGCCGGTCCAGCTCGGCCTGGATGTCGTCCTTGGCGAGGCCCGACTGGTCGTCGAGCGCGCCCGAGGCGAGCAGCTCGTCGATCGCGCCGGCCCGCGCCTGGAGCTGGGCGGTCTTGTCCTCGGCCCGCTGGATCGCCAGGCCGACGTCGCTCATCTCCTCCGAGATGCCGGAGAAGGACTCGGCGATCCGGGTCTGCGCCTGGGCCGCCGTGTACGTGGCCTTGATCGTCTCCTTCTTGGTACGGAAGGCGTCGACCTTGGCCTGCAGCCGCTGCGCCGCGAGGGTGAGCTTCTCCTCCTCGCCCTGCAGGGTCTGGTGCTGCACCTCCAGGTCGCTGACCTGCTGCTGCAGCGCGGCCCTGCGGGACAGCGCCTCGCGCGCCAGATCCTCGCGGCCGAGCGCCAGCGCCTTGCGGCCCTGGTCCTCCAGCTTCGCGGACTGGCCCTGGAGCTGGTTCAGCTGCAGTTCGAGGCGCTTGCGCGAGGTCGCCACGTCGGCGACGCCCCGGCGCACCTTCTGCAGCAGCTCCAGCTGCTTCTGGTAGGAGTAATCGAGGGTCTCGCGCGGATCCTCGGCCCGGTCCAGGGCCTTGTTTGCCTTCGCGCGGAAGATCATCCCCATACGCTTCATCACACCGCTCATGGGCTTCGCGCGCCCCCTTCTGACGGACTCGGCTCCAGCACCCAACATGAACCACAGTACGGTTCCTGACTCCATTACCGCACTGTTCGGGGCCCGATGTGCTCCTCCCCAAGGACGAGCGGAGATCACGGCCCCTCCGGCCCGAGGAGTAGGGAACCCCCCCAGGTCCTACCGGCGGAGACGCAGGCCGTTAGCGGATCGTTCCCGCCGACGCTGGGGTCCATGCCTGGCACCACGTACCCTTGGCCTTGTGTTCCGTAGCCGTTCGAAGGATGAGAAGGCCCCCACCGAGAAGGTGACGGCGGACCTCTCCAAGCAGCCCCGCGACCCCGAGGCCCCCAAGGGCCGACCGACCCCCAAGCGGAGCGACGCGCAGTCCCAGCGTCGCCGCGCGCAGACCGCGCCGCTGGACCGCAAGGAGGCGATGAAGCGCCAGCGCGAGGCGCGCCGCACGGACCTCGCCCGTCAGCGTGAGGCGCTGGCGAGCGGTGACGAGCGCTACCTGCCGGCCCGCGACAAGGGCCCGGTCCGGCGCTTCGTCCGCGACTTCGTCGACTCGCGCTTCGCGGTCGCCGAGTTCTTCCTGCCGATGGCCGTGGTGATCCTCGTGCTGTCGCTGTTCGGCAACACCAACCGCAGTCTGCAGAACATCTCGCTGCTGCTGTGGGCCGGTGTCATCGTGATGATCGTGATCGACTCGATCGGCATCACGATCCGCCTGCGCAAGCAGCTGAACCAGCGCTTCCCGAACGAGTCCAAGCGCGGCGCGGTCGCGTACGGCCTGATGCGCACGCTCCAGATGCGCCGGCTGCGGCTGCCGAAGCCGCAGGTCAAGCGCGGAGAGCGACCCTGAGCGCGGACCTTCCGGGTGTGGACGGGGTGCTGTCGGGTACGGGCGGACTTCCGGTCGTCGGCCACTGGCCGGCCGTGCCCGGCGGACTGCGTGACACCGTCCGCCAGGAGCTGATCGCCCGCCAGCTCGACGAGCAGATAGCCGGCCGCTACCCCGTGGGGCAGCGGCTGCGGATCCTCGACGCGGGGATGGGGCAGGGCACCCAGGCCCTGCGCCTCGCCCGGGCGGGCCACACCGTGACCGGCCTGGAGGCCGACCCCGAGCTCCTGAAGGCCGCCCGCGAGTCGCTGGCGACCGAACCGGCCGGCATCCGGGAGCGGGTCCGGCTTCTCCAGGGCGACGGACGCGAGACCGGTGTGCACTTCCTGCCGGGCAGCTTCGACGTCGTCCTCTGCCACGGCGTGCTCATGTACGCCGACGAGCCCGACGCGCTGCTCGCCGGCCTGGCCCGGATGCTGGCCCCCGGCGGCCTGCTGTCCCTGGTGGTACGGAACGCGGAGGCCCTCGCGATGCGACCGGGCCTCGCCGGGGACTGGGCCGGCGCGCTCGCGGGCTTCGACTCGGACGTGTACACCGACCGGAATGGCACCAAGGTGCGGGCCGACCGGCTCGACGCCCTGACCACCACCCTCGCGGGGATCGCGGCGCCGCTGCACGCCTGGTACGGGGTGCGGGTCTTCACCGACGGCATCCCGGGCGACGTGGGCCTGCCGGCCGCGGACGAGCTGGACCGCCTGCTGGCCGCGGAGGACCGCGCGGGCCGGACGGATCCGTACCGGCGGATCGCGGGACTGCTGCACCTGTGCGGGGTCCGGGGCTGATCCCTCCGCCGGTCAGGTGATCACGCGTCCTTCGCGTCCTGACCGGTGTGACCACCCTCGAAGCAGCCGGCCCGGCCGGCTCCACCGCCACCACCGCCGTAGCCGCCGGTCAGGTCCGGCGCGCCCTCTACGCCCACTTCCGGCCGCACCGGGCCGCCGTCGCGCTCGGGGCGGTGCTCGCCCTGACCGGCGCGGCGAGCGGGCTCGCGCAGCCGCTCGCCGCGAAGGCGCTGGTGGACCGGCTCGGCCACAACGAGCCGATCACCGGGGTCCTGCTGGTTCTGACGGCGCTCGTCGTCCTCGGCACGGCCGTCGACGCGCTCGGCTCGTACGTGCTGGAGCGGACCGCCGAGTCGGTGGTGCTCGCGGCCCGGCGTTCGCTGATCGGGCGGCTGCTGAGGCTGCGGCTGCCGGAGGTGGAGAAGACCCAGCCCGGCGACCTGATGTCGCGGATCACCTCCGACACGACGCTGCTCCGGGCGGTCACCACCCAGTCCGTGGTGTCGGCGGCGACCGGTGGGCTCTCGTTCGTGGCGACGCTCGTCCTCATGGGCTTCATGGACCCCGTGCTGCTCGGGGTCACGGTCGGCGTGATCCTGGTGATCGGCGGGGCCGTCGCCGTCCTCATGCCGCGGATCGCGGCGGCGACCCGACGCTCCCAGGAGGCGGTCGCCGAGATCTCCACCGTCCTGGAACGGGCCTTCGGGGCGTTCCGGACGATCAAGGCATCGGGCGCGGAGGCGCGGGAGACGGGCGTCGTCGACGCGGCGGCGCGGGAGGCCTGGCGGCACGGCGTGAAGTCGGCCATGTGGCAGTCGCTCGCGGGCTCCTCGATCGGGCTCGCCGTGCAGGTGTCGTTCCTGGCCGTGCTCGGCATCGGCGGCGCGCGGGTGGCGTCCGGGGCGACGACGATCTCGTCCCTGATCGCCTTCCTCCTCTTCCTCTTCTACCTGATCGAGCCGATCTCCAAGCTGGTGGAGGCGGCGACCCAGTTCCAGGTGGGCTCGGCAGCGGTCGCGCGGGTCCTGGAGGCGGAGGCGCTGGAGGTCGAGGAACCGGACGGCGGGGCGGGAACGGCCTCGGCCGAAGGGGCCGGGCCGGCGTCCGTCGTCTTCGACGACGTCTCCTTCCGCTACCGGGACGACCTCCCGGCCGTGCACCGGGGCGTGTCCTTCGAGGTGCCCGGGCGGGGCATGACGGCCTTCGTGGGGCCGTCGGGGGCCGGCAAGACGACCCTCTTCGGGCTGATCGAGCGCTTCTACGAGACGACCGGCGGCCGGGTCCTGGTCGACGGCCGCGACGTCCGGGACTGGTCACTGGCCGAGCTGCGGGCCTCCATCGGGTACGTGGAGCAGGACGCGCCCGTCCTGTCCGGCACCCTGCGCGAGAACCTGACCTTCGCCGCGCCGGACGCGAGCGAGGAGGAGATCCGGCGGGTGCTCGTCCGGGCCCGGCTGGACGCGCTCGTGGAGCGGCTTCCGGAGGGCCTGGAGACCGTGGTCGGCCACCGCGGCTCCAAGCTGTCGGGCGGCGAGCGGCAGCGGGTCGCCATCGCGCGGGCGCTGCTCCGCAGGCCGCGGCTGCTGCTGCTCGACGAGGCGACCTCGCAGCTGGACGCCGTGAACGAGCTGGCGCTGCGGGACGTGGTGGCGGAGGTGGCCCGGGAGACGACGGTCCTCGTGGTGGCGCACCGGCTGTCGACGGTGACGCTCGCGGACCGGATCGTCGTGATGGAGGCGGGCCGGGTGCGGGCGGTGGGGACGCACGCGGAGCTGGTGGAGGGCGACGCGCTGTACGGGGAACTGGCGGCGACCCAGTTCCTGGCGACGGCCTGAGCGGAGGCCGCCGGGTGCGGGCCCGTTCGCGCGGGCCCGCACGCACCGCCTCCGGCGGAGGTCTAGCCCTCCGCGTCCAGCGGCATCGGGCCGTAGATCTTGGTGCCGTCCTCCGACAGGGTCACCTGGTCCGCGCCGCCGTCGAGGAGGTCGCGCCAGTGCTCGCCGATCCAGGACTCCGCGTCGCCCTGGGTGCTGAACTCCTCCGGGGTCACCGACGGCGTGACCTCGGTGCCGTCGGACTTCTCGAACCGCCACGTCCATGCCATGTCAGCCTCCGGATGATCGGTTTCCTGCCCGCAGCGTAGCCGGGCGCGCACCCCTTGCGGTGACGCGGGAGGATCTAGGGGTGGAACTGACTCTGCTCGGCACCGGCGCACCTCTCGGACTCCCCCGCCCCGGCTGCCCCTGCGCCGTGTGCTCGCTGTCCCGTGGGGAGCGGGCGCGGGCCGCGACCTCGCTGCTCGTGGACGGGGCCCTGCTGCTCGATCTGACCCCGGGGGCCGCGCTGGCCGCCGCCCGTTCCGGGCACTCGCTGGTCGGCGTACGGCAGGTGCTGCTCACGCACCCGCACGACGGGCCGGCCGTGGAGGTGCCGGCGGGGCTGCCCACGGCCGGACGGGTGCCGGACGGACGGGAGTTGACGCTGATCAGCGGGCACCGGGTGCGGGCGGTGGCGATGGACTCGCCGGGGACCGGCTACGAGGTGACCTCGGCGGACGGTGAGCGGCTGCTGTACCTGCCGCCGGGCGGTGCGCCCGCCGGCCTGACGGAGAACCACCGGGCGGCGGAGCCGTACGACATGGTCGTGGCCGATGTGACGGGGCGGCCGGACGGGCTGGCCCGGCTGCGGGCCACGGGGGCGGTGGGGGCGAGCACCGATGTGATCGCGGTGCATCTGGACCACGACGCTCCGGCGGGGGCCGAGCTGGACCGGCGGCTCGCGGCGGCGGGGGCGCGGGCGGTGCGGGACGGGACGACGCTGTACGTGGGCGAGTACCACGCGGTGCCGGAGGTGCCGCGGCGGACGCTGGTGACGGGTGGGGCCCGGTCGGGGAAGTCGGTGGAGGCCGAGCGGCGGCTGGAGACCTTCCCCGAGATCGTGTACGTGGCGACGGGCGGAACGCGCGAGGGCGACCCGGAGTGGGCGCGGCGGGTGAGCCTGCACCGGGACCGGCGGCCGGGGTCGTGGCGGACCGAGGAGACCTGTGACCTCGTGCCGCTGCTGCGGCAGGACGGGCCCGCGCTGCTGATCGACTGTCTGTCGCTGTGGCTGACGGACGCCATGGACCGGGTCGGCGCGTGGGACGACGCGACCTGGTCGGGCGGGGGCCGGGAGGCGCTGGCGGAGCGGGTCGCCGAACTGGTCGCCGCGGTGCGGGAGACGAGCCGTACGGTCGTGGCGGTGACCAACGAGGTGGGCTCGGGCGTCGTGCCCGCCACGGCCTCGGGACGGCGCTACCGGGACGAGCTCGGCCGGCTGAACGCGGCCTTCGGCGACGAGTGCGAGCAGGTGCTGCTCGTGGTGGCGGGTCAGGCGCTGGTGCTGCGCGGGTAGGGTGCGAACACATGCCCCACGACCGATGACGTCCTAGGCGGAACGAACCTTGAACCTCGACGACTTCTCCGATCTGATCGAGCGCCCCGACGGGGGGATACGGCGTGACGCCGAGGAGCGCAGGGAGCGGCTCGCCGTGCGCCCCGGCGCGCTCGGACGGCTCGACGAGCTGGGCGAGTGGCTGTCGGCGGCCCAGGGACAGGTCCCGGTGCGGCCGGTCGAGCAGCCGAAGGTGGTGCTGTTCGCGGGCGACCACGGGGTGGCCTCGCTCGGGGTGTCCGGACGGCCCGCGGGCGGCACGTACGAGCTGGTGCGCGGCGTCCTCGACGGCGCGAGCCCGGTCGCGGTGCTCGCCCGGGCCCAGCAGGTGCCGGTGCGGGTGGTGGACGCGGGTCTGGACTGCGATCCGGAGCTGCTGCCCGCCGAGGTGACGCGGCGTCGGGTGCGGCGCGGCACGGGGCGGATCGACGTCGAGGACGCGCTGACCGCGGACGAGGCCCGGGCGGCCCTGGAGCTGGGCATCGCGGTCGCCGACGAGGAGGCCGACTCGGGGACCGATCTCGTGGTGCTCGGGGACGTGAGCGTGGGCGGCACCACCCCCGCGTCCACGCTGATCGCCGCGCTGTGCGGGACGGACGCCTCGGTGGTGACCGGCCGGGGCGGGGCCGGGATCGACGACCTGGCGTGGATGCGCAAGTGCGCGGCGATCCGGGACGCGCTGCGCCGGGCCCGGCCGGTGCTGGGCGACCAGCTGGAGCTGCTGGCGGCGGTCGGCGGCGCGGACCTCGCGGCGATGACCGGCTTCCTGCTGCAGTCCTCGGTGCGGCGGATGCCGGTGATCCTGGACGGTGTGGTGGGCGCGGCCTGTGCGCTGGTGGCGCAGCGGGCGGCGTTCCGGGCGCCGGACTGGTGGCTGGCGGGTCAGGTGAGCGGGGAGCCGGCGCAGGCGAAGGCACTGGACCGGATGGCGCTCAACCCTCTGCTGGACCACGGCGTCAGTGTGGGCGAGGGAACCGGGGCGCTGCTCGCGCTGCCGCTCGTCCGCGCCGCCGCCGCCCTGGCGGCGGAACTGCCGGAGCTGCCGGAGCCGAAGGCTCCGGACACGGTGGCGGCCGACGCCGAGGACTGAGCCGGCGTTCGCCGGGATGTGCCCGACCCGCCACGCGGGCGCGGGCGCATCCCGCACGGCCATGCGGAACGGTGCCCCATATGATCGCTTTTCATGGGAGAGGTCCGCTTGTCCACCGAAGCAGCGTCCCGGGGCACGGTGCGTTCGCGGCGCGGCGCCGCGTTCGCCGTCTGGTATCTGCGGGTCGTCACGTTCATCAATTTCCTGAGCGCCGTCTGGGTCTCGTTCGGCAACGACCTGCGCCGGCACAACGAGGACAACTACTTCACCCCGTACATGCTCACCGCCGGCTTCGCGTCCGGTGTCTTCACCCTCTTCCTGGCGATCACCATGCGGCGGCGCAAGCGGGCCGCGTGGATCCTGAACTTCGTGCTCAGCGGGCTCTTCCTGCTGCTCTTCCTGGTGGGCATGCTCTTCCCGGAGGTCCGGCAGCACGCCCAGAACTGGATCTCGCTGGTCCTGACGATCGCCTTCTTCGTGGCGCTGCTGTCCGGCCGCAAGGAGTTCTACGCGAAGGGCGACCGGTCCAACCCGCAGGCCGCGACCGTGGTCGCGATCGGCGGGCTGCTCGTCACCTCGCTGCTCGCCGCCGCGCTGGTCACCGTCACCAACACGGCGACCGCGCACTCGACCTTCCTGGAACGCTGGCGGTACGGCGTGATGCGGCTGATCACGCTCGCCACCGACGACGCGCGGTTCCCCGCCATCAGCACCCCCGGCTGGGTCGACGTCGTCATCAACGTCATGTCGACGCTGCTGCTGTTCGCGGTGCTCTTCGCCGCCTTCCGCTCGCGGCGGGCCGTCGACGCGTTCACCGAGGAGGACGAGGACAAGCTGCGGGCGCTCCTGGACAAGCAGGGCGACCGGGACTCGCTCGGCTACTTCGCGCTGCGCCGCGAGAAGAGCGTCATCTGGTCCCCCAGCGAGAAGGCGGCGATCGCCTACCGGGTGGTCGGCGGCGTCTCGCTGGCCTCGGGCGACCCGATCGGCGACCCGGAGGCATGGCCCGGGGCGATCGAGCCGTGGCTGGTCGAGGCACGGGAGCACGGCTGGATCCCGGCGGTGATGGGCGCGAGCGAGGAGGCGGGCCAGATCTACGCCAGGCACGGGCTCGACGCCCTGGAGCTCGGCGACGAGGCGATCGTGGAGACCGACGAGTTCACCCTCGACGGGCGGGCCATGCGCACCGTCCGGCAGGCCTTCAACCGGGTCAGGCGGGCCGGTTACGAGGTCCGCATCCGGCGCCACGAGGACATCCCCGCCGACGAGATGGACGAGCTGCTCCGCAAGGCGGACGACTGGCGCGACGGTGCCACCGAACGCGGCTTCTCGATGGCGCTCGGCCGGCTCGGCGACCCCAGGGACGGGCGCTGCGTGATGCTGGAGTGCACCGACGACCAGGGTGAGCTGCGGGCGCTGCTGTCCTTCGTGCCGTGGGGTCCGAAGGGCCTCTCGCTCGACCTGATGCGCCGGGACCGGGACTCCGAGAACGGACTGATGGAGTTCATGGTCATCGAGCTGCTGCAGCGCGCGAGCGAGATCGGGATCACGCAGGTCTCACTGAACTTCGCGATGTTCCGCTCCGTCTTCGAACGCGGCTCGAAGCTCGGGGCGGGACCCGTGCTGCGCATGTGGCGTTCACTGCTCAGTTTCTTCTCCCGCTGGTGGCAGATCGAGTCGCTGTACCGCGCCAACGCCAAGTACCGACCGATCTGGGAGCCACGATTCATGCTCTTCGAGAAGAGCGCCGACCTGCTGCGCATCGGCCTCGCCGCGGGCCGCGCCGAGGGCTTCCTGGAAGCCCCGGGGCTGCCGAAGTGGATGCACCGCAGACACCTGGAGGGCAGGCGTTGAGCCCTTCCCCGAAGGGCTTCGCGCGGCGCGAGTGGGGTCCGCTGTTCGGGACGGTGCGGACGGCGCTGGTCACCCGCCGGTGGCGGGCGATCCCGATGACGCTGGCCGCGGTCTGCCTCACCGCGGTGTTCCAGATCGTGCAGAACCAGGACTGGGGCTATCAGCCGGTGCAGGACATCGGCTCCGTACGGGCCCAGGACCCGCTGGTGCTCGCCCTGCTCCGTACCCCGCTGTCCCTCTTCGTCCCCGCGCTCGACCTGCCGGTGTGGGGCGCCCTCGCGCAGATCCTGCTGGTCTTCGGGATCGCCGAGATCTGCCTGGGGCGGTGGCGGACACTGGCCCTCGCGTACGTGGCGACGCTCGCGGGCACGCTGTACGCCCGGGTCGGCATCGCGCTCGGCCCCGACCACCCGCTGGGGCTGCCGGGCACCGACGCCCAGGTCGTCGACACCGGCCCGTCGGCGGCCGTGGTCGGCCTGGCCGTCTACGTGTGCTGGCGCTACCGGGCCCGCTGGACCGCGGCGCTGGTGATCGTGGCCATGGGCGTGGAGGTGCTGGTCAAGAACAACCTGGCGGGCAAGGAGCACCTGGCCGCCATCGCCGCGATCCTGGTGGTCGTCGCCGTACAGGAGTGGCGGGCGCGGCGGGCGCGGCACGACCGCGGCCGGCGCGGCGCGGACGCCGTCACTGCGGCGGGGAGCCGCGCCCGGGGACGCGCTCCTGGAACCCGCCGATGAGGTCCTGGGCCCGTCGGCGGACCCGGACCCAGCGCTTGTCGTGCCGGTAGGTGCGGATCCGGGAGCGGGCCCGCGCACGGTGCCGGCGGGCGTAGAGGTGCCGGGACCACCAGGAGCCGGGGCGGGCCAGGCGGACGGCGCCGACGATCGCGACGAAGGGGATCAGGGTGCCCAGCACGGCCATCCGGAACTTCCCCTTCACCAGAGTGACGAGCACGAGGACGAAGTTGATCACGAGGGTGAGGACGAAGGTCGCCCGGTCCTGCCGCTCCCCGGCCGTCATGTCGTTGACGCCGAGCGGCGAGAAGCCGCCGAGCGCCAGCAGCACCAGGGCGGCGGTCAGGACGACGACCTCGACGCTCTTGCGGCCGTCCTCCGACCAGTAGACGTCGTCGAGATGCAGGATCAGCGCGAACTCGTCGAGCACCAGCCCGGCGCCGATCCCGAAGACGATCGCGAAGACGGCCGCCCCGAGGCCGTGGCGTCCGCTGCCGACCGCGCCGAACCCGCCGAGGACGGTCAGCACCACCCCCGGCACCACGTGGTGGATGTGCACCCCGCCGGAGGAGACGTTCCGGAACGGGCCCTTGCCGGCCCGGATGAGGCGCGTGACGGTGCGGGTGACCACGAAGGTCAGCACGAACGAGGTCAGGGCGAGGAGCATCGGGAGCTTCCCGGGCTCGACGATGTTGCGCGAGAACCAGTGACCCATGCCACCCTCTGACGATCGGTCTGTTTTGATCGGTTACCAGACGTTATCGCCAATCTAGCGTTCCTGACGGGGCACTACCCTTCCGCGGATGGACGGCCTGCGTTTCGCCTTCGGGACCCTCACCGTGATCCCCGCCCGCATCACCCGCTGGGACCGCGACGCGGCACGCGCCGGGATGCTCTGCGCCCCGCTCGCGGGCCTCGTCGTCGGCCTGTTCGCGGCGGCGGTCGGCGGGGTGTTCCTGCTGCTCGGCTCGGGCCCGCTGCTCGCCGCCGTCCTCACGGTCGCCGTCCCCGCCCTGCTGACCCGCGGCCTCCACCTCGACGGCCTCGCCGACACCGCCGACGGCCTCGGCAGCGCGAAGCCGGCCGAGGAGGCGCTGCGCATCATGAAGCGGTCCGACATCGGCCCCTTCGGCGTGATCGCCCTGCTCTTCGTCCTCCTCGCGCAGATCGCCGCCCTCCACCGCCTCTACGGCGAGGGCTGGGCGCAGGGCGCGGTCGCCGCCGCCCTCGCGGCCACGGTCGCCCGCCTCGCCCTCACCCACGCCTCCCGCCACGGCGTCCCGGCCGCCCGCCCCGAGGGCCTCGGCGCCGTCGTCGCGGCCACCGTCCCGCCGCGCGCCGCCGCCCTGACGGCCACCGCGGTCCTCCTCCTGTGCACCGCGTCCGGGGCCCTCTTCTCCTGGTACGACGCCCTCCGCCACCTCCTCGCGGCCCTCGCCGCCCTCGCCGCGGCCGAACTCCTGCTCCGCCGCTGCGTCCGCCGCTTCGGCGGGGTGACGGGCGACGTCTTCGGCGCGGTCGAGGAGACGGCGGCGACGGCGGCCCTGATCGCACTCACGCTGGGGTGACCTCAATCGCCCGGGGACGTCCTAGCAGGCCCGCCGCCAGGCGCCCAGTTCGTAGTTCTTGCGCATCGAGCTGAGGCCGAGCGCGCGGGACGCCGGGCAGAAGTCCCGGGGGTCCAGCTCGTACTCGACGTGGAAGACCGCCTTGCCCGCCTTCACGAAGGGGGTCAGGAGGTCGCACTCCTCGTACTGCGCGCACTGCTCGTTGACCGCGAAGTCGAAGTCGGGGAGGAGCTGGGGGATCTGGTCGAGGTCGTTCTTCAGGGCGACCGCGAGGCCCCGGTCGTGGGCCAGGCGGGCGATCAGGCGGTTGTAGCGGAGCTGGTCGGCGGGGGTGAGGGGGAAGCCGGTGGTGTTCTGGTGGCCGTCCATGTTGTCGGGTTCGACCGCGTCGAAGCCCTTGGCCCGGCACATGTCGAGGCGGGCGGCCATCAGGGGGGTGAGGAGATCGGTGCGCCGGATGTCGAGCCAGCGTTCGCCGGGCCAGCCGTTGCCCTTGCCGAGAAGGGACTTGGGGAACTTCGCGGCGTCCGGGCGGAAGTCCTCCCAGGCGCCGGTGGAGACGTAGCAGACGACCTTGCGGCCCCGCCGGTGCAGGTCGGCCACCGTGGCCGCCGTGTGGTCGAAGCCGTCGATGTCGTAGACCGGGACGTCCACCGCGGGGTCCAGGCGGCCACTGAGCTGCCATTGCCAGGCCAGGCCCGGCCGGGGCTGCCAGCGGGCCGCGGGAGGTGCCTTGGCCTCGGACGGCGCGGTCGGGGGCCGGGCCGTCGTACAGGCCGCGGCCAGCAGCAGGCCGGCCAGCAGGGGCAGGAGGCGTCGTCTCACCGGGCGGGCTCCAGGGTGTGCGGAAGGGTGCCCCAGGGGTGCGCCCCGGTGCCGGGGACCGCGCAGTGCACCGAAGTGGCCGGGCGGGCGTCGGCGGGGGCCGCGTAGACCAGGTGGCAGTAGTGGTCGGCGACCGGCAGGTCCAGGGCCCGGTAGGAGTCCCAGGGGCCCTCGAAGGTGACCAGGAGGTCGGCGAGGGCCTCGTAGCCGGGCGCCGGGTGCGCGCCGTGGTTGAGGACGAGGGTGCGCGCGCCGGCGGCCCGCGCGGCCACGGCGAGCCGGCGGTAGTGCGGCAGGGCGGACGGTTCGGTCGGCACCTGGTCGAGGAACGCGCCGTCCGCCCCGTACCAGTCGCGGTGCCGGACCAGGTCGGCGACGACCTCGGCGTGCGGGCGGCGCCCGTAGTCGGTGTCCGCGTAGCCGAGGACCCGCACCCCGGCGTCCCGCAGCCGCGCGGCGACCTCGGCGAACGCCGGGTCCGCGGCCGGGCCCGCGCCGCTCGCCGGGTTGAGGACGACGCCGTAGAGGACGGGGGCCGCCGCCACGACGGCGGCCCAGTCCTCGGGGCGGTCCGCGGGGTGCTCGTAGAACGGCACCAGGAGGGACGGGTTCGGTGAGGGGCTCGGGGAGGCGTTCAGGAAGGAGTCCACGGTCCGGCCCCTAGCAGCGGTGGGCGGTCGGTCGTACCAGCAGAACACAGGTCAGCACGCACAGCACCGCCGCCGCCGCGCCCGCCGCGAACGGCCCCGCGGCCGGGGCGAGCGCCTGGGCGACGGCGGCCAGCAGGCACACCGCGGCCGCGCTCGACACCGCGCCGAAGGCCTGGAGCAGCAGCCCCAGCCACAGCACGGCGCCGACGAGCAGCACCGATCCGACCCGTGCGGCGGACACGGCGGCGGCGCCGGGCCACAGGAGCGCGGCGGTCACCGTGAGGACGGACAGCACGGCGAGATAGCCGCCGAGGCACCGGGCGAGCACGGCGGTGACGGCGCGCCGGAACTCGTACGCCGTCGTCAGCAGCCGCAGCCGGGTCAGGCCGGCGCCGCGGAAGCGGTGCAGCAGCCACTCGGCCGGGCCCATGGAGAGGCTCAGCGCGATGACCGCGTCGGCCCCCGCGTACAGCACGAGGAGCCCGCTGCCGAGGCCGAACAGGCCGTACGGGAAGGAGTGCGCGAACGGCGGCCCGCCGCGGCCCCGGCCCTGCCGGCCAGGTCCGGGACGCAGGACGAGCGCCGCGAAGAGGGTGCTGGCCGTGAGCGAGAGGAGCAGCAGCGCGACGCGCAGGCCCCCCGGCAGGTCGTAACCCAGGGCGGGCACCACCCCGGCGAGCGGCGACAGGCCGACCAGCAGCGCCCGTTCCCGGCCGAGGACCAGCAGGACGGTGGCCGCGGCCAGGTACAGCGCCTGCCCCGCGCCGAACAGCGCGGCCGCGCCCTCCCCCGGGCCCGCGGCGGCGACCGCCACGGCCGCCCCGGCGAGCGCGCCGGACGGAGCACCGGTGAGCAGGGCGCGGAGGGCGGCCCGGCGGTCGCCGAGCCCCAGCCAGGTGTACGCGCGGTGGGCGAGCGACTGGTTCCACACCCAGCCCGTGACCGCCCCGGCGAACAGCGGCACGCTCCCCGGCGGCAGCCCGTACCGGCCCGGCCCGCCCGCCAGCAGCGGCGCCCCGAGCACGTAGGCGAGCCCGGGCAGGGCGAACACCAGCCCCCGCAGCAGACATCCGGCGAGCCCGGTGTGCCAGGGCCCGGCGACCGGTGCCTCGGGGTCCGGGTGCCGGCGCTCGGTCCGGGCGTAGAGCTCCTCGGCCAGGGCGAAGGAGTCGACGCGGCCGTAGGTGAGCCGGATGTGATCGTCCGTCATGCCGTCGGACTCGAGGATCGCCGCTATCTCGTCGGGATGCACGGCGACCGCGACGAGCGCGTCGAGCCGGTCGGCGAGCTCGTCGAGGGGGTCGGGCGCGAGAACGACCGGACCGACGGACGCGACGGGACCGGCGGGGGCGGACGGACCGACGGAGGCAGCCGGGCCGTCGGGGGCGGCCGGACCGACGGGGGCGGACGGACCGACGGGGGCGGACGGACCGACGGAGGCGGCCGGACCGACGGGGGCGTGGGCGGGACGCTGCCCGGCGGGCGCGTGGGCGGACGGCTGCCCGGCGGGCGCCGCCGGAGTCGGCACCCGAGTCGGCGCCGCGGGGCGGCCGGGCGGGCCGGGGCGCGCGGGCAGACCGGGCGGGAGGGGTGGCGTGCCCGGCGGCGGGGGTGTGCGGCGGGTTGTTCGTCGGCGGGGGATCGCCGGGAGGGAGTCGCCCGTTCTGCCGGGTCTCAGCCAGAGGGAGCCGCTCATGTCCAGGCGCCTCCGGCCGGTTCCATGCGCCAGGGGTCGGTCAGGCGGACCGTCCAGTGGTCCGGTTCGGGGCGCTCGGCGACCGGGCGGCCGGCGAGTTCCAGGTAGATGCGGCGGAAGCCGTCGACCGAGCGGTGCAGGGTGAAGCGGTCGACGACCCGCTGGCGGGCGCGGCGGGCGAGGTCGGCGCGGCGCTCGTGGTGGCGGAGGAGCTCGGTGGCGGCGGCGGCCATGACGGCCGGTTCGCGGGGCGGGACGACGAGGCCGGTGTCGCCGACGGCCTCGCGGACGCCGCCGACGTCGGTGGAGACGGTGGCCCGGCCGCAGGACATGGACTCGATCAGGGAGAAGGGGAAGCCCTCGCTGATGGAGGAGAGCATGACGACGTTGCCGGAGGCGTAGGCGCCGGCGACGTCGGAGGTGCGGCCCTCGAAGGTGACGCCGTCGTGGACGCCGAGTTCGGCGGCGAGCTTCTCCAGGCGGGTGCGGTAGTCCTCGTTGCCCGCCGGGACCGGGCCGAAGAGCCGCAGGCGCAGCTCGGGAAGCTCGGCCCGGCAGATCGCGTAGGCCCGGACGAGGGTCTCCAGGTCCTTGATGGGGTCGACCCGGCCGACCCAGCTGAGGGTGGGTGTCTCCGGCTCGGGTCCGGCCCAGGGGAAGGCGGCGGGGTCGACGCCGTTGTAGACGGTGCGGATGCGGTCGACGGGGGCGCCGCCGCGCTCCTCCCAGCGGCGGTTGTACTGGTTGCACGGGGTGATGAGGTCGGCCTTGCGGTAGCCGAGGGAGTTGAGCTCCCGGTAGAAGCCCAGCAGCAGGGCCTTCACCGGGAAGCGCTGCGCCTCGGTGCGGTAGCCGAGGTAGCGCTCGCGCAGGTAGATGCCGTGTTCGGTGAGCAGGAAGGGCACCCCTTCGAAGTGCTGGGCGGCGAGCGCCGGCAGGGTGGCGAGTCCGCTGGACACGGCGTGCGCGACGCGGTCGCCGGATATGCGGGCGGCGAGCGGGCGCAGCGCGTGTTCGAGCAGGTCGGTGGCGGTGAGGGCGTCGTGGACGGTGGGCCGGGCCGCGGCCGTCGGCAGGTGCGGCATGGTCCAGATCCACATCAGCGAGCGGAGCACCCGCTCGCTGCGCAGGGCGGCGGTGAGCCGTCCGGCGCGGGCGAGTTCGGCGAGTTCGTAGAGGCTCTCGCCGAAGTCGCAGCCGGCCGAGGGGTCGAGGATCGCGAGCAGGAAGCGCTCGTAGGTGTCGAGGAAGCGGCGCCGGGCCCGGCCGCGCGGGGCCGTCCTGGCCCGCTCGGGGGCGGCGCCCCAGAGCGGGTAGGAGACGTGCGCGGTGAGGTTCGGCGGCAGTTCCCAGGTGACGGGTTCCCGGCCGCTGCCGGTGAGGGCGAGGACGTGGAAGTCGACCTCGGGCATGCCCCGGATCAGCTGGTCGCACCAGGTGCTGACGCCCCCGTGGACGTGCGGATAGGTGCCTTCGGTGAGCATGGTGACATGGCGGCCACTGCTCGGCATGTGCGTTCCCCCCGGACGGAACGTGCTGGTCAGGTGGTCGGGAGCTTGAGCGTGATCCCGCTCTGCAGCAGTTCGGGTGTGGTCCAGGCCGAGCGGGTGCCCGCGTACGGGGTGCCGAAGGCCGCGGTGCCGAGCAGGAGTTGCCTGCGGGTGCCCTCGGGGGCGGTGAGCGGGACGGCGACGCCGGACGGGGCCTTGACGGTGACGGTGGTGCCGACGCGGTACGCGGTGACCTGGCCGGCGGCCAGCGCCCGGTCCCAGGCCGCGCGGCGGTCCAGTTCGGTGCCGACGTCCTTCTGACGGGGGTTCACCAGTGGGGTGTTGTCCGCGAAGAGCTCCCGGTAGTCGGCGAGGACCTTGTCGAGGACGGGGTAGAGGATGCGTTCCTCGGCGAGGTTGGACTGGTGGACGTAGTGCGGCCGCGGGTCGTTGCCCATCACGTGGGTGAGGGCGGTGCGGGCCTCGCGCGGGGCGATGTACGCGGCGTAGCCGGTGGCGGTGTCGAGGGGGGCGGGCAGGCAGGTGGAGACCGGGTTGTTCTCGCAGATGCCGCTGCCGCCGTCGGCGCGTGAGGTGTAGATCCAGTTGTACTCGTCGGCCATCTCGGCGGCGGTGCCCACGTTGTAGTACACGTTCATGGGGTGCCGGGGCACGGTCTGCGCGGCTCCGTATCCGGTGCCGACGGAACGCTGGGCCGGTTCGCGGGAGTTGTCGCTCGCGGTCCACTTGACGCCGTTGTCGGCGAGGGCGCCGGCGAGGTTGGGGTTGTCGGTGGGCTGCTGCGGGAGGGTCTTCAGGCCGGAGTGCTCGCCGGTGACGAGCTCGCTGCGGTCGACGGAGATGCCCTTGCCGATCGCCCAGTCGAGGTTGTCGCGGATCTCGGCGGAGATCTCGGACCGGCTCACCCACTGGGTGGCCCCGGCGGTGTTCTTGGCGCAGCTCCAGGGGACGGTGGTGGTGTCCTGGACGCAGCCGAGGAAGGGGTGGGTGTAGGTGTGGTTGACCCACCGGTACTGGGCGCGGTCGGCGATCAGCCGGGTGGCGAGCGGGTCGGTGCCGCCGTGCTCGGTCTTCCACTGCTCGCCCTGGCCGCCGTTGTAGACCATGTCGAGGACGAAGCCGGAGGACTTCTGCCAGGCGGCGGCGTAGACGGCGTCGGCGGCGGTCATCCGGACCGGGTTGTCGGGCGCGCCGTCCCCGCCGGGGCAGTCGAGGTCGCCGGGGGTGCAGTTGCGGACCGTGTCCCAGCGGGCGTCGGGGGCGAAGACGTCGTCGACGTGCACGGAGAGGTAGTTGCGGCTCCGGCCGAGGTGGACGCCCTGGGTGAGCCACTCGACGATGCCGCGGGCGAGCGCCCGGAACTGGCGCTGGTACGGGTTGTAGGCGAAGGTGACGACGAGTTCGCGGCGCCCGTCGTGGGCGTACTCGCCGATGAGGCTGACCCGGCCGCCGTCGGCGCCGGGCATGTCGAGGTAGCTGGTGTAGCCGGCCCGGGGGCGGCCCGCGTAGCCGTAGCTCTCGGAGACGTCCGGGGCGTTGTCCTCGAAGGTCACCGGGCCCTTGAGGTCGCGGAACGGCCCGGCCTGGCCGGCGGGCGTGACGTAGGCGCGGGCCCCGTCGAGGACGCCCGACCAGCCGCCGTCGGAGGTGTAGTCGAGGCCGACCCCGGGGTGCGCCCAGGTGTAGGCGTCGACCTGCGGGATGCCGAAGGTCTTCTCGTACGCGACGAGGGCGCTCTGCTCGGCGGAGTCGGGGCCGAAGACCGCCTCGTGCGGCAGGACGACGCCCTGGTACCGGGCGCGGGGCCGGCCGGTGGCGCTGTCGGAGGGGTCGCTGAGGAAGGCGGCGGTGAGCACCGGGCGGCCCGGGTCGTTCAGGTCGAGGGTGCGGTACGGGATGCCGGAGCCGGTCAGCTCGGCGGTGATCGCCTGGACGGCGCTTCCGCCGTCGTCGACGACGAGCACGGTCAGGTCGACCCGCGGGGCCGGCTCGGCGGCGCCCGCCTGCGCGGAGGGGACGACGGTGGCGAGCAGCCCGGCGGCGGCCAGGGCGGCGAGCCGGGCGGCCCGCGGCGCGCGGGTGGTGCGGGGCGCGCGGGCGGCCCGGTGGCGCCGGGCGGGTCCGGGCGCGGTGTCGGACGTGGACGGGCGAGCGGCGGTTCTGGGCGTGCGGAAGCGGCCGGAATCCATCGGTGGGTGTCCCCCTCGGCAGGTCCGCCGGACCGGCGGGACCTGTGAATGTCGCAGCTGGGGCGGAGGACGGATGAGCCGTCCTCGCACGGTTGAGGCGAGTGTGAAACGACCCCGCCGGACCCGCGCGGTAAACCCGGCAGAGACTCCACGGACGAGTGAATCGCCGCCGCCGTGAGCGAGAGCGATGAGCGAGCGTAGGCTCGTTACCGGCGCTCATCGGGCCGAAATACGATGCGGCGGGCACGGTCGGCCCATCCCTCGACCGCCACAGAACTCAATGGAAGCGAGAAATCACCACCGTGACTGCTCTCACTCTCAGCACCGCCGGAGCGGCGACGCTGCGCGCCGACGCCCTCGTCGTCGGCGTCGCGAAGGCCGGCAAGACGCTCGTCGTCGCCCCGGGCGCGGAGGCCGTCGACCAGGCCTTCGACGGCGGGCTGGCCGCCGTCCTGGAGACGCTGGGCGCCTCCGGCGCCGAGGGTGAGGCGACCAAGCTGCCTTCCCCCGCCGGCCTCAAGGCCCCCGTCGTCGTGGCCGTCGGCCTGGGCTCCGCCCCCGAGGACGGCGAGGCGTACGGCACCGAGTCGCTGCGCCGCGCCGCGGGCACCGCCGCCCGTGCCCTGACCGGCTCGAAGAAGGCCGCCTTCGCCCTCCCCATCGCCTCCGCCGAGGCCGCCGGCGCCGTCGCCGAGGGCGCGCTGCTCGGCGCCTACGCCTACACCGCGTACCAGGAGAACGGCCAGGGCGGGAAGAAGCCGCTGGCCGAGGTCGCCCTGCTCGGCGCCAAGCCGCGCGACAAGGCCCACAAGGCCGCCGCGGAGCGCGCGCTCGCCGTCGCGGAGGAGATCAACCGCGCCCGCGACCTGATCAACATGCCGCCGAACGACCTGTACCCGGCCACCTTCGCCGCGACCGTGCAGGCCGCCGGCAAGGAGCACGGCCTCAAGGTCCAGGTCCTCGACGAGAAGGCGCTCACCAAGGGCGGCTTCGGCGGCATCATGGGCGTGGGCATGGGCGCGGCCAACCAGCCGCGCCTGGTCCGCATCGCCTACACCCACCCGAAGGCGGAGAAGACCCTGGCCCTGGTCGGCAAGGGCATCACCTACGACTCGGGCGGCATCTCCCTGAAGCCGGCCGGCCACAACGAGACGATGAAGTGCGACATGAGCGGTGCCGCCGCCGTGTTCGCCACCGTCGTGGCCGCCGCCCGCCTGGGCCTCGCCGTCAACGTCACCGGCTGGCTCGCCCTGGCCGAGAACATGCCGTCCGGCAACGCGCTGCGCCCCGGCGACGTGCTGCGCATGTACAGCGGCAAGACCGTCGAGGTCCTCAACACGGACGCCGAGGGCCGGCTGGTCCTCGCGGACGCGCTGACCAAGGCCTCCGAGGAGCACCCGGACGCGATCGTCGACGTGGCCACCCTGACCGGTGCCATGGTGCTGGCGCTCGGCAACCGCACCTTCGGCATCATGGCCAACGACGACGCCTACCGGACCGCGCTCCACGAGATCGCCGAGGAGGTCGGCGAGCAGGCCTGGCCCATGCCGCTCCCGGCGGACCTGCGCAAGGGCATGGACTCCCCGACGGCCGACCTGGCCAACATGGGCGAGCGGATGGGCGGCGGCCTGGTCGCCGGTCTGTTCCTGAAGGAGTTCGTGGGCGAGGGCATCACCTGGGCCCACCTGGACATCGCGGGTCCGGCCTTCCACGAGGGCGCCCCGTACGGCTACACCCCCAAGGGCGGCACCGGCTCCTCGGTGCGCACCCTGGTGCGCCTGGCGGAGCTGACCGCCGACGGCGAGATCTGAGCGGATCCCCGGTCGGGAACCCCTCCGTCGCAGCATCGTGCAAGGCCCCGGGCACCGAGCCCGGGGCCTTGCCCGTTCGCCCGCGACGAAATCCGTAGCTTCGTACGCCCGCGTTACCCGTCCGTACGGACGATCAGCCGGTCTCATCCACCGGCCCCGCGTCCCGCCGTCCGGCAACAAGTGCGAAGATGGGTTCTCGGCAGGACAGGGCCCCCACCACAGGGCCGAAGAAAATGCGGCCGGAACCAGCCGCCGCCCCGTCACCGCAGACGGGCGACGAGCGCACATGCATGGAGGACGTGACGTGGCGAACGACGCCAGCACCGTTTTCGACCTAGTGATCCTCGGCGGCGGTAGCGGCGGTTACGCCGCGGCGCTGCGCGGAGCGCAGCTGGGCCTGGACGTCGCACTGATCGAGAAGAACAAGCTCGGCGGCACCTGCCTGCACAACGGCTGCATCCCGACGAAGGCCCTGCTCCACGCCGGCGAGGTCGCCGACCAGGCGCGCGAGGCGGAGCAGTTCGGTGTCAAGGCCTCCTTCGAGGGCATCGACATCAAGGCCGTGCACAAGTACAAGGACGACGTGATCTCGGGCCTCTACAAGGGTCTGCAGGGTCTGGTCGCCTCCCGCAAGGTGACGTACATCGAGGGCACCGGCCACCTGTCCTCCCCCACCACCGTCGACGTGGACGGCCGCCGCGTCGAGGGCCGTCACGTCCTCCTCGCCACCGGTTCCGTGCCGAAGTCGCTGCCCGGCCTGGAGATCGACGGCAACCGGATCATCTCCTCGGACCACGCCCTCACCCTGGACCGGGTCCCGGAGTCCGCGATCATCCTCGGCGGCGGCGTCATCGGCGTCGAGTTCGCCTCGGCGTGGAAGTCCTTCGGCACCGACGTCACCGTCATCGAGGGCCTCAAGCACCTCGTGCCGGTCGAGGACGAGAACAGCTCCAAGCTGCTGGAGCGCGCCTTCCGCAAGCGCGGCATCAAGTTCAACCTGGGCACCTTCTTCCAGTCGGCCGAGTACACCGACAACGGAGTCAAGGTCACCCTGGCCGACGGCAAGACCTTCGAGGCCGAGGTGCTGCTCGTCGCCATCGGCCGTGGCCCGGTCTCGGCCGGTCTCGGCTACGAGGAGCAGGGCGTCGCGATGGACCGCGGCTACGTCCTCGTCGACGAGTACATGCGCACCAACGTGCCCACGATCTCCGCGGTCGGCGACCTGGTCCCGACGCTCCAGCTCGCGCACGTCGGCTTCGCCGAGGGCATCCTGGTGGCGGAGCGGCTGGCCGGTCTGAAGCCGGTGCCGATCGACTACGACGGCGTGCCGCGGGTGACGTACTGCCACCCGGAGGTCGCCTCCGTCGGCATCACCGAGGCCAAGGCCAAGGAGATCTACGGCGCGGACAAGGTCGTCGCCCTGAAGTACAACCTCGCGGGCAACGGCAAGAGCAAGATCCTGAAGACCGCGGGCGAGATCAAGCTCGTGCAGGTGAAGGACGGTGCCGTGGTCGGCGTCCACATGGTCGGTGACCGCATGGGCGAGCAGGTCGGCGAGGCGCAGCTGATCTACAACTGGGAGGCGCTGCCGGCCGAGGTCGCGCAGCTCATCCACGCCCACCCGACGCAGAACGAGGCGCTCGGCGAGGCCCACCTGGCCCTGGCCGGCAAGCCTCTGCACTCCCACGACTGACGCTCACGTCATAGGGCGCGACGACCACTTTCCGCAATTCGTTAGGAGCAACTGAAACCATGTCGGTTTCCGTAACCCTGCCGGCGCTCGGCGAGAGCGTCACCGAGGGCACCGTCACCCGCTGGCTCAAGGCCGAGGGTGAGCGTGTCGAGGCCGACGAGCCGCTGCTCGAGGTCTCGACCGACAAGGTCGACACCGAGATCCCCGCCCCCGCCTCGGGCATCCTGGCCTCCATCAAGGTCGCCGAGGACGAGACGGTCGAGGTCGGCGCCGAGCTGGCCATCATCGACGACGGCACCGGCGCCCCGGCCGCGGCTCCGGCCCCGGCCGCCGAGCCCGCCGCCGCTCCGGCTCCGGCTCCGGCCGCCGCCCCGGCTCCGGCCGCCGAGGCCCCCGCCGCCGCCCCGGCCCCCGCGGCCGAGGCTCCGGCCGCCGCCCCGGCCGGTGGCGCCACCGGTACGGACGTCGTGCTGCCCGCGCTGGGCGAGTCCGTCACCGAGGGCACCGTCACCCGCTGGCTGAAGTCGGTCGGCGAGACCGTCGAGGCGGACGAGCCGCTGCTCGAGGTCTCCACGGACAAGGTCGACACCGAGATCCCGGCCCCGGCCTCCGGTGTGCTGCTCGAGATCGTCGTCGGCGAGGACGAGACCGCCGAGGTCGGCGCCAAGCTGGCCGTCATCGGTGCCGCGGGTGCCGCTCCGGCCGCCGCCCCGGCCCCGGCCGCTCCGGCCCCCGCCGCCGCTCCGGCCCCGGCCCCGGCTCCGGCCCCCGCCGCCGCTCCGGCTCCGGCCGCCCCCGCCGCTCCGGCTCCGGCTCCGGCGCCCGCGCCGGTGGCTCCGGCCGCCCCGGCCCCGGCCGCCCCGGTCGCCGCTCCGGCCCCGGTCACCCCGGCTCCGGCCGCCCCCGCCGCCGCACAGCCGGCGGAGGACGGCGCCTACGTGACCCCGCTGGTCCGCAAGCTCGCCACCGAGAACGGTGTCGACCTGGCGACCGTCAAGGGCTCCGGCGTCGGCGGCCGCATCCGCAAGCAGGACGTCCTCGCGGCCGCCGAGGCCAAGAAGGCCGCCGCTGCCGCTCCCGCCGCCGCCCCGGCCGCCGCCGCTCCGAAGGCCCCCGCCCTGGAGGTCTCCCCGCTGCGTGGCCAGACGGTCAAGATGACCCGCATGCGCAAGGTCATCGGCGACAACATGATGAAGGCGCTGCACGGCCAGGCCCAGCTGTCCTCGGTCGTCGAGGTCGACATCACCAAGCTGATGAAGCTGCGCGCCCGCGCCAAGGACGCGTTCGCCGCCCGTGAGGGCGTCAAGCTCTCCCCGATGCCGTTCTTCGTGAAGGCGGCGGCCCAGGCGCTGAAGGCCCACCCGGTCATCAACGCCCGGATCAACGAGGACGAGGGCACCATCACGTACTTCGACTCGGAGAACATCGGCATCGCCGTGGACTCCGAGAAGGGTCTGATGACGCCGGTCATCAAGGGTGCGGGCGACCTGAACATCGCCGGCATCTCCAAGGCCACGGCCGAGCTGGCCGGCAAGGTCCGCGCCAGCAAGATCACGCCGGACGAGCTGTCCGGTGCGACCTTCACCATCAGCAACACCGGCTCGCGCGGTGCGCTCTTCGACACGATCATCGTGCCCCCGAACCAGGTCGCCATCCTGGGCATCGGTGCCACGGTCAAGCGTCCGGCCGTCATCGAGACCGCCGAGGGCACCGTCATCGGCGTCCGCGACATGACCTACCTGACGCTGTCGTACGACCACCGTCTCGTGGACGGCGCCGACGCTGCCCGCTACCTGACCGCCGTCAAGGCGATCCTGGAGGCCGGCGAGTTCGAGGTCGACCTGGGTCTGTAAGGCACGCGGCCGAAAGGCAACGTAACAAGCCTCACCTGCGGCGCCCCCGCCCGGATGTGTTTCCGGGTGGGGGCGCCGCCGTATTGTCTAAGTGTCCAGTGACTCCTAAGGAGCGGCCCCCATGACCATGCCCGTCGTCCATTCGCTGCGCGAGCAGATCCGCGAGCACATCGTGGAGGGCATCGTCAGCGGCCGCTGGAAGCCGGGCGAGCGCATCGTGGAGCGACGGATCGCGACGGAGCTGGAGGTCTCGCAGACCCCGGTCCGGGAGGCGCTGCGCGAGCTGGAGTCGCTGCGGCTGATCGAGTCGGCGCCCAACAAGGGTGTCCGGGTGCGCAATCTGACGGCCGCGGACCTGGAGGAGAGCTATCCCGTCCGGGCGGGTCTGGAGCAGATCGCGGCGGAGCTGGCGGCGGGCCGGCTCGCGGCGGACTGCTCGGCGCTGGAGCCGCACGTGGCCGCCCTGTACGAGGCGGACGCGGCCTCGGACGGCACGGCGCAGGTGCGGCACACGGTGGCCTTCCACCGGGAGCTGGTGAAGGCGGCCGGGAACAGCGTGCTCCTGCACACCTGGGAGGGCCTGGGCATCGAGGTCTTCACGGCGCTGTCGATCCGCTGGCTGGGCACGGTGCAGAAGTCGTACGCGGAGGAGCACGAGGAGCTGGTGGAGGCCTTCCGCCGGGGCGACCCGAACATCGGCGCGCTGGTGAAGGCGCATGTGCTGGGGTGCGCGCCGAGGGCCTGATTCCGGCCACCGGAGTCCTGAGCGGGTCTGTGTCGAACAGGCCCGCTCATTCGTGCGTCAGGGCTCTCAACCGCTCTCCGACCTGCGCCGATCCTTCGAAAACAAGGCACCGGGTGCCCAGTTTCGCGGCACCCTGTGCCGACTTTCTCGTTCCGGGGAAGTTTTTCGCTTCAACGCTTTGATCGATCATCGATCGGCGGCTTACAGTCTTCGGCGGGCCGCACCCCGGCCCTTCGCCCTGTCCTGCCAGACAAGGCCCCTTTATCTCCACCCCCACCTGTCCGGAAGGCGGCGATCATGACCGATCCCGTAGGCAAGATTCCGAGCGAGCTCGACCAGCTCCCGGACCGTGACACCGAGGAGACCGCCGAGTGGGCGGCCTCCCTCGACGCCGTCACCAAGGCCGCCGGCCCGCACCGGGCCGCCTACCTGATGCGCCGCACGCTCCAGCACGCCGAGGGCGCGGGCCTGGCCCTGCCCAAGCTGCTGGAGACGGACTACGTCAACTCCATCCCCACCTCCGCCGAGCCGGTCATCGACGGCGACGAGGAGATGGAGCGGAAGATCACCGCGTGGAACCGCTGGAACGCGGCCGCGATGGTCACCCGCGGTGCCAAGCACGGCGTCGGCGGCCACATCGCCACCTTCGCCTCCGCCGCCTGGCTCTACGAGACCGGCTTCAACCACTTCTTCAAGGGCAAGGAGGGGGACGGCTCCGGCGACCAGCTCTACATCCAGGGCCACGCCTCCCCCGGCATCTACGCCCGTGCCTTCCTCGACGGCCGCCTCGACGAGACGCACCTCGACAACTTCCGGCAGGAGTCGGGCGGCAACGGCCTGCCCTCCTACCCGCACCCGCGGCGCCTCCCCTGGCTGTGGGAGTTCCCCACCGTCTCCATGGGTCTCGGCCCGCTCTCCGCGATCTACCAGGCGCGCTTCAACCGCTACCTGACGAACCGCGGCATCAAGGACGTCTCCGCCTCGCACGTCTGGGCCTTCCTGGGCGACGGCGAGATGGACGAGCCCGAGTCGACGGCGGCCCTCGCGCTGGCCGCCCGCGAGGGTCTGGACAACCTGACCTTCGTCATCAACTGCAACCTGCAGCGCCTCGACGGCCCGGTCCGCGCCAACTTCAAGATCGTGCAGGAGCTGGAGGCCCAGTTCCGCGGCGCCGGCTGGAACGTGGTCAAGTCCCTGTGGGGCAACGCCTGGGACGAGCTGTTCGCGCTCGACACCACCGGCGCCCTGGTCCGCCGCCTCCGCGAGGTGCCGGACGCGCAGGTCCAGACGTACCAGACCCGCGACGCCGCCTACATCCGCGAGGACTTCTTCGGCAAGGACCCGGCGCTCGTCGAGATGGCGAAGCTGCTGTCCGACGACAAGATCCTCGAGTGCTTCCACCTCTCCCGTGGTGGCCACGAGCCGCGCAAGGTGTACGCCGCGTACAAGGCCGCCCTGGAGTTCAAGGGCGCGCCGACGGTGATCCTGGCGCAGACCGTCAAGGGCTTCACCCTGGGCGAGGGCTTCGCGTCGAAGAACGCGAACCACCAGATGAAGAAGCTGACGACGGACGAGTTCAAGACCATGCGGGACCTGCTGGACCTGCCGATCTCGGACTCCCAGTTCGTCGACGGCGTGGTCCCCTACGGCCACCCGGGCGCCGACTCCCCCGAGGTGCGCTACCTCCAGGAGCGCCGCGCCGCCCTCGGCGGCCCGGCCCCGGCCCGCCGCACGCACGCGCTCGCGCCGCTGCCGGCCCCGGCCGAGAAGGCCTTCGCCGCCTTCGACAAGGGCTCCGGCTCGCAGTCCGTCGCCACCACGATGGCCTTCGTGCGTCTGGTGAAGGACCTGGTCCGCGACAAGGAGACCGGCAAGCGCTGGGTCCCGATCGTCCCCGACGAGGCCCGCACCTTCGGCATGGAGTCCCTCTTCCCCTCGCTCGGCATCTACTCGCCGAAGGGGCAGACGTACGAGCCGGTCGACCGCGACCAGCTGATGTACTACAAGGAGGCCGTCAACGGCCAGATCCTGAACGAGGGCATCACCGAGGCCGGCTCGATGGCCGACTTCATCGCCGCGTCCACCGCGTACGCGACGCACGGCGAGGCGATGATCCCGTTCTACATCTTCTACTCGATGTTCGGCTGGCAGCGGACCGCCGACCAGATGTGGCAGCTCGGCGACCAGCTCGGCCGCGGCTTCCTCGTCGGCGCCACCGCCGGCCGCACCACCCTGACCGGTGAGGGCCTGCAGCACGCCGACGGCCACTCCCCCGTCATCGCGGCCACCAACCCGGCGGCGCTGACCTACGACCCGGCCTTCGCCTACGAGGTCGCGGCCATCGTCAAGGAGGGCCTGCGCCGCATGTACGGCGAGGTGGCCGAGGGCGAGGACCAGAACGTCTTCTACTACCTCACCGTCTACAACGAGCCCATGCCGCAGCCGGCCAAGCCGGCCGGGGTCGACGAGGGCATCGTCAAGGGCCTCTACCGCTTCAACACGGCCGAGTCGGCCGGCCTGGAGCTCCCGGCGAACGCCCCCCGCATCCAGCTGCTCTCCTCCGGCACGGCCATCCACTGGGCCCTGGAGGCGCAGAAGCTGCTCGCCGCCGAGTGGGGCGTGGCCGCCGACGTGTGGTCCGCGACCTCCTGGACCGAGCTGCGCCGTGACGCGCTGGAGGCCGACGCGGCCCTCCTGCGCGGCGAGGAGCGCGTCCCGTACATCCGCCAGGCCCTGGAGGGCGTGGACTCCCCGGTCCTCGCCGTCTCGGACTACATGCGCCAGGTCCCGGACCAGATCGCGCAGTGGGTCGAGCAGGACTACACCTCGCTGGGCGCCGACGGCTTCGGTCTGTCGGACACCCGTGAGGCCGCCCGCCGCCACTTCGGCGTCGACGCCCAGTCGATCGTCGTGGCCGCCCTCGCCCAGCTCGCCCGCCGCGGCGAGGTCCAGGCGACGGCCGTGAAGGAGGCGCGGGAGCGCTACGGCCTGTAAGAGGCCCCTCGTTCCCCGAGGCGGGCGGCACGCATGATGATGGGTTCATGCGTGCCGCCCGCCTCATCAAGTTGGTGCTCCTGCTCCAGTCCCGGCCCTCGATGACCGCCGCCGAGCTCGCCGCCGAGCTGGAGGTGTCGGAACGCACCATCACCCGGGACGCGCTCGCCCTCTCCGAGGCCGGCGTGCCGGTGTACGCGGACCGGGGGCGGGCGGGCGGGTACCGGCTGATCGGCGGGTACCGGACGCGGCTGACGGGGCTCGCGCGCGGGGAGGCGGAGGCGCTGTTCCTGTCCGGGCTGCCGGGGGCGCTGCGGGACATGGGGCTCGCCGACGCGGCCTCGGCGGCGCGGCTGAAGGTCTCGGCGGCGCTGCTGCCCTCGCTGCGGGACGCGCCGGAGGCGGCGGGGCGGCGCTTCCATCTGGACGCCCCGGCCTGGTACCAGGAGCCGGAGACGCCCGAGGCGCTCGCGCCGCTCGCGGAGGCGGTCTGGGACGACCGGCCGGTGCGGGCCCGCTACCGGCGGGGCGACGGCGAGGTGGCACGGGAGCTGCAGCCGTACGGGCTCGTCCTGAAGGCGGGGGTCTGGTACGTGTGCGCGCGGGCCGGCTCCTCGTACCGCACCTACCGGGTGGACCGGTTCGCCGAGGTGACGCTCGGCGAGGGGCGTTTCGAGCGGGATCCCGACTTCGATCTGGCGGCGTTCTGGACCGAGCGCTCGGCCGCGTTCGCGCGGTCGCTGCTGCGGTCCGAGGTGGTGCTGCGGCTCACGGCGGCCGGCGCGCGGCGGCTGCCTTACGTGACGGACCGTGCGGCGGCCGAGGAGGCGCTGGCCTCGGGGACCGCCGGGGCGGACGGCCGGGTCCGGGTGGTGCTGCGGGTGGAGAGCGAGGACGTGGCGTTCGGCCAGCTGCTCGGGCTGGGCCCGGAGGCCGAGGTGCTGGCCCCGGCGGCGCTCCGCGAGCGGTTCGCGGAGGCCGCCCTCGGCCTGGCCGCGCTCTACCGGTAGGCGTCGACGGAGACGTCCGGGTCCGTCTCCCGGGCGACCAGGAAGCCCCACGCGTCCGGCCGCGAGCCGTCCGCGTCGGTGAAGCCGTACTCCCTCGCCAGCTGTCCGCTGGACAGGGACTGCCCGGTCCAGCGGGCCCGGTCGGGGTCGGCGGCGAGCGCGGCGACGGCCCGGCCCACGTACACGGGCGACTCGGCGACGGCGAAGTCGGGGACGTCCTCGGTGGCGTCGCGCCAGTTCTCCTCGGTGACGCCGAACCCGGCGAGCATCTGCTCGGACCGGAGCCAGCCGGGGGTGACGGAGACGGCGGTGCCGCCGTACTCCTCCAGTTCCTTCGCGAGGCCGAAGGCCATCCGGATGGGTGCGTTCTTGGCGAGGTCGTAGAAGAGGTTCTCGCGGTACCGGGTGCCGTTGTACGCGGCGGTGCCGTCGGTGACCTCGACGACGAGTCCGCCCGGCCGGCGGATCAGCAGCGGCAGCAGGGTGTGGGAGGTGACGGCGTGCGTCTTCACGCCGAGTTCGAGCATCCTGAGGCCGCGGTCCAGGTCGATCTCCCAGGTCTTCCTGCCGAAGGACGAGCCGATGAGGTGCTCGCCGCCCCAGACGTCGTTGACGAGGACGTCGAGCCGGCCGTGGTCGCGGTCGATCCGCTCGGCCAGGGCACGGACCTGGTCGGCCTCCAGGTGGTCGGTGGGGACGGCGACGCCCTCGCCGCCCGCGGCGGTGACGAGCTCGGCGGTCTCCTCGATGGTCTCGTCGGCGCGGCCGACCTCGCTGAGCTTGTCGCGGGTGGTGCGTCCGGTGACGTAGACGGCGGCTCCGGCGGCGCCGAGCTGGACGGCGATGGCGCGGCCGGCTCCGCGGGTGGCGCCGGCGACGAGGGTGACACGGCCCGCGAGGGGCTTGGCTTCCTTGGTCATGCGGGCAGCCTGACAGGGAAATCCGACATCTTCTGTCCGGATTGTTTTCGGCCGTTTCCGGGTGCGTCGCCCCCCGCGAGCCACGATGCTTGTCCCGTGATGGACGAGACGGAGTTCTGGGAGATCATCGACTCCACCCGGGAGCGGGCGGAGGGCGATCCGGACGAGCACGCCGATCTGCTCGTGGAGCGGCTGACGCTGCTCGACCCGGATTCCGTCGTGGACTTCGCCCGCCATTTCGAGGCCCGCTACAACCGCGCGTACACGTGGGACGTGTGGGGCGCGGCTGCGGTGCTGCTGGACGGGGCGGCGGTCGAGGCCTTCGACTACTTCCGCTGCTGGCTCATCGCCCAGGGCCGGGAGGTCTTCGAGGGCGCGGTGCACGATCCGGACGCGCTGGCGGAGCTGCTCGTCGACTTCGACGAGGAGATCGACGGGGACGGCGAGGAGCTGGGCTTCGCCGCGGACGAGGCGTACGAGCGCCTGACCGGCGCCGAGACGCCGGACCTGGGGATCCCGCCGCCGGGCGCGGAGCCGGAGGGCACCCCGTTCGACCTCGACGACGACGGGGTGCTCGCGGCCCGCTTCCCGCGGCTGTGGGCCCGGTTCGGTCCCGGATAACGGGGGTTCGGGCCCCGGGACCGAACCGGGGTCTGTCGGCGCCCGGGGTGTCCGGGGCGCCGGTCAGAAGTGGGTGCCGCCGTCGATGCGGACCTCGGTGCCGGTGATGAACGCGCCGTCCTCGGAGGCGAGCATCGCGACGACGCCGGCCACGGTCTCGGGGCCGGCGAAGCCCTGGCCGAGGGCGGGGGCGAGCTTGGTGAAGAGGGACCAGTCGGTGTCCTCGGGCAGGCCGGGGCCGACGGACTGCCTGCTGGCGCCGGAGCCGTCGGTCATGCCGGAGGAGATGGACCCGGGCTGCACGGCGGTGAAGCGGATGCCCTGCTTGGCGTACTCGGCGGCGAGCGCGTGGGTCATGGACTGGATGCCGCCCTTGCTGGCCGCGTAGGCCGCCATGTACGGGTGGGCGAACATCGCGGACGTGGAGGAGAAGTTCACGACGGCGGAGCCGTTGCCCTCCAGGAGCGCCGGTATGGCCTCGCGGATCATCAGGAAGGTGCCGGTGAGGTTGACCCGGACGACCTGCTCGAAGGCGTCGAGGCTGGTCTCGTGGGTGTGCGAGGAGCGCAGGATGCCGGCCGCGTTGACCAGCACGTCCAGGCCGCCGAGGGCGGACACGGCGGCGGCGACGCCCTCGCGCACGGAGGCCTCGTCGGCGATGTCCACCACGACGGTGCTCAGCCGGTCGGCGGCGTCGCCGGCCTTCGCGACGGTGTCCTTGAGGCCGTCCTCGCTGATGTCGGCGGCGACCACGGTGCCGCCCTCCGCCAGCAAGCGCAGCACGGTGGCCTGGCCGATGCCGGAGCCGCCGCCGGTGACGAGTGCGCGGCGTCCTGCGTAGCGGGTCAGCTGGTTCATGACGACAACCTCTCGATGTCGAGTTTTCCGGGGCGATGCCACCGTACGCCTTAGTGGCACGTTTTGCCATAGCTGCATGACATGCATGCATGGCAGGCGAGCGCGTACGCTGGGTGGGTGAGCACGCCGCCTCGATCGCCCCGACCGCCCCGGCCCCTGACGCTGACCGAGCGCCGCAAGGCCGCCACCCAGCTCGACATCGCCCGCGCGGCCGCGGAGCTGTTCACCGAACGCGGCCCCGACGACACCACCGCCGAGGACATCGCCCAGGCGGCCGGCGTCGCGCTGCGCACGTTCTACCGCTACTTCCGCTCCAAGCAGGACGCCGTCGCCCCGCTCCTCGCGGGCGGCGCCGACCGCTGGCGCGCCGAGCTCGCCGCCACCGAGCCGGGCACGGCGCTGCCGGCGGCCCTGGAGCGGTCGATCGCCGGCTCCCTGGCGGCGGACGGCGAGGAGGCGGCGGAGGGCCTGCGCCGGACCCGCGGGCTGCTGCGCGCGGCGGAGCGGGACCCGGCGCTGCGGGCCGTCTGGTACCGGGTCAACCAGGAGTCGGAGGACCGCCTGCGCGAGGTCCTCGCCGGCCTCGCGGGCCCCGGCGCCGACCCCCTGGAGATCCGGCTCGCCGCCGCGGCGGCCACCGACGCGATCCGGCTCGCCCTGGAGACCTGGGCGGAGACGGACGCGCCGGTACGGGGCGAGGGCGCGCCGGCCGAGCTCGCGGTGCGCTGCCTGCGCGAACTCATGGGCGGCATGCGACTCCTCTCGCCCACGGCGACGGAGCCGGCGACGTCGGAGGCCGGACCGGCGGGGCCGGAGGCCGGAACGGCGGGGCCGGAGGCCGGAACGGCGGGGCCGGAGGCCGGAACGGCGACGTCGGAGGCCGGGCCGGTGGCACCGGAGGCCGGACCGGCGGGGCCGTCAGCGCCGAAGCCGGGCCGCGGGCGCCCGGAGTCGAGCCGTCGGGACCCTGACCGAACCGGCGGCCCCGGAAGCCGGACCGACGGCGCCGGAGGCTGAGCGCTTCGGAAGCGGCCCCCGGTCGCTTCCGAGGTGGCGTCAGTCGAGCAGTGACCGGCCCATCAGGACGTCGTCCACGTACTCCCCGTCGAGCAGGAGCTCGCCCGGCAGCACGCCCTCGACCGCGAAGCCCTCGGCGGCGTAGAGGGCGCGGGCCGGTGCGTTGCGGCCGAGGACCCGGAGGGTGATCCGGGTGGCGCCCTCGCCGCGGGCGCGGTCCATCGCGGCGCGCAGCAGCGCGCGGGCCACGCCCCGGCCCCGGGCGGCCTCGGCGACGGCGAGGCCCTGGATCTGCCGCACGTGGGCGTGGCAGGCCAGCGGGGTGGGCGGGACGAGCCGGAGGTAGCCGACGAGCTCCCCGGCCCCCGTCTCCGCGACCAGGTACTGCTCGGGCAGATGCCGCTCGTCGTAGAAGGGCCGCCCCGGCTCGGGGGCGGGCAGCACGGCGTGGAGGCGCGACCAGGTGGCCAGGTCGAGCGCGGCGAGGGCGCGCTCGTCGTCGCGCACGGCCCCGCGGATCCGTATCTCCGGCACGGTCATGCCGGTCACTGTGCCATGGCGGGCCCCGGAAGGGGCAGGATGGCGGCATGCAGCCCTCCTCGCAGCACTCGTCGCACCCGGCCCGGCCGTCCCGCAGGCGCGTGGCCGTCACCGGCGCGTCCGGACTCATCGGCTCCGCCCTCGTGCGCTCCCTGCGCGCCGACGGCCACGACGTGCTGCGGCTGGTCCGGCGGCCGGCCGCAGCGGCCGACGAGGTGGAGTGGGACCCGGCCCGGCTGTACGTGGACGCCGCCGGGCTCGTCGGGGTCGACGCGGTCGTGCACCTGGCGGGCGCCGGCGTCGGCGAGCGGCGCTGGAGCGAGGACTTCAAGAAGGAGATCCGCGACAGCCGGGTGCTCGGCACGCGGGCGATCGCCGAGGCGCTGGCCTCGCTGGCCACCCCGCCCGAGGTGCTGGTGTGCGGGACGGCCCTGGGCTACTACGGCGACACGGGCAGCCGCGCCGTGGACGAGAGCGCGCCCGCGGGCGAGGGGTTCCTGCCGTCGGTGTGCGTGGAGTGGGAGGCCGCGGCGGCGCCCGCCGAGGCGGCCGGCATCCGCGTGGCGTACGCCCGTACCGGCCTGGTGGTGGCCCGCGAGGGCGGTGCCTGGGGGCGGCTCTTCCCGCTGTTCCGGGCCGGGCTCGGCGGGCGGATGGGCGACGGCGGCCAGTACTGGAGCTTCATCTCGCTGCACGACGAGGTCGCCGCGCTGCGGCACCTGATGGACACTCCGGGACTGGCGGGCCCGGTCAACCTCACCGCGCCCGAACCGGTCACCAACCGGGAGGTGACGGCGGCGATGGGGCGCGTGCTGCGCCGGCCGGCCGTCCTCCACGTCCCGGCGCCCGCCCTGCGGGTCGTGCTGGGCGAGTTCGCGCAGGACGTGCTGGGCAGCCAACGGGTGCTTCCCGGGCGCCTGTTGGAGACCGGTTTCGACTTCGCCTTCCCCACCATCGACGACTCGGTGCGGTCCGCCGCCCGCTGACGGCCCGCCACCTCCCGTCCCGGGCGCGTGCGCTCCCCGTGCTGCGTGCACCCCCCTTACGCGCGGCGCCCGGCACGGGGCGCGCTGCCTACTCTCTTGCGAACTCGGGCATTCCGGGGGCGCGTCGGGGGCATAGGCCTCAAACCAGCCGCGCCGACCTGGGGAGGGGCACGTGCGCAAGGAATCGGACGTCGTCGTCGTGGGAGCCGGTCTCGCGGGACTCGCGACGGCTCATCAGCTGACCGGAGCGGGGCTGTCGGTCACGCTCCTGGAGGCCGCGCCGCGGGTGGGCGGCCGGATGGCGACCGACACCGTCGACGGCTTCCGGCTCGACCGCGTCGGACCGCTGTTCACCGTCCCGGAGGTCGAGGGCGTCCCGCTGCGCCCGTTCGCCCCGGGCGTGCTCGTGCACAGCGACGGACGGTACGGGCGGTGGGGCGCGCCGCACACCCCGTGGAGCACACGGGGCGCAGGGGGCTCGCGGGGCGTCGCGGGGGCCCGGGGAGTGGCGCGGGCCCTCGCGGGCGCGCCGCGCAGTCCGGCCGCCTCGCTCGACCAGGCGCGGCTCGGCGCCTCCCTGGTGCGGCTGGCCACGACGCCGCCGCAGCGGCTGCTCACCCGCACGGAGCGGACCGCCCGCGAGGCGCTGTCGGCCCGGCTGCCGGGGCGGACGGTGCAGGGGGTGCTGCGCCCGCTGCTCGCCGCGCTGCTCGGGGACCCGGACCTGGCGACCTCCAGCCGGCGGGCCGACCTCGCGCTGCGGTCCTTCGCGCGGGGGCGGCTCGGGGTGCCGGAGGGCGGCTCGGGCACGCTCGCGGAGCGGCTCGTGGCGGCGCTGCCGCCGGGGACGGTCCACACCGGCGTACGGGTCACGGAGGCGTCGATCTCGCGGGTGACGACGGCCGAGCACGGGGTGCTGCACTGCCGCTCGGTGGTCGTGGCCACGGGCGGGCGGTCCGCGGCCGAGCTGCTGCCGGGGCTGCGCGTGCCGGAGTACCAGGCGGCGACGGTGCTCCACCACACGGCGCCGGCCGCCCCCGGGACCGACCCGGTGCTGCTCCTGGAGTCCGATCCGGGCGGCCCGGTGGCCCACACGGCGGTGATGAGCACGGTGGACCCGACCCGGGCACCGGCCGGCCGGACCCTGATCACCTCGACGGTCCTCGGCACACCGCCCGACGACACCGAACGCCGGGTCCGCAAGCACCTGGCGACGCTGTACGGGGTGTCGACGGACGAGTGGGAGCTGCTGGGCCTGCACCACACCCCGCACGCCTTCCCGTCGATGCGGCCGCCGTTCGACCCGGAGCGCCCGGTGCGCGTCCTGGCGGGCCTCTACGTCTGCGGCGACCACCGCGCCACCGGCACCCCCGTCGGCGCCCTGTCCTCGGCCCGCCGCGTCACCACCGCCCTGCTGACCGACCTGGGCCTGCCGCTGCCCAGGACGGCGCCGGGGTCCGCGAAGGCGGCCTAGGTGTGCTGTCGTCGGCTCCCGTCGTCGCCGGAGGGCGGACCGGCGGCGTCAGGTGCGTACACACGCGCTCTCGCCGCACCGGGCACAAGCTCCCGTACGCCCAGTACCAGGCATCGCGCCCGGCACCCCGGGCGGGCGTCGCGGGGCAGGCGGGAGTCCGACGCCAGGCCCGGCGGCCGGTCCTCCCCGCACGGGCCCTAGCCGAGGGCGGCCACGCGGTCGCGGTAGCTGCGGACGGCGGGGGCGTCGCGGTAGGGCTCCAGGCGGCGCTCGAAGTCGCGGACGTACTCGACCGCGCGGGCCGAGCGCATCTCGGAGGCCTGCTGGGCGGCCTCGGCGCCGAGCGCGCAGGCCTGGTCGAGCTCGCCCAGCGCGAGCCGGGCGGAGGCGAGGACGACCCGGCAGAAGAGCCGGCTGCGGGCGTAGCCGGGGGCACGGAGCTGGAGGGCGCGCTCGGCGTGCTGGGCGGCGGCCCGGTACTGCTGGAGGTCGCGGTGGCAGTGCCCGAACTCGTCGGCGAGCTGGGCCTCGTCGAAGGACCGGGCCCAGTACGGCACCTCGTCGCCGGGCCGGGCCGCCTCCAGGGCGCGTTCGGCCCGGGCCAGCGAGGCGCCGCAGGCCCGGGACTCGCCGAGCACGCCGTGCCCGCGCGCCTCGACGGAGTGCAGCAGGGCCTGGACGACGGGCGGGGCGGCGGAGCCGACCCCCTGCTGGGCGACCCGGGCGAGCTGCACGGCCTCACGGCCGTGGCCCAGGTAGACGGCCTGGTGGCTCATGGTGACGAGGACGTAGGAGCCGTAGGCCCGGTCCCCGGCCGCCTGGGCGAGTCGCAGCGCCTGGACGAAGTAGCGCTGGGCGAGGCCGTGCGCGGCGATGTCGTACGAGGTCCAGCCGGCGAGCCGGGTGAGGTCGGCGGCCGCGGCGAAGAGCCGCCGCCCGACGCTCTCCCCGTACGTGCCGCGCAGCATCGGCTCCGCCTCGTGCTCCAGGTAGCGCACCAGGGCCTGGCGGGCGTGGCCGCCGCCGTAGGCGTGGTCGAGGGTGCGGAACAGCTCGCCGACGGAGCGCAGCGCGGCGATGTCGCCGCTGGAGACCCGCTGCCCCGGCCCCCGGTCGGTGCCGCGCTGACGGGGCACCGAGAACCGGCCCTGGAGCGGGACCCGCGGGTCGAGGGCGGGGGCCTTGGGGCCGGGTCCCATGGGCACGCCGCCGGAGGGTTCCCCGCGCGCCACCCGCTCGTCGGCCCGGCCGATCAGCCAGTCGCGGCTGGGCACGACCAGCCCGGCCGGGGTGAAGGCGATCTTCCGCAGCTCCGCGTGGCTGCCGGAGTCCTTGCGCCACAGCCCGCTGACGATGTCGACGGCCTCCTCCGGGGTCGCCGCGAACTCCAGCCCCGCGTAGACCGGCGCGCAGGCGTCGAGCCCGAGGTCCTGCGCCGAGAGCCGGCGGCCGAGCCGCCGGGTGAAGACCTCGGCGATCAGGGCCGGGGTGGTACCGCGCGGCTGCTGTCCGCGCAGCCAGCGGGTCACCGAGGTCTTGTCGTAGCGCAGGTCGAGGCCGTGCTCCAGGCCGAGCTGGTCCACCCGTCTGGCGAGACCCGCGTTGGAGAAACCTGCTTCGGCGATGAGCGCGGCGAGCTGGCGGTTCGGGATGCGCTGCGGGGGTCGTTCCGTCATCAGCTGTGCGGTCTCCTGCCTTCCGGGCCGGATGACAGCCCGTATGGACGCTCATGGCCCTCATGGAACGGCGTGAATTTAGCGGCACCTACCGCCCTGACCGCCACCTTCGCCCCACATTCATCCGATCGTGTGAGGAACCGGAGTGGGGGTTGCCGCAGCCCGATGACCAGCGGCGGTGTCCCGTCCGCCGGCGCACCTGCCGAAGGCCCGTTCGGTTCGTCGCCGTACAGTGGCATGGGCGCGAATGACGCATGGTGCCGTGCCGGCTCCCGCCCCGGGACGATCCCCGGAACCCGGCTCGCGGCACCCAGGAGGAGGCAAGGCCGTGAGTGAGCTGCGATTCGTCCGGATGGGCTTCGGCGCGGACGCCGTCGACTACCAGGTGGCCTGGGACAAGCAGCGCGAGGTGCACGCCGCCCGGTTCGCCGACGAGGTCGAGGACACCTGTCTGCTGCTGGAGCACCCGCCGGTGTACACCGCGGGCCGCCGCACCCTGGACAGCGAGCGCCCGCTGGACGGGACGCCGGTCGTGGACGTGGACCGCGGCGGCAAGATCACCTGGCACGGGCCCGGTCAGCTGGTGGGCTACCCGATCATGAAGCTGCCCCGCCCGGTCGACGTGGTCGCCCACGTCCGCCGCCTGGAGGAGGCGCTCATCCGCACCGCCGCCGAGTTCGGCGTGGAGACCAGCCGGGTCGAGGGCCGCAGCGGCGTGTGGGTGCTGGGCGACCCGGTCGAGCGGCGTCCGGCGCTGGGCGGACTCTCCCTGGACTTCGACCCGCGGCTGACCGACGAGGAGTTCGACCCGCGGCTCAACGGCCCGGAGTACGCCCCGTCCAACGCCGGCCAGCGCCGCGAGGACCGCAAGCTGGCGGCCATCGGCATCCGGGTCGCCAAGGGCGTCACCATGCACGGCTTCGCCCTGAACGTGAACCCGGACAACACCTGGTTCGACCGGATCATCCCGTGCGGCATCCGTGACGCGGGCGTGGCCTCGCTCGCCACCGAGCTCGGCCGGGACGTCACGATCGAGGAGGTGCTCCCGGTCGTGGAGAAGCACCTGAAGGACGTGCTGGAGAACGCGGACCTGAAGCCGCGCCCCGTCGAGCGCGAGAGCGCGGTCCAGGGCGAGCGGGAGACGGAGCGGGCCTCGGCCTGAGGAATGCCCACCCATGGCCACGGGTTGGCCATCGGTGAAGGGCATGGGAAGCAACGGGCGTACCCTGGTGTGCGCCGAAGAATCGAAGCTACAGGAGCCGATGTGTCCGCAGTCGCACCCGACGGACGCAAGATGCTGCGCCTGGAGGTCCGGAACAGCCAGACCCCCATCGAGCGCAAGCCCGAGTGGATCAAGACCCGGGCGAAGATGGGGCCCGAGTACAACAAGCTGCAGGGCCTGGTGAAGAGCGAGGGCCTGCACACGGTCTGCCAGGAGGCGGGCTGTCCCAACATCTTCGAATGCTGGGAGGACCGCGAGGCGACCTTCCTCATCGGTGGCGACCAGTGCACCCGGCGCTGCGACTTCTGCCAGATCGACACCGGCAAGCCGCAGGCCCTCGACCGTGACGAGCCCCGCCGCGTGGGCGAGTCGGTCGTCACGATGGACCTGAACTACGCCACCATCACCGGCGTCGCCCGCGACGACCTGGAGGACGGCGGCGCCTGGCTGTACGCCGAGACCGTGCGCCAGATCCACCAGCAGACCGCCGAGCGGGCCGCCGGCCGCACCAAGGTCGAGCTGCTCGCCCCCGACTTCAACGCGGTGCCGGAGCTCCTCGACGAGGTCTTCGCCTCCCGCCCCGAGGTCTTCGCGCACAACGTCGAGACCGTGCCGCGGATCTTCAAGCGGATCCGCCCCGGCTTCCGCTACGAGCGCTCGCTCGAGGTCATCACCAAGGCCCGGGACTACGGTCTGGTCACGAAGTCGAACCTGATCCTCGGCATGGGCGAGACCCGCGAGGAGATCAGCGAGGCCCTCCGGCACCTGCACGACGCGGGCTGCGAGCTGATCACCATCACCCAGTACCTGCGCCCCTCCGTGCGGCACCACCCCGTGGAGCGCTGGGTGAAGCCGCAGGAGTTCGTGGAGCTGAAGGAGGAGGCCGACGAGATCGGCTTCTCCGGTGTGATGTCCGGCCCGCTGGTCCGTTCGTCGTACCGGGCGGGTCGCCTCTACCAGCAGGCGATCGAGCGGCGCGGCGCGGTCGACAACGCCACCCAGGCCGTCTGAGCCGCCGTTCCAGGCATGACCTGATGCGGCCTTCCGTGGGTACGGAGGGCCGCATCAGGCTTTCATCAGTGTTTGACCGACGGGTCACGCCCTGGTAACACCAATCTGTGAGCCTGTTCTCACTCACCGCCACCGAACGTTCACGGAGGCCCTCGCCCATGCAGGCCGCGCACATCCGAGCCACCGCGTTCCCGTCCGTCACCGACGCCCTGCGGGCGGTGGAGACCCTGCTGCTCGCCCGCGGGCAGCGCACCGCCCGGCGTAACGCCTGGACGTCCGTCCTGGAGGACCGCCGCCGCGCGAAGGACCGCGTGGAAGCCCAAAACGTGATGGAGGCCGTGGCCGGTCGGGCCTCCCGGGCCACGTAAACTTCAGGACATGGCGAGGAAGGCAAACACGGGCGGCGCTGACGCCGCGAACCCCGGGCGACTGAAGCAGATCGCCCTCACGTACAAGATGACCCGGAAGGCCGACCCGAAGGTCGGTCTCGTCGTCGCGGGCGTGGGCATCGTCGTACTCGGTGTCCTCCTCGCGATCGGCTTCCTGATCGGTCACCCGGTCTACCTGGGCATTCTCGGCTTCGTCCTCGCCTTCCTGGCGATGGCGATCGTCTTCGGACGGCGCGCGGAGAAGGCCGCCTTCGGGCAGATGGAGGGCCAGCCGGGTGCCGCGGCGGCGGTGCTGCAGAACATCGGGCGCGGCTGGACCGTGACCCCCGCGGTGGCGATGAACCGCAACCAGGACGTCGTGCACCGGGCGGTCGGCCGCCAGGGCATCGTGCTGGTCGGCGAGGGCAACCCGAACCGGCTGAAGACGCTGCTCGCGGCCGAGAAGAAGAAGATGGCCCGCATCGCGGTGGACGTGCCGGTGACCGACATCGTCGTCGGCAACGACGAGGACGCCGGCCAGGTGCCGCTGAAGAAGGTCCGCACCAAGATGCTGAAGCTGCCCCGGCTGCTGTCCGGCCCGCAGGTGACGGCCGCCAACGACCGGCTGCGGGCGATGGGCGACCTGATGAGCAACATGCCGCTGCCCAAGGGTCCGATGCCGAAGGGCATGCGGATGCCGCGCGGCGGGAAGACGCGCTGAGCGCGGAGACCCGCGGACGAGTGACAAGAGGGGCGCCCCGGACCTGGTCGGTCCGGAGCGCCCCTTCTCGTCTTCTCGGCTCCCGTCGCGGCGTACGTCGTCCCGGCTACCGCCGCCGGGTACGTCGCCCCGGCTCCCGCCGCGCCGTGCGCCTGGTGTCAGCTCCGGCCGCGGCGTACGCCCGGTGTCAGATCCGGACCTGGACGGCGCCGGAGAACCGGTCGTGCAGGCCGCGGCCGTCACGGTCCCAGATGAGGGCCGGGATGGCGAGGCAGACCAGGAGGCTGCGCAGGACGACCCGGAGGAGCCCGAGGCGGCCGCCGTTCACGGAAACGACCCGGAGCCCGAAGAGGCGCTTGCCGGGGGTGGAGCCGACGGTGCCCACCGTGAGCACGCTCATGACCAGCAGGATGAGCAGGGCCCAGTTGCCGGTGGCCTGGTTGTAGCCGTGCGTGAGGAGGCCGTATGCGATCAGCATGCAGAGGGCCCAGTCGACGGCGAGGGCGCCGAGGCGGCGGCCGGGGCGGGCGATCGAACCCGGCCCCTCCTCCGGCAGACCGAGCTGCTGCCCCCGGTAACCGAAGTCCACGCCTGCTTCTTCGGCCGCGGCGCGCGGGCCGGAGAGCCATGATCCGAGTGCTTGCCTGTTGTCCACCCGACCACGGTACTGGGCCCGTTTTCGATCACTTCGGCCTGGGTGGCCGAGATCCCGGCGGCCTGTCACCGGTCCGGAGAACGCACCCGCCCCGGTTAACTTCGACGAAACAAATGGGTCATGCTTGAGAAATCCCGTCTGCCTATGGTCGGGTCCAGCGTGAGCCACCGCACTGGCCGCACGACCGAGCTGCAACCCCGCCCCTCCCCGGGCCGGGAGTAGGAGGAGTTGGATGTTCCAGAACGCCGACGAGGCCAAGAAGTTCATTCAGGACAATGACGTCAAGATGGTCGACGTCCGGTTCTGCGACCTTCCTGGCGTGATGCAGCACTTCACGATCCCGGCGACGGCGTTCGACCCGTCCGACGAGCTGGCCTTCGACGGTTCGTCGATCCGTGGCTTCCAGGCCATCCACGAGTCGGACATGGCCCTGCGCGCCGACCTGTCGACGGCCCGCCTGGACCCCTTCCGCCGCGACAAGACGCTGAACATCAACTTCTTCATCCACGACCCGATCACGGGCGAGCAGTACAGCCGTGACCCGCGCAACATCGCGAAGAAGGCGGAGGCCTACCTGGCCTCCACCGGCATCGCCGACACCGCGTACTTCGGCCCCGAGGCCGAGTTCTACGTGTTCGACTCGGTCCGCTTCGAGACCTCGGCGAACCAGGGCTTCTACCACATCGACTCCGAGGCCGGCGCCTGGAACACCGGCAAGGAGGAGGACAACCGGGGCTACAAGGTCCGCTACAAGGGCGGCTACTTCCCGGCCCCGCCGGTCGACCACTTCGCCGACCTGCGCGCGGAGATGTCCCTGGAGCTGGAGAAGGTCGGCCTGCAGGTCGAGCGCCAGCACCACGAGGTCGGCACCGCCGGCCAGGCCGAGATCAACTACAAGTTCAACACGCTGCTCGCCGCGGCCGACGACCTGATGCTGTTCAAGTACATCATCAAGAACGTCGCCTGGCGCAACGGCAAGACCGCGACCTTCATGCCGAAGCCGATCTTCGGTGACAACGGCTCGGGCATGCACGTCCACCAGTCGCTGTGGTCGAACGGCGACCCGCTGTTCTACGACGAGGCCGGCTACGCGGGCCTGTCGGACACCGCCCGCTACTACATCGGCGGCATCCTGAAGCACGCCCCGTCGCTGCTCGCCTTCACCAACCCGACGGTGAACTCCTACCACCGCCTGGTGCCGGGCTTCGAGGCCCCGATCAACCTGGTCTACTCGCAGCGCAACCGCTCCGCCGCCATGCGCATCCCGATCACGGGCTCGAACCCGAAGGCCAAGCGCGTCGAGTTCCGCGCGCCGGACCCGTCCTCGAACCCGTACCTCGCCTTCTCCGCCCTCCTCCTCGCGGGCCTCGACGGCGTCAAGAACAAGATCGAGCCGGCCGAGCCGATCGACAAGGACCTCTACGAGCTCGCCCCCGAGGAGCACGCGGGCGTCGCCCAGGTGCCGACCAACCTCGAGGCCGTCCTCACGGCCCTGGAGGAGGACAACGAGTACCTGCAGGCCGGCGGTGTCTTCACCCCCGACCTGATCGAGACCTGGATCGACTACAAGCGCACCCACGAGATCGCCCCGATCCAGCTGCGCCCGCACCCGCACGAGTTCGAGCTCTACTTCGACCTCTAAGCCGCAGGCTGTCCCGCGAGGGCCGTCATCCCGTTCCGGCGGGGTGACGGCCCTCGCCGCGTTTCTTACAGAAATGCGAACAGCTGACAAACTTTCGTACATACCTATGAGTAAGGGGTTCACTCTCCGCGACTGATCGATAGCGTGTGGTCGTCGCTGCCGCCACACCCGGAGCACAGGGCTCCGCTGGGACTAGCTGGCGCGATGAGGATTACCCAAACGTGACTCAGGCGGCTTTCGCCCCTGCCGAGACGCTCCGACTCCAGCCGTACACCGACCACTGCCGCGTCATCGCCGACGAAGGCGCACACGTGGTCATCGGCGTCTCACCGGGGAACAGCTATTTCACCGCTCAGCGCATGCGCGAACTCGCGCGCTGGGGACTCGACCACTACGAACGGGTCGACTTCGTCTACACCGATCTGCACGTGGCCGACATGTACGAGGCGCTCGGCTACGGGCCCGACGAGGCGCGGCGGAAGGCCGTCAAGAACCTGCGGGGGGTCCGGGCGAAGGTCCAGGGTGCCGTCGCTGAGGCGGAGGCCGGCGGGCGGCTCCGGGGCCGCGGGATGTCCGAGTTCCGCGGCGTGCCGGCGTACGACGCCCTGCACCGCGAGGTCGTGGACGCCGTCGCCGGGGACCCGGTGGTGCGGGCGACCTGCGACGCGCTGGCCGGGATCTTCCTGGCCGGGAAGCTGACGCCCGGACAGGAGATCACCGAGCGGCAGAAGGAGGTCTGCCGGGAGTACATCTGCGCCGAGGTGCCGCTGTTCCTCGACACCCCGGCGATCCTCGGGGTGCCGTCCTCGCTGAACGTCTACCACCAGGCCCTGCCGCTCGCCGATCTGCTCTACGCCCGGGGGTCCGGGCTGCGCGCGTCGCGCAACCAGGGGCACGGCATTCTCACCCCCGCCGAGTCCGCCGAGTCCGCCGAAGGAGATGCGCGATGACCCTCGCCGTCGAGACCCTGCCCGACTTCCCCTTCGACTGGAACGGCACCCGGCTGCCCGCCGAGGTCGACGCGCTGCGCGCCGAGCCGGTGCGGAAGGTGCGGACCATCGCCGGCGCCGAGGCCTGGCTGGTCTCCTCGTACGCGCTGTGCAAGCAGGTCCTGGAGGACCCGCGGTTCAGCCTGAAGGACACCTCGGCGCCGGGCGCGCCGCGCCAGTACGCGCTGACGATCCCGCCGCACGTGGTGAACAACATGGGCAACATCACCGGCGCGGGACTCCGCAAGGCCGTGATGAAGGCGATCAACCCGAAGGCGCCCGGCCTGGAGGAGTGGCTGCGCGCCAAGGCCGGGTCCCTCGTGGACGCCATGCTCGCCGAGGGAGCGCCCGCGGAGCTGCGGAGCGGCTTCGCCGATCCGTACTCGGCCGGGCTGCACTGCCGGCTCCTGGGGATCCCGGAGGAGGACGCGCCGCGGCTGCTGCGCAGCCTCGACGTGGCGTTCATGAACGCGCCGCGCGAGATCGAGGCCGCCCGGCTCAACTGGGACCGGGACATCGCGTACATGACCGAGCGGCTCGACGACCCGACGACCGGCGGGCTGATGGCGGAGCTCGCGGCGCTGCGCGCCGATCCCGAGTACGCGCACGTGCCGGACGAGATGCTGGCGACGGTCGGGGTGACGCTCTTCGGGGCCGGCGTGATCTCCACGGCGGGCTTCCTGACGATGGCACTCGTGTCGGTGCTGACCCGGCAGGACGTGCGGGAGGCGCTGGCCGGCGGCGGGGTCGTCGGGGCGATGGACGAGCTGCTGCGGGTCAATCTGTCGATCGGCGACGGCCTGCCCCGGCTCGCCCTGGAGGACGTCCGGCTCGGTGACACGCTGGTGCGGGCGGGCGAACTGGTGCTCGTGCTCGTCGAGGCGGCCAACCACGACCCCGAGCAGTTCCCCGAGCCGCTGGACTTCCGGCCGGACCGGGAGAACGCCTCGGAGCACCTGTCCTTCGGCGGCGGCCGGCACTACTGCCCGGCGACGGCACTCGGCAAGCGGCACGCCGAGATCGCCCTGGAGACGGTCCTCGACCGGCTGCCCGAACTGCGGCTGGCGGTGCCGGTCGAACAGCTGGTCTGGCGCACCAACTTCATGAAGCGGCTGCCCGAGCGGCTCCCCGTCGCCTGGTAGGCACGCACGGCGGCACGTGGAGCGCTGCCCGGCCCGGCCGCGAAGGCCGGTGCCGGGCAGCGCCGTCGGGGTCGGGTCGGCGGCTCAGCGCCCGTAGCGGATCAGGGCGCGCACCATGTGGCAGGTGGTGTCGGAGGGCGGGTGGATGCCGAGCTGGGCGGCGGTCGTGCGTATCGTGGCGTTCGTGGCCCGGGACGGCAGATAGACGCCCGCGTCGAGCATCGCGATCGCGAGACGCATGGCCTTCAGCCGGCGGTTGTGCGTGACGTACCACTCGCGGGGGCGACCCGCGGGGAGCGGCTTCTTCTGGAGGGGCTTCCAGGGTTCGAGGGACGGTGTCCGGATCATGGCGACAGCCATGGGCGACCTCCTGGCGAACGGTGGGCGAGGGCCCTCCCCGGGACCCTCACCTTCACCCCCGATTTTAGTGCCCACCACTGACAATCGTCCCTGGCCAGAACGGCTTTGACGGAGGGCGAGGTAGGTTGTCGGGCATGGAGATCTGGATCAACCCCGCCTGTTCCAAGTGCCGCAGCGCGCTGACCCTGCTGGACGCCGAGGGCGCGGACTACACCGTGCGCCGCTACCTGGAGGACGTGCCCTCGCCGGACGAGATCCGGGCGGTCCTGGAGCGGCTCGGCCTGGAGCCGTGGGACATCACCCGGACGCAGGAGGCGGACGCGAAGGAGCTCGGGCTCAAGGACTGGCCCCGGGACGAGGCGCACCGCGACCGCTGGGTGAAGGCCCTCGCGGAGCACCCGAAGCTGATCCAGCGCCCGATCATCACCGCCGAGGACGGCACGGCCGTGGTGGGCCGCTCCGAGGAGGCGGTGCGGGACGCCATGTCACGCTGAGCCGGGTGGTGGGGTGGCCGGGCGGATCGGTCCGGTAGGGCGGGCGGGTGGACCGGTCCGGTAGGGCGGGCGGCTGGACCGGTCCGGCAGGTCGGGCGGATCGGTCCGGCAGGTCGGGCGGATCGGTCCGGCAGGTCGGGCGGATCGGTCCGGCAGGTCGGGCGGATCGGTCCGGCAGGTCGGGTGGATCGGTCCGGCAGGTCGGGCGGATCGGTCCGGCGAGGGGGGCGGGCGAGGGCGCCAGGCGCCCCGGTCACGGACCGGCGGCCCCGTCCCGGACGGGCGACCCCGGCCTCGGGCCGCCGGCCCCCGGTCTCAGGCCGAAGACCCCGCCTCCGCCTCCGCCCCCGCCCGCGCGTCCGCCTCCGCCAGGATCTCGGTGAGCCGGGCGCCGAAGCGGACGTCGCAGGGGTGCGGCTCACCGGTCCGCATCGCGCCCAGGAGGGCGTCCACCGCGCCCGCGAAGGCGCCGAGGGCGCCGTCCCAGGAGGGCATCGTCGCCCGGCCCCGCTCGCCGTACAGGGAGAGCGCGGCCTCCGAGGCGCCGGGCGGGGCGCTCAGGGTGAGCGTGGCCGTGCTGCTCGCCCCGGAGGTGTGACGGAGCACCAGATGGCGGGTGTCGCCCGGGCCGGCGGCGCAGGTCACCGAGGTGACGTCGCCCAGGACCGGCAGGTAGACGGAGAGGACGTGCGGGCCCACGTCCCACAGGCCGCCCTTCTCGCGCCGCCACGGCGAGGCCGCGTACGCGCTGTCCGAGCCGGGCGCGAAGAGCGAGCCCAGCCAGTGCGCCTCGCCGAGGAACCAGCCGCCCGCCGCGGCCTGTTCGTCGATCCAGCGGGCGGTGGGCTCCGCGAAGCGCAGGGTGCAGAAGACGACGGACGCGACGCCGGCCGCCGTCACCGCCTCGGACAGCTCGCGGGCCGTCGCGACGGTCGTCGCCACCGGCTTGTCGAGGATCACATGGCAGCCGGCCGCGGCGGCCCGCACGGCGAGCGGTGCCTGGACGTCCGGCGGCAGGGCGAGGGCCACGGCGTCGCTGGCGGCGAACAGGGCGTCCACGTCCTCGTACGCCCGGGTGCCGCACGCGGCGGCCAGCTCGGCGGCGGCCTCGGGACGTCTCCCCCACACCCCGCTGAACTCCACGCCCGGATGGGCCGCGAGGGCCGGTCCGTGGGTGCGCTCGGCCCAGGGGCCGGTGCCGAGGAGACCGATGCGGGGCGTGGCGCCGGGAAGCTTCGTCATGCCCCCAGTCTGCCGGTCCGCCGCACCGCCCGAAATCCGGTGGAGGCCCTCCCCGCCCCCGGTGTTAGCGTGTGCCCGCCGGCCGCGGGACTCCGGTGCGACTTCCGGGACCTGCCTCTGAAGCAACGTATTCGCTGTTCGCGCCCCCATTCCCCGGCCGGCACCCTGCGTAAGGAGCGACGATGTCCGACCTCATCGCCGCCGAGGACGTCCTGCTCTTCGTCAACGCGGCCGTCACGGCGACCGGCCAGCGCGAGTTCCGCTCCTCCGCCGAGGAGCAGCGCCTCTCCCTCGGCTTCGTCCACGAGTACGTCCGGGTCAACTACCGCCCGCTGTACGCCGCCACGCTCGCGCTGGACATCAACGACCACAACGCGGCCCTGATCGTCGAGCAGCTGCTCCGCACCCCGCGCGAGGCGGGTCCGGCCGAGGGGCGGCTGATCGCCGCACGGCTCGCGAAGCTGCCGCCGCAGCGCGTCTACCGCCTGTTCGGCGTCCTGCGGGCCGCCGGGGTCAACAACCGGCGCACCCGGGCCGTCGTGCGCGACTGGCTGGCCGGCCGCGACCTGGCGCACGACGCCGTGAAGTACCGGTCCGGGCTCAGGGCCGCCGCGCGCCACGCCCATCTCCCGTTCGCCCGGTCCGCGCAGGACGGGGCGGAGCTCGGCGACTTCCTCTTCGCGCCCGGCCGGCGCGCCCGCTACACGCACCCCGCTCTGGAGGCGTTCCGCAGGGCGCGCCACGAGCAGGGGGCGCTGTACGAGCTGCCGTTCACGGTGGCCGAGGGGTTCGCCGCCCGGCACGGGGTGCCCCGCGAGGTGTTCCTGGAGCGGATGGCCCCGCGGATGACCCGTCTGGAGCGGCTGCGCACCCGCGCCGCCGAGCCGGGTACCGACCTGTCCGTGATGCCGCTGACCCGGCTCGCGCTGTACGTGCTGTCGCTTCCCTTCGGGGAGCGGCGGGAGCGGCGCGCCGAGCTGACCGGGGCCCTGCGGGCGGCGGCGCGGCGCGTGGCGGGGCCGCACGCCGGGCGCTGGGGGCGGGTGGCGGCGGTGCTCGACGACAGCTGGTCGGCCTCGGGTTCGGCGGTGAAGCGGCGTCGGCCGCTGGCCGTGGCGCTCGGCTGCCACTTCCTGCTGGAGGCGCTGGCCGCGCCGGGCGCGTACGCGGCGCACTGGACCTCGGGCGGTCGTGATCCGCTGCTGGTCCGCCCGTGGGGGCCGACCCCGCTCGGGGCGCGGATCCTCGACGCCCTGGAGGACGCGCCGGAGCGGCTGGTGGTGGTCTCGGACGGCTGGGACAACGCGCCGCCCGGGCTCGCGGGCGAGGTGCTGCGGGTGTGGCGGGCGCGGCTCGATCCGGAGCGGCGGACGACCACGGTGCATCTGAACCCCGTATACGACGCGGAGGTCTTCGATGTGCGCCGGCTGGCGCCGGGGGTGCCGACGGCGGGCATCCGGGACGCGGAGGACCTGCCGGCGCTGGTGGAGATCGCGCGGTTCGCGGAGGGCCGCGAGGGGCTGCCGGCGCTGCGGGCGTATCTGGACCGCCGGGTGGAGCTGTTCCTCGGGACGGCACGGGAGGAGGCACGGGCGTGACACGGATCGATCTGACCGGGCTCACCGTCCGGCCCGCCCAGGTGTGGGGCGGGGTCCGGCTCGTGCCGCTGGTGCGGGACGAGCCGGTGACCGGCCTGCGGCTGCGCCGGGAGGTCTACGACAGCGGGCCGTGGGGCGACACGGTGGACGTGGGCGACGGCACCGCGTACACCTCGTACATCCCGCACGGCTTCGTGGCCGACTGGTCCGGGACCGGGGCGGAGGCCGCCTCCTACGGCACCCGGCTCGGGACCGAGCCGCCGGTCGCGGTCCCGGTGCGGCGGCTCGCGCGACGCCGGCGGGGCGAGTCCCGGCTGCGGTTCCTGCCGCTCCACCTCGCCCTGGAGGGCTATCTGGCGCTCCACTTCGGCGGACCGTCCGTGGTGTGGGACGAGTGGTCCCGCGAGGCGGTGCGCCGCGGGCTGTCGCCGCGCGCGGAGGCGGCCTACGCGGGCCGGCAGGTGCCCGGGCTCGCGGAGGCCCTGCGGGTCTTCGAGATCCACCCGGGGCAGTGCGGGATGATGCTGTACGTGGCCGACGCACTGGCCGCCGCCTTCGTGGTCCCGCACCCGGACGACTACCGGCTGCTGCACCCGACGCTCGTGGAGGACCTGTTCGGGGAGCTGGTGCACCAGTACGCGCTCTACGGCTCTCCCGTCCCGGACTTCGCCGCGTCCCTGGACACCGGCGCCGTCCGTTCCCTGGCGGATCTGCGCCGTGCCGCCCGCGCGCAGGAGCGCGCCTGGGCCGAGGCGCACGACGGGCTGATGGCGCGGGACCTCCTGGAGACCCCGTACGCCTTCGAGCGGGTGCACCGGATGGGAGGCTTCCGGCTCTACCGCTTCCTGCCGCCGTTCCTGCGCTCCGGGCAGGAGCAGCACATCGGCGAGCTGATCTGCGACCACAAGGGGCGGACGCTGTACCTGAAGACGTTCCGGCTGTCGGAGAAGCAGATCCGGCGGGGTCATCTGCTGCGCCGGCTCGCGGACTGCGACTGGCACCTGGAGCGGACGGCGGAGGCGCTCGGCACCTCGTACGCCGAGCTGGTGGCGCGGATCCGGCGGGCCGGCTTCGACTCGCTGCTGAACGCGCACGTCGTCGCACGGCGGCTGCGCGAGAAGGAGGAAGGCTGAGTAACACGGGGTTCACAATCGGGCAACCGACGGGAAATCCGGTGTTGCGAAGCTGCGCACGACGCAGACACCGCCACCGCAGCTCTCGCAATGTCGCGAGCCGCCGCCCGACGCGGAGCACCCGCATGGCAAAGGATGAGGCCCCGTGACCTTCAAGGCTGAGTACATCTGGATCGACGGCACCGAGCCGACCGCGAAGCTTCGCTCCAAGACGAAGATCATCGCGGGCGAGGGCCTGCCGCTGGAGGAGCTGCCGATCTGGGGCTTCGACGGCTCCAGCACGAACCAGGCCAAGGGTCACGCCTCGGACCGCGTCCTCAAGCCGGTCTTCTCCTGCCCGGACCCGATCCGCGGCGGCAACGACGTGCTGGTGCTGTGCGAGGTCCTCAACACGGACATGACGCCGCACGAGACCAACACGCGTGCCGCGCTGGCCGAGGTGTACGCGAAGTACGCCGCCCAGGAGCCGATCTTCGGCATCGAGCAGGAGTACACCTTCTTCGACGGCGAGCGTCCGCTCGGCTTCCCGGTCGGCGGCTTCCCGGCCCCGCAGGGCGGCTACTACTGCGGTGTCGGCGCGGACGAGATCTTCGGCCGTCCGATCGTCGAGGCGCACCTGGAGAACTGCCTCAAGGCCGGTCTGGGCATCTCCGGCATCAACGCCGAGGTCATGCCGGGCCAGTGGGAGTTCCAGGTCGGCCCGCTCGCGCCGCTGGAGGTCGCCGACCAGCTGTGGGTGGCCCGCTGGCTGCTCTACCGCACGGCCGAGGACTTCAACGTCTCCGCGACCCTGGACCCGAAGCCGGTGAAGGGTGACTGGAACGGCGCCGGCGCGCACACCAACTTCTCCACCAAGGCGATGCGCGAGGGCTACGACGCGATCATCACCGCGTGCGAGTCGCTCGGCGAGGGCTCGAAGCCGCTCGACCACGTCAAGAACTACGGCGCCGGCATCGACGACCGTCTGACCGGTCTGCACGAGACCGCCCCGTGGGACCAGTACTCCTACGGCGTCTCCGACCGCGGTGCCTCGGTCCGCATCCCGTGGCAGGTCGAGCAGGACCGGAAGGGCTACATCGAGGACCGCCGCCCGAACGCCAACGTGGACCCGTACACGGTGACCCGCCTCCTGGTGGACACCTGCTGCGAGGCCCTGGAGAAGGCCGGCCAGGTCTGAGTCCGGTTCCCGGACCCGGGTTGGATCCGCTCACTTGAGGAGGGCGTCCCCGCCGTCGTGACGACGGCGGGGACGCCCTCCTCGTGTCGTCGTGCCGGGCGTCTCTCCACGATGTGTCGTGTTCGTGTCCGACCGAGGGGTGCTCAGCTCGTTTCCCTCCTGGTTTAATAGGGATATGGCCAGCATGCAGAACGACACCGCGACGGGTCGCCACGACCTCGAGCCGTTCTGGCCTTCCCGGCAGCACCACGACTTCGACCGGTGCTGTCGGCGCGTGAGGAACGCGTCGGCCCTCTAAAGCCACGACCGGATCCGATGCCGGTCCCGCGGCCTTCGGCCGACGCGCAAGACGTACGACGCCCCGTCCGTTCGTAACTCGCGCGAAAGAGCTGAGACTTCCATGGCCCACACCCAGGCTGCCGCCGCCCCCCTGACCGCCGTCCGTCCCCGTCTGCGCGCCGTCGCCCCCGACGAGGTCGCCGGACTCGCCCAGGTCGCCGACTTCCTGCCGCCCGGCGCCACGCTCCTGCCCGCACCGCCGCACGCGCTGCCCACGCTGCCGGGGCGGCCGCCGATGGTCGGCTATCTCGTCCTGCTGCCGGCCGATCAGCAGTCCCCGGCGCAGCGGGGGGCCGCGGGGCCGGAAGCCGTGCAGGGGCCGGTGATCATCGACAGCGTGCAGCGCATCGCCCGGGTCGACGGGCGGGAGCTCGACCTGACGTATCTGGAGTTCGAGCTCCTCGCCCATCTCGTCGCCCACCCGCACCGGGTGCACACCCGGGACCAGCTGGTCACGACGGTGTGGGGGTACGGGCACGTGGGCGACGGCCGGACCGTGGACGTCCATGTGGCCCGGCTGCGCCGCAAGCTGGGCGTCGAGCACCGCCGCACGATCCAGACCGTGCGGCGGGTCGGCTACAAGTACACGCCCTGATCAGGCGGTTCGCCGCGACCTCGCCCGCGCGACGAGCGCGAGGGCGAGGTCGACGGCCAGGAAGCCCGCCAGGCTGAGGCCGAGCAGCGGCACGAACCAGCCGGTCAGCGCCGTCACCGCGAGCAGCGGAAGGAGCATCGTCGGCGGGATCCTGCGCCAGGCTCCGCGGGCGACCGGGCGTCCCGGGCGGCGCAGCCACCACATGCGGTAGCCCCAGAAGATCAGCAGGATCAGGGCGAGCGCGAGGGCGGCGAGCGCCAGCTGGTTGAACAGGCCCAGGTAGACGCCCATGTGGGCGTCGATGCCGATCCGGGTGAGCTGTGCGAGCAGCGGGTAGTCGGCGAAGCGGAGCGTGTCGAGGACCGTGCCGTCGGCCGGGTTCACCGCCGCGGAGTCCAGCTGCGCCGGGAACTGCTTGTCGGTCTCCTTCACCACGTAACCGCTGCCCTCGGCGGGCAGCACGACGGAGATCGACGGGCTGTCGATCCCGGCGGCGCGGGCCGCCTCGACGGCCCTGTCGATGCCGATGTCCGCGCCCTGGGCGGCGGGCGCGGGGTGGTGGCCGGCGCCGTGGCCCGCGTGCTCGCCGCCCGCGCCGGCGCCGCCGGCGAGGTCCGCGGAGAGCGTCGGGGTCGCGCCGCCGAGGCGGTCCTGGACGGAGCCGATGTGCTCACCGGCGTACCGCGACCAGGTCAGTCCGGTGGCCGACAGGGCGACAAGCCCGGCCACGGCCCACAGGCCGACCGTGCCGTGCCAGGAGAGGGTGCGGCGGCGGGACCTGGGGCCGCGCTCGGGCAGGAAGAGGGCGCGGCGGTTGGCGCGGCGGCGGCCCAGCCAGAGCAGCAGGCCGCCGAGGGCGACCACCCACAGCCAGCTGGCGGCCAGTTCGCTGTAGTTGCGGCCGAACTCGCCGAGGTGCAGGTCGACGTGGAGGCGCGAGATCCAGGTGCGCAGCGGCAGTGCGCCGGAGCTGCCGTAGCTGGGCAGCTGTCCGCGTATGTCGCCGGTGTACGGGTCGACGAAGACGGCGAGCGACGTGCCCTCGGGGGCGTGCGGGTCGGCCATGAGGACCCGGCTGGTGGCGCCGGGCTCGGCGCCCGGCCAGACGGCGGTGACGGTGCCGTCCGCGTGCGCGGCGCGGGCGGCCTCGACCTGGCGGGCGAGCGGCAGGGCGGTCGCGCCGTCCGGTACGGGGACCTCGAGCTCGTGCGCGTAGATCACCTTCTCGGCCGGGTAGGAGAGCGCGTACAGCAGTCCGCTGACGGCGGCGACGAGGAGGAACGGGGCGACGAGGACGCCCGCGTAGAAGTGCAGCCGGAGGACGAGCGGGCGCAGCGCGGCCCAGCCGCTCGCCCTGCCGTCGCTTCGGGATCGGTCCGCCGCCCCGGGGGTGCCGGGGCGTGCGAGGTCGTCGAGGGTCATGACGGTCCTTGGAGTCGTGACGCGGGAGTCGGGAGCCGGCAGGTCAGGGCGACATGCGGGTGCCGACATGGGGAAGCGACCCCCGGTCGGTCAGGTCAGACGTGTGCTCCGAGGGCCGTGGCGCGGGGTGCGGGCCGGCCGGGCGGGCCGCGCCGGGAGACCGTGTGCGCGAGGACGACGCCGTGCAGGCGGCGGGTGTACGGGCTGACGCGTACGGGACGCAGGGAGGGGGGTACGGGGGCGAGGGCGCGTACGGCGGCGAGCGCGAGGCGCAGCGGGATGAAGGCGCAGGCGCCGACCGTGCGGGCCAGCGCGAACAGGGCGGCCTCGCCCCGGGCCAGCCACAGCGCGCAGACCAGGGCGGCGAGCAGGTGGGCGGCGACCATGCCGGCGCCGGAGCCCGCGCCGCCGCCCATGGTCTGGCCGTGGGTCAGGTGCCCCCCGGAGGTCAGGTGGGCGGCGTGGGCGTGGGCCGCGTGGGCGGCGTGGGCCGCCTCCGTCATGCCCGGCATCCCTGCCGCCCCTGCCGGCCCGGCCATGCCCGGCATCCCCGCCGTGCCCGGCGCGGTGCCGGCCGGGCCGGGGTTCTCCCCCAGGCCGAAGAGCAGGTGCAGGGCGCCCTGTACCGCCGTCAGGCCGGTCGCGAGGGCGACCGGACCCCGGCGCCGGCCCGCGGCCGCCCACGCGAGGGCGCCCGTCGCGGCGAAGGCGGCGAGGAGGGGGCCCGGCGGGATCACATGGGCAGACATGGACGAATGCCCCATGGCCGCCAGCGTCACGCACACCGCCGCGAACAGTGCGGCCCGGAGGGCGCGCAGGGGCGACCGGGTGTGCGTCATGGTGCGCCCATGCTGTCATCCCGCCGTCCCGCACGGGAGACCACCTCCCCCGCCCATCGGTTACCGTTCGTAGGAAAAGTGCGATTCGCACCGGTATCGGAGGATTCGACGCATGCCCGCCATCCCCGCCACCACCGTCGCCAACCTCCGCGACCTCGGCACCCTCCCGCTCGGTGCGGGCCGCAGCGTCCGCGCGGGCCTGGTCTTCCGCTCCGGGCAGCTCGACCGGCTCGAACCGCACGAGCCGGTGGTGGCCGGACTCGGCATCCGTACCGTCGTCGACTTCCGCACCGCCGCCGAGCGCGCCGAACGGCCCGACCGCGTGCCGCCGGGCGGGCGGCTGCTCGTCGCGGACGTGCTCGCCGACTACCTGGCGACCAGCGGCCTGCCGCCGGCCGCCCGCCTGAAGACTCTGCTGTCCGATCCGGCGCTGGCCGAGGAGCACCTGGGCGGGGGCCGGGCGCAGGCCGCGTTCACCCGGACGTACCGGGCCTTCGTGAGCAGCGACTCGGCGCGCGCCTCCTACCGGGCGCTCCTCACCGAGCTGGGCGACCCGTCCTCCGGTCCGCTGCTCTTCCACTGCACGGCGGGCAAGGACCGCACCGGCTGGGCGGCGACCGTGGTGCTCTCGCTGCTCGGCGCGGACGAGCGGACGGTGCGGGAGGAGTACCTGGCGGTCAATCCGGGGGTACGGGAGGCCTTCGCGCCGCTCATCGAGGGCTTCACGCTGCAGGGCGGCGACCCGGAGCTGGCGCTCGCGCTGCTCGGGGTCGTGCCGGAGTACCTGGAGGCGGCCCTGGACGAGGTCGCGGTGCGGCACGGGTCGATGGAGAAGTACGTGCGTGAGGGGCTCGGGGTGCCGGACGACATCGTCGCGGTGATCCGGGAGCGGCTGACGGTGTACGCGGCCTGAGGGCCGGGGTGACCATCGCAAGATTCGCTCGTTCTGCTGAACGTGAGCACCCAGGAACTCGCCCCCTCCTCCCCCGTCCCCGACTCCCCCGGCCCGGTCGACGTCGAGCAGGCCGAGGCCGCGCTCGTCGAGCACTATCCGCGGCTCGTCCGGATCGCCTATCTGGTCCTCCCGCCCTCCCTCGGGCGCAATCGCCGGGTGCTGACCGCGCACGCGCTGGTGCAGCGTTCGCTGCCGCGGCGCCGCACCTCCGGGGCCGCCGGGGCGGTGCCCGGAGCACGGCAGGCGACGGAGGACGCGGTCGACCCGGGATACGCGTACGTGCGGGGCGAGGTGCTGCGGCAGGCGCTGGTCGCCGGGCTGCCGCTGCGGCGCCGGGCGCTGCCGCGCCGGGCACAGTTCCCGCCGCTGCTGCCGCAGGTGTGGGGGCTGCGGGTGTTCCCGCGGGCGGGCGGCGCCGACGAACTCGCCCTGGACCAGCGCCTGTCCGCGCTGTCCGGGCCGGCGCGGGCGGCGTACGTGCTGCGCGGCCTGGAGCGGCAGGGCGACCCGGAGGTGCTGCGGGTCCTGACCGCCGCCGGGGTCGAGGACCCGGAGGCGGCGCTCGCCGAGGCGGACGGGGTCGAGGCGCAGTACGTGCTCCTGGAGTCCGCGGAGTTCGACCCGTGCTCGCTCCAGGCGCGGCCGACGGACCTGATGCGACGGCGCCAGCACGGCAGGGCGGCGGCCGCGGCGGCCGCCGCCCTGCTGGTGTGCGGGACGCTGCTCGGGCTGCCGGGCGACGGGTGGGGCAGAAACGGTGCTGCGGCGCCTTCCTACGCGCGCAATCCGGCCGCGGAGGCGGCGCTGGACCCGGCCGGCCTGAAGCGGATCGGCCCGGCCGACGCGCGGTACTCCTCGCGGACGGACTTCTCCGTGTGGCCGGCGCGCGGCGAGCTCACCGGCGACACGGCACTGCTGCGCCGAGCACTGGCGGTCTGGGCCCGGCCGGGGCCGGCCGTGCACACCTCGTCCACGCCCGCGACGCCGGTGGGGCCGCCGATGGGGCCGCCCCAACTGCTGTTCGCGGGGCAGGTCGACGCGGTGCGCGTGGTGCTCCTCTTCGACGGGCTGCGGGTCGTGCGGTACGCGGAGACGGCCGGGAGCACCGGCGGGGCGGCGCTGGACTTCGCGCGTACGGACGGGGCGGACGCGGTGGGCGCGGCGGCGCTGGTGGTGTCGCGCGCGGCGGGGAACGTGCGCTATCTGACGGCGCCGTGGGTGTCGGAGGCGGCGGTGCGGGACCTGCTGCTGCCGGAGAAGGCGGCGCGGGTCCTGGTACGGGACCGGTACGGGGTGACCGAGCCGATCCCGAGTCCGGTGACGGCGCGGGACTGTACGCGCTGGAGCGCGCTCCAGCTGCGTGACGCGACCGGGACGCGGCTCCTGACCGACCTGGGCGAACTGGCCCCGGCCCGGCTGACCTCGGGTCCGCCCGGGCGGCCGGCGGACGTCACGGGCGCGGCGGCGCGGGAGGAGTGGGCGCGGGCCGCCTGCCGGCTCCTCGTGGTGCGCTCGCACGGGGTGCGGTCCGTGAACGCCTGGGCGTACGCGACGCAGCGGCTGCCCGAGGGGGCGGGGGACGCGGAGTGGCTGTGCGCGCGGGCGGAGACGTGGCGCGGCACCGGGAGCCGGAGCCTCGCCCTCTTCCGGGCGCCCGGCGCCGCGGGCGCGGCGGCGCTCGCCGCCCGCTCCGAGGGGTCGCCGGCCTGCGGGGCGCGGGAGCCGCGGGTGCTGGCGGGGGTGGTGTGGCAGGCGAAGAGCGGGCAGTGGTACGTGCTGGCGGCGGGGTCGGAGGACTTCGCGTCCCTGGCGCTGTCCGGCGGCGTGAAGGGCCAGGCCGAGGGGAACCTGCTGGCGGTGAAGGCGGCGCCGGGCAGCCGCGCGGACCTGACGGGCACACTGCCCGACGGCACCCGCCTGAACGCCCTCCGCTGACCCGGTGCCCTCTCCGGCCGGGTGGGCGGCGCGGTGGGCGGCGTGGTGGGCGGCGCTCCGAAAAAGGCGGTGCGTGACCTCTGGCCGGTTGGCTTACCGCTCAGTACATTGACGCCATGTCTAATACGCAGCCTGCACCGGTGGCGTCCGAGCACATCGAGCTCAAGGCTCGCAAGGTGTCCTTCGACTGGGCGGACACCCCGCTGCACTGGGTGCCCGACGACCCGTTCACCACCCACACGATCAACGTGCTCCACCTGCTGCTCCCGGCCGGCGAACGCTGGTTCGTGCACGTGTATCAGCAGGTGCTGCCCTTCATCACCGACGAACGGCTGCGCGCGGACGTCATCGGCTTCATCGGGCAGGAGGCCGTGCACTCCCAGGCGCACGACGACGTGCTGCCGCACCTCAAGCGGCTGGGTCTCGACCCCACGCCGTACACCGCCCAGGTCGACTGGTTCTTCGAGAAGCTGCTCGGGGACCGGACGCTGCCGCCGGGCCGGGCCCGGCGCTGGTGGCTGATGGAGCGGGTCGCGCTGATCGCCGCCATCGAGCACTACACGGCCTTCCTCGGCAACTGGGTGCTCAACGCCGAGGAGCTGGACCGGGTCGGCGCCGACCCCGTCATGCTGGACCTGCTGCGCTGGCACGGGGCCGAGGAGGTCGAGCACCGCTCGGTCGCCTTCGAGCTGTTCCTGCATCTCGACGGCAGCTACCGGCGGCGCGCCCGGACCTGGGCGACCGCGTTCTCCGCGCTCGTCTTCCTCTGGCAGCGCGGCGTGCGGTTCTTCATGGAGCACGACCCCACGCTCCTCGGCGCCAAGCCGTCCGTAGGCCAGTTCGTGCGCAAGGGCCGCGAGGGCGTGCTGCCGTCGACGCCCGACATGCTGCGCTCCATCCCCCGCTACCTGAGCCGGAGTTACCACCCCACCCAGGAGGGCTCCACCGCCCAGGCCGTCGCCTATTTGGCGAACTCCCCCGGCGCCAACGGAGGTCGCTGACCCGTGCCCCGCATCCGTACCGTCGTCCTCGTCGCCGGGGGCGCCCTGCTCGTCAAGCGGGCGCTCCGGCGCCGGATCACCACCTCGCCGCTGTGGCCGCTGCCCGCCCTGGAGGAGCCGATATCCGGGCGCGGCCGGCAGGCCACCGTCACCCGGCGGGTGCTCGTCGCCCAGCGCCACTCGCCGGCGGCCGGGGTGGTCCAGCTGCGGCTGGAGGGCGCCGGGCTGCCCGCCTGGCAGCCCGGCGCGCACATCGACCTCGTCCTGCCCTCCGGCACCGTCCGCCAGTACTCTCTCTGCGGCGACCCGGCCGACCGCGACGCCTACACCGTGGCCGTCCGCCTCATCGAGGCCGAGCAGGGCGGCCGCGGCGGTTCGGCCGAGGTGCACGAACAGCTGCACGTCGGCACCGAGCTGGAGATCCGCGGGCCGCGCAACCGCTTCCCGCTGGCCCCCGCCCCCGCCTACGTCTTCGTGGCCGGCGGCATCGGGATCACCCCGATCCTGCCGATGGTGCTCGCCGCCGAGGCCGCCGGGGCCGACTGGCGGCTGCTGTACTGCGGGCGCCACCGCGCCACCATGCCGTACGTGTACGAGGCCGAGAAGCTGGGCCGCGGCCGGACGACCGTGGTCACCGAGCACGAGAGCGGCCTCCCCGACCTCTCCTTCCTCGGCGACCTCCCCGCGGGGACCGATGTCTACTGCTGCGGCCCCGAAGGCCTCATGGACGCGGTCGGCGCCGCCCTGCCCGAGGGCCGGACGGCGCGCCTGGAGCGCTTCTCCGCCGCGCGGGCCGAGGGCGGCGAGGCCTTCGAGGTCGAACTGCGGCGCACCGGGCGGACGTTGACGGTGGCCGCCGACCAGTCGGTGCTGTCCGCGGTGCGCGAGGCCGTGCCGGACCTGCTCTACTCCTGCCGGCAGGGCTTCTGCGGAACCTGCCGACAGCGGGTCCTGGAGGGCGAGATCGACCACCGCGACGAGCTGCTCACCGATGCCGAGCGGGCCGAGTCCATGCTGATCTGCGTCTCGCGCTGCGCCGGGAAGCGACTCGTCCTCGACCTCTAGGTCCTGTCGTCGCACTCCCGTCGTCGCCCGGAGGGCGGCCCCGGGGCGTCAGGGCAGGACCAGCCAGTCCAGGGCGAACGCGGTGGCCAGACCACCCACGAGGAGCCAGGTGGCAAGCCGCGTACGCCCGTTGCGGGAGAGTTCGATCACCACTCCGCACAGGATCATGGCAAGCCCGTACACGCCGACGACGAGGACCGAGGTGTGGCTGGCCAGCCGGGCCACCAGCACCGCGGCCGTCACGACGAGCAGGACCGATCCGGCCACCACGCGCAGCAGCCGCGCCTGCCTGGGGGTGAGGCCGGTCGGCGCGTCCGGCGCGTCCGGCGCGTCCGGCGCGTCCGGCGCGTCGGGAGCGTCCGGCGTGTCCGGGGCGTCCTGCTCGGGGGCCTGCTCAGAAGCACTCATGTGCCGGGAGCGTATAGGACTCCCGTTAGGCTGTTCGCATGACGACCGGGGTGCGCCGCAGGATGGGCGTCGAGGAGCGCAAGCAGCAACTGATCGGGGTGGCCCTCGAGCTGTTCAGCCACCGCTCCCCCGACGAGGTCTCCATCGACGAGATCGCGGCCGCCGCGGGCATCTCGCGGCCGCTCGTCTACCACTACTTCCCCGGCAAGCAGTCCCTGTACGAGGCGGCCCTGCGCCGCGCCGCCGACGAGCTGGCGGCCCGCTTCGTGGAGCCGCCGCAGGGCCCGCTCGGGGCGCGGCTGCTGCGCGTGATGGGCCGGTTCTTCGACTTCGTGGACGACCACGGCCCGGGCTTCGCCGCGCTGATGCGGGGCGGTCCGGCGGTCGGCTCCTCGACCACGAACGCCATGATCGACGAGGTGCGGCAGGCCGCGTACGAGCAGATCCTGGCCCATCTGGAGGTCGACCGGCCCTCGCCGCGGCTCGAACTCGTCGTCCGCTCCTGGGTGTCGCTCGCCGAGTCGACCGCGCTGCTGTGGCTGGACGGGCGCCGGGTGCCGCGGGCGGAGCTGGAGCTGCAGCTCGTGCACGACTTCGCCGCGCTGGCGGCGGTCAGCGCCGCCTACGACGCGGAGATGGCGGAGATCCTGGTCCGGATCCTCGCCGACGAGCCGGCCGACGGGCCGTTCGGCGACCTGGTGGGCCGGCTCGTGGCGCTGGTGGAGGTCCCGGGTCAGCGCTTGGCGTAGGAGGGGTCGAGGTCGCGCACCTCGGCGGTGAGGGTGACGCCCTCGGTGTCCTTGAGGTACTCCGGCAGCAGCGCGAGGACCGCCGCGGACAGACGTGCCTTGGCCTCGGCGCTGCGGCCCGGCAGCAGGGCGATGTCGACGTGGACGAGGGCGGTCTCGGCCGCTCCGTCGCCGACCACGGTCTCCTCGATCTCGCGGAAGCTGGTGACACAGCCGGCGAGGCGGGCGTCGACCGTCTCGACGACGACCGGGTGCAGCGCGCGGGCGAAGCCGCGCCGGTCGAGGGGCGCGGAGTAGTCGACGGTGATGTGCGGCATGGGAGTCGCTCCTGGTGATGCGGATGTCGGGCCCAGCTTGACCGGGCCCCGCCCCGCGCACAAGGGACCGTCCGCTGGGGGTGCCCCCGGACGAAGTCTGGGGGAGGACGGTCCCCTGGTGTACGTGCCCCTGGGCCGCCTTGCGTGCCCCTGGGCCGCCCTACGTGCCCCTGGCTCCTAGCGCGCGGTGAAGACGGCCACCGTGCGGGCCGGGACCGTGAAGGTGCCGGAGCCGGACTCGTACGCGGCGGTCTTCACCACCGGGTCGGCGCCGCCGGCCTGGACCGGGTGGAGGCGGTAGCCCTTCCCGGCCAGGGCGCCGACGGTCTGCCGCTGCGTCTGCGGGGTGGCGTTGAGGACGACGACCAGGTCGCCGAGGCGCATGGTGATCACGCCCGGGGTCTCGTCGCGGCCCGACAGCGGGAAGGACAGCGCCTCCTGGACCCGGGCGGCGGTGTCGAGGGAGAAGACGGGCTCGCCGCCGCGGATCCTCAGCAGGTCGCGGTAGGCGGCGGAGGCGCCGTCGATCTCGGCGCAGCCGGGCGTCAGGGCCGGGCCGGTGAGCAGCGGCTTCGCGTAGGGCCACTTGGACCGGTTGTCGGCGGCCGGAGGGAGGCCCCGCCCGAAGCCGTTGCCGTCGCGGCAGTCCCAGTGGATCGCGTTGAACCAGTCGCCGCTGTCGAAGGAGTTGCGGTCGAGGGACTTGGAGCGGAGCAGGTCGGAGCCCGCCTGGGAGAGCGCCGGGCCCTGGGAGAGGGTGGCCGTGGCCATGGCGAGGACCTGCATGCGGGCCCGGTCGGCCGCCGGCGTGCCGGCCGGCAGCTTGAAGGCGAGGGCGTCGTAGAGGCTCTCGTTGTCGTGGGCGTCGGCGTAGGCGAGCGCGTCGCCGGGGGCGGCGGCGTAGCCGGCCGGGGCGCCGTTGTAGTCGACCTCGGCGCCCTTCACCGTGCGCCCGGAGGTGTCGGTGAAGGTGTAGGAGGCGAGGTTGCCGGAGAGCCCGACCTTGATCAGGTCCTGGTAGTGGAGCAGCCGGGCCTTCTGCTGTTCGGGGGTCCCGTTGGCGGCGGAGCCGTTGGGGTCGGTGTAGAGGCCGGAGGCGAAGCCCTGGACACCGGGGTCCTCGTCGAAGGGGCCGCCGCCGCGGACGGCGTCGCGGGCCCGGTCGGAGAAGGTGGCGACGCCGGTTCCCGCCATGTTCTTCTGGGTGGCCTGGACGAAGCGGGCGTCGTCGGCGACCTCGCCGAAGTTCCAGCCCTCGCCGTACAGGATGATCGCCTTGCCGTCGACGCCGTCCTTCTCGACGGTCAGCGCGTCCAGGGCGGCCCGGACGGCCAGGATGTTGGCCTTGGGGTGGTGGCCCATGAGGTCGAAGCGGAAGCCGTCGACCTTGTACTCCTTCGCCCAGGTGACCACCGAGTCGACGACGAGCTTGCCCATCATCGCGTTCTCGGGGGCCGTGTTGGCGCAGCAGGTGGAGGTGGCGACGGAGCCGTCGGCCTGGAGGCGCTGGTAGTAGCCGGGGACGATCCTGTCGAGGACGGACCGGTCGGACTGTCCGGCGGCGACGGTGTGGTTGTAGACCACGTCCATGACGGTGCGCAGGCCGTCGCCGTTGAGGGCCTGGACCATGCGCCGGAACTCGACGGTGCGGCGGGTGCCTTCGGGGTCGGTGGCGTACGAGCCCTCCGGCACGGTGTAGTGCAGCGGGTCGTAGCCCCAGTTGTACGCGTCCTCGGCCGCGGCGGCGGTGACGCAGGCCTGCTGCTCCTCGGAGTCGGGGGCGTAGACCTTCAGGTCGCAGGCGGGGGTGGTCCGCTCGTCCTTCTTCTCGGGGATGGTGCCGATGTCGAAGGCGGGCAGCAGGTGCACGTACGAGGTGCCGGCGGCGGCGAGGGCCTTGAGGTGCCGGGAGCCCTTGCTGTCCGCGTCGGTGAAGGCGAGGTAGGTGCCCCGGTGGTCGGCCTCGGCCGTGGGGTCGGCGACGGAGAAGTCGCGGATGTGGAGTTCCTGGATCTGTGCGTCGCGCAGCGGCACGGCGGCGGGCTTCTTCAGGGTCCGCCAGCCGGCCGGCGCCAGGGCCGGGTCGGCGAGGTCGACGACGAGGCTGCGCCGGGAGTCGGTGGTGAGGGCGGTGGAGTAGGGGTCGGTGACCCGGTTCTCGACGATCTTGCGGACGCTGGGCGCCCACACCCTGACGACGTACCGGTACGGCTTGCCCGCCCAGCTCCTGGAGCCGGTGACGGACCAGACGCCGGAGGCGTCGTCGCGGCGCATGGGCACGGTCCTGCCGTCGAGTTCGAGGGCGACGGACTGCGCGGTCGGGGCCCAGAGCGACAGGGTGGGGCGGCCGGCCCGGAAGACGGGGCCGAGGGAGGCGCCGGTGGCCTTCGCCGCGTAGAGGTCGTCGAGGACGCCGGCCGTCTGGACGCCGGTGGCGGCGAGGACGGCGCCGTTCGCCGCGTACTGGGCGGCGACGAGCTGGCCCCTGAGGGCCGCCCGGACGCGGTCGCGGTCCCGCGGGTCGACGGTGTAGGCCCCGTAGGCCTTCAGGTGCGGGAAGGCGGCCTTCTGCGCGTCGGTGAGCCGGGTCCGGTTCAGGCGGAGCACCGTGCGGTCGCCGGTGAGGACCCCGTCCCGCACGGTGACCGATCCCCCGCGGGAGGCGAGGAGCACGGTGGAGGCGGCGGCGTCGCTGCCGTTCCAGGCGAGGGTGTCCGCGTCGATCCAGACGGCCTGGGCCTTGGTGAGGTCCAGCGCCGCGCCGCTGCCCTTGGGCTGCGGCAGCAGGTACTTCTCCTGCCCGCCGAGCAGCCACACCTCGTGGCCGGCGGCCTTGAGGTCGAGGGACTGGTCGGTCGGCAGGTCCTTCTCGTCGCCCTTGTGCAGGATGTAGCTGAGCGAGGTCGCGCCGGCCGCGAGGGGGACCTCGAAGACGGCTCCGTACGCGTCGGTGCGGACCGGCTGCAGCGGCCTGCTCCAGTCGGTGGGGTTCGCGGCACCGGTCCAGGTGTGCAGGCCCCAGCCCGTGTAGTCGCCGTCGGCGCGCTTGTAGTGCAGGACGGCCTTGGTGGTGTCCTGGGGCGGGTAGGCGCCGTCGGGGGCGGAGGTGCGGACCTCGGGGCGGCCCTGCTCGATCCAGACCTCGCCGGTCTTCGACAGGTCGATGCTGCGGTCGGCGTCGGTGTCCTTCACGCCGTCCTTGTTCACGGCGATGAAGCCGACCGAGGAGGCGCCGGGCTTGAGCCTGACGTAGGCGAAGGCCCCGTAGGCGTCGCGGCCGGTGAAGGGCTTGCCGGCGGGCCAGCTGGTGCCCTCGCCGTCGGCGATGTCGCCCCAGGTGTAGAGGCCCCAGTCGGCGTAGTCGCCGTCGGCCCGCTTGTAGTGGACGACCGCGTAGTCGCGCTGGACGGCGGTCGGGGGCTGCTCGACGGCCGGGGCGCCGCTGGTGGTCGCGGCGGTCGCGCTCGCGGTGCGGCCCGCGCTGTCGACGACGACGGCCTTGTAGCGCAGGACGGTTCCGGCGGGGGCCGTGACCTTCTGGGTGACCTTGTAGGGGGCGTGGTCGGCGGAGCCGAGGACCTGCCACGGCCCGTCGCCGGTCTGGGCGGCGAAGACGACGCGGTTCAGGCCGCCGCCCGTGACGTCGGCGCCGAGCTCCACGGTGCCGGTGGCGCCGGCCGCCGGTGCCTTCAGGGTGAGGCCCGGCGCGGTGGCCGGGGCCGGGAGCGGGGCGTCGGCCCGGAGGACGAGGGAGGACAGGGCGGGGACGGTCAGGGTGACCTTGCCGTCCTTCGCGGTGACGGCGCCCTCACCGCCGTACAGGACCTGGAAGGCGGCCGAGTCGACGGGCACGGTCACGGTGCGCGGCGTGGTGGCGCTGTTGGCGGCGACGAGGTACTCGGTGCGCTGCCGGGCGTCCGTGCGGGAGAAGGCGTAGACGGAGCCCTGGGACCAGCGCTCCTGCTGGATGCCGTCGCGCAGCGCCGGGTGCCGGCGGGTGAGCGCGGAGAGGGCGGCGATCTGGCGGTAGAGCGGGTGGGTGGTGTCGTACGCGTCGCTCGCGTGGGTGCGGTCGGTGCCGAGCTGGTCGTCGTCGAGGTAGTCGGCGGTCCGGGAGGTGAACAGGCTCTGCCGGGCGTCCTTGTCGCCGCCGGCGCCGGTGAAGCCCTGCTCGTCGCCGTAGTAGACGACGGGGTTGCCGCGGCTGAGGAACATCAGCTCGTTGGCGAGGCGGTAGCGCTGGAGGAGTTCGGCTTCGTCGGCCCCGGGGTTGTCCTGCTTGAGGAAGGTGCCGAAGCGGCCCATGTCGTGGTTGCCGAGGAAGGGGACCGACTCGTAGGCGTTGGCCTTGTCGGTGGTGTAGCGGTAGTCCTGCGCGAAGAGGTTCGCCAGCTTGTCCGCCGGGCCGCTCTGCGAGGCGAAGGTGCGGGCGGCGTCCTGGAAGGGGAAGTCGAGGGTGGCGTCGAGGCGTCCCTCGGTCACGTACGGGGCGGTGATCGCCGGGTCGGCGGAGTAGACCTCGCCGAACATGAAGAAGTCCTCGCGGCCCCGCCGGGCGGCGTACTCGTCGAGCGCGGTGGCCCACTGGGTCCAGAACTCGGTGTTGACGTGCTTGACGGTGTCGATGCGGAAGCCGTCGATGTCGAAGTCGCGCACCCAGCGCTGGTAGATCCGCTCCATGCCCTGGACGACCTCGGGACGCTCGGTCCACAGGTCGTCCAGGCCGACGAAGTCGCCGTTCGTGGAGGACTCGCCGGCGAAGGTGGAGTCGCCGCGGTTGTGGTACATCGTCGGGTCGTTGAGCCAGGCGGGGACCTTGGCGTTCTTCCAGTCCGGTGCGACGACGGGGGTGCGCGGGAAGGAGTCGCGGTCGACGGCGGGGAAGGGGCGGCCGCCGTCGGCGTAGTCGGCGTCGTCGAAGGGCACGCCGTCCTTGGTCAGGTAGGGGAAGGCGCCCTTGGAGAGGTAGCCGTAGGACTTCTCCTCGTAGTCCACGACGTCGGCGGTGTGGTTGGTGATGACGTCGAAGAAGACCTTCATGCCCTTGGCGTGGGCGGCGGCGATCAGCCGCCTGAGGTCGTCGTTGGTGCCGAAGTGCGGGTCGACCTGGGTGAAGTCGGTGATCCAGTAGCCGTGGTAGCCGGCGCTGGCGTCCTTGCCCTCGCCCTGGACGGGCTGGTTCTTGAAGATCGGCGCCATCCAGATGGCGGTGGTGCCGAGGCCCTTGATGTAGTCGAGCCGCCGGGTGAGGCCCTTGAGGTCGCCGCCCTGGTAGAAGCCCTTGTCGGTCGGGTCGAAGCCGGTCGCCGTGCGGCTGCCGGTGAGGCCGCCGCGGTCGTTGGAGGGGTCGCCGTTGGCGAAGCGGTCGGGCAGCACGAAGTAGAACTGCTCGCGGGTCAGGTCGTGGCGGGCCGGGGCGGCGGCGAGGGCCCGGTCGGAGGGCGGGGCGGGGGGCCGCGGGGTGGCCGTGGCGGGGATGGCGGGCACGAGGGCGGCGCACAGGGCGGCGGCCACGGTGACCGCCGTTCTCTTGCGTGTCACGGGGGTGCTCCCAGGAGGACGGGAAGGGGGGCCGCCCCGGTCGGGGCGGCCCGGAGACGCGGGGAACGTCAGTTGCGGAAGGTGTCGTTCAGGACGACCTGGCCCGAGGCGGGGACGGTCGCGGTGCGGTTGGCGCCGGACTCCCAGGTCACGTTTCCGGCCGCGTCCTTGCGGAGGTACTTGTACTCGAAGGCCGTTCCGGCGGGCAGCGTCACGGCGAGCTTCCAGACCGGGTACGCGGCGGGGTCGAGCTTGAGGGCCGCGGCCGGGGACCAGGTGCCGAGCTCGGCGCGGTTGCCGGTGACGTAGATGTTCTGGCCCACCACGGTCGTGGCGTCGACGTTGAAGGAGGCGCCGGCGGTGACCGCCTGGGCCGCGCAACTCCGGGCGTTCGCGTGCAGCGCCAGGGCGGTGTCGGCGCCGAGGGTGGCGGTGAACTGGCCGGCGGTGTTCACCGTCACGGAGTGGCCGCTCTGCACGTCGCAGTAGGTGCCGGAGGGCAGGGAGGTCTGGAAGGTGCGGGTGAGCGGCGAGCTCTCGTGGTTGATGGCCACGTACGCCTTGCTGCCGCGGCCGAACGCGATCGCGTTGTTGCCGTTGTCCCACCAGTCGCTGACGGCCTGCCCGCGGGCGGTGTTGCGGAAGGCGACCATGGAGGAGATCTCGCGCCAGGCGTGCTGGCACTTCCAGCCGTCGCTGTAGCAGGCGTTCACCTGGTGCCCGTTGGGGGCGCCGGCGTCCTTGTCGGTCCACTCGTAGCCGGAGTGGACGTCCGGGGAGCCGTAGGGCCAGGCCAGCATGAAGACGGAGGCCAGGGTGTACTGAGCGCCCGACTTGTAGTTGAGGGTGTCGCCGCCCCGCTCGGTGTCGTGGTTGTCGACGAAGACGGCGGACTGGCCGCTCGGCATGTAGCCCCAGGCCTCGCCGAAGTTCTTCAGGTAGGCGAGCTTCTCGTTCTGGAGGACCCGCTTGAGGTCGCGGGCGTAGCGGAACTCCTGGACGTCGCCGTTGCCGAGGTACTCGCTCGGGGAGACGGCCTCGCCGGCGCCGTGGATGGCCTCCTGCTTCCAGTAGACGGAAGGATTCGTCAGCCGGGACTTGATGTTGGCGAGGTCGGCGGCCGGCATGTGCTTGGCGGCGTCGACGCGGAAGCCGTCGACGCCCAGCGACAGCAGGTCGTTGAGGTAGGCGGCTATGCGGCCGCGGACGTACTCCTCGCCGGTGTCCAGGTCGGCGAGCTGCACGAGCTCGCAGTTCTGGACGTTCGCCTTGTCCTGGTAGTTGGAGATGGTGGCGCGGCAGTCGTCCATGTCGGCGCCGGAGTAGACGCCCGGGTAGTTGTACTTGCTGTACGTGGATCCGCCGGTGCCGGTGAAGGTGGCGTTGGGGTCCGCCGGTCCGGCCATGTGGTTGACGACGGAGTCGGCGACGACCTTCACCCCTGCCGCGTGGCAGGTGTCGATCATGCTCTTGAAGGCGGTGCGGTCGCCGAGCGGGCCGGCGATCCGGTAACTGACGGGCTGGTAGGCGGTCCACCACTGGGGGCCCTGGACGCGTTCCTGGGGCGGTGAGACCTGCACGTAGCCGTAGCCGGCGGGGCCCAGCTGGTCGGTGCAGGCCTTGGCCACCGAGGCGAAGTTCCACTCGAACATCACGGCGGTGACGTCCTTCTCGCCGGGGGGCGAGGCCTGCGCGGTGGGGGTTCCCGTGACGGCCACGGCGGCTCCGGCCACGAGGGCAAGTGCAGCGGCCACGGTCTTTCTTGCCATGCTTCCTCCTGTACGACGTCCCTGTCGCAAGAGCGGCTCTCGGCTCGGGAGAGCCAGTTCGCAAGAAGTTGCCGAAAATGACAGCAACTGTTTTCAGCCGCGACCGTAGGGGCGCACAGGCGTGCGGTCAACCCTTCGCACAAACCGATGGAAGCGATTACGCAAGGAGTTGCGGCGGCTGCGCGGTGGAGCCGCGCACGACCAGCTCCGGCTGGAAGACGAACTCCGTGCGCTGGACCGGGTTTCCCTCGATCTCCTCCAGGAGCGCGCCGACCGCCGCCGTCGCCATGGCCTGCACCGGCTGGCGCACGGTGGTCAGCGGCGGATCGGTGAACGCGATCAGCGGGGAGTCGTCGAAGCCGACCACCGACACGTCACGGGGCACGTCGAGGCCCCGGGCACGGGCCGCCCTGACCACCCCGAGGGCCATCAGGTCCGAGCCGCACACGATGCCGGTGCAGCCCTCGGCCAGCAGCAGGTCGGCGGCGGCATGGCCGCCCTCCACGCCGAACAGGGTGGGCCGCACGAAGCGTTCGGCCTCGGCCCGCTCGATGCCCAGCTGTTCGCGCAGCTCGGCGCAGAAGCCCTCCGCCTTGCGGCGCGAGGGCACGTAACGGGTCGGCCCGATGGCGAGCCCGATCCGCTCGTGGCCGAGTTCGACCAGGTGCCGTACGGCCATCCGGGCCGCGGCCCGGTCGTCGGGCGACACGAAGTTGGCGTCGACGTGTTCGTTGAAGCCGTTGATGAGGACGAACGGCACCCCGCGCGCGGCGAGCCGGGTGTAGCGGGCCGGGTCGGCGCTCGCGTCCGCGTGCAGACCGGACAGGAAGACGATGCCGGCCACCCCGCGCTCCACGAGCTGCTCGACCAGCTCGTCCTCGGTCGCGCCGCCCGGCATCTGGGTGCACAGCACGGGGGTGTAGCCGTGCCCGGCCAGCACCTGCTCGACCACCTGCGCGAAGGCCGGGAAGATCGGGTTCGTCAGCTCGGGCACGACCAGGCCGACGAGGCCCGCGCTGCGCCGTTTGAGGCGTACGGGCCGCTCGTAGCCGAGCACGTCGAGCGCGGCCAGCACCTTGTGCCGGGTCGCGCCGGCCACCCCCGCCTTGCCGTTGAGGACCCGGCTGACGGTGGCCTCGCTCACCCCTGACTGGGCGGCGATGTCCGCGAGCCGCGGGGCGCCCCCTCCGGCGCCCCGCGGCAGGGGGATCGTCACACCGCCCACCAGGCGGTGGTGTCGGCGGGCAGCTCGGCTGTCCCGTCGACGTCGGTGCCGACGATCCGGATCTCCGTGTTGGAGAGGAGCAACCGGCCGGGCAGCGGGACGGTGATGGCCCGGCCGGTGGTGTTGGCGACGCAGACGAAACCGTCGCGCCGGAAGGCGAGCACGCCCTCGGGGGCGTCCAGCCACTCGAGGGACTCGCCCGCGCCGAGCCCCGGCTGCGCACGGCGCAGGGCGAGCGCGCTGCGGTACAGCTCCAGGGTGGAGGTGGGGTCGCCGGTCTGCGCCTCGACGCTCAGCCCGGCCCAGGCGGCGGGCTGCGGCAGCCAGGAGCCGCCGGCCCCGAAGCCGTACGAGGAGCCCTCGACGGTCCACGGCAGCGGCACCCGGCAGCCGTCGCGGAAGCCGTCCTGGCCGGAGGCCCGGAAGAACGACGGGTCCTGGCGCACCTCGTCGGGCAGGTCGGTGACGTCGGGCAGGCCGAGCTCCTCGCCCTGGTAGACGTAGGCGGAGCCGGGCAGCGCCAGCATCAGCAGGGTCGCGGCACGGGCCCGGCGCAGACCGAGCTCACGGTCGCCGGGGGTGCGCAGCTGGGTGCCGAGGCCCGCCGGGTTGGCGAACCGGGTGGCGTGCCGGGTGACGTCGTGGTTGGACAGCACCCAGGTGGTGGGGGCGCCGACCGGACGCATCGCGGCGAGCGAGGCGTCGATCACCTCGCGCAGCTCGGCCGCGTCCCAGTGGGTGCCCAGGTACTGGAAGTTGAAGGCCTGGTGCATCTCGTCAGGGCGCACGTAGTTCGCGGTGCGCTCGACGGTCGGGGTCCAGGCCTCGGCGACGAGGACGCGCTCCCCGTCGTACTCGGAGAGCACCTGGCGCCACGAGCGGTAGATCTCGTGGACGCCGTCCTGGTCGAAGAAGGGCATGACGTCGTTGCCGAGCAGCTTCAGCTGGTCGTGCGCGCCGATGTCGGGCAGGCCCTCGGCCTTGACCAGGCCGTGGGCGACGTCGACGCGGAAGCCGTCGACGCCCATGTCCAGCCAGAAGCGCAGGATCGAGCGGAACTCGTCGCGGACGGCGGGGTGTTCCCAGTTGAAGTCGGGCTGCTCCGGCGCGAACAGGTGCAGGTACCACTCGCCGGGCGTGCCGTCCGGGTTCTCCGTACGGGTCCAGGCGGGGCCGCCGAAGATGGACTCCCAGTCGTTGGGCGGGAGTTCGCCGGCCGCGCCCTGGCCGGGGCGGAAGTGGTAGCGCTCGCGCAGCGGGGAGCCGGGGCCCTCGCGCAGCGCGCGCTGGAACCACTCGTGCTGGTCGGAGGAGTGGTTGGGCACCAGGTCGACGATGATCCGCAGGCCCAGGTCGTGGGCCTCGCGGATGACGGCGTCGGCGTCGTGGAGGGTGCCGAACATCGGGTCGATGGCCCGGTAGTCGGCGACGTCGTAGCCGGCGTCGGCCTGCGGGGAGGCGTAGAAGGGGGAGAGCCAGACGGCGTCGACGCCGAGCTCCTTCAGGTACGGCAGCCGGCTGCGGATGCCCGGCAGGTCGCCCATGCCGTCGCCGTTGCCGTCGGCGAAGCTGCGCGGGTAGACCTGGTAGATCACCGCGTCTCTCCACCAGCCCGACTGCGTGCCGGTGGCGGTTGCGGCGTCGGCGGGGGCGGCGAGGTGCTGGGTCATGTCTTCCTTGATTCGTAAGGAGGGTGCGGACACGGGGTGCGCGGACACGGCGGCTCTTCGGCGCTCAGCCCTTGACGGCGCCGGCGGACATGCCGGTCACCAGGTGGCGCTGGGCGAAGAGGAACACCAGGGCGGCGGGGATGGCGATGAGCACGGAGGCCGCGGTCATCGGACCCCACTGGGCGCCGTACTGGTTGACGAACTTCTGCAGTCCGCCGGCGAGGGTCAGGTTCTCGTCGCCGACCATGAAGGCGGAGGCGTAGGCCACCTCGCCCCAGGCGGTGATGAAGGAGTAGAAGGCGGTGACCGCGATGCCCGGCTTGGCCAGCGGCAGGATCAGCCGCCAGAAGGTGCCGAACGGGGTGAGGCCGTCGACGTAGCCCGACTCGTCGATCTCCTTCGGGATGGTGTCGAAGAAGCCCTTCATCATCCAGGCGCAGAACGGGACGGCGATGGTCAGGTACGTGATGACCAGGCCCGCCGAGGTGTTGAGCAGGCCCATCGACGCCATGATGTTGTAGATCGGCACGATGAGGACGGCGACCGGGAACATCTGGGTGACGAGCAGGGTCCACATCAGACCGCGCTTGCCGGGGAACTTGAAGCGGCTGACGGCGTAGCCGGTGGTGGCGGCGACGAAGACGCCGATCACGGTGGTGAGGCCGGCGACGAGCAGCGAGTTGCCGAACCAGGTCAGGAACGGGGTGTCGTTCAGCAGGTTCGTGTAGTTCTCGAGCGTCGGCTCCTTGACGAAGTCCGTGGTGGTCGCGAACTTCGCCGGCTTGAGCGAGGTCAGCAGCACCCAGAGCACCGGGAAGACGGCGATCACGGAGGCGACGATCAGCGTGGCGTGCAGCCCGACGGAGGCCAGCGGCGAGCGGCGGCCGCGGCGGGGGGCGTGGACCCGGGCGGGCGCGGCGGGCGCCTGCGGCCGGGTCGCGGGGGCGGATGCGGTGGTCACCAGACTTCTCCCTGCTTGCGGAGGACCCGCCGGTAGACCGCGGCGAAGACCATCAGGAGGACCAGGATCAGCACGCCCCACGTGGAGGACTGCGCGTAGTCGCGGGGGCTGATCTCGAAGGAGAACTTGTAGGCCTGGGTCACCAGGATCTGGGTGGCCTCACCGGGACCGCCCCGGGTGAGCAGGAAGATCACCGGGAACATGTTGAAGGTCCAGATGGTGCTCAGCAGGATCACCGTGGTGCTGACGGACCGCAGGCCCGGCAGGGTGATGTGCCGGAAGCGCTGCCAGGCGCCGGCGCCGTCCATCTCGGCGGCCTCGTACAGCTCGCCGGGGATGGACTGGAGACCGCCGAGCAGGGCGACCATCATGAACGGCACGCCGAGCCAGACGTTCACGGCGATGACCGAGAACTTGGCCCAGGTGGGGTCGTTCAGCCACGGCACGGCGTCGATGCCGCCGCCCGCGAGCAGCTGGTTGAGGATGCCGCGGCGCTCGTCGTAGAGGAAGCGCCAGGCGAAGACGGAGACGAAGCCGGGGACCGCCCAGGGCAGGATCAGCAGCATCCGGTAGACGGAGCGGCCGGCCATCTTGCGGTTGAGGATGTTGGCGAGCGCGAGGCCGAGGGCGAAGGTCACCGAGACACAGGCGACCGTCCACACCAGCGTCCAGCCGAGCGTGCCGAGGAACTGGCCGCCGGTGATGGCGTCGGCGTAGTTGGCCAGGCCCTTGAACTCGTACGTCGCGGGAATGTGGTTGACGCCGATGGAACGCTCGACATTGCGTTCGTTGGCGTCGGTGAGCGACAGCCAGATGCCGCGGACCAGCGGGTATCCGATGATCACGCCGATCACGACCACCACCGGGGCGACCATCGCCCAGGCGTACCAGTGCGTGGAGAGGGAACGCCGCGCGGCGCCCCGGCCCCCGCCCTTGTGCTTGCCAGTTCCGCGGCTCCGGCCGCGGGCGACGTCCTCGCCCGCGGCCTTCGCCACCGACTGGCTGCTGGTGTCCACAGCCATCAGCCGGTCTGCCTTCCTTCCCGCTTCCTTGTTACTTCCAGTCCTTCAGGAGCTTGCGGTAGGAGTCGCCCGCCGTCTTCGCTCCCTGCTCCGGGGTGGCCTGGTTGGTGAGGACCTTGGTGTACTCGGTGACGAGCGGGGCGAAGAGGCTGCCGCCCTCCGGGATCCAGGGACGCTCGACGGCCTTGTCGACGACCGGCTTGAAGAAGGCGATCATCTCGTTGGTGGCCACCTCCGTCTTGCCGTACGCCGAGGTACGGGTCGGGAGGAGGCTCAGCTCCTTGGCGACCTGGGCCTGGACCTCGGTCGAGCTCATGTACTCGACGAAGGCGTAGGAGGCGTCCAGGTTCTTGGAGCCGGCGTAGACGGCGAGGTTGTGGCCGCCCTGCGGGGCGCCCTGGCCGGCCGAGCCGGCCGGGACCGGGGCGATGCCCAGGTTGGCCTTGTCGGCGAACTCCTTGCCGGTGTAGGTGTCGGCGACGGCCCACGGGCCGTTGATCATCATCGCGACCTTGCCGTCCTTGAAGGCGGCCTGCATGTTGTCCCAGCCGTTGGTCGCGTCGGTGATCGCGGCCTTGGAGTCGACCAGGTCCTTGACGGTCTTGAAGGCCTTGACGCCGGCGGCGTTGTCGATGGTGACGGTCTTGGTGTCGGCGTTGACCATGTCGCCGCCCTCGCCGTACAGGAAGGAGAGGAACCAGTAGGCGTCGTCGCCGCGCAGGTAGAGGCCGGTCTTGCCGGTCTTCTGCTTGATCTTGGCGGAGACGGCCTTGAGCTCGTCGATGCTCTTGGGGACCTCGACGCCGGCGTCCTTGAAGATCTTCTTGTTGTAGAAGATGCCCATGGAGTCGATGACCTGCGGGACCGCGTAGGTCTTGCCGTTGTACTTGGTGGACGCGGCGGCCTGCTTGAGGAAGTCGTCCTGGTTCTTCAGGGCGGCGGTGCCGTCCAGCGGGGCGAGGTAGCCGAGGTTCGCGAAGTCCGGGGTCCAGGCGACCTCGGAGCGGATCACGTCGGGGGCGCCGGCGCCGGACTGGGCGGCGTTCTTGAACTTGTTCTGGGCGTCGCCGAAGGGCACGTTGACGTACTTGATCGTGACCTTGGGGTGCTTCTTGGTGAAGTCCTCGGCGATCTTCTTGAAGACCTTGTCCTCGGAACCGACGGTGGAGGTGTCCCACCAGGTGACGGTGCCGGAGAGCTCGCCCGAGCTCTTCGAGCCGCCGCCGGTGGATCCGTTGTCGCTTCCGCACGCCGCCAGGGTCACGCCCAGGGCCGCGACCAGCGCGGTGGCCGCTATGCCACGCCGCATGTGAACTCCTTCAGATGGTCCCGGATGACGAGGGGCTGGAACCTTCCTCTGCGACCGCTCCCTCGCGGCGCGCCGGGTTGCCAGGAACGTAACAGGGATGAAAACGAGCCGAAAGAGCTTGCGTGAAATTTCTGCAAGACCCGGGGATCGTTACATCCGCGTGTCTTTAAGGTTGCCGACGAGCCGCTTGACAGCTCCTGGGACCCGCCACCCCTTGCAAGAACTTGCACAAGCCCGACAGCGCAGGCCGAAATCCGCGTTCGGTGGGCAATACGACGCGTGACCGGTACAGTCCACTCCCATGACCGCGCGGCTCGCCGACATCGCAGCCCAGGCGGGGGTCAGTGAAGCCACAGTCAGCCGCGTGCTCAACGGCAAGCCCGGTGTGGCCGCGGCCACCCGTGAATCCGTGCTTGCCGCACTCGACGTGCTCGGCTACGAGCGCCCGGTACGGCTGCGCCAGCGCAGCGCGGGCCTCGTCGGACTCATAACCCCCGAACTGGACAACCCGATCTTCCCCGCGCTCGCGCAGGTCATCGGGCAGGCCCTCACCCGGCAGGGATACACCCCGGTGCTCGCCACCCAGACCCCCGGCGGGTCCACGGAGGACGAGCTCACCGACATGCTGGTCGAGCGCGGGGTCTCCGGCATCATCTTCGTCTCCGGGCTGCACGCCGACACCACGGCCGACACCACCCGCTACGACCAGCTGCGCGGCAAGGGCGTCCCGTACGTCCTCATCAACGGCTTCTCGCCCAAGGTGCAGGCCCCCTTCGTCTCCCCCGACGACCGGGCCGCCATGGTCCTCGCGGTGACCCACCTCGCCGCCCTCGGCCACACCCGGATCGGCCTCGCCGTCGGACCGAAGCGCTTCGTCCCGGTCCTGCGCAAGATCGAGGGTTTCCGCAAGGGGATGCAGGAGCGGTTCGGGCTCGCCCCCGAGGAGGCCGAGGAGCTGATCCAGCACTCCCTCTACACCCTGGAGGGCGGCCAGGCCGCCGCCGCCGCGCTCATCGCCAAGGGCTGCACCGCGATCGTGTGCGCGAGCGACATGATGGCGCTCGGCGCGATCCGGGCCGCCCGGCAGCAGGGCCTGCAGGTGCCGAAGGACGTCTCCGTCGTCGGCTTCGACGACTCCCCCCTCATAGCCTTCACCGATCCGCCGCTGACCACGATCCGGCAGCCGGTCCAGGCGATGGGGCAGGCGGCGGTGCGGGCGCTCCTGGAGGAGGTCGGCGGCACGCCGGCCCCGCACAGCGAGTTCGTCTTCATGCCCGAGCTGGTGGTCCGCGGCTCCACGGCCTCCGCGCCCGCCCCCTCGGCGGCGGCTCCGTCTCCTTCCTGAGGCTGAGAGGGTGCGCCGCACACCCGACCGAGGGATGATCGGTCGGAGGAACGGGATCTGGCAGACTCTCCTCCTATGGGTGAAACGACCGTGAAGACCTCGGAAAGTCGGACGACCCCGTCGTCACCCACCGCGGACGGCGGCAGGTTCGCGCGCGCGCTGCGCGTCCGCGCCCCGCGCCGCCCGCGCATCTGGTTCGAGATCCTGCTCATCGCGGTCAGCTACTGGCTTTACTCGCTCATCCGCAACGCGGTGCCCGAGCAGAAGGCCCAGGCGCTCAGGAACGCCGACTGGATCTGGCAGGCCGAGCACTCGCTCGGCCTGGCCTTCGAGCACACCGTCAACCAGGCCGTGAACTCGGTGACCTGGCTGATCGTGTCCATGAACTACTACTACGCCACGCTGCACTTCGTGATCACCATCGGTGTGCTCGTCTGGCTGTACCGGGGGCATCCGGGCCGTTACGCGGCGTTCCGCACGGTCCTGTTCGCCACCACGGCCGTGGCCCTGGTCGGCTACTACCTGTATCCGCTGGCCCCGCCGCGCCTGATGAACGGCGGCGGCTTCGTCGACACGGTCCTGGTGCACCACACCTGGGGCTCGATGGCCTCGGGCAACCTCAAGCACATGTCGAACCAGTACGCGGCGATGCCGTCGATGCACATCGGCTGGTCGCTGTGGTGCGGCGTGACGATCTTCTTGCTCGCCCGGGCGCCCTGGGCCCGGATCCTCGGCCTGCTCTACCCGGTCGCCACCCTGGTGGTCATCGTGGCCACCGCCAACCACTTCTGGATGGACGCGGTCGGTGGCGTGATCTGCCTGGCCTTCGGCTTCGCGGTCTCGTACTGCTGGTACGGCTCCCGCCCGCACAGGCTCCCCCGCCTCGTCGAGCCGGCGGCCTCGCTGCCCCAGGGCGTGACGGCGGGCGGTCCGCCCCCGGTGGAGGGGGCGGACCAGGAGTCGCCGGCGCAGGAGAAGGTCCCCTCCGGGCGCTGACCCCGGAAGCCGTCAGCCCCGGTGCGTGATCCGGCCGCCGCTCACGGTGAGCCGGATCGGGGCCGTCGCCGTCTCGTCGGCCGGGGCCTCGGCCGGGTCGACGGCGAAGGCCGTGAGGTCCGCCCGGTGGCCTGGGGCGATCCGGCCCGCGACGCGCTCCTCCCCCGCTGCCAGTGCCGCGTGCGTGGTCATGCCCTCCAGGGCCATCAGGCCGGTCAGGCCGGATCGGGTCGAGGCCGCGCCGCGCGGGGCCTGGGCGGTGGCGAGGACCTGGCGGGCGTCGTGGTGGGCGATGGGCCAGTCCGAGCCGAGCGCCAGGGTCGCGCCCGCGTCCCTGAGGTCCCGGCAGCGCCAGGCCCGGGCGGCCCGCTCCTCGCCGAGCCGCTTCGACCACTCGTCGGTGCGGTCGGCGCGGGTGTACGCGGTGTGCGGGGGCTGCATCGAGGCGACGACGCCGAGCGCGGCGAAGCGGGCGAGCTGGGCGTCGGGGACGGTCTCGATGTGCTCGATCCGGTGCCGGGGGCCGGCGTCGGCCCCGGTCCCGGCACCGAGGGATTCCACGGTGTCGAGGACATGGCGGACCGCCGCGTCGCCGATGGCGTGGGTGGCGGTGCCGACGCCCGCGCGGTGCAGGTGGCGTACGGCGGCGGAGTAGGCGGCCGGGTCCGGCCAGAAGGCGTCGGTGCCCTGGCCGTGGCAGTCGGCGTGCTCCAGCCACGCGGTGCCGCCCTCGACGGTGCCGTCCATGAAGAACTTGACCCCGCCGATCCGCCAGTGGCGCCCGGCCCGCTCCTGGAGCCGTACGAGCTCGTCGAGCTCCTCCTCGGTCGCCCCGGGCATGCACCAGGGCGCGAGCCGCAGCCGTAGCGGCAGCTCGCCGTCGGCCTCGATCGCGGCGAGCAGGCCGGGCACGTCGTGGCCGCCGAGGTCCATGACGTGGGCGCCGGTCAGACCCGTGGCGGCCATGGCGCCGAGCAGCTCGACGAGCCGGTCGCGGCGCTCGGCGTACGGCCGGGCCGGCAGCACGGGCGTCATCAGGTCCATGGCGGCGTGCTCGACCAGGTGCCCGGTGGGGCGACCCTCGGCGTCGCAGACGATCTCGGAGCGCTGGCCGAAGGCGCGCGGGCCGTCGATACCGGCGGCCTTCAGGGCCGTCGCGCTCGCCAGGGCGGAGTGCCCGTCGTAGAGGCGCAGGAAGGCGGGGGCGCCGTCGAGGGCGTCCTCGATCAGCGCGTGGTGGATGGGACGGCCGGCGAAGACGTTGTGGTCCAGGCCGAAGCCGACGACCCAGCCCTCGCGCCGTCCGGCGTTCCTGAGCGCGGCCCGCAGTCCGTCCAGGCCGGTGACGGCGGAGAGGTCCGTGCCGGTGGCCATCTCCAGGCCCCAGACGGGGTGGCTGTGCGCGTCGGTGAGTCCGGGGGTGAGAGTGGCGCCGGCGAGGTCGACGACCTCGGTACGGGGGCCGCGCCAGGCGCGGGCGTCGGCGGCGTCCCCGACGGCGGTGATCAGTCCGTCGCGGACGGCGACAGCGGTGTGGGGGGAGAGACCGGGGGTGCGGAGGCGGGCGTCGACGAGGAGGAGATCGGGTGCGGACACTGCGGGTCGGCTCCTTCGGTGGGCGGCTCTGCGGCGAACCGGGCGTAGACCTCGGGGCGGGTGCGGCGCAGCCGGAGGGCGAGGAACAGCCCGAGGACGAGGACGGCGGGGACGACGGCGACGAGGACCGCGTTGACGGTGGTGGAGGCGCCGGTGAAGAGGGCGACCTTGGAGGCGACCAGCCAGAGCGCGACCGCGAGCAGGACCGCGGCGGTGACGGGGGCGACCAGGGTGCGCAGGACGCCCTCCTGGTGCGGGACGCGGCGGAAGTAGCGCACGACGGCGACGGCGGCCAGCAGCATCAGCGCCATGAGGCCGAGCATGCCGGGGGTGTTCACCCAGAGCAGCAGCTGGGTGTACGGGTCGGCGCCGGCGGCCGCGAAGCCGAGGACGATGACGGCGCCGAGCGCGGTCTGGACGGCGCCGGCGACGTACGGGGAGCGGTGGCGGGAGTGGACCCGGCCGAGCGCGGCGGGCAGCACGCCCTCCTCGGCGAGGGCGAGGCCGTAGCGGTTGATCGCGTTGTGGAAGGCGAGCAGCGAGGCGATGATGCTGGTCACGATGAACACGTGCATCAGGTCGGCGGCCCAGCTGCCGACGTACGTGGTGATGGCGGCGAAGAACAGCCCGCCGGTGTCGCCCGCGGCGGCCTCGACCACCTTGTCGTCGCCGAAGGCCTGGATCACGGTCCACACGACGAAGGCGTAGAACAGTCCGAGGAAGCCGACCGCGATGTAGGTGGCGCGAGGAATGGTGCGGGCGGGGTCGCGGGCCTCGCGGCGGTAGATGACGGTCGACTCGAAGCCGGTGAAGGCCGAGAACGCGAAGGCGAGCACGGCGGCGGTGCCGGGGACGAGGACGTTGCCGGGGGCGAAGGACGCGAGGGAGATCCCGTGCGCGCCGCCCTTGAGGAGCACCCCGCCGGCGAGGAGCACGAGTATCCCGGTCTCGGCCACCAGGAGGACGCCGAGGACCTTGGCGCCGAAGTCGATGGAGCGGTAGCCGCCGTACCAGATGAGCAGCAGACCGGCGAGGGCGATCGGCAGCCAGGGCAGGTCGACGCCCCACAGGGCGTGGGCGGTGTCGGAGGTGGCCGAGCCGAGGAGTCCGTAGACGCCGATCTCCATGCCGTTGTAGCCGACCATGGCGATGAGCGCGGCGGCGATGCCGAGGGGCTTGCCGAGGCCCTGGGCGATGTACGCGTAGAAGGCGCCGGCGCTGCGGACGTGGCGGCTCATGGTCGTGAACCCCACGGCGAAGATCGCCAGGGTGATCCCTGCCAGGAGGTAGCCGGCGGGGGCGCCGATGCCGCCGAGGACGAGGGCGATGGGGGCGACGCCGGCCATCACGGTGAGCGGGGCCGCGGCGGAGACGACGAAGAAGGAGATGTCGGCGGTGGTGAGGGTGCCGGTGCGGAGACCGGGTGGCTCGTCGGAGGTGCTGGACGACATGGGGTGGGAGGCCCTTCCGCGACAGGAGCAGGCTGGGACACGAGCGGAAACCTAAAGGCTTTCGGTTGGCGCAATGTAGCCTCAGGTCCGACGATTCGGGAAGACCTGAACTGGGGGAAAACCTTCATGGGCCGGCCGCGCACGCCCCTCCTCGACCGGGAGCGCATCACCACCACGGCGCTCCAACTCGTCGACGAGCAGGGGGACTTCAGCGTCCCGCAGATCGCGCGGGCGCTCGGGGTGCAGACGGCGTCGGTGTATCACCATGTGGACGGCCGGGACGGCATCGTCGAGCTGCTGCGGGAGCGGGTCTGCGACGCCATCGACGAGCGCGCCTTCGAACTCCAGCCCTGGGACGCGGCCATGGCGGCCTGGGCCCGCTCCTACCGGGCCGCCTTCGCCGCCCACCCGCGGGCGATCCCGCTCCTCACGGCCTCACCGGTCCGCGCGCCGAAGGTGCTGCTGCAGTACGAGAAGGCCGTCGTCCGGCTGCTCGACGCGGGCTTCGCGCTCGGGGACGTGATGCCGCTGGTCATCGCCGTGGACAACCTGGTCCTCGGCTCCGCCCTCGACATGGCCGCGCCCGAGATGATGTGGGAGCTCGCCGAGGAGACGGCGACGCCGCGGCTCGCCGACGCGCTGGCGGCGGTGGCCGGGGGGCGCTCCGACGCGGCCTTCGAACTGGCCCTCGCGGGCCATCTGGAACACTGCCGTCGCCTGCTCGCCGGCTCGGCCTGAGACCATGCCGTACACCCGATGACCCGACCGCCTGCCGAGACCGGTCTCGCCAGGCACCGCGAAGGGGGAACCCCATGACCCTGCTCATCCTCTCCGGCGTCCTCGTGCTCGCCGTCGCCGGCTGCGTCTGCGTGGTCTGGGCGGCCCGGGGCGGTCCGCGCTGGGCCCGCGGTGTGGCCAAGGCGACGCTCGTGGCGGGGGAACTGGCGCGGGAGGCGGGGCGCTCGACCCGCACGAACCCGCACCACCGCGGCGACGACCCCAGCTGACCCCGGCCCCCACCCGAGCGCCGCCCGCCTCCGTGTGGGCACGGCGGGCGCAGTCCGCGGCGGGGGTGGGCGGCGGGCCCAACCTGCGCCGAAGCCGCGCTCGGGGGTCAGGGGGCGTAGAAGAGGTCGTCCACTACTGCTCGGGCTCGGCGGGTGATGCGGCGGTAGTCGTCGACCATCTCGCCGACCTTCCCGGGGCCGTAGCCCAGATAGCGACCCACCGCCGCCAGCTCGCGCGGCTCCGACGGGAAGGTGTCCCCCGGCCGGCCGCGCACCAGCATGACCGCGTTGCGGACGCGGGAGGCGAGGACCCAGGCCTCGTCGAGGATCTGCGCCTCGTCCGCGCCGATGAGCCCGGCCGCGCGGGCGGCCGCCAGGGCCTCCCGGGTGCGGGTGGTCCGCAGGCCCGGCTCGGCCCAGCCGTGCCGCATCTGGATCAGCTGGACGGTCCACTCGACGTCACTCAGACCGCCGCGGCCCAGTTTCGCGTGGAGGGTGGGGTCGGCACCGCGCGGCAGGCGTTCGGTCTCCATGCGGGCCTTCAGGCGGCGGATCTCGCGCACCGCGTCCTCGCCGAGCCCCTCCGCCGGATAACGCAGCGGGTCGATCAGCGCGAGGAACCGCTCGCCCAGGTCCTTGTCGCCGGCCATCGGTTCGGCACGGAGCAGCGCCTGACTCTCCCAGACCAGCGACCAACGGCGGTAGTAGGCCTCGTACGACTTGAGCGTGCGCACCAGCGGCCCGTTCTTGCCCTCCGGGCGCAGGTCGGCGTCGATGAGCAACGGCGGGTCGGCGGTCGGCAGTTGGAGCAGTCTGCGCATCTCGGTGACCACCCGCCCGGCGGCCCGGGCGGCCTCCTGCTCGTCGACGCCCTCCCGTGGCTCGTGCACGAACAGCACGTCGGCGTCGGAGCCGTAACCGAGTTCGTGGCCGCCGAACCGGCCCATGCCGATCACCGCGAAGCGGGTCGGCAGCCGGTCGCCCCACTCGGCCCGTACGGCCGCCCGCAGCGCGCCCGCGAGCGTGGCCGCGTTGAGGTCGGTGACCGCCTGCCCGACCCGGTCGACGAGCGCGCCGGGGTCGGACTCGCGGGGGTTGTCCTCGGTGCCGTAGGAGCCGATGAGGTCGGCCGCGGCGGTACGGAACAGCTCCCGGCGGCGTACCCCGCGGGCCGCCGCCACCCCCTGCTCGGCGCCGTCGGCGCGGCCGACCGCGGCCAGGATCTCCTGCTCCAGGTGCTCCCGGCCGCGCGGCCCGAGGCCCTCGGGGTCGCCGAGGATCGCGACCGCCTCGGGGGCCCGCAGCAGCAGGTCGGGGGCGAGCCGGCCGGCGGACAGGACCCGGGCGAGGTTCTCGGCCGCGGCGCCCTCGTCGCGCAGCAGCCGCAGGTACCAGGGCGTCTTGCCGAGCGCGTCGGAGACCTTGCGGAAGCCGAGGAGGCCCGCGTCCGGGTCGGCGGAGTCGGCGAACCAGCCGAGCAGCACCGGCAGCAGCGTCCGCTGGATGGCGGCCTTGCGGGTGACGCCGGAGGACAGCGCCTCCAGGTGCCGCAGGGCGGCGGCGGGATCGGCGTATCCGAGTGCTTCGAGCCGCTGCCCGGCCGCCTTCGGGCTGAGCCGGATCTCGCCGGGGGCGAGCTGGGCGACGGCGTCGAGGAGCGGGCGGTAGAACAGCTTCTCGTGCAGCCGGCGCACCACGGCCGCGTGCCGGCGCCACTCGCGGTTGAGCTCGGCGACCGGGTCGGTGCGCAGCCCGAGGGAGCGCCCGAGGCGGCGCAGGTCCTCCTCGCCCTCGGGGACGAGGTGGGTGCGGCGCAGCCGGTGCAGCTGGATGCGGTGCTCCATGGCGCGCAGGAACCGGTAGGCCTCGTCGAGCTGGGCGGCGTCGGCGCGGCCGACGTAGCCGCCGGCGGCGAGGGCGGCGAGCGCGTCGAGGGTGGTGCCGCTGTGCAGGCTGCCGTCGCTGCGGCCGTGCACCAACTGCAGGAGCTGGACGGCGAACTCGACGTCCCGCAGGCCGCCGGGACCGAGCTTCAGCTCGCGGTCGACCTGGCCGGCCGGGATGTTGTCGACGACCCGGCGGCGCATCTTCTGCACGTCGGTCACGAAGTTCTCGCGCTCGGCGGCCTGCCAGACGAGCGGCGAGACGGCGTCGATGTACGCGGCGCCGAGCTCCGGGTCGCCGGCCACCGCCCGGGCCTTCAACAGGGCCTGGAACTCCCAGGTCTTGGCCCAGCGCTGGTAGTAGGCGAGGTGGGAGGACAGGGTGCGGACGAGCGGGCCGTTGCGGCCCTCGGGGCGCAGGTTGGCGTCGACCGGCCAGATCGCGCCCTCGACCGTGGTCTCGGAGCAGATCCGCATGAGGTGGGAGGCGAGCCGGGTCGCGGCCTGCAGCGCCCTGGCCTCCTCCACGCCGTCCACGGCCTCCGCCACGAAGATGACGTCCACGTCGGAGACGTAGTTGAGTTCGTGGCCGCCGCACTTGCCCATGGCGATGACGGCGAGCCGGCACTGCGCCGCGTCCTCGGGCGCGGCGGCACGGGCGATCCTGAGGGCGGCGCGCAGGGTGGCGGTGGCGAGGTCGGCGAGCTCGGCGGCGGACTGGGCCACGTCGATGGTGCCGCACACGTCGCGGGCGGCTATGGCGAGCAGGCAGCGGCGGTAGGCGATCCGCAGCGAGACCGGGTCGGCGGCCTCGGCGAGCCCGCGCTCGAACTCGGCGACGCCCGGGTGCAGGTCGGCCGCCTCGTACGTGACGAGGGTCTGCCAGTCGCGGGGGTGCCGGGCCAGGTGGTCGGCGAGCGCCTCGGACGCGCCGAGGACGCCGAGCAGCCGGTCGCGGAACGGCTTGGCGGACAGCAGGGTGGTGGTGAGGGCCGGCCGCTCGGGCTCCGGCTGGGCCTCGACGAGCCGGACCAGGCCGCGCAGGGCGAGGTCGGGGTCGGCGGTGGCGCCGAGGGCGTCCAGGAGCACGGAGTCGCCGCGCAGCGGGGCGAGGTCGTCCAGGTCGAGCAGCTGTTCGGCGGCGGACGGATCGGTGAACCCGTGCCGCAGCAGCCGGGTGAACGTGCTGCTCCTGCGTCCCGGCACCGTCATGCCGCCGCTCCTCCACCGGTCGATACCGCTCGGTCCAGTCCCCGGCCGAGCCTATCCGGCGAAGCCCTCCGGGTGCGCGGTGGCGGGCTGGTGGGCCAGGGTGGTACGGACCATGATGTCCGCCGTGACAGCACCTCGCGCACACCCGACGAGCGAGGAACCAGGAACGAGGAGACGCGACCGTGAACTGGACGCTGGAAGTGATCACCGTGCCGGTCACCGACCTGGACCGGGCGAAGGAGTTCTACGGCGGGAAGTGCGGCTTCACGGTGGACCTGGACCAGGAGGTCGCCCCGGGCGTCCGGATCATCCAGCTCACCCCGCCCGGCTCGCGCTGTTCGATCTCGCTGCTCCAGGGCATGCCGCCGTTCCCGGGCACCGGTGCGACCGCCCCGGGCGCCCTGCACGGCCTCCAGCTGTGCGTCACCGACATCGACGCGGCGCGCGAGCGGCTGATCGCGGCGGGCGTGCACGCGACGCCGGTGATGCACGTGGGCGCGACCGGCTGGGAGGCGGGGAAGGGCGGCACCTGGAACTCCTTCCTGTCGTTCCAGGACCCGGACGGCAACGGCTGGGTGGTGCAGGAGGCCCCGTCGGAGCTGTCGGAGCGCTAGGGCGTGTCCGGAAAGTGGCGTCGTCTGCCCGGAGGGCAGGGCTCGCGGGCGTACGAGCCAGGCGAGACTTCACGGACACGCCCTGGGTCCTGCCGTCGAACTCCCGCCTGCGCCGGGGCGGGTCGGCTCAGGGCGCGTCCGGGAACACCACGCGGTAGTTCCGGACCCGCTCGTCCTCGCCCTCGTACGCCATCCCCGCCGCCTCCATGACCCGCTGGGAGGGGAGGTTGTCGAGGTTCGCGTCGCCGCGGACCGCCGTGGCGCCGGCCTCGCGGGCGCGGGCGATCAGGGCGCGCAGGGACTCGCTCGCGTAGCCGTGGCCGCGGGCGCCGGGGACGAGGCCGTAGCCGATGGTGACCACGCCGTCGGTGTCCGGCGGCCCGTGGAAGCCGATGCCGCCGACGGTGGTGCCCCCGTCCGCCAGGAGTATCGCGTACGGCCGGTAGACGCCCGGGTCGCCGCGCTCGGCGACCCCGGCGAGGAAACCGCGCGCGCTGGCGGCGTCACCGACGCCGGGGTAGTCCTCGGCCCAGCGGTCGCCGGGGGCGGGACGGGCGTCGACGATGCGCCGGGCCTCGTCGACGGAGAGCGGCCGCAGCCGGAGCCGCGCGGTCTGGATCGTGGTCATGTCGTTCATCGACCGCAGTCTCTGGCGCCTCCCGGGTCGGTCGCAACGGATTTGCCCCGGGGTCAGAGCTCCTCGGCCGCCTCGCGGTAGGCCTCGGCCGCGCGGTCGAAGTAGTCGAAGAGGACGGCGAGCTGCTCGGGCGGGTAGCCGCCGAGGATCTCGGCGATGCGGCGGCGGGCCGGGGCCAGCGCCCGGTCGAGGTCATCGGGCCGGGCGACGGGTTCGACGATGACCTTGCGCCGGTCGTGGGGGTCGGCGGCCCGCTGGACGTAGCCGGCCTTCTCCAGGCGGTCGACGAGCCGGGTGGTGGGCCCGGTGGTCAGTCCGGTGCGCTCGCCGAGCTCGCCCGGGGTCATGGGCCCGGCCAGGTCGAGGATGTTGAGCGCGTACAGGTCGGTGGCGCCGAGTCCGACGGCACGGGCGCCCGCGTGCCCGTGCAGCATGACGGCGCTCAGGTAGCGGCGGTAGATCGCGCTCGCGTCGGACGGCATGGCGGACGTTGACACCGGACGCCTCACTCCCTAATCTCTTCCTCAGAGAAGAGTCTTCTCTGAGGAAGACACTTCTCTCGAGCAGTCACTTCTCCGCGGAAGGTACCACGGAAGGGAGCACCACCATGCACGCCACCGACACCACCGCGATCCACGCCCTCCTCCGGTCCGGCGCCGAGGCCTGGGGGCGGGGCGACGGCACCGGGTACGGGGCACACTTCACCGAGGACGCCACGGACGTCACCTTCGTCGGCACCGTCTACCGCGGCGCGGCCGAGATCGGCCGGGCCCACCAGGCCCTCTTCGACAGCTTCCTCAAGGGCACCCGGCTCACCCTGGAGGTCGTCGACCTCCGCTTCCCGACCCCCGACACGGCGATCGCGGTCACCCGGGGCGAGGTCCACAAGGGCGCCCGCCCCCGCCGCCTCGGCAAGCTCGCCACCTACACCCTGGTCCGCCTCGCCGACGGGACCTGGCGCATCGCCGCCGTCCAGAAGACCAAGCACCGCCCCCTGATGGAGGCCTTCTCCTTCCGCGCCCAGCCGAGGACCCGGCCGGCTGCGGCCCTCGCGGCGGGCTGAAAACGGTCGGCCCGACGACCGGCGGCCCGACGACTCACCCCCGCCCGGCCGCTCACCGCCGCAGCCGCGCCACGTTCTCCCGCTTGCGGGCGTACGACCCCCCGAGCTCGCTCTCGTCCCCCATGAAGGCGAGAACCGGCGTCCACCGCCGCCCGCCCCGCCGCGACGTCCAGCGCACGGCGGGGAAGCCCGTGACCGCGCCGATCCGGGCGCGCTCGATCCGGCGGGTCCACAGGAAGCCCCGGACGACCAGCCGGTCGCGCTCGCAGCGCACCCCCACCCACCAGCCGCGCACGGCGACCGGCAGGAACAGGAGGGCGGCTGCCCCGGCCCAGCGGGTGCCCTCCACCGCGGCCATCACGAAGGCGACGGCCGGCGCGCCGCCCAGGGCGGTGTGGGCGATCCGGTTGAGGGGGGTGGGCAGCAGCTCCATGCCCTACGACTACAGCACCGGCAGGTTCTTGCACAGCTCGAAGGCCGTGCAGTGGTCGTCCTCGTCGAGGTCGACCACCCGCACCTCTACCGGCGACCGGACCGGCGACCGGCCTTGCGGCAAGAGCACTGCCATCGGCTCACCAGCGCTCGAACGCGGTGAAGGCATGGTCGCCGGCCGCCCCGGCGACGATGATCCGCCCGTCGTGCTCGAAGAAGTGGCCGCTGGGCGCTTCCTCGCGGAAATGACGCTCGTCGAGTTCCTCGCCGTCGCCGGCGTCGTACACGAGCAGCTCGGTGATGGCGCTGGCCTGGGTCGACCACTCGCACAGCACGGTGATCCGGTCGCCCCGCACGGCCAGCCCGGCGGCGGGCTCGTCCAGCTCATCGTTCCACACCTCTTCGCCGGTCTTCAGGTCGAAGGCGATCAGCCGGTACTGCCGTCCCTTGTAATAGGTCCACGCCAGCGCGTACATCCGCTCGCCGACGACCTCCGCCGCGTCGACCTGCCCGTAGCCGCCGCTGAGCTCGATGCCCGGCCGGGTACGCCCGTCCTGGTCGAAGGGGACGAACGTGCCCGTCTCCCTGCCCGCGTTCTCGTTCGAGGACCGCACGACCTTCAGCACCAAGGGGTCGGCCGACTCGATGGACACCTTGGAGTCCGTCGACACGGGGCGGCGGGCGTCGATGGGAACGTTCCACTTCAGGGCGCCGGTGCCACGGTCGAAGGCCGCCGCCATCAGCTCGACGTCCCCGCCGCCGTCGGAGCCCGAGGCGTCCTCGTCGTCCCCGCCGCAGGCCAGGACGGCGTGGACCTGTTCCTCGCCCACCGAGGTGTCCCACACCCCGCACGTGCCGGGAACGGCCGCCGTCCAACGGGCCTTGCCCGTACGGAGGTCGAGGGCGCGCAGGGAACGGTTGCCACCGGGCTTCCGCTTCTCCTGCTCGGTCCGCTCGTGCTCGATCAATGCCAGGCCGCCCCCCGCCTCCAGGAATCCGTCCCCGGCGAACCGGCCGTCCGAGACGGTCCGCGGGACGCTCCACAGTTCCCGCCCGTCCTTCGTCTCGAAGGCGACGACGGTCGAGCAGCCCTTGCCCGGCGGGGCGGGCTCGCCGCTCCCGCCACTGGCGGCTTTGCTCTCCGTGCCGTACGCGACCAGGAGGACCCCCTCGTCCGCACGGGGCGCGCTCCCGCAGATCCGGGCGCGGCCGGGCGGTACGAACTCCCAGAGCTTCTTCCCGTCCTGCCCGTCGGCGATGCCGAAGCCGGTCACCGCGTCGAACCGGCTGCGGACGGCGACGTCCCCGACGACCCAGCTGTCGTTGGCCTCGCCGTCGCCGGGCCGGTCCTTCGCGGTGGCCCAGGTCCGCACCATGGCGTCGCCCGGCAGATAGCCCTCGTTCGACAGGAAGAAGGCGGTGATGGACCCGATCACCCCCAGCACGAGCCCGAGCCCCGCCAGCGCCTTCACGAGCCCCGCTCTGCCTGACATCACGCGCTCCCCCTGCCGTGCATGGCACACCCCCTGCGAGCGGCGTTCCGGAGACCCGCCCGACACGTCGATCTTCGAACGAGGGTCAGGCTAAGGGCAGGGCCTCCAGCGGTCCATGCCGATTCTGGCGCCGGCCGAGGGCGACCGGAACGGGGCCGGGCCGCCGGCAGTCCGCCGCCGGCCCAGATCCTCGCGTGCGGGGCGTACTGCTGTGACCTGGGCTTACAGCACCGGCAGGTTCTTGCGCAGCTCGAAGGCCGTGACCTCGGAGCGGTACTCCTCCCACTCCTGCTTCTTGTTGCGCAGGAAGAAGTCGAAGACGTGCTCGCCCAGGGTCTCCGCGACCAGTTCGCTGCGCTCCATCAGGGTGATGGCCTCGCCGAGGTTCTGCGGGAGGGGCTCGATGCCCATCGCGCGGCGCTCGGCGTCGCTGAGGGCCCAGACGTCGTCGTCGGCGCCGGCCGGGAGCTCGTAGCCCTCCTCGATGCCCTTGAGGCCCGCGGCGAGCAGGACGGCGTAGGTCAGGTAGGGGTTGGCGCCCGAGTCGATGGAGCGGACCTCGACGCGCGAGGAGCCCATCTTGCCCGGCTTGTACATGGGGACGCGGATCAGCGCGGAGCGGTTGTTGTGGCCCCAGCAGATGTACGCGGGGGCCTCGCCGCCGGAGCCGGCGGTGCGGCCCGAGCCGCCCCAGATGCGCTTGTAGGAGTTGACCCACTGGTTGGTGACGGCGGAGATCTCCCCGGCGTGCTTCAGCAGGCCGGCGATGAAGGAACGTCCCACCTTGGAGAGCTGGTACTCCGCGCCCGACTCGTAGAAGGCGTTGCGGTCGCCCTCGAAGAGCGAGAGGTGGGTGTGCATGCCCGAGCCCGGGTAGTCCGAGAAGGGCTTGGGCATGAACGTGGCCTGCACGCCCTGCTCCAGCGCGACCTGCTTCATGACCAGGCGGAAGGTCATGATGTTGTCGGCGGTGGACAGCGCGTCGGCGTAGCGGAGGTCGATCTCCTGCTGGCCGGGGGCGCCCTCGTGGTGGGAGAACTCCACCGAGATGCCCATCGACTCCAGCATCGTGATGGCCTGACGACGGAAGTCCATGCCCACGTTCTGCGGGGTGTGGTCGAAGTAGCCCGAGTTGTCGGCCGGGGTGGGCCGGCTGCCGTCCAGCGGCTTGTCCTTCAGGAGGAAGAACTCGATCTCGGGGTGGGTGTAGAAGGTGAAGCCCAGGTCCGAGGTCTTGGCAAGGGCGCGCTTCAGGACATAGCGCGGGTCCGCGAAGGACGGCGAGCCGTCGGGCATGAGGATGTCGCAGAACATCCGGGCCGTGCCGGGGGCCTCCGCGCGCCAGGGCAGGATCTGGAAGGTGCCCGGGTCGGGCTTGGCGATCATGTCGGACTCGTAGACCCGGGCGAAGCCCTCGATCGCGGAGCCGTCGAAGCCGATGCCCTCGTCGAAGGCCTGCTCCAGCTCGGCGGGTGCCACGGCGACCGACTTCAGGAAGCCGAGCACGTCGGTGAACCACAGACGCACGAAGCGGATGTCGCGCTCCTCGAGCGTACGGAGCACAAATTCCTGCTGCTTGTCCATTTCCACACCCATCCTCGCTGGTCAGGCCGCCTGCTCCCACCGCCTCGGGCACTTCGGGGGGCACCTGAGCATCCCACCACATGGTTTCGTGCACGTTGCACACCCATACTGCCTGGTCCGCTGTGACACAGGTAACGGGGGAGCGGCCGAAAAGCGGCGCTCGCGCGACGGCTTGCCGGTACCGGCTCGATACCGATGAGTACCCCGTTCGGCCCACGGCGCCCCTTCTGCCACTACGATCTGCGCCCATGGGAGCCTCCCGGCTCGACGGCCCGCCGCGACACGCGCGTCCCCTGGCACTGGCGAGTGCCGTGGCGACGCTCCTCGGCGCGCTGTTCCTCTGTCTGGGGGTCGGCCACCCGGGAGCCGGTGATCCGGCCGAGCGGATCGGGCACGTGTCGGCGACCGGCCCGGTCGCCGCCCAGCCCGGCCAGTACGTCTGCCCGTACGACCGGGGCGGCTGCTCGCTCTTCCCCGCCCTCTCCCCCGCGGTGCTCAGCGCACCGCCGCTCGACCCCCCGCTGCACGCGGCGGGCGGCGGCCCCCGCCTCGCCGCGCCGCGCTCCTCCGGTCAGGCGCCCCGCTCCGACGCACGGCCGCGCGCGCCGGACCTCCATGTCCTTCAGGTCCTGCGGACGTGAGCGGCCGGGCTCTTCGTCACGTTCGTCTCCGTTCGCTTTCCCCCACTCACCTCCAGACTTCACGAAGGACGACATCACCATGGCCGCGAACCGCTCCGCCACCGCCGACCGCCGCGCCCGAATAGAGGAGATGCGCCGCGCCGAGCAGGCCCGCGAGCGCCGCAACCGCATCATCACGATCGGCGTCTCCGGCGCCGTCGTGCTCGCCCTCGTCGGCTTCGGCGGCTGGGTGATCACCAAGGAGAACGACAAGAAGGAGGAGCAGGAGGCCGCCGCCAAGGCCCCCATCAAGGACGAGAAGTCCTGGGACGCCAAGAAGCTGACCCGCAACCACGTCACCACGCCGGTGAAGTACGACATGAAGCCGCCGGTCGGCGGCGACCACAACCCGGTCTGGCAGAACTGCAACGGCGACGTCTACGACAAGCCGGTCAACGACGTCAACGCCGTGCACTCGCTGGAGCACGGGGCCGTGTGGGTGACGTACACCAAGAAGGCCGCCTCCGGTGACGTCGAGAAGCTGAAGGCCAAGGTCAAGAAGACCCCGTACTCGCTGATGAGCCCGTACGAGGACCAGGCCGGCGCGATCGTGCTGAGCGCCTGGGGCAAGCAGGTGGCCGTGGACGGCGCGGACGACCCGCGGGTCGACGCCTTCTTCACCAAGTACGTCACCGGCCCGCAGACCCCGGAGCCGGGCGCCGCCTGCACCGGCGGCGTCGGCGCCGAGGGCCAGGGCGGCGCCGGGATGGGCCAGTGAAGCTGAACCGCACGCAGTGGGCGTCGGTCACCGCCGTGGTCCTCGCCGTGCTCTTCGCGGGGGGCGCGGTCACCGTCGCCTCCGCGGACCGCGACGACGACGCGCCGAGGACGCCGACCGCGGAGTCCGCGGACGCCGGTTTCGCCCGTGACATGGCGGTCCACCACCAGCAGGCCGTCGAGATGTCTTTCATCGTCCGTGACCGGACGAAGGACGAGGACGTGCGCCGCCTCGCGTACGACATCGCCAACACCCAGGCCAACCAGCGCGGCATGATGCTGGGCTGGCTGGACATGTGGGGGCTGCCCAAGGTGCAGTCCGGTGTCGCGCCCATGACCTGGATGGGGATGGGCATGGACATGGGAGGCGAGGACGGCGAGCTCATGCCGGGCATGGCGACCCGGGCCGAGCTCGACCAGCTGCGCACGGCCTCCGGCCGCGCGGCCGAGGTGCTCTACCTGAAGCTGATGACCGAGCACCACAAGGGCGGCATCCACATGGCCCAGGGCTGTGTCGAGAGGTGCGTGCCCGGGGTGGAGCGCGACCTCGCGCAGGGCATGGTCGACGCCCAGGAGTCCGAGATCAGGCTGATGGCGGACATGCTCAAGGCCCGCGGCGCGTAGGCGGCCGCAGCGGCGCCGACCCGACGGCCCCCGTGACCCTGCGGTCGCGGGGGCCGCGTCGCGCACGGACAATTGAGGGTGCTCGGGGACGTAGGCACGACGACGTTCTACGAAAGGCACGCACCCAATGAAGACGGCGAAGGACATCATGCACCCGGGGGCCCAGTGGATCCCGGCACACGAGACGCTCGACCGCGCCGCGCAGATGATGCGGCAACTCAACGTGGGCGCGCTTCCCATCGCCGACGAGAACGAGCGGCTCTGCGGCATCATCACGGACCGCGACATCGTGGTCGGCTGTGTGGCCATGGGCCACGACCCCGCCAGGATCACGTGCGGTGAGATGGCCAAGGGCACCCCGCGCTGGATCGAGTCCGACGCGGACGTGGGCGCGATCCTGGAGGAGATGCAGAGTCACCAGATCCGTCGGCTTCCCGTCATCGACGAGGACAAGCGCCTGGTCGGCATGATCAGCGAGGCGGACCTGGCGAGGAACCTGACGGACGAGCAGCTGAAGGCGTTCTGCGAGAGCGTCTACGCGGGCTGACCGCCCGTCGGCACGTCACGCGCGACCCGGCCCGGGCGGCGACGTCCGGCCGGTCCGGCACGACCGGACGGCCCGGCGGCCCGGGCGCCCCGTAGCGGGCACCGAGCCGCCGGGCCGACGCGCGTCGGCGCCACCTGTGGGCGAAGGCGAAGGGCGCGCGTCGGCGCCGCCGCGTGGGGCAGGGGCACTCGTCGGCCGCCTGCGGAGCACGGGGGGAAGACACGCGCCGGCTCCGCCGACGGGAAGGCGCGCGTCACCACCGCCCGCCCGGGAACGCGCGCGTCACCACCGCCCGCCCGGGAACGCGCGCGTCACCACCGCCCGCCCGGGAACGCGCGCGTCACCACCGCCCGCCCGGGAAGGCGCGCGTCACCACCGCCCCGCCCGGGGAAGGGCACGCGTCGGCGACTCCCCGCGGGACCGGCAGCCGCCCAGGGCGAGTTCGGGCCCGTGGATCGACACGGATCGGCCCGCCCGCAGGACATAGCGTCGAATTGACGATTAGACTGGGGGGCGTGCCTCAACTTCGCCTCGCTCTGAATCAGATCGACTCCGTCGTCGGCGATCTCGCCGGGAACGCCGAGGCCGTCGTCCACTGGACCCGGCACGCCGCCGACCAGGGCGCGCACCTCGTCACGTTCCCCGAGATGGTGCTGACCGGCTACCCCGTCGAGGACCTGGCGCTGCGCTCCTCGTTCGTCGAGGCCTCCCGAGACGCCCTGCGGGCGCTCGGGCGGCGGCTCGCCGACGAGGGACTCGGCGAGCTCCCGGTGGTCGTGGGCTACCTCGACCGCTCCGAGCGGGCCGAGCCCCGGCTCGGCCGGCCCGCCGGCTCCCCCGAGAACGCGGCGGCGGTCCTGTACCGGGGGGAGGTGGTGCTGCGGTTCGCCAAGCACCACCTGCCCAACTACGGCGTCTTCGACGAGTACCGCTACTTCGTCCAGGGCGACACACTGCCCGTCCTCCGGCTCCACGGCGTCGACGTGGCCCTCGCGATCTGCGAGGACCTGTGGCAGGACGGTGGCCGGGTCCCGGCCACCCGGAGCGCCCGGGCCGGGCTGCTGGTGTCGGTCAACGCCTCCCCGTACGAGCGGAACAAGGACGACACCCGGCTCGAACTGGTCCGCAAGCGGGCCCAGGAGGCCGGCTGCACGACCGCGTACGTCGCCATGACCGGCGGCCAGGACGACCTGGTCTTCGACGGCGACTCGATCGTCGTCGACGCGGCCGGCGAGGTCGTCGCGCGCGCCCCGCAGTTCTCCGAGGGCTGTGTGGTCCTCGACCTGGAGCTGCCGGGGTTCGCCGCGGAGGCCCCGGAGAACGGCGCGGTCGTCGACGACGGGCTGCGCGTCGACCGCGTGGTGCTCTCCGAGGAACCGCTGCCGGCCTACGAGCCGGAGGTGACGGGCGGTTATGCGGACCGGCTCGAGGACGACGAGGAGGTGTACTCGGCGCTCGTGGTGGGCCTGCGGGCGTACGTGAACAAGAACGGCTTCCGTTCCGTCCTCATCGGTCTGTCCGGCGGCATCGACTCGGCCCTCGTCGCCGCCATCGCCTGCGACGCGCTCGGCCCGGCGAACGTGTACGGCGTGTCGATGCCGTCCCGGTACTCCTCGGAGCACTCGCGCGGGGACGCCGCCGAACTGGCGCGGCGCACCGGACTGAACTTCCGCACGGCCCCGATCGCGCCGATGTTCGACGCCTACATGGGCGCGCTGGGACTCACCGGTCTCGCCGAGGAGAACCTGCAGGCGCGGCTGCGCGGCACGCTGCTCATGGCGCTCTCCAACCAGGAGGGTCACCTCGTGCTCGCCCCGGGCAACAAGTCCGAGCTGGCGGTGGGCTACTCCACGCTGTACGGGGACGCGGTGGGCGCCTTCGGCCCGATCAAGGACGTCTACAAGACCTGGGTCTTCCGGCTGGCCCGCTGGCGCAACCGGGCGGCGGAGGAACGCGGCCAGACCCCGCCGATCCCGGAGAACTCCATCTCCAAGCCGCCCAGCGCCGAGCTGCGCCCCGGGCAGGTCGACACGGACTCCCTGCCCGACTACGAGATCCTGGACCGGATCCTGGAGCTGTACGTCGACCGCGACCGGGGCAAGGAGGAGCTGGTGGCCGCCGGTTTCGACGACGAGCTGGTGACCCGCACGCTGCGGATGGTGGACCTGGCGGAGTACAAGCGCCGTCAGTACCCGCCGGGCACGAAGATCTCGGCGAAGGGTTTCGGCAAGGACCGCCGGCTGCCGATCACGAACCGCTGGCGGGAGACGACGCCGCGCTGACGAGGGCGTCGGGCTCGACGGACCTCGGGACGCTCCGGCGCGCCGGAGCGGTGGGAGGAGCACTCCGCCCGAGGTCCTTCAGCCGGAGCGCGGGGCGCTCGACGAGGTGCCAGGAGGCGACGGCGAGGAGCAGCGTGAAGAGGAGGGTGAGCCCGAGGTAGGCCGCCATGCCCCAGCGGGTCCAGCCGATCAGGGCGAGGGTCTGCTGGACGAGGAAGCCGTAGATGTAGATCCCGTACGAGTAGTCGTGGCGGGCTCCGACGCGGCGGAAGGGGCGGGGCAGGCGTATCGCGAGCCAGACGAGCAGGTAGGCGAGCGCCGGCAGGCCCACGAGGAAGAACCAGCCGTAGTGGAGGCTGCCGACGAAGACGGCGAGGGCGGCCACGCCGAGCGGGTCGCTGACGGGTATCCGGTCGCGGTAGAGCTCGATGATCGTGCCGAGGCTGAAGGCGAGGCCCAGGTAGATGAGCCACTGCGGGGTGACGGCGCCCATCAGGGGGATCTGCTGGACCTCCAGGTAGCGCGCGTGGGAGGCGCCGCCCCAGAAGGGCTCGGCCGAGGCCTGGCGCACGACCAGCCAGTAGAACAGCGCGGCGACGAGGAGCACCGCGCGGCGGGCCCGCTTGAGGATGCCGGTGACGGCGAGGACGGCCACGCCGACGTAGCACAGGACCTCGTAACGGAGCGTCCACAGGGAGCCGTTGAAGGCGCCGTTGTGGAGCCACCCTTCGGACCGGGCGTACGTCATGAGGCCGGCGATGTCGTAGTGGCGGGTCGCGACGGCCCAGTCGGCGCGGAGGTAGCCGAGGGGGCCGTCGGCGAAGCCGAGGGGGCCCTTGGTGCCGCCGAGGCCGGCGAGGTCGCCGTGGACGTACCAGTAGAGGGCGGGGGCGACCACGAAGGCCGTGAACAGCAGGCAGACCCAGAAGCCGGGCAGGATGCGCAGGGCCCGGTGCCACAGGAACCGTCCCAGGGGCAGCCGGGCGCCGCTGCGGGTGACGAGGATGCCGGACAGCACGAAGAAGCCGTAGACGGCCAGGTTGCCGACGGTGACCTGGCCACCGCTGAACTCGAGGCCGTACTCCTTCGCCCCGTAGCCGAGGATGCTGGCGTGGGAGAAGATCACCGCCGTGGCCAGGCCGAGGCGCAGGAGTCCGAGGCTGTTGTCCCGGCCGCTGAAGAGCTGCGCTATCGACCCGTGCGACCAGCGCAACGCGAAAGCACGGCGCATGAACGATTCCCCCTCGTGGAGCCCCCCACTGTCCCCGGACATGCCGGCGCCGGGAGGACAGCCCCCCGGGACGTCTCGGCCGAGGGCGGAATCAGGTTACTTGGAGGTGTCGGCGGGGCGGCGGGGCGGTGGCCCCCTCAAACACCGCACGGCCGGTGTGATTCATCACACCCTTCCCCCGGTTCACATCTTGACACGGGCGGCGACCGGCAGGTGGTCGCTCTTCGTCTGCGGCAGGGTCCAGGAGGAGACCGGCTCGACGCCCCGGACCAGGATCTGGTCGATGCGGGCCATCGGGAAGGACGCCGGCCAGCTGAAGCCGAAGCCGTCGCCGGCCGCGCCCTGGGTGGAGCGGAGCTGGGAGGTGACGCCGTTGAGGGCACGGTCGTTCATGGTGCCGTTGAGGTCGCCGAGGAGGACGATCCGCCGGTGAGGGTCGCGGGAGATGGCCTCGCCGAGGGCGTTGGCGCTGTTGTCGCGCTGGTTGGCGGTGAAGCCGGCGTTCATCCTGACGCGTACGGACGGGAGATGGGCGACGTAGACGGCCACCTCGCCCTTCGGGGCGGCGACGGTGGCGCGCATGGCGCGGGTCCAGCCCATCCGGATGTCGACCGGCCCCGGGTCGCGCAGCGGGTACTTGCTCCACAGGCCGACGGTGCCCTGCACCGAGTGGTGCCGGTAGGTGTCGGCCAGCACCCGCTCGTAGACCGGGACCATGTCGCCCTTGAGCTCCTCCAGGGCCACCACGTCGGCGCCGGAGGCGGCGATCTGACGGGCCGTCCCCTCGGGGTCGGGGTTGTCGGCGTTCACGTTGTGGCTGACGACGACGAGGTCGCCGCCGGGCTCGGACTTGTCGACGACGAGGCCGCCGAAGAGATTGAGCCAGACCGCGACCGGCAGGATCAGCGCGACCAGCGCGGTCGCGGAGCGGCGCAGCAGGCCGAGGACGAGCAGCACCGGCACGAGGAGGCCGAGCCAGGGCAGGAAGGTCTCGGAGAGGCTGCCGAGGTTGCCGATCCGGTTGGGGACGTCGGCATGAAACCCCATCAGGAGGGCGAGCAGGACGGCGCAGAGGGCGAGGACGATGCCCCGGCGCCAGATGCCCCGGTCGCCGCGGAGCCGGGCGAACCGGGCGAACCGGTCTCCCGGGCGGGAGGCGGGCCGGGAGCCGGAGCCCTTGTCGTCCGGCGTTCCGCCGTGCCCGGTCTCCGTCATGTCCACCCGCGCCATCACTGTCGTCCTCACTGCCTTGCCCTGCGACCCGGTCTCGACACTAGGCGATACCGGGTCGGTCGTACTCCTCGAGGGACGACACCCGCGCGTGGCGGGTTCCTGCAGGTGGCCCGGGGCGCACGGCTGTAACAGAACGCGCACATTCGTACGGATCAGACACGCGGCCGCAGACCGTCCATGACCGTGTCGACGATCTCCTCGGGCAGACCCGGCTCCAGGGTGGCGCCGGGGCGGATGACGGAGCGCAGCAACAGGGGGCCGACGAACAGGTCGTTCACCATCTCGACGTCGAGGTCGGCGCGGATCTCGCCGCGCTCGATCCCGCGCCGGATGGCGTCCAGACCCATCCGGCGGCGCGGCTCGATGACCGTGTTGTGGTAGGCGTCCCACAGCCTCGGGTACAGCTGCATCTGCGAGAAGACGTTGTGCAGCAGCGCGGAGGTCCGCTTGGCGAGCCCCCGCTGCCGCATCGTCTCCAGGAGCGCCACGAAGTCGTCGCGCAGCGAGGTGCCGGGCAGCACCGGGTCCGGCGGCTCGACCGACCGCAGGAGGTCGACGAACAGCTCCTCCTTGCCGGGCCAGCGGCGGTAGATCGTCGCCTTCCCGACGCCGGCGGTGCGGGCGATCTTCTCGATGGACACGTCGGCCAGCGCGAGGCCGCTCTCCAGCAGTCCGATCGCCGCGTCGAAGATCGCCTGCTCCGCCGCCTCGCTCCGCGGCCGCCCGCGCCGCGCGCCACCGGGGCAGTCGGCGGCCGGGGCGGGTACACCCGTGTCCGTGTGCTGCGACACGCTCGTTGCGCCTCTCTTCCTGGCTAGTTCGGAACCGATTCTCCCGCTTCGGCGCGCGCGCCGGGGACGGGCGCCCCGCCGGCCGGGGCGGCCGGGGTGCGGCCGGGCAGGAAGACGGCGACGACGAGCGCGCCGAGCAGGGCGACGACGGCCGAGCCGACGGCGGTGACGTGCATCGCGTCGATGAAGGCGTCGTACGCCGGGGCGACCAGGCCGTGGCCGGCCGGGCCGAGCTTCTCGGCGACGGCGAGGGTCGCCTCGATGGACTCGCCGGCGGTGTCGCGCAGGCCCGGCGGGAGCGCGCCGAGGTGGCCCTCGATCTCGCCGCGGTAGGTGGTGGACAGGACGGAGCCGAGCACGGCCACGCCCAGCGCGCCGCCGACCTGCCGGAACGTGTTGTTGATCGCGGAGCCGGAGCCGGCCTTCTCGCGGGGCAGCGACTGCATGATGGAGACGGTGACCGGCGGCATGATGTGCGCCATGCCGGCGCCCTGGAGGAAGAAGACGACCTCGAGGACCCAGAGCGGGGTGTCGGCGTCGAACAGGGCGAAGGCGGCGAGGCCGACCGCGACCGCCAGCATGCCGGTGGTGCACACGGCCTTGGCGCCGAAGCGTTCGACGACGAGCCGGGCCCGCGGCGCGAAGACCATCTGGGCGATGGCGAGCGGCAGGATCAGCAGACCGGACTCCAGCGCGCTGTAGCCGCGCACGCTCTGCAGGTAGAAGGCGGAGAAGAAGGTCACGCCCATGAGGGCGAAGAAGACCAGCGCGATGGCGCCGACGGCGGCGGAGAACGCGGGCTTGCGGAAGTACGAGACGTCGAGCGCCGGGTGGTCGCTGCGCTTCTCGTACAGCACGAACGCGACGAGGACCGCGACGCCGCCGAGCGACGGGAGCAGCACCTCGGCGTCGGTGAAGCTCGCCAGCTCGCCGCCGCGGATGATGCCGTACACGAGCAGCACGAGTCCGAGGACGGAGAGCAACACGCCGGGCAGGTCGATCCGGCCGGGCTTCGGGTCCCGGGAGTCGGGGACGAGCCAGGCCATCAGCGCGAAGGCGAGCAGCACGACGGGCACGTTGACGAGGAAGATCGAGCCCCACCAGAAGTGCTCCAGGAGCACTCCGCCGGTGATCGGGCCGACGGCGATGGCGAGGCCGACGCTGCCGGCCCAGATGCCGATGGCCTTGGGCTGCTCGTCGCGCTCGAAGACGTTCATGAGGACGGCGAGGGTCGCCGGCATCACGAAGGCGGCGCCGAGACCCATCACGGCCCGGTAGGCGATGAGCTCGCCCGGGGTGGTGGAGATCGCGGCGAGCGCGGAACCGATGCCGAAGACGGTGATGCCGAAGAGCAGCACCTTCTTGCGGCCGAGGCGGTCGCCGAGCAGGCCGGAGGTGAAGAGCAGTCCGGCGAAGACGAGCGTGTAGGAGTTGATGGCCCACTCCAGCTCGCTCTGGGTGGCGCCGATGCCGGTGGGCGCGGGGCTGGCGATCGTCTTGACCGCCACGTTCAGGATCGAGTTGTCGAGGACGACGATGAGGAGGCTGAGCATGAGCACGCCGAGGATCACCCAGCGGCGGCGGTGCACGGCCTCGGGCACGCGACGCGGGCCGGGGACGGCGGCGGAAACAGTGGACGGCTGTGACATGTGGTTCACCCTAGGCCCATTTCGATACGAGACCGTCTCGTATTGAAAAAACAGAGGGACTCTTTACATTTCCGGGATGTGAACAGCGCCACGCGAGCCCACTCCTGCGGCCGACTTCCCCGCCCGCCCGGCGAAGTGCCACCATGGATGTGGTCCGGGGACGCCACAGGGCGCCTCGAGATGACGACAGAGGAGCCGTTCACCATGACGCTTCAGGCTGCCCAGAAACCGCCCGCCGACAGCAGCAAGGCGCTGTACGGGGGGAAGGGCACCCGCCGCATCACCGTCCACGACATCGCCGCCGCCAAGGCCCGCGGCGAGAAGTGGCCCATGCTCACCGCCTACGACGCCATGACCGCCTCCGTCTTCGACGAGGCCGGGATCCCGGTGATCCTCGTCGGCGACTCCATGGGCAACTGTCACCTCGGCTACGAGACCACCGTGCCCGTCACGATGGACGAGATGACGCTGCTCTCCGCCGCCGTCGTACGGGGCACCCGGCGCGCCCTCGTCGTCGGCGACCTCCCCTTCGGCTCGTACCAGGAAGGGCCCGTCCAGGCCCTGCGCAACGCCACCCGGCTGATCAAGGACGCCGGCGTCGGCGCGATCAAGCTGGAGGGCGGCGAGCGCTCGCTGCCCCAGACCGAGCTGCTGGTCCAGTCCGGCATCCCGGTCATGTCCCACCTCGGCCTGACCCCGCAGTCCGTCAACACCATGGGCTACCGGGTGCAGGGCCGCAGCGACGAGGCCGCCCACAAGCTGCTGCGCGACGCCAAGGCGGCCCAGGACGCGGGCGCCTTCGCCCTGGTCCTGGAGCTCGTCCCGGCCGAGCTGGCCGCCGAGGTCACCCGCTCGCTGCACATCCCCACCATCGGCATCGGCGCCGGCCCCGACACGGACGCCCAGGTCCTCGTCTGGACCGACATGGCCGGTCTGACCGGCGGCAAGGTGCCGCGCTTCACCAAGCAGTACGCCAACCTGCGCGAGACGCTCGGCGACGCCGCCCGCGCCTTCGCGGAGGACGTCGCCGGCGGGGCGTTCCCCGCCGAGGAGCACACCTTCCACTAGGTCACCGCCCCGGGCAGGCCCCTCCCCCGGTCGGGGCCTGCCCGCCCACAAGCCCCTGCGGCACCAACGACAGCCCGCCGACCGTCCCCCGTCGGCGGGCTGTCGGCATTCGGCCACGGCACCGCCGGAACCGCCGACAGACACCGACCGGCACGGACGGTCCGCGCCGACAGACACCGACAGGCACCGACAGGCCCGCGGGCGCCTGTCGGTGCCTGTCGGCGGGGCTGTCGGTCGGCTGTCGGTGCGCTGTCGGTGGCCACCGGTTCCATGGTGGACATGACGCGATCACACACCAACGCCGTCGAGGTCCGGGGCCTCGTGAAGCACTTCGGCGAGACGAAAGCGGTCGACGGGATCGACCTGGACGTCCGCGAGGGCACCGTCCTCGGCGTCCTCGGCCCGAACGGCGCCGGCAAGACCACCCTCGTCCGCTGCCTGTCCACCCTGATCGTCCCGGACGCCGGGACCGCCACCGTCGCCGGCTACGACGTGGTGCGCCAGCCCCGCCAGCTGCGCCGCACCATCGGGCTCACCGGCCAGTACGCCTCCGTCGACGAGAAGCTGTCCGGCTGGGAGAACCTCTACATGATCGGGCGGCTGCTCGACCTCTCCCGCAAGGACGCCCGCCGCCGCGCCGACGAGATGCTGGAGCGCTTCTCCCTCACCGAGGCCGCCAAGCGCCCGGCGATGAACTACTCCGGCGGCATGCGGCGCCGCCTCGACCTGGCCGCCTCCATGATCGGCCGGCCCGCCGTGCTCTACCTGGACGAGCCCACCACCGGCCTCGACCCGCGCACCCGCAACGAGGTCTGGGACGAGGTGCAGCGGATGGTCGCCGAGGGCGCGACCGTGCTCCTCACCACCCAGTACATGGAGGAGGCGGAGCAGCTGGCGAGCGAGCTCACCGTCATCGACCGCGGCCGCGTCATCGCCAAGGGCGGCGTCGACGAGCTCAAGGCCCGCGTCGGCGGCCGCACGCTCCAGGTCCGCCCGGCCGACCCGGCCGACCTGTCCGCCATGGCCGCCGCGCTCCGCGAGGCCGGCCTCGACGGGGTCGCCGGCGCCACCGTCGTACCCGACGAGGGCCTGCTGTACGTGCCGATCCTCAGCGACGAGCAGCTGACCGCCGTCGTGGGCCTGTTCGGCGCCCGCGGCTTCGGCATCACCCACATCGGCACCCATCTGCCCAGCCTCGACGAGGTGTTCCTCGCCATCACCGGCGAGAAGACGGCCGTTTCCGACGCGATCACCGAGGAGGTCGCCGCATGAGCACCACCACCCTCCCCCAGTCCCCCGTCGACGCCCCCGGCGGCACCCCCGCCCGGCGGGCCGCCGCCGGCGCCGCCGACGGCCGCATCGGCCTCCGGGCCAACCTGCGCCACGTCGGCGCCCTGGCCCGGCGCAACGCCCTGCAGATCAAGCAGGACCCGGAGTCGATGTTCGACGCCGTGCTGATGCCGATCATCTTCATCCTGCTGTTCGTGTACGTCTTCGGCGGCGCCATGGCCGGCAAGGGCAACCAGCAGGAGTACGTGAACTACCTGGTGCCCGGCCTGATGGCCATGATGGGCATGAACATCGCGATGGCCGTCGGCACCGGCATCAACGACGACTTCAAGAAGGGCGTCATGGACCGGTTCCGGACCATGCCGATCGCCCGCTCCTCGGTGCTCGTCGCGAAGATCGTCGTCGAGGTCGGCCGCATGCTGGTCGCCACCGCGATCCTGCTGGGCATGGGCTTCCTGCTCGGCCTGCAGATCCACACCTCGTTCCTCGACCTGCTCGCCGCGATCGGTCTGTCGATGGTCTTCGGGGCGTCGCTCATGTGGATCTTCATCCTGCTCGGTCTCACCATGAAGACGGCCCAGGCCGTCCAGGGAATGGCCATGCTCGTGCTGATGCCGCTGCAGTTCGGCTCCTCGATCTTCGCCAAGCCGACCACGATGCCCGGCTGGCTGCAGACCTTCACCGACTACAACCCGCTGTCCAACCTCGCCGACGCCGCCCGCAACCTGATCAACGGCGGCCCCGTCGCCCACTCCGTGTGGATGACGCTCGCCTGGGCGGTCGGCATCACCGTGATCACCGCGCCCCTCGCGGTCGCCAAGTTCCGCAAGAAGACCTGACACCCCGACCGGGACCCAGGACTCGGCGCGCCTCAGATCGCGTCGGCGCGTTCGAGCAGGGCGGCGGCCTCCTCCAGGGAGAGGCCGTCGCCCTCGGCGTAGGCGGCCTCGAAGACCGCGTCGTCGGCGAGGGCGGCCCGGGTGAGCTCGGTCGCCCGGCGCCGGTTCTCCTGCTCCATCGGGGAGGGCAGATGGGCCGGCGGGAGCAGCGACTCGTACGCGCCGAGCAGCGTCGCGGCGAGCCGTGCCGCCGCCCCGCCCCGTCCGGCCAGGGCCCAGGCCGCGGTGATCAGGTGGATCGCCGGCATCTGCGGGGCCACCATCATCGACAGCGAGCCGAGCGAGCGCTCGAACGCCCGCCGGGCCAGCTCGAAGCCCGAGGCGTACCGCCCCTCCAGGTTGTCCACCCAGCCCAGGCTGCCGAGGGTGAAGCCCTCGAAGATGGAGAAGGTCTCCGCCTTGAAGTCGGCGAGCAGCCGCAGCAGGTGCTCGCGCGCCTCCGCCGTGCGGCCGGTGCGCCCGAGCAGGATCGCCAGGAAGATCCGGGCCGCCAGCATCGGCTCGTGGCCACGGCCGTGCTCGCCCTCCACCACCTGCCGCAGGATCACCTCGGCCTCCTCCTGACGGCCGGTCTCGATCAGCATGTCCGCGTACCGGGCGCGCAGCAGCCCCATCTGCGCCTGGGCGCCGACGCGCTCCGCGTAGCCGATGGCGGCGGCGAAGTCCTCGGCGGCGCCCTCGAACTCCAGCCGCCGCTCGCGGGCCTCGGCGCGCGAGGACAGCGCCTCCGCCGCGCCCCACGCGTCACCGAGCCGTACGAAGATCTCCAGGCTCTCCTCCGCGTCGGCGCCCGCCTTCTGGGCCAGGTCGGCGCGGTTGGCCAGGAGGTTGGCGCGCAGCTGGAGCGCGTTGGCCAGCTCCCAGTCGTAGCCGTGGCGGCGGCAGGCGTCGACATGGGCGTCGAGGGCCTCCTGCATGCGGCCGGGCTCGCCGATGAGGAGCACCCCGAAGACGGCGAAGGATCCGGGGAGGCGGCAGGTCTGGGGCAGCCCCGGCGGGTAGACGGCGGTGATCAGCTTCAGCCGCTCGACCCCCTCGGGCGTGGTCCAGCGGCCCGTCTCGTGGTCCATGTTCATCAGCTCGATGAGCCGCACCCCGCGCCGGGCCTCCCACAGCTGCTCCTCCGAGAGCGGCGGGGGCGCGGCCGTGCACGGCTCCTCCAGCGGGACGACGGGGGCCGGCGTGGGACCGAACGGATCGGGTCCGAGCGCGGCGGCGGACTCCGCCCAGTGCAGGGCGTCGACGCGCAGGTCCCGCATGTTCCAGTACCAGAGCAGCGAGTGCACCAGGACCAGCGCCTCGTGCTCGTCCCGCGCGGCCACGGCCCGCCGCAGCGCGGTCCGCAGGTTCCCGTACTCGGCCCCGAAGCGGGCGACGGCGGCGAGCTGGCGTCCGGTGCGGAGTTCGGGGTCGGTGAGCCGGGCGAGCTCGCGGTAGTACGTGAGGTGCCGGCGCTCGGCGGCCGCCCGGTCGCCGGCCTCGTCCAGCCGCTCGGCGGCGTACTCCGCCACCGTCTCCAGCAGCCGGTACCGCATCCCCGCCTCGGTCTCGGCCGCCACGACCAGCGACTTGTCCACCAACGACCCCAGCACGCCCAGCACATCACCCGGCGCACCACCCCACAGGCCGCCCGGCGCGTCACCCGGCGCACCCTCCGGCAGGGCGCCCGCCGCGTCACCCGGCGCGTCCGGGCCGCCCCCGCACACCGCCTCCGCCGCCTCCAGGTCGCAGCCGCCGGTGAACACCGCCAACCGCCGCAGCACCGCACGCTCCGGCCCGTCCAGCAGGTCCCAGGACCAGTCGACCACCGCACGCAGCGTCTGCTGCCGCGGCAGAACCGTCCGCGCCCCCGAGGTCAGCAACCGGAACCGGTCGTCCAGCCGCTCCGCGATCTGACGCACCGACAACATCCGCAGCCGGGCCGCCGCCAACTCGATCGCCAACGGCAGACCGTCCAGCCGCCGCACGATCTCCTCGGCCGCCCCCAGGTCCTCCGCCACGTCGAAACCCGGCCGCACCGCCGCACCCCGCTCACCGAACAGCCGCACCGCCGTCGCCGGCGGCAGCGGACCCAACGGCCGCAGCACCTCCCCCGGCACCCCCAACGGCTCACGACTCGTCGCCAGCACCGTCACCCCCGGACACCGCGCCAGCAACACCTCCACCAACTCCGCAGCCGCGCCCACCACATGCTCACAGTTGTCCAGCAGGATCAGCAGGGAGCGGTCCGCGCAGTACTCGACGAGCCGGCCGGTCGGATCCTCGCCGAGGCGCAGCTCCTCGGCGCCCGCGCCGCGCAGCACCGTCTCGCGGGCGCCGACGCCGGCGAGCACGGCCTCCGTGACGGCCTCCGGGTCGGCGACGGGCGCGAGTTCGACGAGCCAGACGCCGTCGCGCCACCCGCCGCCGACCCGCTCCGCGGCCTCCTGCGACAGCCGGGTCTTCCCGGCGCCGCCAGGACCGAGCAGGGTCACCAGCCGCGCGGTGCGCAGATCGTCCTGGAGGGCGGAGATGTCGTCCTCGCGCCCGACGAAGCTGGTGAGGCGGGCCCGCAGATTGCCGGTGAGGGGACGGCCGGCGGGCGCCGGGGCCTGGGCCGGGGCGTCGAGCAACTCGGCATGCAGGGCGCGGAGTTCCGGGGACGGATCCGCGCCGAGCCGCTCGGCGAGGGTGCGCCGGACCGTCTCGTACGCGGCGAGGGCCTCCGACGGCCGGCCCGTGTCGCGCAGGGCGCGGATCCGCAGCGCCTGCAGGGGCTCGTCGAGCGGGTGCTCCGCGCACAGGGCGGCGAGTTCGGGCAGCGCCGCGGCGGCCTCGCCGAGGGCGAGCGCGGCGGTCAGCCTGGCCCGGCGGGCGTCCAGCCGACGGGCCTCCCAGCGGGCGGCCTCGGCGGCGCGGTCGGGCAGGTCGGCGAGCGCGGTCCCCTTCCACAGGGCGAGGGCCTCGTCGAGCAGCTCGGCGGCGCGGCGGGGGCGGCCGGCGTCCAGCTCCCGTACGCCGTCGGCCGCGAGACGGACGAAGCGGTGGGCGTCGACGTCCTCGGGCGCGGCGGCGAGGCGGTAGCCGCCGTCGACGGAGACCACGCGCTCGTGGCCGAGCGCCCGGCGCAGCCGGCCCACGAGGGCCTGCAGCGCGGCCACCGCGTCGGCCGGCGGCTCGACCCCCCACACCTCGTCGACCAGCACCCCCACGGGCACCGTGCGGCCGGCGCGCACCGCGAGCACGGTGAGCAGGGCGCGGACGCGGGGGCCGCCGACGGCGACGGTGCCTTCTGCTGTGTGGGCCCGGGTGGGGCCGAGGACCGAATAGCGCACGCCCCCATTCTCCGCGAGCCACTCCCCACGGCCCCACGCGCCTTCCCGACCCGCTTCCGCCCCCCTTTCCGCCCGTGCGGGCACCGCCCCGCCAAGGCGCCCCGCCGCGGTGGGTGGGGGCCCGGGGATGGAACCTCCCGTGGGGGTCGGTACGTTTCCGGGGCACGGTGTACGGCCGTGCCACCCGCATCCGCACCTCCCCGGGAGTCCACCCATGGCCACGACCACGCATCGTCACGACGAACGGCGGATCAGCCCCGTCTTCCTGGCGATCCTCGCGGTCATGGGCGTCACCGGCTGGGCCGTGTGGAGCGACTTCGCCGCGCTGCCCGGCCTCGCGGTGTTCCTGTTCGTGACCTCGGCGTGGGTCGTCTCGCTCTGTCTCCACGAGTACGCGCACGCCCGCACGGCCCTGCACGGCGGCGACATCACCATCGGGGCCAAGGGCTATCTGACGCTGAACCCGCTCGCGTACACCCACGCCGTCCTGAGCGTCATCCTGCCGGTGCTCTTCGTGATCATGGGCGGCATCGGTCTGCCGGGCGGCGCCGTCTTCGTCGAGCGGGGCCGGATCCACGGGCGCTGGAAGCACAGCCTCATCTCGGCCGCGGGACCGCTCGCGAACGTCCTCTTCGCCGTCGTCTGCACCGCGCCGTTCTGGCTGGGCGCCCTCGACGGCGTGCCGGTCGCCTTCCGGTACGCGCTCGCGTTCCTGGCGTTCCTCCAGGTGACCGCCGCGCTCCTGAACCTGCTGCCGGTGCCGGGCCTGGACGGCTACGGCGTGATCGAGCCCTGGCTGTCGTACGGCGTCAAGCGCCAGATCGAGCCGTACGCGCCCTACGGCTTCTTCGTGGTGATCGCGCTGCTCTTCGTGCCGGCGGTCAACGGGGCCTTCTTCGACGCGATCGACGCCCTGATGCGGGCGCTCGGCGTGCCGGAGGTCTCCCGCTACTGCGGCTCGACCCTGTACCGGTTCTGGCAGGAGACGCCGGAGTTCTGCCAGGTCGGTTAACGCTCGGCCGTCATCCGGGCGCGCTTGAGGGAGAACCACGCCATGTTCGAGGACAGGCCGGCGAGCAGCACCCACACGATGCCGATCAGGCTGCCCTGGGCGAAGGAGATCACGGCCGCGACGACGGCGAGCGCGCAGACGACCAGGGCGTAGAGGGCGAGGCGGGGCATGGGGTCGGCTCCTGTCCGGGTACGGCGGGTGGTGCCCGTCCAGTGTCCCCCATGCCCCGGTCCGCGACGGGACCGGCTCCGGCCGGACCGGCTCAGACGTCCGTGACCCGCAGGCCCGCGTGGGCCTTGTAGCGCCGGTTCACCGAGATCAGGTTCGCCACGAGCGACTCGACCTGGTGGGCGTTGCGCAGCCGGCCGGCGAAGACGCCGCGCATCCCGGGGATGCGGCCGGCGAGGGCCTGGACGAGCTCCACGTCGGCGCGCACCTCGCCCAGGACCATCACGTCGGTGTCGATCTCGTCGATCGAGGCGTCCTGGAGGAGCACCGCCGACAGGTGGTGGAAGGCGGCGGTGACCCGCGAGTCCGGCAGCAGCGCCGCCGCCTGCTCGGCGGCGGAGCCCTCCTCCGGCTTGAGCGCGTAGGCGCCCTTCTTGTCGAAGCCCAGCGGGTTCACGCAGTCCACCACGAGCTTGCCCGCGAGCTCCTCGCGCAGCGCCTCCAGGGTCTTGGCGTGCCCGTCCCACGGCACGGCCACGATGACGATGTCGCTGCGCCGCGCGCACTCGGCGTTGTCGGCGCCCTCGACACCGAGACCCAGCTCGTCGGCCGCGGTCCGGGCGCGGTCGGCGGCGCGCGAGCCGATGATCACCTTCTGGCCGGCCTTGGCGAGGCGGTAGGCGAGGCCGCGGCCCTGGTCGCCGGTGCCGCCGAGGACGCCGACGACGAGACCGGAGACGTCGGGGAGGTCCCAGGGGTCCTTGGGGGCGGGTGCAGTCGTGGAGGAAGTCATGGCCTCGACATTACTGGCCGGTCGCCCGGCCCGGACCCGTCCGGGTGAGTCCGCTGCGAACCCCCGCCCGCGGGGGCCGGTGTCGTGCACCATGCGGCCCATGGACGCCGTACGTGTCGCACTGCTGCGCGAGGTGCTCGCCGGGACCGAGTGGCCGGCCGCCGCCCGCCGCTTCGCGGGCTCCCTCCGGTCCTCCGTCGTCTCCCGCGGCGGCGGGCTGCTGCTGGTCGGCACGGCGGAGTACGAGCCGTGGCACCTGGCGGCGCATCTCGTCGACGAGTCCGCCTGGTCGGGGCGGCCCGAGCTGGCCCCGACGCTGGTCCGGCACCGGGTGCGCCCCGGCGATCCGGCGCACCTGGCGGTCGGGCTGGGGCGGATCGAGTCGGCGGGACGCGGGGCGACGCTCCTGATGGTCGCGCCGGCCCGGCCCGACGAGGGCCTGCTCGAACGGGTCCACGACGCGCGCAGGGCCGGGGCGACGGTGCTGTCGCTGGACGGCGGCGACACGGAAGTGGTCGGGCTGGCGCACGAGACGCTGACGGTGGGGGCGGACGCGGGGGTGGACCTGGACACCGTGCAGCACCTGGTGAGCGCGGCGACGGGCGAGAACTACCTGCCGTCGGCGCCGCGGGGACGGATGCGCTTCCGCGACCGCCTGTCCCGCCTGACAGACCACCTGACCGCCCCACCCCCGGCCCGCTGGTAAACCCCCGGCCCCACCTTCCCCGCCACGGGCGCCACCGCCCAGCCGCCCCCGCACGTGGGCACCGCCCGGCCGCCCCTCCCACGGGCGCCGCCCCGCGGCCCCGCCGGCCGCCGTGTGGGCGCCGCCCTCAGCACCCACATGCCCAGACCTGCGGGCACCGCCCGCCCCCGCACGGGGCGCGGCTCGCGGCCCCCGCCCACCGCCGTGTGGGCAATCGTCCCGCAGGGCGGGACGGGTGGGCACACGGGACGTCGCCCCTTGCCGGGCCCAGGCTCTCCGCGCCTTGACGCCGGCCCCGAGGGCGCGGCGCCGTGGTGGTGCGGGGAGGTACAGGGGGCGGACGCGCCGCCCGGCGCGGTCCCGTGTGCCCACCCGTCCCGCCCCAGCGGAACGACTGCCCACACGGAGGCGGCGGGGCGGCCGGGGGACCCGGCGCCGGGACCGTTGCGGCGCGTCGAGGGTGAGGGACCCGTCCCGCGCGCGAAGGTCGAGGCGGCCACCCCTACGGCCCGCTGCTGCGGAGGGCGAGGGTGGGCTCGAGGCGGGGACGGTTTCGGGGCGTGGAGGGCTTGGGTGGGGCCGGGGGCGGGGTGTTCCCGGCGCGGGAGGGCGGGGGGGTAAATCGGTTGCCTTCGGGTGGGGGGCGGTCGAGCATGGCGCCTCGTGAAACGCTTCGCCCGGCTGTTCCCCGATCTCGCGCCCTGGCGCTCCTCCCCCGACTTCCGCCTGCTCTGGGCCCAGGGCATCGTCGCCTTCTTCGCGAGCTTCATGGCGCTGATCGCCCTGCCGCTGCAGATCAAGGACCTGACCGACTCGCCGTTCGCGGTCGGCGCGATGGGCGCCGTGGAGCTCGTGCCGCTGGTGGTGTTCGGGCTGTACGGCGGGGCGCTGGCCGACGCCGCCGACCGGCGGAAGGTGATCGTGGCGACGGAGGCCGGGCTCGGCGTCCTCGCCCTGGTCCTGCTGCTCAACGCCCTGCTGCCGCGGCCCATGCTGTGGCCGCTCTACGTGGTCGCGGCCGGCGTCTCGGCCCTCGCCGGCCTGCAGCGGCCGGCGCTCGACTCGCTCATGGCCCGGATCGTGCCGCACGAGCAGCAGACGGCGGCGGCCGCGCTGAACTCGCTGCGATGGCAGGTGGGTTCCATCGCCGGACCCGCCCTCGCGGGCCTGGTCGTCGCCTACGCGGGCCACGCCCCGGCGTACGCGGTGGCGGCCGGCGGCTTCGCCGTCTCGGTCCTGCTGTGCCGCCGGCTCTCGCCCGCGCCGCCGGCGCACGACGCCGACAAGCCCTCGCTGCGCGGGATCGTGGAGGGCGCCCGGTACGCGTGGTCGAGGCCGGTGCTGCTCGGCACGTACGCGATCGACCTGGCGGCGATGTTCTTCGCCTTCCCGAACACGATCTTCCCGTTCCTCGCCGACGAGCTGGACGCGGACTGGTCGCTCGGCCTGATGTACGCGGCGGGTTCGGTCGGCTCGCTCGTGCTCGGGCTCACCAGCGGCTGGACGGCGAAGGTCCGCCGGCACGGCCTGCTCGTGGTGGCGGGGGCGACCGGCTGGGGCCTCGCGATCGCGGCGGCGGGCTGGTTCGGGAACGTGTGGCTGGTGCTGCTCTGTCTGGCCTTCGCCGGCGCCGGCGACATGCTGAGCGGCCTCGGGCGCGCGACGATCTGGAACCAGACCATCCCCGAGGAGCTGCGCGGCCGGCTCGCGGGCATCGAGGTCCTCTCGTACAGCGTCGGACCGCAGCTCGGTCAGCTCCGCGCCGGCACGATGGCCGGCTGGACCGGCACCCGGGCGGCGATCTGGTCGGGCGGTGTCGCGTGCGTCGCCTCCGTGGGCCTGCTGTGCCTCGCGCTGCCGAAGCTGCTCGCGTACGACGCCGGGACGGACGAGGACGCGCTGGCCCGCAAGGCCCAGCAGGAGGCGGTCGCCACCGCGGGCTAGTAGCCGTTGTTCGGCGAGCTCGGCGAGCCGGGCGAGCCGGGGGCGCCGGCCACGGTGATCTCCGTCTTCATGCCCCTGTCCTTGTGGCCGTCGACCGGGCAGTAGACCGTGTACGTGCCGGACGCGAGCGTCACGGTGAGCGTCGTGGACTCGCCCGGCTGAAGCGTCCTCGTCTTGTTCTCGCCGCCGGGTCCCTCGATCTCCAGGGCGTGTTGGTGCTGCCCGGTGTTCTTGGCGACGAAGGCGTACCGCCCGGGGTCGAAGCTCTGCCGGGAGAGGGTGATGCGGAAGTCCGCCAGGTCCGCGTTCACCTGGGTCGCGCCCGCCGTCGTCGTCGGCTTCGGGGGCGGGGCGGTGCCTCCGCCGTCTCCGCCGCTGTCGCCGCAGGCGGCGAGCAGGGCGGTCAGCGCGCCGGCCACCAGACCGAGCGCCACGCGGTTCCGCGTTCGTAGATACGTCATGGTTCGGTCCTCCGCAGGAGATACGGCCGGGCCACGGCGGCGGATTGCGACCGATCGCGGCGGACAATGGCCTCGGGCGCTCCCTTCGGGGAGGCGGTCCGAGGCAATCCCTACGGGGCGACGGAACGTATCCACGGGTATGCGGCGCATGGGCCCCTCTCTCGGAGGGGTGTCCGACGAGGCACTGCTCTCCGGTCTGACCACGGGCGATCCGGAGATCGCGGTGGCCTTCGTGCGCCGCTTCCAGCGCACCGTCTTCGGGGTGGCCGTCGCCGTCGTCGGCGACCCCCAGCTCGCCGAGGACATCGCCCAGCAGACCTTCGAGCGGGCCTGGCGGCACGCCCAGGTCTACGACTCCCGGCGCGGCTCGGTACGGACCTGGCTGACGACCATCGCGCACCACCTCGCGATCGACGCCGTACGGGCCCGGCGGGCCAGCCCGGTCGCGCCCGAGGACCTGGACGCGCTGCTCGGCGCCGTGACGGAGACCCCCGAGCGGTGGGCGCTCGCCGAGGAGGGCTCGGAGCGGGTCCGGCGTGCGGTGGCCGCGCTGCCGCGCGAGCAGGCGCGGGCGCTGGTGATGGCGGGGATCTACGGGATGACGGCGCGCGAGGTCGCCGGTCTCGAGGACATCCCGCTGGGCACGGCCAAGACCCGGATCCGGACGGCGACGATCAAGGTGCGGGCCCTCCTGGGGAACGAGGCGGACCGGAGCGGGGAGGGGCGGTGAGCGCTGTGGACTGTGCCCGGCTGCGCGAGCTCGGCGCCGAGCTGGCGCTCGGTGCCCTCCCGGCCCAGGAGCGGGCCGAGGCGGTCGCCCATCTGGACCGCTGCCCGGACTGCCGGGAGTACGTCGAGCGGTTGACCGTGGTGGGCGACGGTCTGATCGGGCTGCTGCCGGACGCCGAGCCTCCGGTGGGCTTCGAGACGCGGGTGGCGCGGGCGCTGGTCCCGCCGCCGGTCCGGCCGCGGCGGCGCGGGAGGGTGCGGCTCGCGGTGGCGGCCGTCGCGGCCGCGCTCGCCTGCGGCTTCGGGGGGTGGGCCGTCGGCGGCGGCCTGCAGAGCGCGCCGCCGGTCGTCGAGCGGCAGGCGGGGCTCGTGGAGGCGGCGCTGGTCTCGGACGGGCACCAGGTCGGACGGATCTACGCCCACCCGGGGGCGGGCTCGGGTGCGGGCGGCTGGGTCTACATGTCCGTCGAGCTGGAGGGGGCGGGCCCGGGGCCGGTGCGGTGTCTGCTCGTACGGTCCGACGGCTCGGCGGTGCCGGTGGGGTCGTTCCCGCTCAGGGGCGGCTACGGGTACTGGGGAGCGCCGGCCGAGATCGATCCGGCCACGGTGACCGGCGCCCGGCTGGTGGCCGAGGACGGCACGGTCCTGGCCACGGCACGCTTCCCGGCGCCGACGGGCGAGGACCGGTCGGGCTCCGGCCCGGCGCCCGGCCCGGGGCCTGACCGCGGGGTCACGGCCCGGGCCCTGGACTTCCGGCCCGCGCCCCCGGCTGTCTAGGGATGTCTTTGGGATCGGGCAGACAGGGCGGATCGGGCCGGATCAGGGAGCCGCGTCCGAAGGACACCACCTGGCCGACCTCGCCCCAGGCTCCCCGGTCCGTCCTCGGCCCTGGCCGCCGGCCCGTCCTCAGCCCTGGCCCTCGGAGTCGTCCTTGCCCGCCCTGTCGTGCCAGCGGGGGTCGGTGTCCCACTCCAGGTTCCGCTCCTCCGCGGTCTGCATGGCGTGGGCGGCCTCCTCGCGGCTGGTGTACGGACCGAAGCGGTCCTTCGCCGGGCACTCGGGGCCCTCCTCGACCTTCTTGTGCTGCAGGCAGTAGTACCACTCGCCCGGCTTGCCGGCCGTACGCTTCTTGAACAGGGCCATCCTCGGCTCCTTCCTCCGTCACCATGCTGCCCCAGACGCGGTCGATAGACTCGCTGACATGTCTGGCCAGTCGCTTCTCGTACCGGGGGAGCTGTCCCCCCACCGTTCCGTTCCGGGGTCCATCCGTCGCCCCGAGTACGTCGGAAAGCCCGCTCCCACCCCGTACTCCGGTCCGGAGGTGCAGGACTCCGACACCATCGAGCGGATGCGGATCGCCGGCCGCATCGCCGCGCAGGCGATGGAGGAGGCCGCCAAGCACATCGCGCCGGGCGTCACCACGGACGAGCTGGACCGGGTCGCCCACACGTACATGTGCGACCACGGGGCCTACCCGTCCACGCTCGGATACCGCGGGTTCCCGAAGTCGCTGTGCGCGTCGATCAACGAGGTCATCTGCCACGGCATCCCCGACTCGACCGTCCTGAAGGACGGCGACATCGTGAACCTGGACGTCACCGCGTACATCAACGGCGTCCACGGCGACAACAACGCCACCTACCTGTGCGGTGACGTGGACGACGAGTCCCGGCTGCTCGTGGAGCGGACCCGGGAGTCCCTCAACCGGGCGATCAAGGCGGTCAAGCCGGGCCGCCAGGTCAACATCATCGGCCGGGTCATCGAGTCGTACGCCAAGCGCTTCGGCTACGGCGTCGTCCGGGACTTCACGGGGCACGGCATCAACTCGTCCTTCCACTCCGGACTGATCATTCCGCACTACGACTCCCCGCACCACACCACGGTGATGCAGCCGGGCATGACGTTCACGATCGAGCCGATGCTGACGCTCGGCACACACGAGTACGACATGTGGGACGACGGCTGGACCGTGGTGACCAAGGACCGGAAGCGGACGGCGCAGTTCGAGCACACGCTCGTGGTGACCGAGACCGGCGCGGAGATTCTCACGTTGCCCTGACGCCTCCGAGGGGTAGCGTCTTTACCGACAGGACGTCGGGAACCAGTTGACTTAGGTAAGCCTAAGTCGGCAGGATCGGCAGTGGTTCCCGACCCCTACGGTCCCGACGGTCCCGGAGGCATGCCTTGGACACCCCCTTCTCGACGCTCATCCGCACCGCCTCGCACGAGCAGCACACGGAAGCGGAGTCGTCGACGTTCATGAGCGACCTCCTCGGCGGGCGGCTGGCCGTCGACGCCTACGCGCGATACACGGAGCAGCTCTGGTTCGTGTACCGCGCCCTGGAGGACGGCGCGGACGCGCTGCGGACCGACCCGGTCGCCGGGCCCTTCATACGGCCGGAGCTGTTCCGCACGGCCGCCCTGGAGCAGGACCTCGCGCATCTGCGCGGCCCCGGCTGGCGCGCCGGGCTCACGGCGCTGCCGGCCACCGAGGCGTACGCGGCGCGGGTCGCCGAGTGCGCCCGCGACTGGCCGGCCGGCTACGTCGCCCACCACTACACGCGCTACCTGGGCGACCTGTCGGGCGGTCAGATCATCCGCGACAAGGCGGAGCGCACCTGGGGCTTCGCACGCAAGGGCGACGGCGTGCGGTTCTACGTCTTCGACGGGATCGCCAACCCGGCCGCCTTCAAGCGGGCGTACCGGGAGCTGCTGGACGACGTGAACGCGGACGACCTGGAGAAGCAGCGGATCGTCGACGAGTGCAAGCGCGCCTTCGACTTCAACGGCGCGGTGTTCCGGGAACTGGCGGGCGAGTTCCCGCTCACCGCCGCGTGACGGCCTGACGGCCGGAGGGCCGGAGGGCCGGGCTCCGACCCGACGCAAGAACGGCCGGAAGGCCGGAGCCCGTCCGATGCCCGGACGGCCGACGCCCGGACGGCCGGAGCCCGGCCCGACGCCCGAACGCCCGGCCGCGCTCCGGCCCGGCGCCCCGACGGCCGTCTCCGCCCCGACGCTCAGACGGTCAGGGTCCGCTCCAGGCGGACCCGGCCCCCGAGTTCCACGATGCCGTCCGGGCCGGGGGCGGTGAGCAGTTGCGAGCCGCGGCCCTGGGTGATGTTGAGCGCCCGGCCCAGCTGGGCGGTGAGCAGCAGCGCGGCCGCGCCCGTGGCCTCGTCCTCGTCGATGCCGTCGCCGCGCCCGGGGAACGCGCGCGCCCTGATCCGCCCCGCGGCCTCCTCCTCCCAGGCCCAGGCGTAGATCCATTCCCCCGGTTCGGGCACCTCCAGGTCCTCGACCTCGGCGGCGGAGGCGTACTGCCGCAGGGTGCGCGGCGGCGCCCACTCGGCGCGGGCCTCGATCCAGGTGAACTCCCCGTCGCCGCGCACCCACACCTCGCCGGCCGGCGGACAGACGACCTCCAGGTCGAGCAGCCAGGCCGCGCCCACGAGCGGGTGCCCGGCGAAGGGCAGCCGGAGTCCGGGGGTGTAGATGTCGACGATCCCGCGCTCCGGGTCGTCCACGAACACGGTCTCACTGAATCCGAGTTCCTTGGCGAGCGCCTGACGCGACGCCTCCTCGGGAAATTCCCGGGCGTCCCGCACGACCCCGAGCGCGTTGCCGTGGCGGCCGTCGCCCGCACAGAAGACCCGAAGGACGTCGATGTCAGTCGTGTTCATGTCGAAATTGAACCATCCAGGCGTCCCGTTCCGCGGGTGCGCCGGGAATCTACCGGTCCGTTACCCAAATCCGGGCAATCCACCCGACTTTACCTTTCCTTGACCCGACCATGAAAACCCCATGAGCTCACTGTGATCCGGCCGTGTCCGGTCCGCCGGACCTGAGAGCTGAATCACTGGACGGGCGGGTATGGCTGAGGTAAGCCTCGGTTAAGTTAGGTCCGCCTCACCCCGTCCCCGCCGTTCGTCCCCGAGTGGAGCACTCATGCGAGCCGTCCGTCTCTCCGTCGTCACCGCCGCCGCCACCGCGGCGACCCTGGCCGCCGTCACGGGCTGCACCCAGAAAAGCGACTCGAAGGCCGACGACGGTGCGATCCAGGTGATCGCGAAGGACGACTCCTGCGAGGTCTCCAAGAAGGACTTCCCGGCCGGCCACGTGAAGCTGAACGTGGAGAACCGGGGCAGCAAGGTCACCGAGGTCTACGTCCTCTTCCCGGACGACCGGATCGTGACCGAGCGCGAGAACATCGGCCCCGGCACCAAGGCCACCATCACCGCCGAGATCAAGGCCGGCGACTACGCGATCGCCTGCAAGCCCGGCATGAAGGGCGACGGCATCCGCCAGCAGGTCAAGGCCACCGGCGCGGGCGCGGGCACCGCCAAGCGCTCCCCCGAGATGGACGCCGCCGTCGCCGCCTACCGCCAGTACGTCCAGGCGCAGGCCGACGAGACCCTGCCGAAGGTGAAGGTCTTCACCGACGCCGTCCGCGCCGGGGACGTCGAGGCCGCCAAGAAGGCCTACGCCGACTCCCGCATCGGCTGGGAGCGCACCGAGCCGGTCGCCGAGTCCTTCGGCGACATCGACCCGAAGGTCGACGTCCGCGAGGACGGCCTGGAGGCCGGCCAGAACCCGGCCACCGACTGGACCGGCTGGCACCGCCTGGAGAAGGCGCTGTGGCAGGACAAGAAGATCGGCGACCGCGAGAAGCAGCTCGCCGACCTCCTCGACAAGGACCTCGCCGACTGGCAGAAGCGGGTCGGCAAGGCGGAGATCACCCCGACCTCCATGGCCAACGGCGCCAAGGAGCTCCTGGACGAGGTCGCCACCGGCAAGGTCACCGGCGAGGAGGAGCGCTACTCGCACACCGACCTGGTCGACTTCAAGGCCAACGTCGAGGGCGCCCAGAAGTCCTTCGAGCTGCTCAAGCCGGTCGCGCAGAAGAACGACCCCCAGCTGGTCGCCGAACTCGACAAGCAGTTCGCCACGCTGAACGCCCTGCTCGACAAGTACCGCGCGGACAAGGCGAGCTACGTCTTCACCTCGTACGACAAGGTCTCCAAGGAGCAGCGCAAGGAGCTCTCGGACGGCGTGAACGCGCTGGCCGAGCCGCTCTCCAAGCTCGCCGCCGCGGTTGTGAAGTAAGGGGGACACGACAGTGACCGAGGACCTCAAGAACTCCGAGGAGCAGGCCGCCGCCGCTCCCTCCCGCCGTTCCGTGATCGGCTGGGGCGGTGCCGGGCTCGCGCTCGGCGCCGCCGCGGCCGGCGGCGCCGTCGCCCTGACCCGGAGCGGCGACACCGCCGTGCCCGTGGCCGAGAGCGGCGCGGCCGTCCCCTTCCACGGCGAGCACCAGGCCGGCATCGCCACCGCCGTCCAGGACCGGCTGCACTTCGCGGCCTTCGACGTGAAGACCAAGGACCGCGCGGAGCTGATCCAGCTCCTGAAGGACTGGACCCGGGCCGCCGAGCGCATGACGGCCGGTCACGAGGTCGGCGAGGGCGCCTACGGCGGCCTGCCGGAGGCCCCGCCGGACGACACGGGCGAGGCGCTCGGCCTCAAGCCCTCCCGGCTGACCCTCACCATCGGCTTCGGCCCCTCGCTGTTCGACGGGCGCTTCGGCCTCGCCGGCAAGCGGCCCGGGGCCCTGGTGGACCTGCCCAAGTTCCCGGGCGACAACCTGGACCCGGCCCGCAGCGGCGGCGACCTGTGCGTCCAGGCCTGCGCGGACGACCCGCAGGTCGCCGTGCACGCCATCCGCAACCTGGCCCGGATCGGCTTCGGCAAGGTCGCGGTGCGCTGGTCGCAGCTGGGCTTCGGCAAGACGTCCTCGACGACCCCGGACGCCCAGACCCCGCGCAACCTCTTCGGCTTCAAGGACGGCACCCGCAACATCGCGGGCACCGACACCGCCCGCCTGGCCAAGCACGTGTGGGTGTCCGGCAAGGACGCCGAGGGTCCGGCCGCGTGGCTGGAGGGCGGCTCCTACCTGGTCGCCCGGCGCATCCGGATGAACGTCGAGACCTGGGACCGCACCCCGCTCGCCGAGCAGGAGGACATCTTCGGCCGCGACAAGAAGGAAGGCGCGCCCGTCGGCAAGGCCAAGGAGCACGACGAGCCGTTCCTGAAGGCGATGAAGCCGGACTCGCACGTCCGCCTGGCCCACCCCGACACCAACGGCGGGGCGACCATCCTGCGCCGCGGCTACTCCTTCACCGACGGCACGGACGGGCTCGGCCGGCTGGACGCGGGCCTGTTCTTCCTCGCGTACCAGAAGGACGTGCGCACCGGCTTCATCCCGGTGCAGACCTCGCTGGCCCGCAACGACGCGCTCAACGAGTACACCCAGCACGTCGGTTCGGCGATCTTCGCGATCCCGCCGGGCGTCCGCGACAAGGACGACTGGTGGGGCCGGGCGCTGTTCGCGTAGCTCGGAACTCTCGTAACTCAGGAAGGGAACCGACGTGTTCGGGAACTATCTGATCGGCCTGCGTGAGGGGCTGGAGGCCAGTCTGGTCGTCTGCATCCTCATCGCCTACCTGGTGAAGACGGGGCGCCGGGACGCCCTGCGGCCGATCTGGATCGGCATCGGTGTCGCGGTCGGGCTCGCGCTCGCCTTCGGCGCCGGCCTCGAGTTCGGCTCGCAGGAGCTGACCTTCGAGGCGCAGGAGGCGCTCGGCGGCTCGCTGTCGATCCTGGCCGTGGGCCTGGTCACCTGGATGGTCTTCTGGATGCGTCGGACCGCCCGCCATCTCAAGGCGGAGCTGCACGGCAAGCTGGACGCGGCCCTGCAGATGGGCACGGGCGCGCTGGTCGCGACGGCGTTCCTGGCGGTGGGCCGGGAGGGCCTGGAGACGGCGCTGTTCGTGTGGGCGTCGGTGCGGGCCTCCTCCGACGGCACGTACGCGCCGCTGGTCGGCGTGGTCCTGGGCCTGCTGACGGCGGTGTTCCTGGGCTGGCTGTTCTACCGGGGCGCGCTGAGGATCAACCTGGCGAAGTTCTTCACCTGGACCGGCGGCATGCTGGTCGTGGTGGCCGCGGGTGTGCTCGCGTACGGCGTGCACGACCTGCAGGAGGCGCGCTTCCTGGGCGGCCTGGAGAGCAAGGCCTTCGACATCTCCGAGACGATCGCGCCGGACGGCTGGCTCGGCACGCTCCTGAAGGGCGTGTTCAACTTCCAGCCCGACCCGACGGTCCTTCAGGTCACGGTGTGGGCGCTGTATCTGATCCCCACGCTCGCGATCTTCCTGGCCCCGGTAGGGTCGGGTCCGTCCAAGCGGGTGGAGAAGCAGAAGGCGACCGATGAGAAGGCTGAGGCGAACCGGGCGGAAGCGGCCGGCTGAGACGCTGCTCGCGGCGGTGACGGCCACCGGCCTGGCGCTGACCGCGAGCGGCTGCGTGACGGTGCACGGCGAGCGGGAGCTGATCCCCGCGACGAACCGGACCGAGGCCGCGCAGGCCCTCAAGGACTTCACCGACGCCTTCAACAAGGCCGACAAGGCCTATGACCCGTCCCTCGACGCGGGCCGGGTCACCGGTCCGCTCGGGGAGATCAACCAGGCGGGTCTGAGGTCGCGTCAGGTCACCAGCCCCGGCGGCAACAAGGACCACCAGCCGCTGGAGCTCACCGACGCGAAGTACGTCATACCCCGGAAGGCCGGCTGGCCGCGCTGGTTCCTCGCGGACACCGACTCCAACCGGGACACCGACCAGGGCCCCGGCGACAACCGCTGGGTCCTGGTCTTCGTGCGCGGCGGGGCCACGCAGCCGTGGCAGGTCGCCTATCTGTCGATCCTGAGCCCGGACGAGGTTCCCGCCTTCAGGACCGAGGCCGGGTACGCGGTGCCCGTCGCCACCGACTCGAAGGAGCTCGCGGTCGCGCCCGCGGCGCTGGGCGAGCGGTACGTGTCGTTCCTCAAGGACGGGCAGCAGGGGCCGTTCGCGGCCGGTCCGCACACCACCGAGTGGCGGGCCGAGCGCAAGAAGGCGGCCAACCGCCCCGGACTCGCCACGCAGTACGTCGACCAGCCGGAGAGCCGCGGGGACTTCGCGCCGCTGGGCCTGGCCACCGAGGACGGCGGCGCCCTGGTCTTCTTCGCCACCCGCTACTTCGAGCGGCAGACGGCCGCGCCGGGCTACCGGCCGAAGGTGGGCACGGACGTGAAGGCCCTGATGACCGGCGAGCTGAACAGCACGATCACCAAGCGATGGGTGTCCAGCCAGGCGGTCCTGGTGAAGCCGGCGGGCACGGTGGCCGACGGGGTCGTGGTCGTGGGCCGGCTCCAGGGTGTGACGGCGGCGGAGGGGTCGTGACGCCGGGGGCGTGACCCTGGAGGGTCGTGACCCCTGGCTGGACGTGACCCCTGGAAGTGCCGTGACCCGAGAGGGGTCGTGCCCCTCTTCCGCCGCCGGGGCGCGCTCAGCGGCTCAGCGGCTGAGCGGCCAGGCGGCCTCGCGGTCCGCGGACCCGTCCTGCGCGGCCTCCGCCGCCGCGTGGCGGGCGCAGGCGTCGGTGAGGGCCTCCAGGAGGCTCAGCGGCTCGGGCAGCGGGTGCTCGGGGCCGCGGAGCCAGCCGAGCACCGGCTGCACGCCCTCGTCACCGGGGAGCCGGGACGGCGGCACGAGCACGTAGCTGCCGCGGCAGTGCCAGCGCAGGCCCGGATGCTCGTCCATGGTCTCGGGATGGCAGTCCAGTTCGCACGGCCACCACTCGTCCTCGTCCTCGGGGGTGCCGCGGGTGGCGGTGAAGAACAGCATGCGGCCGTCGTCGTCGCGGTCCTCGGCCGCGCCGGAGACGGCGACCGGGCCGACCTCGACGCCCTCGGCGAGCAGCCGGTCCAGAGCGGCCCGGCCGGCGGCGAGGGGCACGTCCAGGACGTCGTGGACCATGCCGGTGGCGGTGATGAAGTTGGCCTCGGGCTCGTTGCGGGCCCAGCGCTCGATCTGGGCGCGGTCGGTGGTCGACTGGGTCTGCCAGGCGAAGGAGACCGGGTGCCGGGCGGGGGTGGGACAGCCGATCCGCTCACAGGAACAGCGGTAGCCGACGGGGTACGCGGCGGGGGCGAGGGGCATCCCCGCGGCGGCGACGGCCAGGAGCGTCTTCTCGCGGTCGTTCTCGACGTCGGCCGCGCTCCGCTTGGGGCGCCTGCGCAGCCACTGTGCGAGTTTGCTCTCCGTGCCGCGGTAGCGGCCGATGCCGTCGCCCATCTATCCCCTCACCTCATGCTCGCCCGTTCGGTCCTACGGGCACTCCATGGTCCCACCATCCTGCGCCCCGGGTGACCGGACTCGGGAACCGGGGTCCGTTCCCCGGCTCAGGGCCGCACGGAGAGACCGCGCAGCGCGTGGTCGACGAGGGCGTCGGCGTAGGCGTGGGTGAGCGGCCGGGTGCGGTGCAGCCAGCGGTGGTGCAGGGGGCCGACGAGGAGTTCGAGGGCGATCCACGGGTCGGCGGCCGGGTCGATGTCGCCGGCCGCCTGAGCGGCCTCGATGCGGCGCGCGAAGGCCTGGAGCCGGGGTTCGAGCAGCTTGGCGGTGAACTCGGCGCCGAGCTCGGCGTCGACGATGCCCTCGGCGGCGAGGGCGCGGGTGGGCCGGTCGAAGGCGGGGTCGTTGAGCTCGTCGACGGTGGCGCGCAGCACGGACCTGAGGTCGGCGGCGAGGTCGCCGGTGTCGGGGATCTCACTTCCGGCCTCGCCGCCCGCAGCCTCGGCGGCCCGCTCGGCGAGGTCGAGGAAGGCCTCCAGGAGCACGGTGGCCTTGGAGTTGGCGGGCCACCAGCGGTAGATGGTCTGCTTGCCGACGCCGGCCCGGGCGGCGATGCCCTCCACGGTGGTCTTCGCGTAGCCGGCCTCGGAGACGAGGTCGAGCGCTGCGGCGTAGATGGCGCGGCGGGAGCGTTCGCTGCGGCGGGAGGAGTCGGGCGCCTTGGTGTCGGACATGGGCTCACGCTACCAGCCGACGAGACGTTCCGTCTCGCCACCCGTTCTTCATCCGAACCACCCGAACGGTCCACTGCGCACGGCCCCCGGAAAGCGGACCATGGGCTCACCGATCAGCATCGACGATCAGCGACCGTAGAGGAGCCCTCTTTGCGCAACACTCCGCGTGAGGCCTCGCCCCGCCGTTACCTGATGTGCGCACCCACGCACTTCGAGGTGACGTACTCCATCAACCCCTGGATGGACCCCACGAAGCCGGTCGACCTGCCGCTCGCCCTCGCCCAGTGGGAGGACCTGCGCGACCGCTACCGCGCGCTCGGCCACACGGTCGAACTGCTCGAACCGGCCCCGGGCCTGCCGGACATGGTCTACGCCGCGAACGGCGCCACGGTGGTGGACGGCCGGGTCCTCGGCGCCAGGTTCGCCCACCCCGAGCGCTCGGCCGAGGCCGCGGCGCACCTGGAATGGTTCCGCAGGAACGGTTACCCGGACGCGGACGTACGGGTGCCGGAGCACGTCAACGAGGGCGAGGGCGACTTCGCCGTGACCGCCTCCTGGATCCTGGCCGGCCGCGGCTTCCGCTCCAGTCCGCTCTCGCACGACGAGGCCCAGGAGTTCTTCGGCCGGCCGGTGATCGGCCTGGAGCTGGTGGACCCGCGCTACTACCACCTGGACACGGCGCTCTGCGTCCTGGACGACGCGGCCGACGAGGTCATGTACTTCCCGGACGCCTTCTCGCCGGGCAGCCGCTCCGTCCTGGAGCGGCTGTTCCCGGACGCCCTGACCGTCTCCGCCGAGGACGCCGCCGTGCTCGGCCTGAACGCGGTGAGCGACGGGCGGCACGTGCTGCTCCCACAGGCGGCGGTGGGCCTCTTCGGCCCGCTGCGGGAGCGCGGCTTCGAGCCGATCGGGATGGACCTGGGCGAACTGCTCAAGGGCGGCGGCAGCGTGAAGTGCTGCACCCAGGAGCTGCGGCCCTGAGCCGGGTCCGGAAGGACCCGCCGGCGCCCGGGGCGGTCGGGCCCTGAACCGGGTCCGTAAAGTCCCGTCGGCCCGCGGGGCGGTCGGGCCCTGAACCGGGTCCGTGAAGTCCCGTCGGCCCGCGGAACGGTCCGGCCCTGAGGCGGGTCCGGAGGGTCCCGCCGGCGCCCGGGCCGTCCCTCGGCCCGGGGCCTCCCCCTACCCCTGGCCCTCCTCCTCCGTGGGCCAGGGGTCTCCCCACTCGGCGTCGCGGGCCTGCTTGTACAGGGGCCCGTGGCGCTTGGTGACGGTCTCCCGGCCGAGGCCCTCGGGGCCGCACAGGTCGAGCAGGACCTGGCCCTTGCGGATCTGGGGCTTGCGGGTGATGCGGGCGGCGGCGGGGCGCACGGGGAACCGCGTCGCGGCGACGTAGCTGTACTTCTCGTCCTCGTACGGCAGCGAGCCGCCCTTCACCCGCCGGTGCAGGGAGGAGCGGCTGACCCGGGCCGCGAAGTGGCACCAGTCGGTGCCCGGCACGATCGGGCAGGCGCCGCTGTGCGGGCAGGGCGCGGCCACGGTGAAGCCCGCCTCGACGAGCAGGGTGCGGGCGGCGATGATCCGCTCGTAGCCGTCGGGGGTACCCGGCTCGACGACGACGACGGCGCGGGCGGCGCGCGCGGCCTCGGTGACGAGCGCGGTGCGGTCGGCCTCGGTGAGCTCGTTGAGGACGTACGAGACGGTCACCAGGTCGGTGTCGGCGAGCTTCAGCGCCCCGCCGATCCGCTCCCGGCGCCACTCGGCCTCGAAGACGCCCCGGGCGAGCTCCTCGCCGATCGCGAGGGCCGGCTCGGCCCAGTCCAGGACGGTGGTGCGGGCCGCGCCCTGCCACGTCTCCGCGACCGCCCAGCTCGCCGCGCCGGTGCCGCCGCCCACGTCCGTGTGCGTGGCGGGGGTCCAGTCGGGCGCGGCGTCCGCGAGGGCGTACAGGGCGCTGCTCACCGCCTCGAAGGTGGCGGGCATCCGGTAGGCGGCGTAGGCGGCGACGTCGGACCGGTCGCGCAGCACGGGCGCGTCGGTCGGGGTGGCCCCCCGGTAGTTGGCGATCAGCCGCTCGACGGCCCGTGCGGCCTGCCGCGGCGGCAGCCCGTCGAGGACCGCGCCGAGTGCGCCGCGCAGGGTGTCTGCGGAGGGATGGGAGGCGTTCACCGGCCCATTTTAGGCGGCTTCCGGGGCCTGCTCGGCAGGCCTGCGCCAGGGCCGGCAGAGCAGCAGGAAGCAGGCGAGGGCGGCGGCCGCGCAGCTCACCTGGACGACGGCCATCGGGACGGCCGTGGCCTCGCCCGCGATGCCGACCAGCGGGGAGACGACGGCGCCGACCAGGAAGGAGGAGGTGCCGAGCAGCGCGGAGGCGGAGCCGGCGGCGTGCGGAGTGCGCATGAGGGCCTGGGCGTTGGTGTTGGGCAGCGCGAGGCCCATCGCCGACATCAGGACGAAGAGCCCGGCGGCGACGGGGGCGAGCCCGGGTTCGCCGAAGACGCCGCTGGTCATGACGAGCAGTGCGGCGGCGGCGAGCAGGATGGTGCCGAGGCCGAAGCCGAGCGCGTTGTCGAGGCTGACCCGGCCGACGAGCAGCTTGCCGTTGATCTGGCCGACGGCCACGAGTCCGATCGAGTTGACGCCGAAGAGCAGGCTGAAGGTCTGCGGGGAGGCGCCGTAGATCTCCTGCACCACGAAGGGCGAGGCGGAGATGTACGCGAAGAGGGCGGCGAAGGCGAGGCCGCCGGCCAGCATGTAGCCGGTGAAGACGCGGTCGGCGAGCAGGCTCCGCATGGTGCGCAGGGCCTCGCCGACGCCGCCCGCGTGGCGCCGCTCGGGCGGCAGGGTCTCGTGCAGGAAGCGCCAGACCAGGAGGGTGAGGACGAGGCCGACGCCGGTGAGGACGTGGAAGACGCCCCGCCAGTCGGTGATCCGCAGGATCTGCCCGCCGATGAGCGGGGCGACGACCGGAGCGACGCCGGAGATCAGCATGAGGGTGGAGAAGAACCGCGCCATCTCGACGCCGTCGTACAGGTCGCGGACGACGGCGCGGGCGATGACGATGCCGGCGGCCCCGGCGAGGCCCTGGAGCAGCCGGAAGCCGACGAGGAGTCCGGCGGAGGGCGCGAACGCGCAGACGGCGGTGGCCAGGACGTACACGACCATGCCGATGAGCAGCGGCCGCCGCCGGCCCCACTTGTCGCTCATGGGGCCGACGACCAGCTGACCGAGGGCCATGCCGGCGAGGCACGCGGTCAGGGTGAGCTGGACGGTGGCGGCGGGTGAGCGCAGCGCCTGGGTGACCTCCGGCAGGGCCGGCAGGTACATGTCCATGGAGAGCGGCGGGAGGGCGGTGAGGCCGCCGAGGACGAGGGTGACGAGCAGTCCCGTCCTCCGTGCGGAGGCGGCCGGTGCGCTGACTGTGTGCTCGACGGTGCTGGTGGCCCGGCCGCTCTCCGGTATCGGCATCGACTACTCCGTTTCGTTGAAATCTTTCCTAGATTACGCGTGTCAGGCGGGCGCGGGACCAGGACTTCCGGCCTCTGTGACCAGGCCGACCCCCGGCCGCCTCACCTTGTCCGTCGGATACGGACCATCCACGTGTCGGACGGATGCGTTCAAGGGGCACGCGTCTGCCGTACGCTGCGCGCCCATGAGCATCGCAGTGGTGACGGGAGCGGGATCGGGCATCGGCCGGAGCGTGGCAAAGGCCCTCGCGGAGGCGGGCTGGCGCGTGGCGCTCGCGGGCCGCCGCGCGGAGGCCCTGGAGGAGACGGCCGCGGCCTTCCCCGACCGGGACGCGGCCCTGTGCGTCCCGACGGACGTGACCTCCGCCGACCAGGTCGCCGCCCTCTTCGAGGCGGTACGGGACCGGTGGGGCCGGGTCGACCTGCTCTTCAACAACGCCGGCACCTTCGCCGGCGGCGGCGTCCCGGTCGAGGACCTCGACCCCGGGACCTGGCGCGCGGTCGTGGACGTCAACCTGACGGGCGCCTTCCTGTGCGCCCAGGCCGCCTTCCGCACGATGAAGGACCAGTCCCCGCAGGGCGGCCGCATCATCAACAACGGCTCCATCTCGGCGCACGTGCCGCGCCCGCACTCCATCGCGTACACGGCGACGAAGCACGCGATGACGGGCCTGACGAAGTCCCTGTCCCTGGACGGGCGCCCGTACCGGATCGCCTGCGGTCAGCTCGACATCGGCAACGCGGCCACGGAGATGACGGCCCGCATGCAGAGCGGCATCCTCCAGGCCAACGGCGAGCTGGCGGTGGAGCCGGTGATGGACGCGGCGGACGTGGCGGCCACGGTGGTGCACATGGCGGGCCTGCCGTTGGAGGCGAACGTGCAGTTCGCGACGGTGATGGCGACGACGATGCCGTACATCGGGCGGGGCTGAGCGCCCCGCCCGGCGCGGCGGGAACGGACAACCGGGCGGCGGGCCGCCCTAGTCGGCGGGCGCCTGGCCCGTCTCGAAGCGGGAGATCTTTCCGCCCTCCACCGTGAAGCGCCACGCGGTCCGCATCGCGCCCCAGGTGTCGTTGCTGTACGTGGCGACGAGGCCGCGCCCGCCGTCGGTCTCGTCCTCGACCTCCATGCGCCCGTTGGAGGAGAAGATCTCCCGCTCGGTCCAGTCGCGGAGGTCGCGCTCGGAACCGTCGTCGGACATGGTCGCGTCCGGCGTGAGGGCGTCGAAGAAGGCCTGCCGGTCGTTGTCGTTGAGGGCGGCGACGAAGGCCCGCACGGCGGGGTCGCTGAGCCGGTCCACGGGAATGGTCATGCCCTACCCGTACACCGGTCCGCCCCGCCGACAGGGGAACCGGGCCGCGCGTCAGCGCCCGGGCTCGGCCACCCGGGCGAGCAGCGCCGCCGACTCCTCGGGCGCGAGGACCCGCACGAGGACCAGGTCGCCGGTCATCCCGGGGAAGAACCGTCCGGCGTCCCAGCTGCGGGTGTACGGGGGCGGGTCGAGGACGACCAGCCGGACCCCGTCGACCACGGGGATGTCGGACGGGTTGCCCTCGTTCCAGATCCACTCGCCGTCGGCGCCCACCAGGTTGAAGGAGCCGGTGGTCGGCACCATGCCGGCACGGTCCCGGCAGCAGGCGACGGCGTCCGCGGACGGCGCCTCGCCGGGCAGGTGGCCGCCGCCGACGAGGGCGCCGGCGAGCAGGGTGTGCAGCTGGAAGTTGTCGCCGATGCCGGAGGCACGCAGTGCGAACCCGGCGCCGGTGGCCCGGTCGATCGCGACGATCGGCTCGTCGTCCAGCACGGCCAGCGCGTACTCCAGGCACTTGAACCGAAACCGGTCCTCCGCCGCCTCGGCGGCCCGGCGCACGGCGGCAAGCAGCTCCGGGCGCCCCGGGGCATCCCGCCGTACCGCGGGCGAGTTAAGCATCGCGACACCGGCCATCTCGAACTCGCGCAGCGACTGCCAGGCCACGACCTCCCGGTACCCGAACTCCTCGACGTCGGCCTCCGTCAGCCCCTCGCCGTCGTGGTCGGGCAGCTCGCCCCTGCCCGCCGCCGTCCAGCGCCGGGCGAACTCCTCGGCCTCCGCGAAGGCCTCATGGGCACAGCGGAACACGTGCGGAGCGCAGGCCGTCGGGTCGGCGCCCCGTTCCACACACGCCCCGACGACCACGGCGACGACGGCCCGCGGCCCGGGCGGCACGTCGGGCAGCAGGGCGGCGAGCCGGGGCGCCGCCTTCCGCAGTCCGGCGTCGTCGGCCTGGCCGAAGGCCCGCTGCAAGGCGTCGAAGGCCTTCTCGGCGACGCCCGCGTCCCTCTGGTGCACGGCGGTCTCGAACTCCGCCACGGCGGCCTCGAACCGCCCACGTCCGAATATCATCCGCGCACCTTACCGACGGCGGGAGACTCGACAGGCTCGACCCCCATGACAGACCCGGTGTCGCCTGCGGACCCTGACGCCGGACGCGGCGGAGGTCTTCGCGGGGCACCTGAGGAGGGTGGCGGAACGCTCGCTGGAGCGGCCCGACGGGTGAGACCGCCGACGACGCCGAAGCCCCCGTCCCGGAGATCCGGGGCGGGGGCCTCACCGTCGAGGGGCAGACGAGTCGGGCTGTACGCCGGGTTCTGTACCCCGGGACCTCGCGGTCGTCGGGGTGACGGCCATCCATCTAGGACCGGCGTTGCCGCCGGCCTCGTGCGGTCTACCCGCGGACTCGGGCGGGCAGCCCTCGATCGTCCGCGCAGGGACGCCGAGGCGTCCCCTTTTGACCTTGCTCCTGGTGGGGTTTACCGAGCCGCCTGAGTCACCTCAGGCGCTGGTGGTCTCTTACACCACCGTTTCACCCTTACCGAGGACCGAGGTCCCCGGCGGTCTGTTTTCTGTGGCACTGTCCCGCGGGTCACCCCGGGTGGCCGTTAGCCACCACCTTGCCCTGTGGAGCCCGGACGTTCCTCGGGAGGATCCGAAGATCCCCACGCGGCCGTCCGCCCGGCTCGTCTGCCGTGCCGACCATGCTACCTGCCGATCCGGTCGGGCCCGCTCAGAGGAATTCGGCCGTCTCCAGGTCGAAGCCGAAGGGCTCGGGGAGGGGAAGGGCCTTGCCGAAGGGCACGGTGTGCGCTTCCCGATAACCACCCTGCTCGGGATCCGTGAACAGAGTCAGCGACGAGGCGTCCCGGTCCACGAGCAGGTAGAGCGGGATGCCTCCGCGAGCACAGGCACGGAGCTTGGTCTCGCGGTCGGCCGCGGCGCGGGTGGAGGTGACCTCAAGCACCATCGCCACGCCGTCGCAGGGCATCCAGGGGGCCGCACCCCCGAACAGATCCCGTTCGACAGGGGCGAACGTGACATCCGGGATGAAGTGATTCCTCGGCAGGTCCGGGGCGCTCCTCAGCAGCAGGCCCTTGTTGCCGGAGAAGTCCATTTCGGTTCGCGCGGACCTCAGCACCTGCCTGACCATCCGACTGATGTACTTCTCGTGGTCCCCGTCCGGCGGCGGCGTCACGATGATGTCCCCCTCGACCAACTCGGCTCGAAAGCCCTCCGGCGTGCCCAGCGCCAGAAAGCCCTCCAGCAGGACGTCGGCCCGCGTGGGTGGTTCGTGCAGCATGGCAGTCATGTCGTCAGGCTCGGACATCGAAGCACCCGCCATCCCTGTGAATCGGGGTCGTTCCCTCGATCGTGGCACATGCCCGGCGCCGGTCCGCTGATCTCCCTTGACCTTGTCGCAGCGTCAAGGTTTCTACTGAAGGCATGACCAAGGGGATGCGGATCGGTGAGATCGCCGCGCTCGTCGGGGTGACGCCGCGGGCCGTGCGGCACTACCACCGGACGGGGCTGCTGCCCGAGCCCGCGCGGCGGGCGAACGGGTACCGGGAGTACGGGATCCGGGACGCCGTGCTGCTCGCCCGGATCCGGCGGCTGACCGAGCTGGGGCTGGGGCTCGACGAGGTCGGGGACGTCATCGCGGACGACGAGGGGCGGGAGCTCGTGGAGGTGCTCGAAGAGCTGGACCAGGACCTGGAACGGCAGGAGCGGGTGATCCGGGAGCGGCGGGCCCGGCTCGCGGAGCTCATCGGGGAGGCCCGGGCCGGGCGGCTGGCGGCCGACGGACCGGTGTCGCCGGAGCTGGCCGGGCTGTTCGCGGAGCTCGGCGACCTCGGGGAGGCGGCCGCGTCGCCGACGGCCGCGAAGGACCGGGCGATGCTGACGCTGCTCGACACCGTCGTCGCGGACGGGGAGCGGGAGCGCCTGATGGAGCTGATGCGCGGGGCGGCCGGGCAGGCGGCCGGGATCTACGCGCGGTTCGACGCCCTGGAGGGACTGGCGCCCGAGGATCCCCTGGTCGCGGAGGCGGCCGCGGCGCTCGCCGCCGTGCTGCCCGACGAGGTGGGGACGGAGCTGCCCGAGGGCGGTCTCGCCGACGTGTTCTTCGGCGAGCTGGCGCCCGCGCAGACCGCCGCCGTGCGGCACGCCCTGCGTCTCGTGGCGGAGCGTGCCCGGTGAGGCGGGCGTCGACCTGGCTCGCGTACGCCCTGCTGCCCGTCGAGCTCGTCCTCGCCGTGTGTCTCGTGGCCGGGGTGCGGATACCGCCCGCTGTCCTCGCCGGCGCCGAGGCGGCCGTGAGCCTGCTGCTGCTCGCCAACGGCGTCGCCTATATGAGGCTGCGGCGGCGGGGGCTGTCCTCCCGGGAGGCCCTGCGCGCGCTCGTGCCGGAGCCGGCCCGGCGGCTCGTACGCCACGAGCTGCGGCTGCTGGGCGGCCTCGGGCGGTGGGTGGCGCGACGGCCGCACGGGGTGGACGCGCCGGGGGCCGAGGCCTTCCCGCACGCCCGGGACCAGGCCGCCCTCATGTACGGCTTCGTCTTCGTCTGCTGCGTCGAGACCGTCGGCGTGTCGTATCTGCTGGCCGACTGGCCCGGCGTCCACGCGGTCATGCTCGTGCTCGACGTGTACAGCGTCCTCTTCGTGCTCGGCCTGCACGCCGCCTCCGTGACCCGCCCGCACGTGCTGACCCCGGAGGCGCTGCGGGTGCGGCAGGCGGCCCACGTGGACGTACGGATCCCGCTCGACCGGATCGCCGCCGTCCGGCACGAGTCGCTCTTCACGCACGAGAAGAAGGACGGCGAGCTGAACCTGGCCGTCGGCTCGCAGACCTCCCTCACCCTGGAGCTCACCGAACCGGTCGACGCGCCGCGGCTGCTGGGCGCGCCGCGCCCCGTGCGGACCGTACGGCTGCACGCCGACGACTCCAGGGCGCTGCACCGGGCCCTTGACCGGGCGCTCGCCCGGACCGGAGCCCTCACGCGGGCGCGAACTGCACCTTCGCCCGTCCCGGATCCGCCTGCGTCAGCCTGACCCGCAGCCGGTCGCCGAGCGGCAGCGGCGCCCCGTCGGCCAGCACCCGGCCGATCACCGCGGGGTCCTCCAGGTGCACGGTGCCGACGTCCGGTTCGTGCTCCCTGACGTCGATGACGACGGAGTCGAAGGTCTCGCCGACGCGGCCGCTGAGCAGCGCCTCCTCGACGATGTCGACGCACTCGCGTTCGGCCTTGTTGGCGAGCCTCACGCCCTTCGCCATGTCCCGGGGCAGCCCGTCGAGCGCGCTCAGCACCCACTCGGGCGGCGCCGTGCCGGCGGCGGCCGCCAGACACAGTTCGCCCGCGTACCGGTCGACGAGGCGGCGCAGCGGGGCGGTGCAGTGGGTGTATTCGTCGGCGACGGCGGCGTGGACGGCGGGCGAGGGAACGCGCCCGTCGGTGAAGGGGGTGTAGTCGGAGCCCTTCAGCAGGGCCGTCGCGTCCTGGAGGAACGCGGCGTGCCGGCTGTCGTGCGGATCGAGCGTGCGCAGGAGGGCCGCGTACGAGACGTGGTGGGGCCAGTCGATGCCGAGGGCCTTCGCGGAGAGCCGCAGCTGGGCGACGGCCCCGTCCGGCGCGGGCGGCAGGGTGCGCAGGATGCCGGTGCCGGCGGCGATCATCAGGTCGGCCGCGGCCATGCCGGTGAGCAGGGAGATCTGGGCGTTCCAGCCGTCGACGGGGAGCGGGGCGCGATACGCGAGGGTGTAGCTGCCGTCGCTCTCGACGACCTCCTGCTCGGGCACGTTCAGGGAGACTCCGCCGCGTTCGACCTCCAGCGCCTCGCGGAGCCGGCCGACGTCCCGGAGGAGGGCGAGCGGCTCCTCCGCGGTGCCGCCGTCGATCTGGGCCTGGGCGCCGGCGTAGTCGAGCTTGACGCGGCTGCGGACGAGGGCGCGGCGGACGTCGGTCTCCACCGTGCGGCCCTCGGCGTCAAGGTCGAAGCGCCAGAGGAGGGCGGGCGCGGTGTTGCCGGGCAGCAGGCTCGCGGCGCCCTCGGAGAGGACGGCGGGGTGCAGCGGCACCTTGCCGTCCGGGAGGTACAGGGTGGTGGCCCGCCTGTGCGCCTCGGCGTCGATCGCGCCGCCGGGGGCGACGAAGGCGGCGACGTCGGCGATGGCGTAGTGGACGCGGTAGCCGCCGCCGGCCCGGCGGGTCAGGTGCATGGCCTGGTCGAGGTCGCGCGAGGTCGGCGGGTCGATGGTGAAGAAGGGGATGTCGGTGGCGTCGTGCCCCGGGAGGTCGGGCTCCTTGGCCGCCCGCTCCGCCTCCACGATGACGGCGGGCGGGAAGGCCTCGGGGATCCCCAGCTCGGTACGGAGCGCGCGCAGGGCGGCCCGCAGCGGGGTGTCCGCTGCGGCGGTCACGTGAAGGTGGCGGCGGGGCATGGACCGAGCGTAGGGCGGGGCCGGGTGCCCGGCACCTCGTACGCTGGCTCTCCGGGGCCGCATCCCCACCCCGTACGTACGAATGGAGAACCGCCGTGCTCGTCCTGTTGCCGCCCTCCGAAGGAAAGGCCTCCTCGGGGCGTGGGGCGCCGCTCAAGCCGGAGTCGCTGTCGCTGCCCGGGCTCGCGGAGGCGCGGGCGGCGGTCCTCGACGAGCTGGTCGAGCTGTGCGTCGCCGACGAGGAGAAGGCGCGCGAGGTGCTCGGCCTGAGCGAGGGCCTGCGCGGCGAGGTCGCCAAGAACGCCGAGCTGCGGACGGCGGGGGCCCGGCCCGCCGGGGAGATCTACACCGGCGTCCTCTACGACGCGCTCGGCCTGGCCGGCCTCGACACGGCCGCGAAGAAGCGCGCGGCCCGCTCGCTGCTCGTCTTCTCCGGCCTGTGGGGCGCCGTCCGGGTGACGGACCGGATCCCCTCCTACCGCTGCTCGATGGGGGTGAAGCTGCCCGGCCTCGGAGCGCTCGGCGCGCACTGGCGCACGGCCATGGCCTCGGTGCTGCCGGAGGCGGCGGGCACCGGCCTGGTCCTGGACCTGCGCTCCTCGGCGTACGCGGCGGCGTGGAAGCCGAAGGGCGAGCTCGCGGAACGGACGGCGACGGTACGGGTCCTGCACGCGCCGACCCGGAAGGTCGTCAGCCACTTCAACAAGGCGACGAAGGGCCGCATCGTCCGCGGCCTCCTGGAGTCGGGCGCGGAGCCGGCGGACCGCGCGGAGCTGGTGGAGGCACTGCGGGAGCTGGGCTACGTGGTCGAGGAAGGCGGGAAGGCGGGGGTGCTGGACGTGCTGGTGGACGAGATCCACTGAGGCGGGCGCGCGGCCGGGGACACCTCCCGCCGCTGCGGGCCGGACGCCGTCGCGGCCGGGGACACCGCCCGCCGTCGCGGGCCCGGCACCACCCGCCGTCGCGGACCGGAGCACACCCGTCCGCTGCAGGCCGGAGGTGCGGACCGGAGCACCACCCGCCGTCGCGGACCGAAGCACCACCGGCCGTCGCGGACCGAAGCGTCACCCGCCGTCGCGGACCGAAGCGTCAGCCGCCGTCGCGGACCGAAGCGTCAGCCGCCGTTGCAACATGCGCAACGCTCGTTGCATGCCTCGTTCGTCGTCGGCAGGATGAGGCGCATGACGAGCGTGCTTGGCCTTGCCTCCGCCGCCCCCGTCGTCCCGGTCGTCGTGATCGAGGACGCCGCCGACGCCGTGCCGCTGGCCCGCGCCCTGGTGGCCGGCGGGCTGACCGCGATCGAGGTGACCCTGCGTACCCCGGCCGCCCCGGCCGCGATCCGGGCCATCGCCCAGGAGGTCCCGGAGGCGGTCGTGGGGGCGGGCACGGTCGTCTCGCCGGCCGGCGCCGCCGACGCGGTCGCCGCGGGGGCGCGCTTCCTCGTGAGTCCCGGCTGGACGGACGGGCTGCTGGACGCGATGCGCGGCTCGGGCCTGCCCTTCCTGCCGGGCGTGTCGACGACCTCGGAGGTCGTGGCGCTGCTCGAACGCGGGGTGACGGACATGAAGTTCTTCCCGGCCGAGGCCGCGGGCGGCGTCCCGTACCTGAAGTCCCTCTCCGGCCCGCTCCCCCAGGCCCGCTTCTGCCCCACCGGCGGCATCACGCTCACCTCGGCCCCGGCCTACCTCGCCCTCGCGAACGTCCCCTGCGTCGGCGGCACCTGGATGCTCCCCGCCACCGCCCTCGCGACCCGCGACTGGCGGCGGGTGACGGCACTGGCGGAGGAGGCGGCCGGGCTGGCCGCCCGCCGAGGCGCCGGGGGCGCGGCGGCGAGCCGGGGCGGCGACGGCGCGGCGGCGAGCCGGGGCGGCGACGGCGCGGCGGCGAGCCGGGGCGGTTCTTCCGGGCGTGGTCCGAAGGAGGCTCCCTAGCCGCCGAGCCCGTCGGACCCGACGGCGGAGTGATGCCACCCCGTGCGCCGAGGCCGGTACGCCCCCGAAGGCCGCGTCCAGCCGAGATCGGGGGCGCCGCGCCGTCGTGGCTAGCGCAGGTGCGAGGTGTCGTTGAGGAGACGTACGGAGGCGTTGCCGTCCGCGTAGTAGGCCACCGCCGAGAGGGACGCCGCCGAGAGCTCCATGCGGAAGAGGGACTCCGGAGGAGCGCCGAGGGCGAGGCGGACCAGCGTCTTGATCGGGGTCACGTGGGTGACCAGGAGGACGGTGCGGCCCGCGTACGCCGTGGCGAGGCGGTCGCGGGTGGCCGCGACGCGGCGGGCGACGGTCGCAAAGCTCTCGCCGCCGCCGGTCGGCTCGGCCTTCGGGGAGGCCAGCCAGGCGTCGAGGTCGTCCTTGTACCGCTCGCGGACCTCCCCGAAGGTCAGCCCCTCCCAGGCGCCGAAGTCGGTCTCCCGGAGCCCGTTCTCGATCCGCACGTCCAGGCCGAGGCGGACGGCGACGGCCTCGGCGGTCTGACGGCAGCGGGTGAGCGGCGAGCTCACGATCTCCTGGATCGTCCCGCGCGCGGCGAGCGCCGCCGCCACCGCCTCGGCCTGTCGCCGGCCGGCCGGCGACAGCTCGGGATCCGCGCCGCCGCTCCCCGAGAAGCGCTTCTCGGGCGTCAGCGCCGTCTCCCCGTGCCGCAGCAGCACGAACGTCGCCGGCGCCCCCATGTCGGGCCCGGCCCAGCCCTGCGCGGGCGCGGCACCCGCGGCCCGGGACGGCGGCTCCGTGACGGGGGCGGGCGCGGCGAGCTTCCGGGCCGCTTCGGCCTCGAAGTCGCCGGTCGCGGCCTCGCGCTCGGCCGTCGCCGCGGCGGCGAGGGACGCGCGGGCCTGTGCGCCGAGGGTCTCGTCGGGCGTGAACAGGGCGTCGTCCGGCGCGGCGGACGAGGGGGCCTGGTGCGGCGGCGTGCCGGCCCCCGCGGCCGAGAGGGCCGCGCGGGCCCTGGCCGCGCCGGCCGTCGCGTCGCCGGCGGCACCGCGGGCGGCCGCGAGTGCCGCCGTGTGGTCGACGGCCGCCGTGGAGGCCGACGGGGACCATTGCTCGCCCCGCCGCCCCGCGTCCATCGCCTCGTTGGCCAGCCGGTCCGCGTGCTTGTTGCGCTCGCGCGGAATCCACTCGTAGCGCACCCGGCCCGCCGGGAAGACCCGGCCCGCCTCGGCGGCCAGCGGCTTCATGTCGGGGTGCTTGATCTTCCAGCGCCCGGACATCTGCTCGACGACCAGTTTGGAGTCCATGCGGACGTGGACCGTGGCGTCCGGGAAGAGCTCGAAGGCCGCCCGCAGACCGGCCACCAGGCCCTTGTACTCGGCCACGTTGTTCGTGGCCACGCCGATGAACTCGGCCCGTTCCGCCAGGGTCTCCCCCGTCGCGGGGTCCAGGACCACGGCGCCGTAGCCGGCGGGCCCCGGGTTGCCCCGGGAGCCGCCGTCGGCCTCGACGATCAGATTCCTCGGCGTGGTCGTCACAGCGGTCCCTACAGGCCGGACTCGGACGTACGGACCAGGATCCGGCGGCAGTTCTCGCAGCGCACGATCGCGTCGGCGGCCGCCGCCCGGACCTCGTTGAGCTCCGTGATGTTCAGCTCGATGTGGCAGCCCTCGCACTTGCGCTGGTACAGCCGCGCCGCGCCGACCCCGCCCTGCTGCTCGCGCAGCTTCTCGTACAGCTTCATCAGATCGGCCGGGACGGAGCCGGCCACCAGCCCGCGCTCCTTGGTGACGGACGCGCTCTCGGCGTCCAGCTCGGCCTGCGCGGCGTCCCGGCGGGCGGTCGCGTCGTCGACCTTGGCCTGGACGGCGGAGACCCGCTCGGTGAGCTCGGCGACGCGCTCCTGCGCGGACTCGCGGCGCTCCATGACCTCCAGGACGATCTCCTCGAGGTCACCCTGGCGCTTGGCGAGGGAGGTGATCTCGTGCTGGAGGTTCTCCAGGTCCTTCGGGGAGGAGACGGCGCCGGAGTCGAGGCGCTGCTGGTCGCGGGCGGCGCGCTGGCGCACCTGGTCGACGTCCTGCTCGGCCTTGGTCTGCTCGCGGGCGCAGTCGCTCTCCTCGGTCTGCGCGGCGACGAGCAGGTCGCGCAGCTGGGTGAGGTCCTTGTTCAGCGACTCGATCTCGGCGTGCTCCGGCAGCGACCTGCGCTTGTGCGCGAGCTGCTGGAGACGCACGTCCAGGGCCTGGACGTCGAGGAGTCGGATCTGGTCGGCGGGCGCGGCGTTCAGTTGGGGGCTCCAGAAGAGGTGTGGTGGGAGGACCAGGGGTCGGTGACCGTCTTCGAGACGTGGACGCGGAGGTCCCAGCCGTGACGGTCGGAGATCGTGTCGAGCTGCGCGGCGGCCTGCTCGCACCAGGGCCATTCGGTGGCCCAGTGGGCGGCGTCGACGAGCCCGAGGGGGCCGGCGGAGGAGCGGGCGGCCTGGGTGGCCTCGGAGACCGGGTGGTGGCGCAGGTCGGCGGTGAGGAAGGCGTCCACGCCCGCCGCCCGGACGGCGTCGAAGAGGCTGTCGCCGGAGCCGCCGCTGACGGCGACCCGGCGCAGCACCATGTCGGGGTCACCGGCCACCCGGATGCCCTGCGCGGTGGCGGGCAGCCGCTTGGCGGCGCGGGCGGCGAACTCGGCCAGGGTCTCCGGGTGGTCGAGCTCGCAGATCCGGCCGAGGTTGTTCTCGGGGACGAGCGGTCCGGTGACCCTGAGGTCGAGGGCGCCGGCGAGGGCGTCGGAGACGCCCGGGTCGGCGGTGTCGGCGTTGGTGTGCGCCACGTGGAGGGCGATGTCGTGCTTGATCAGCGTGTGTACGACGCGGCCCTTGAAGTGCGAGGCGGCGACGGTCGTCGTCCCGCGGAGGTAGAGCGGGTGGTGGGTGACGAGAAGGTCGGCGCCGAGGGCGATCGCCTCCTCGGCGATCTCCTGGACGGGGTCGACGGCGAAGAGCACGCGGCGGATCTCGGCGTCGGGGTCGCCGCAGACGGTGCCGACGGCGTCCCACTGCTCGGCCCGCTCGGGCGGCCAGAGGGCGTCGAGCTCGGCGATGACTTCAGACAGACGGGGCACGGAGGAAAGGCTACCTGTCCTCCGTACCGCGCCGTCCTGACCTGTGGACAACTCCGGACACCCACCGGACGGCACCCGCCGGACGGCGCCCTGCCGCTCCCCGCTCCTCCACGACGCCACTCCTGCACGACGCCGTTCCTGCACGACGTCACTCCCTCACGACGTCACTCCCTCACGGGGTCGGTTCCGGACGAGGTCACTTCTTCACGAGATCCGCGCGCAGGTCGTCCAGCACGCTGTTCGCCGCCGTGACGCCGAGACCCAGGTACCAGGTCTCGTCCGGGACGTCCTTCGCCCGGCCCGCCTTGACCGCCCTGAGGTTCTTCCAGAGCGGGTTGGCCTGGGCCGTGTCGCGCTTGGTGGCCTTGGGGTCGCCGTACACGCCGGTGAAGATCCAGTCGCCGTCGGCCTGGTCGATCTTCTCCGGGCTGACCTCGACGGCGAGGTCGTCGACCCGCTGGTTCGCGGGCCGCGGCAGGCCCGCGTCCTCGAGGATGGTGCCGATGAAGGAGGCCTTCGCGTAGAGGCGGATCTTGCCCGGGAGGTAGCGGACCATCGAGACGGTCGGCTTGTCCGGTCCGATGTCCTTGCCCAGCTGCTCGGCCTTCGTCTCGTACGCGGCGAGCTTCGACTTCGCCTCGGCCGTCCGGTCGAGAGCGGCGGCGTTGAGGAGGTAGTTCTCCTTCCAGGTGAAGCCCGGGCGGATGGAGAACACGGTGGGGGCGATCTTCGACAGCTCGTCGTACTTGTCGGCGGCCCGCAGCTGGCTGCCGAGGATGAGGTCGGGCTGGAGGTTGGCGATCGCCTCCAGGTTGAGGTTGTTGATGGTGCCGACGGGCTTCGGGTCACCGGCGTCCTTCTTCAGGTAGCCGGGGATGCCGTCGTCGGCCTCGGAGGGGGCGTAGCCGACGGGCTTGACGCCGAGGGAGACGACGTTGTCGAGCTCGCCGACGTCGAGGACGACCACACGCTTGGGGGCGGCCGGGATCTCCGTCCGGCCGAGGGCGTGCGTGAGGGTGCGCGGGAACCGGCCGGGCTGCGCGTCCGTGCCCATGGCGGCCGTCTTGGCGGCGGCGTCGCCGAAGTCCTTGCCGCCGACGGCGACGTCCTTCTTCTTGCCGCCCTCGTCCTTCTTGGCGCTGTCCGGGGAGCCGTCACCGCCTCCGCAGGCCGCGAGGGTGAGCGCGGCGGCGAGGCTGAGGGCGGCGGCGGTGCCGCGACGGCGGAGGGACATGGCGGGTCTCCTGTACGCGTTCGGGGGTGGGTGATCGGACGGTCGGACGATCGGACAGGCGGTCGGTCGGACGGACGCGGAGGGGCGCGGCCCGTCGAGCGCTCGGACGTCGGGCGCGGCCGGAGACGGGAAACGGCAGCTCGCGCCCCTCGTTACGGAGCCACCGCTTCCACTTAGGGTCGCCTTACCTTACCTACCCCTGGCCACACCAGCACAACCCGCCCCCACCGCTCAGCAGAACCGCCGGACGGCCACCCTTTGGGGTGAAGTGGGATGGCTCGTGTTGTTCGGCTGGAAGTGCGAAAACTAGCTTCGTTGCCGGAGGTGACGAGTCGATGACAGCCTGTGCCATCGAGACGGCCGCCGGGGACGGCGACGCCCTCTGGCCCACACCGGCCGGCCCGGGAGGATTCACGATCACCGCGAACGGCGCCTACGCGGCGCGGCTCGCCGGTTCGGGGGACGCCCTGTACGTGGAGCGGTGGACCCTGGACGGCCCCGAGCCGTACGCCGTGCCGCTCCCCCTCGCCCAGCCCGAGGAGCCCGGCGCGCTGCTGAGCCCGCTGGCGGACGGCCGGGTGCTGATCGGCCGCGCGGTGGACGGGCGCCGGTACACGTTCTCGCTGCTCTACCCGACCGGTCCGGAGACCGGTGAGCTCGTTTTGGGCGCCGTCGAGCCCCCGGGACCGGGCCGGCTGGTGCTGCTCCCGCCCTCGCCGGACGGCATCTGCGCGTACGCGATGTACGTCGGCGCGGACACGACGACGCTGTGGCTGGTGGCGGGCGGTGCCTTCGGCCCGGAGCAGGTGGCCGAGATCAGGGGCCGCTGCTCGGGCGGGGTCTGGCTGGACCGTACGGGACGGATGCTGGCCCTGGACCGCCGGGTGGACGACGGCCCGGTGAAGGCGGTCGCCATCGACCTGGAGCGCGGCGGCGAGGCCACGCCCCTGCTCCAGATCACGGAGGAGAGCAACGACCGGCTGCTCCTCGCGGACCCCGACAGCGGGCTGCTGCTCATCCGCTCCGACGCGCCCTCGCCGGGACACGACCGGCTCGGCTGGGGGATCCTCGGAAGCCTGCTCCCGGTGCGGTTCCCGGACTGTCTGCGGCTCGACGACGCGGCGGTGACGCCGTTCGCGGTGCAGCCGGCGCAGGTCCTGACGCCGGAGAGCTGCGCCGTCGCGCTGCGGATCGACGCGGCCGCCGGCAGCTGGGTGGGCATGTGGCGGCCGTCCGCCCGCCGGATGCGCCACCTGGCCGCCCCCACGGGCTGGCTGGCCGGGGCGGGCCTGTGGACGGCCTCCGGGGTGCTCCGGCTGCCGTACGCGACGGCCGGCGTGCCCTGTGGGCTCGCCGCCCTGGAGGAGCCGGCCGAAGAGCCCCCGCCGGAGGCGGAACCGGCCGTTCAGGAGCCCCGGGTGTGCCGCCCCGTGCCGTTGCAACAGGCTCCGCTGACGGACCGTAAACCCGCTGGTTAAACTCTCCGAGCCGCATAAGCAAGAGCGACTACGGGGTGAGTTCCACCATGACCACGACGGCCATGTCGAACAGCAGGACGGATGTTCAGGAGTCGCACGGCTCCGGCAAGCACCGCGGACAGGCCGCGCCGGCGGAGGACTCCTCGTCCTCCCCGCACGGCCGCCACCGGCGCGAGCCCGAAGCGCAGTAGGACCCGCCGAACAGGCGAACGGCCCCCGGACCAGCGGTCCGGGGGCCGTTCGCCTTCCCCACCACACCCCCGTGTGGCCGATCGGCGAGCCTCTTGCCCCTGAGCGTCCTGCCCTCGGCCTCCCGCCCTCAGCCCTTCTTGAGGCCGAGGACCTCGGCCGCCGCGAAGGTCTCCCCCGCCGGCCGGGCCGCGTAGTGCGGGGTGAGCAGCCCGTCCAGCTCCTCGTACGTGAAGACGTCCTTGGCGGTGTCGAACTTGGCGGCCACCTTCGGCCGGTCCACCACCGCCACCATGCCGCCGTGGACGACGAGCAGCTGCCCGTTGACACCGGCCGCCGCCGGGGAGGCGAGATAGCCCACCAGCGGCGCCACGTGCTCCGGCGACAGCGGGTCGAGCTCGTCCTCGGCGGTCGGCTCCGCGAAGCCGGCGAACACGTCCTCGGTCATCCGGGTGCGGGCCCGCGGACAGATGGCGTTGGCGGTGACCCCGTACTTGGCGAGGGCGAGCGCGGTGGACGTCGTGAGGCCGACGATCCCGCCCTTGGCCGCCGCGTAGTTGGGCTGTCCGGCCGATCCGGCGAGGAAGGCCTCGGAGGAGGTGTTGACGATCCTGCCGTAGACACCGCTCTCGCCCGCCTTGGCCCGGCCCCGCCAGTGCGCGGCCGCGAAGTGGGTCGTGTTGAAGTGGCCCTTGAGGTGGACCCGGATCACCGAGTCCCAGTCCTCCTCGCTCATCGAGAAGACCATCCGGTCCCGCAGGATGCCCGCGTTGTTGACCAGGACGTCCAGCTTCCCGAACTCCGCCACGGCCAGGTCGACCAGACCGCGGGCCGTCTCGAAGTCGGCGACGTCGCCGAGGTGGGCGACGGCCCGGCCGCCGGCCGCGCGGATCTCCGCGGCGACCTCCTCGGCGGGGGCCGCGGACGCCTCGCCCGAGCCGTCCCGCCCGGGCTGGCCGTAGTCGTTGACGACCACGGCCGCGCCGAGCCGGGCCAGTTCCAGGGCCTCGGCCCGGCCGAGGCCGCGGCCGGCGCCGGTGACGATGGCGCTCAGGCCCTCAAGAGGGAGTGACATGGAAGATCAGGTCCTCTCACCGTCGTTGCACGTCTGCGGGGTCAGATCTCGATGCACGTACGCAGCGCCACACCCGTGCGCATCTGCTCCAGCGCCTCGTTGATCCCCGCGAGCGGCACCCGGTGGGTGATGAGGGACGCCAGGTCGATGCGGCCGGCCCGCCACAGCGCGATGGCCCGTTCGTACGAGCGGAGCACGTCCCCGCCGCCGTACATCGACGGCAGGATCCGCTTCTCGTCGAAGAACAGCTCGAACATGTTGAGCTGGAGGTGGTCGTCGAGGGCGCCCGCGCCGACCACGCAGAGGGTGCCGCCGCGCCGGGTCGTCTCGTACGCGGTGCGCGCGGTGGCGGACCTGCCGACGACCTCGAAGACGTAGTCGAAGCCCTCGCCGCCGGTGATCCGCTGTTTGGCGTCGACGAGCGCGTCGGGGGCGACGGCCTCGGTGGCGCCGAAGCGGAGGGCGGCCTCGCGCCGGGACTCGACGGGATCGACGGCGACGATCTGGGCGGCGCCCTGGAGCTTGGCGCCCTGGATCGCGGAGACGCCGACGCCGCCGCAGCCGATGACGGCGACCGACGAACCGGCCTCCACCTTGGCCGTGTTGATGGCGGCGCCGAGCCCGGTGGTCACGCCGCAGCCGATCAGGGCGGCGATGTCGAAGGGCACGTCGTCGGGGATCGGGACGGCGCAGCCGGCGTCGACGACGACCTCCTCGGCGAAGGTGCCGGTGCCGGCGAAGCCGAAGACGTCACCGCCGGGGCGCTTGAAGTTGGGGATGCCGGCGTTCATGAAGCCGGCCAGGCAGAGCTGGGTCTGGCCGCGCTTGCAGGAGGGACAGCTGCCGCAGGCGGGCAGCCAGCACAGCAGCACCCGCTGCCCCTCGCTCAGCCCGGTGACGCCGTCGCCGATGTCGGTGATCTCGCCGGCCCCCTCGTGTCCGGGGACGAAGGGTGCGGGCTGCGGCAGGACGCCGCTCATGGCGGAGATGTCGGAGTGGCACAGTCCGGTGGCCCGGACCCGGATCTTCACCTTGCCGGGGCCGAAGCCCACCGCCTCGACGTCGTCGAGGACTTCGAGCTTGTCCTGGCCGATCTCGTGCAGTACGGCTGCGCGCATGGTGCGGCTCCAATCAGCCCGTGATGATCAAGAGTGGTCCACGACGGTGTCGGCGAGTACGGGGGCGTCGTCGCGCTCGACGGCGCTGACGGTGACCTGGATCCGGCCCGCGCCGCCGCCGGCCCGGTCGTCCGCCAGGCGCCACATCCGGATCCGCAGGGTCTCGCCGGGGAAGACGATCCCGGCGAAGCGGGTGCGGTAGGAGCGGACCCGGGTGACGTCGCCGTCGAGGAGGGTGTCGACGACCGCCTTGAGGGTCATGCCGTACGAGCACAGGCCGTGCAGGATGGGCCGGTCGAAGCCCGCCAGCTTGGCGAACTCGGGGTCGGCGTGGAGCGGGTTCCAGTCACCGGAGAGGCGGTAGAGCAGCGCCTGCTCCTCGCGGATGGGCCGCTCGGCGGTGGCGTCGGGCGCCCGGTCGGGGACCTCGAGGCGCTCGGAGGGCCCGCGGTCGCCGCCCCAGCCGCCCTCGCCTCGGACGAAGATCTGGGCGTCGCTGGTCCACAGCGGCCCGTCGGCGTCGGCCGCCTCGGAGCGGAGCACCAGGACGGCGGCCTTGCCCTTGTCGTACACGGCGGCGACGCGGGAGGTGGAGACGGCCCTGCCGGCGACCGGGAGGGGGCGGTGCAGGGTGATCGACTGCCCGCCGTGCAGGACGGCGGCGAGGTCGATGTCGATGCCGGGGGCGGACAGGCCGCCGACGACGCCCATGCCGGCGCCCGCGACGGTGGCGAAGCTGGGCAGGACGTGGAGCCGGGATTCGAGGGTGTAGCGCAGCTCGTCGGGGTCGGTCGCGGGGACGCCCGCGCCGAGGCCGAGGTGGTAGAGCTGGACGTCCTTGTGGTCCCAGCCGATCTCCGCGCTGCGGGGCTCGGCGGCGACGGCCTTGGCGGCGTCAATGGGCATCGCGTTGCTGCTCCTTGGTGGCCGGGGTGGCCCTGGCAGGTGAAGACCTCGGCGCGGCCGTCCGCACCGTCGACCGCGCCGAGGCCGTGCGGGACCGAGCTGGGAAACGCCGCGCGAAGCTAGAACGCGTTCCAGTTCGGTGCCCCATGTATAGCGGAGGCCCCGACGCTTGTGAACCCTCCTGACGGTACGTCAGAAGTGCTCGCCGGCCCACCTCTCGGGCGGGCGCGTGCGGGCCGGACCCAGGACATTTGTCACCGCCAGGTCCGTACTCCCGAGCCTGCCGGCCCCCCGGCCCCGCTCCGTAGCTTCGTGGGCATGAAGACAGCAGCATCAGCAAGGGCCGCGGGGCGCGCGGTCGCCGAGGGGACCGCGGTGGAGTTCACCCGCGTCGCCCGCGCCTTCGGCCGGGTCCGTGCCGTGGACGGCATCGACCTCGCCATCCGCCGCGGCGAGACCGTCGCCCTGCTCGGCCGCAACGGCGCCGGCAAGTCGACGACCGTCAACCTCCTCCTCGGCCTCGACGAGCCCGACAGCGGGCAGGTCCGCCTCTTCGACGGGGCGCCGGCCCGCGCGGTCGAGGCCGGCCGGATCGGCGCCATGCTGCAGGACGTGCGCCCGGTCCCCCGGGTCACCGTCCGCGAGCTGGTCGGCTTCGTCGCCCGCACCTACCCCGCTCCGATGCCGGTCGCCGAGGCCCTGCAGCTCGCCGGCCTCACCGAACTCGCCGACCGGCGCGTCGACCGGCTCTCCGGGGGCCAGGCCCAGCGCGTACGGTTCGCCGTCGCCCTGGCCGGCAACCCCGAGCTGATCGTCCTGGACGAGCCGACCGCGGCCCTCGACGTCGAGGCCCGCGAGGCCTTCTGGGACTCGATGCGCGGCTACGCCCGGCGCGGCAACACCGTCCTGTTCTCCACCCACTACCTGGAGGAGGCCGACGCCCATGCCGACCGGATCGTCGTGGTGGACTCCGGGCGGGTCGTCGCCGACGGCACCGCCGAGCAGCTGAAGCGGGCGGTGGGCGGCACCAGCGTCTCCTTCGACCTGGCCGGCCGCTCCACCGAGAGGCTCGCGCTGCTGCCGGGGGTAACCGCCGTGGAGATCCGCGGTGACCGTGCCCACCTGCGCAGCGACGACTCCGACGCGACCGTCCTCGCGCTCGCCGCGATGCACGCCGTACGGAACCTGGAGGTCACCCCGGTCTCCCTGAACGACGCCTTCCTCGCCCTCACCCGCGAGCCGGCCCCCGCCGCCGCATACGCCGCCGCTCCCGCAACCTCTGCCGCCCCCGCCGCCTCCGACACGACCCCGGAGATGTCCCGATGATCACCGCCTACGTCCGCCTCGAAGTCCGCCGCACCCTGCGCGACGTCGGTTTCGCGATCTCGTCGATCGGAATGCCGGTCATGATGTACCTGCTCTTCACCAACCTCGGCGGACAGAACAGCGCCGAGTTCAAGACCGCGGCGATGGTCGGCATGGCGGCGTACGGCGCGCTGGGCGCCGCCCTGTCCCTCGGCACGGGAGTCGCCGAGGACAAGTCCTCCGGCTGGCTGCGCCAGTTGCGGATCACGCCGATGACCCCGCGCCAGGTGGTCACGGGCCGGGCCCTGACCGGCACGGTCGTGGTGCTCCCCGCCATCACCGCGGTGCTGCTCGCGGGCGGCCTCGCCAACGGCGTACGGCTCGAAGCCTGGCAGTGGGCGGTCACGGCCGTCGCCCTGTGGGCCGGTTCGCTCCCCTTCACCCTGCTCGGCCTCGGCAACGGCTACCGTCTGTCGGCGCAGACCACGGGCGTTGTCAACATCGCCTGCAACCTGGGCCTCGCGGTGGTCGGCGGCCTGTGGTTCCCGGTCGAACTGTTCCCGAAGTGGCTGGCCACGGTCTCCTCGTACACCCCGACCAACCGCTTCTCGGAGCTGGGCCGCGCGGTCGCGGAGGGCACGATGCCGAGCGCGGCGGCGCTGACGATCCTGGCCGTCTGGGCGGTGGCGTTCGGCGCGTACGCGGCGATCTCCTACCGTCGTTCGGCGAGGACGGCGTAACGGATCGGAAAGGAAGGAACGGGGATGAGGGACTGGTGGCGGTGCCGGCGCGCGGCGCTGCGGGAGCGGGCGGAGCGGCGGCACAAGGAAGGTCCGAGCGGACTGAGCCTGCTGCCGTGGCTGCTGATGGGCCTGGGCGCGCTGTCCCACCTCGTCAGCGGCGAGGCCGCGAACCCCTGGCTCGGGGGCCTGGGCCTGCTCGCCTTCAACACCCTCTACATCGCGATCGTCCTCCGCGCCTTCGACGAGCGCCGCCGCGAGAACGCGACGACCTGGTGGCTCCTCGCCGCCCTGGGCGCGCTCACCTTCGCGCTCGCCATCGGCTACGGCAGGGAGTGGCTGCTCCTCTTCCCGCTCCTGGGCCTCGCGGTAGGGGCGATCGTCCGGGGCGCGGTGCGCCTGCGGCTGCTCGTGTTCCCCCTGGTCCTGGCGGTCGGGGTGGTGACGCTCTGGCGGGACGGCTGGGACTCGTTCGGGATCGTGTACGGCACGTTCATCTCGGTCATGGTGACGGCGGCGATCCTCACCCTGAACAGCACGGTGGAGGAGCTGCGGGCCACCCAGGAGGAACTCGCCCGCACGGCGGTGGAGAAGGAACGCCTCCGCTTCTCCCGCGACCTGCACGACCTGCTGGGCCACACGCTCTCGGTGATCGTGGTGAAGGCCGAGGCCGCCCGCCGCCTTGCCCCTCGCGACCTGGAGGCGGCACTCACGCAGATCGCGGACATCGAGTCGGTGGGCCGCCAGGCCCTCACCGAGATCCGCGAGGCGGTGACGGGCTACCGCGAGGGCAGCCTCACCACGGAGCTCGACCGCGCCCGCGACGCCCTCTCCTCGGCCGGCATCGAACCGGTGGTCCTCCAGTCGGGCCCGCCCCTGGAGCCGCAGACGGAGGCCCTGCTGAGCTGGGTGGTCCGCGAGTCGGCGACCAACGCGGTACGCCACAGCGGCGCGACCCGCTGCGAGTTCGAGCTGGGCGGCACCCCGGACCGCGTCCGCCTCACGGTCACGGACAACGGCCGCGGCGTCCCGCCCGAAGGCACCCCTGGCATCCCCGGCATGCCGGGCAGCGGCCTGAAGGGCCTGACGGAACGCCTCACCGCGGCCGGCGGCAGCCTGACCTCGGGCCCGGGTCCGAGGGGCGGCTTCCGGGTGACGGCGGAGCTCCCGGTGGAGGAGCTCGCGCGAGGCTGAGCTCCCGCCTCCGCGGTCGCGCCCCGGCTAGCCGATGTCGGAGACGGAGTCGTTCCCGCTGATGGTCACGGAGGTCCCGTCACCCCCCTTGCTGCCGTCGTGGAGCCCGAGCATCCCGACGAGCCCGAGTCCGTCCTCGGCCGCGGCCTGCGGGGCACCGGCCGACCCGAGGGCGGCACCGGCGAGAAGAAGGGCGGCGACTGTGCGCTTGATGTCGTTCATGCCCTCCCAACGACCCGCCCCGGCACGGGGATGCGCCGGCCGGCCGCCTCCGGCCGGCCAAGTGGAAGCACACCTTCCGACGCGCGCCCCGACCGCACCCCGCCCTACCCTGATCCCGTGAACGAGATGCCGCAGGACCACCGCCCCACGAAGTCCGTCAGGGTCCTCCTCGCCGAGGACCAGGGCATGATGCGCGGCGCGCTCGCGCTGCTCCTCGGGATGGAACCGGACCTGGAGGTCGTCGCGCAGGTCGGCCGGGGGGACGAGATCGTGTCCACCGCCCTGACGGTCCGCCCCGACGTGGCCCTGCTGGACATCGAACTGCCGGGCCGCTCGGGCCTCGACGCGGCGGCGGACCTGCGCGACGAGGTCCCCGACTGCCGCGTCCTCATCCTCACGACCTTCGGCCGCCCCGGCTACCTCCGCCGCGCGATGGAGGCCGGCGCGGCGGGCTTCCTCGTCAAGGACGGCCCGGTCGAGGACCTGGCCGAGGCCGTCCGCAAGGCCCTCCGCGGCGAAACGGTCATCGACCCGGCCCTCGCGGCCGCCGCCCTCAGCGCCGGCCCGAACCCCCTGACGGCCCGCGAACGCGACGCCCTGGGCGCCTCGGTGGACGGCGCGACGATCGCGGACATCGCGGCCACCCTCCACCTCTCGGAGTCGACGGTCCGCAACTACCTGTCGTCGGCGATCGGGAAGACGGGCACCCGGAACAGGATGGAGGCGGTCCGGGCGGCCCGTCAGCAGGGGTGGTTGTAAGCCCGAAGAGAGCCCCGCCGGACGTCCGGCGGGGCTCTTCGCTACGTTCTGAGAATCAGCACGGAAACTTAGCCCCGCTGCTGCGCGACCGGCACGTGCTGCGGCAAGCGGCTCCCCCGCTGACTCGCCTACATCCACTCCGTGCTCAAGTCCGCCTCGGAGCACGCGGTCCGCGAGGGAGATCCCGCGCAACGTCGCCCGCAACATCCGCGTGGGCACAGCCCGGCCCCGCCGTTTCGAGCCCCTCACCGCCGACGAGGCTGAGGCTCGCACCCTCTCGCCGCCGCCCACGGCCACCGGCTGCACGCCCTGTTCGACCTCGCTCTGCGGACCGGGCTCCGCAAGGGCGAACTCCTCGGCCTGCGCTGGGAAGACCTCGACCTGGCCAGCGGCACCGCCAGCATGCGCCGCACCCTCCAGCGCACCAAAACCGCTGGCCTGACCGCTCTCCCGACGAAAACCCAGAGCTCCGAGCGGCGGATCGCCCTGCCGACGCTGTGCGTGCGCTCACTCGAGCAGCACCGCGACCGGCAGCACCAGGAGCGCGAAGTGGCGGGTAGGAGCTGGAAGGCGGCTACGTCTTCACCCGCCACTTCACCGCCCTACTCCGCCGGGCGAGGCTCCGCCGCATCCGCTCCACGACCTCCGCCACTCGGCGGCGACCCTCCTCCTAGAACAGGGCGTCGAACTCGTCGTGCTCAAGGAGCTGCTGGGCCATGCCCACATCGGCGTGATCGCGACGGTGTATGCCCACGTCCGCTCCGCCTCCAGAGGCAGGCCATCGACACCCTCAGCAACGCGCTCTGCCACCCAGCCCGACGGTCGTCCGGAGCCCCGCGACGGCGACGATCCGCCGCTTGGTTGCAGCACCCGGCCGCCGACGTTGCCGTCAACTTCTGCCGTCAAAGCACAGGAAGCCCCACCGGAATTCTGATCCGGTGGGGCTTCCTGGTTACTCACTTAAGGGAGCGATGGAAGAACTTCCTCCCACGCCGTCAAACGTGGATCAAATTCCTTTCCAGAAGCCAGGCTAGAGATCGCCAGACCGGGCGATACGATGTTCTTGACGGCTCGCAGAAGTCGAATCTGCGAAATGTCGAGACTGCGCCAATCGGCCGATAGGGTCCGAGCTTCTTCGGCCGACATCGGAATCTCCTGAAGCAGGAGGTCGATCAGGTAGCCCGGATTGAGAACATCGAATTCGGCGTTCGGCGGGACCTTCTGAAGCAGGGTTAGTGAAAGATTCAAGCGGCGAATCACGCTCTCGCGGTAATCGATTGCACCAGAGGCGACGGCGGTTTCGAGGGCGTACCCGAATGCCTCCGAACACGCACCCCAGAGCTCCGTCGGCAGGTCTCCGAAACCGTCAGTCAGGCGCATCGTGAGCAGCTCGACAACGCCTAGCCACTGGCCAGGCACCAGCTCAGCCTGGGCGGGAGCGTGCGAGGCCAGGCCCTCGGCGAGAGATCGCAGGTCGAGCGACGTCAGATCATCGAAGCTGTTCATCAGAAGTGAACCCCCGCTGCCGCAAACGCTTCCTTGCCGATTTCCAGGCTGTCACTCGACGGCAGGAAGTGTCCCGGGAGGTCGCCCTTCCAGCCGAGTTCGAGCGAACGGCCCTGGTCGGAGATCTTGACCAGGGGGCCGTCGCCGGAGCCGTCCGAGAACGACATCTCGGCCGATGCCGCCTTGGGTCCGACCGTACCGTCGGCACGTGTGAAACCGTCGGGGTTCGCGAACACGGTGGTGCGTTCCCCGCGCTCGCTCTGGACCTCAACGCGCCGGCCGGTTTCCTTGGCCTGTTCGAGCGCCTGGTGTGCTTCGTCGAGCACGGACGAATCCGCGGTCGGCGTGACCCCGTGGGCCGACGAGACCGGAACAATCAAGCTAATGGCCATTGCCGATAGCGCGACCACGGTGCTTCGGGCACGCCGACGCACCCACTGTCTCTTCACAATCCCCACCCCTGCATCGCGCAAAGTTCACAGTAGGTGGGTCACCCAACGACATGACTTGCCGTCACGTCAAAGACATTTGTCATGTCCGGAAGTCGCAGTCCGACCGGGTAAATAGGCCCATAGGGCGATACATCGGCGCCGATTTAACGCCCGCTCGGGAACGGTTTTCAGCCACACAGCGTGACAAGCACCGTACGCAATCATCGGCCGAGCCGACGAACTCGAAAGGACTCCCTTGACCTCCAGGCGCAAGTGGACCATCAAACGGAATGTGAGATTCCAATTAATGCGCATAGCGTGATGCCGACTGGCGTGACAGAGATGTGACGCACGTCACGTCAATTGTCGACAGCTTGATTTGTATCACCGCATGTCGTCGCTCCGCTTCTCCCGCCGCGGCAGCCACACCCCCATCACCACCGCCGTCCCCACCAGCACGCACGCCGCCGTGCGGAAGGCCGCCGCGTAGCCGGAGGTGAGGGCTTCGGGGGTGGTGGCGCCGGCGGTGACCGTGGCGGCGACCGTGGAGAGGGTCGCGAGGCCGAGGGCGCCGCCCATGGTGCGGGAGGTGTTAATGAGGCCGGAGGCGAGGCCGGCTTCGGAGGGGGGTGCCTGGGTGGTGGCGAGGACGGCGAGGGGGGTGGAGGCGACGCCGATGCCGAACATCATCAGGACGCCCGGGAAGAGGATCGCCGTCAGGTAGGTGCCGTCGGGCGTCATCGTGGACTGCCAGGCGAATCCGCTCGCCGCGACCAGGGCGCCCGTCACCGCGACCGTGCGGGCGCCGAAGGCGGGCAGGAGGCGGGGGGCCAGTTTCGAGCCGGCGATGACGCTCGCCGAGCTGGGGATCAGGGCCAGGCCGGCCTCCAGGGGCGGGTAGTCCAGGACGTTCTGGGCGTACAGCGTCATGAAGAACCACATGCCGAACGACGACGAGCCGCACAGCAGCATCGTCACGTTCGCCGCCGACACCGCCCGCGTACGGAAGATGCGCAGGGGCATCAGGGGGGCCGGGGTTCGGCGTTCGACCAGGACGAAGGCGGTCAGGAGCAGAGCGCCCGCGGCCAGCGGGACCAGGGTCGACGGGGACGTCCAGCCCGACTCCTCCGTCTGCACGATGCCGTACGCCAAAGTCGCCAGGCCCGCCGTGACCAGGATCGCGCCCGGCAGGTCCAGGCGCCGGCCGCCCTCGACGCGGCTCTCGGTCAGCCACAGCAGGGCGCCCGCCAGGACCACGACGCCGATGGGGACGTTGATCAGCAGGACCCAGCGCCAGGAGAGCAGGTCCACCAGCGCGCCGCCGATGAAGCCGCCCGCCGCGCCGCCGGCGGCGCCGACCGCCGTCCAGGTGCCGACGGCCCGGGTGCGGGCCGGACCGTCCGGGACCGTGGCGGTGACCAGGGTGAGGGTCGACGGGGAGAGCACGGCCGCGCCCAGGCCCTGGACCGCGCGGGCCGCGAGCAGCTGCCAGCCCTCCTGGGCCAGACCGCCGGCCACCGAGGCCAGGGTGAAGAGGCTCAGGCCCGCCACGAACATGCGCTTGCGGCCGAAGAGGTCCGCCGCCCGGCCGCCGAGCAGCATGAAGCCCGCGAACGCGATCGAGTACACGCTCACCACCCACTGCAGGCCCGTCGCCGTGAGCCCGAGCTCCGTCCGCATCGACGGCAGCGCCACGTTCACGACGGACACGTCGAGGATGACGAGGAACTGGCCCGCGCAGGCGACCAGCACCACCGGCCACACACGGCCGGGCGGGGAGGGCCGGGCGGGGCCGGACAGGGCGGGGTCGGTCGGGGCGGTGGGGTCGGGAGTCTTCCCGGTGATCTCGGGTCGCGGCATGGGTGTCATGGTCGCAGACCCGCCCCGACCCGTACATCACCGTTCTCTGTACCTTGCCGCTACGGCCTGCGCAGCATCGTCACCACCGCCGCCCCGCCCAGCCCGATGTTGTGGGCCAGGCCCACCCGCGCGCCCGGCACCTGGCGTGGGCCGGCCTCGCCGCGCAGCTGCCAGACCAGTTCCGCCGCCTGTGCCAGGCCCGTCGCGCCCAGCGGGTGGCCCTTCGAGATCAGGCCGCCGGAGGGGTTCACGACCCAGCGGCCGCCGTACGTCGTCGCGCCCGACTCCACAAGCTTGCCCGACGCCCCCTCCTCGCACATGCCCAAGGCCTCGTACGTCAGCAGCTCGTTGATCGAGAAGCAGTCGTGGAGTTCGACCACGTCCACGTCCTCGATGCCGAGGCCCGAGGTCTCGTACGCCTTCCTCGCCGCCTCCCGCGACATCGGGCGGCCCACGACGTCGATGCAGGAGCCCGAGGCGAAGGACTCCGCCGTGTCCGTCGTCATGGCCTGGCCCGCGATCTCCACCGCCCGGTCCGCCAGGCCGTGTTCGGCCACGAAGCGCTCCGACACCACGACCGCGGCCGCCGCGCCGTCCGAGGTCGGCGAGCACTGGAGCTTGGTGAGCGGGCGGTGGATGGTCTTCGCCGCGAGGATCTCCTCGACCGAGTAGACGTCCTGGAACTGCGCGTGGGGGTTACGGGACGAGTGGCGGTGGTTCTTGGCCGCGACCGCCGCCAGCTGGACCTCCGTCGTGCCGTAGCGGTCCATGTGCTCCCGGGCCGCGTTGCCGAAGATCTGCGCGGTGGGCGGGCTCATCTCGAAGCCGTGGGCGGCCGCCATGATGCCGTAGTGCCGGGCGACAGGTGACGTCTTGAAGTCTCCGCCGTCCGAGCCGCCGCCCAGGGCGCCCCGCGCCATCTTCTCGAAGCCAAGGGCGAGCACGCAGTCCGCGATCCCGCCCTCCACGAACTGCCGCGCCATCATCAGCGCCGTCGACGCCGTCGCGCAGTTGTTGTTGACGTTGTAGACGGGGACGCCGGTCAGGCCGAGTTCGTACGCGGCGCGCTGGCCGGCCGTCGAGGGCTGGAAGCAGTAGCCGACCGGCACCTGTTCGACCAGGCCGTACGGGATGCCGGCGTCGGCCAGGGCGGCGGTGCCGGCCTCCTTCGCCATGTCCCAGTACTGCCAGTCCCGGGTCTCCGGCTTCTCGAACTTCGTCATGCCTACGCCCACGATGTACGACTTCACAGCAGGCCTCTCCGTCTCTGGTCAGTCTCTGGTCAGTCTCTGGTCTGTCTCTGGTCAGTCCCTCGGGAGGCCGAGCAGGCGCTCGGCCACGACGTTCAGCTGCACTTGCGTCGTCCCGCCCGCGATCGTCAGGCAGCGCGACATCAGCAGTCCGTGCACGGCCCGCCGCCCCGGTCCCTCCGCCACCGCGCCCGCCGGGCCGAGCAGTTCGAGGGCGAGCTCGGCGACCTTCTGCTGGTGGAGGGTCTGGACGAGCTTGCGGACGCTCGCGCCCGGGCCGGGTTCGAGGCCCGACACCTGGAGGAGGGTGGTGCGCAGGCCGATGCAGGCGAGGGCGTGCGCCTCGGCGACGAGGGCGCCGATCCGGACGCGTACGGAGGTGTCGGCCGTCGCGGAGGCCGCGACGAGCGCTTCGAGGCCGGTGTCGAAGGCGACCTGGTCGGCCATGTGGACGCGTTCGTTGCCCAGCGTGTTGCGGGCGACGCGCCAGCCGTCGTTCACCTCGCCGACGACCGCGTCGGCGGGCAGGACGGCGTCGTCGAACCACACCTCGTTGAAGAGGGACTCGCCGGTGATCTCCTTGAGCGGGCGGATGTCGACGCCGGGAGTGGTCTTCATGTCGACGACGAAGTAGGTGAGGCCGCGGTGCTTGGGCGCGTCGGGGTCCGTGCGGGCGAGCAGGATCCCGTAGTCGGCCCACTGGGCGGCGCTCGTCCACACCTTCTGCCCGTTGATCCGCCAGCCACCGCCGTCCGTCCGCTCGGCTCTCGTACGGAGGGAGGCGAGGTCCGAGCCGGCCTCGGGTTCGGAGAAGAGCTGGCACCACTGCTGTTCGCCGCGCAGGGTGGGGCCGAGGTGGCGTTCCTGCTGCGCCGGTGTCCCGTACGCGAGGAGGGAGGGGATCACCCAGGTGGCGATGGACAGCGGGCTGAGCGTGATGCCCAGCGCCTCCATCTCCCTTTGCACGGCGAGCTGTTGCAGCGGGCCGGCGCCGAGTCCGTACGGCTCCGGGAGGTGCGGCGCGGCGTAGCCGGTGCCGGCGAGGGCGCGGCGGGCGGCGCGCGGGTCGAGTCCGGCGGCGGGTGCGAGCGCCTCGCGGGCGGCCGTACGGAACCGCTCGGCGTCCTCGGGGAGTTCGAGGCGCAGGACGCGGCGGGTGCCGGCGGCGGCGTGGCGTACGGCGGTGGCGCGGTGGGTGTCGCCGCCGCCGAGGAGCTGGCGGGCGACGAGCGCGCGGCGCAGGTGGAGGTGGGCGTCGTGCTCCCAGGTGAAGCCGATGCCGCCGAGGATCTGGACGCAGTCCTTGGCGCAGCCGTACGCGGTGTCGAGGGCGGTGGCGGCGGCGAGCGCCGCGGTGAGGGTCCGTGCGTCGGGGTCGGCCTCGCGGGCGGCGCGGGCCGCGTCCCAGGTGAGGGCGCGGGCCTGTTCGAGGCGCACGAGCATGTCGGCGCACAGGTGCTTGACGCCCTGGAACTGCCCGATGGGCTTGCCGAACTGCACCCGGGTGCGGGCGTGTTCGGCGGCGACGTCGACCGCGCGGGCGGCGGTGCCGCAGGCGTCGGCGGCGAGGAGGACGGCGGCGAGGTCGCGGACGAGGAGGGAGTCGAGGGCGAGCACCCGGTCAGCCGAAACGCGGGTGCCGCGCGCGGTGACCTCGGCGGTGGGCCGGGTGGGGTCGGCGCTGTCGTGCGGGCGTACGGCGACGGTGCCGTCCGCCGCCCCGGCGTCCGCGGCGAGCCAGACGGTGCCGTCGGCGGTGGCGGCGGCGAGGATCAGCAGGTCGGCGCCGGCGCCGCCGAGGACCGGCGGGGCGGTGCCGTCGAGGACGTACCCGTCGTCGGTGCGGAGGGCGGTGAGCGTCCCGGCACCGAGGGCGACGGCCGCGATCCGCTCGCCCGCGGCGACGGCGGCGGCCTCCTCGGTCCGGCCGGCGCGGTGCAGCAGTTCGGCGGCGAGGACGCTGGGCAGGTACGGCCCGGGCAGCAGCGCCCGCCCGGCCTCCTCCAGGACGACGGCCAGGTCGACCAGGTCGCCGCCCCCGCCGCCGCACTCCTCCGGCAGATGGATCCCGAGCAGTCCCTGCCGGGCGGCCCCGTCCCAGTACGCGGGGCGGCCGGTGTCGGGCGCGTCGAGCAGTTTGCGTACGGCCTCCGGCGGTACGGCGCGGGTGAGCCAGCCGCGGACGGATCGGGCGAGCTCCCGCTGTTCGTGCGTGATGGCGATGCCCATGGCTCCGCAGACTAGAACACGTTTCAATCTGACGGAAGGTCAGATGAGAGGGTTCGTCGCGGATCCCGCGGGAGCGGCTGCGGCCGAGGGGCCGCCGGGGTCGCCGGGGCCGGCCGCCGGGACCAGTCGGACCGCGCCGGCGTTGTCAGTGCCGCCTGTCACGATGCGGAGCGACAGCAGGCATGCGGGAAAGAGAGGGCGCACGCGCCATGGGCACCTGGGACATCGGCCCCTTCGACAACGACACCGCCGCGGACTTCTCGTACACGGTCGACGAGGCATCGGCGGAGAGGAAGGCGGAGGTGCTGCTCGCCGCCTTCCGCGAGGTGACCGGGACAGGGGACGACTACCTGGACTCCGACATCGCGGTCGAGGCCGTCGCCGCGGCGGCCCTGGTCGCCGCGCAGCTGCCCGGCGGCGACCCGGTCACCACGGCGTACGGCCCTGAGGCCCCGATACCGCCCCTCCCCGCCGCCCTGCGCCCCGAGGCCCTCGCGGCCCTCGACCGGGTGCTCGGCAAGGACTCCGAACTCCTGGAGCTGTGGGAGGAGTCGGACGGCGACGCGTGGAAGGCGGGCGTGCTGCGGCTGCGCGCGGTGCTCGCGGGCGCGGCCGGGCGTACGGGCGACACCGAAGACGCCGCGGGGTAAGGCGCCTTCACGCCGGAAGGCGGTCGGGCACCCCGGGATTGGAGAGGCTTCCGATCAGGTCCGCGCCGGGGGTCGTGAGGCGCACCCTGCCGCCGGCCGGCACATGGACCGTGCAGGTGACGTGGCCTTCGGCCCGTGCGGCGGGCCAGAGCAGGTCGCAGCGAAGGTCGACGTGCCGCCGGCCCGGCGCCACTGGAACGCTCTCGTTGACGGGGTGGCGGACCCTGTCGACGGAGAGAGTCCAGCAGGACGCCGGTCCGGGTACCTCGACGTGGAGCGTCTGCGTCACTCGAACCTGACCGAGGACACGTAGTCGTTGAAGGTCTCGTCCCCCGAGTCGGGCGTGTGATGGACGGTCGCCATGCCGGGCGGGTCCGTCACGGGCGTACCGGCGCTGGCGAGGTTGCGGATGACGGTGAACATCTGACCGCCGACCTTCAGGCTGAAGTCGCCGTTCTCGGTGCTGTAGTCGTCCTCACAGAACCAGTGGACGACCCTGCCCGGCGGTCCGATGAAGATCATCGAACTGATCTCGTCCTCGAGCTCGATGTCGTTGGTGAGCAGGTCGTTCTGGATCACCGTGATGTCGTTGAGCACCGGCACCCCGTCCGCCCCGGCGAACGCGAAGTACGTGCTCGCGGTGACGCCGCTGACCAGGCTGTCGAGTTTCAGCAGGAACGCGGCCAGGTCGGCGAAGGACTTCAGCGTGGTCAACGTCTCCTGCAGCGTCGCCAGAGTCGTCTTGAGCTGGTCGAGGCTGCGCAGCGGCGAGTGCCCGGGGACCATGAGGAACACGAACCCGTCGTCGTCGCCTGCCTTGGGCTGGAACTCGTCGTGTCTGAACGCCGCGATCAGCTTCGGGATGAGGAGCGTGGGGATCAGCACGGGGACGGGCGGCAGCTCCGGCGGAGACTCCGCCGTCACCGGCGGCGTCCCCTGGACGGTGAGCTTGATTCTGGCGCGAAGCTGGCGACGGGCCGGTGCCGGCACCGGATTGGTCGTGGTGAGTTCCTCCACCACCGGCTTGAACGCGACGGTGATGTCGGTCCCTTTAATCTTGGGCGTACCGCCCTCGTTGTCCGGGACTCCCTTGACGATGTCCCATTGGGTCTCAGCGAGCGGGTTGCCGTTCTCGTCCTCGACGCTCCACACCACCTCCACCTGTACCGGTACCTGCGTCTTGCTGAGCATGGGGATCGAGCCGGCGAGCTGGCCGAGCAGGCCGTTGACTCCGGGTGGCACGGCCACGCCGCCCAGGGGCTGCCCGCCTGTGATCACTTGGGGGCCCAGATCGGCCGGAGTGAGGGATGGTTTCTCAGGCCCGGAACCCGCGAACCTGACGTCCTTCGTGATGAACGTCATGTCGACGGCGCCCTTCACCATCTCCGTGATCTCGACCGTGCTGGGCAGTGGCTCGATCGTGGCATCCACCAGTACGCCGCCCGGCCGCACCGTGGCGACCGGCTGAAGCGACCTCACAAGCGTGTCGAGGACGTTTTTCACGGGAGTGACGGGAGTGGACATCAGCGTGCCTCTCCCGCCATCGCGTCCTCGGTAGCGGAACGAAGGGTGCTGGTCGACTGCAGCGAGATGAAGAAGTCCTCCCCACTGGACAGCAGGAAGTCTCCGGCCTTGACGTCGATGAAGTCGTTGTGACCTTCGTTCATGACGGCACGAAGTCTTCCCGCCGCGTCGAAGGTGATCCGCCATCCGTTGTTGTGCGGCGTCATGGTGTGCGCCATGGGGATGTCGATGCGCATGACGGAGCGTCTGTTCATGTAGACGGCAGTGCGAACGGCCGCTGCTTCTACGGTGGCTTGGGTGTTGTCGGCCACGGTGAGCCGCCTCCTTGGCGAGAGTCACGGGGTGGGTTTCACCGTCAGCATGACCACCGCCCTGCTTCCTCTCCCGTGGCACGCGGGACCGGCCCTTCGTTCGGGGCACGGCGCTCGGGATCGCTCTCGTTCGGGCCCTACGCCCCCCGCACCTCAGGATCCCCCGTCTGCCCGGCCCGGCTTGTGACACGTGCCGCCGACCGGCGGAGGCCCCGGCCGCCATCCGGCGGAGTCGGCCCGCGCGGCTCGCGCGGCCCGGTCGGCGCGCCGACCGGGCCGCGCGAGCAGCCGGCGAAGCCAGCGGGTGCGGGTCGCGCGGGCGTCTTGGGTGAGGGTGGCGTGGCGGGCCAGGCCGTCGAAGCCGTGGCAGGCGCCCGGTACGACGTGGAGTTCGGCCTGGCCGCCGGACTGCCAGATCCGGTTCGCGTACGCCACGCCCTCGTCCCGGAACATCTCCGCCGAGCCGACCTCCACGTACGCCGGAGGCAGCCCCGACAGGTCGGTGGCGCGGGCCGGTGCCGCGTACGGCGGCAGCTCGGCGGACCCGTGGAGATCACCCAGATACGCCTGCCAGACCGTCGCATGCGACGTCAGGTCCCATACGTCCACCCCCGACATCTGGCGCGCGGAGTACGTCGCCAGGCTGTCGTCCAGCATCGGCGACAGGAGGAGTTGTCCCAGCGCGGCCGGGCCGCCGCGGTCCCTCGCGAGCAGCGCGAGCGCCGCGGCGAGCCCGCCGCCCGCGCTCTTGCCGCCGATGACGATGCGGTCCGGGTCGATGTCCAGTTCGTCCGCGTGCCCCGCCGCCCAGACCAGGCCCGCGTGCGCGTCCTCCAGCGCGGCCGGGTACGGCGCCTCCGGCGCGAGCCGGTACTCGACCGAGAGGACGGCCATGCCCAGCGGCTCGGACCACTCGCGCAGCACCGTCGGGAGTACGGACCAGGCGTTGCCCATCACCATCGCGCCGCCGTGCAGGTAGTAGAGCAGCGGCAGCGGGCCGTCCAGCCCCGCCGGCCGCGCGCTCACCAGCGTCACGTCTCCCACGCGTAGGTCTTCCACCTCGAAGCACCCGTCCGCCCGCAGCTCCACGGCCGTCGGCCGGGGCCGCGAGGCCGCGTCCCGCGCCCGGCGCTCGGCCAGGTTCCCCGGGGTGACCGGCTCGCGCCGACCCGTGCCCAAGGCGGCGACAGCGGCGGCCACTTCGGGATCGAAGGGCGTCGGCCGGTCCGTCGGCCCGCGCGTCATGTCCTTCATCGTGCCGCGCGCCGCGCGCGCACCGCGTGGACGACGGCCGTGCCCGTCGCCGCGATCCCCGTGACGCCGAGGAGGAGCAGCGAGGGGTTGACCCAGCCCGGGACGATTTCCTCGCCGTTGCAGACCAGGCTGACGGGCAGCGCGCCGGAGGAGTCGGGTGAGACCTTCGACCCCGCGTTGAACCAGCACGCGTCCTCAGGGAACAGGAACGGCAGGTACGACAGGCCGTACGCGTGGACGGCCCCGCCCGCCAGGAAGGCGAGCACGGCGAGGACGACGGCCACCCTGGCGGGCGAAGGCCGCCGCCTGGGCCGTCGCCCCGGCTGGTCGGCCCGGCGGCCCCGTAACGCCCCGACGACCGTGGCCCCCGCCCAGGCCGTCAGGGCGACGACGAGGACCGCCATCCCGAAGAGCGTCGCCACGGCGGTCAGCGCCGCCCGCTGTACGAGGACTTACGCCACAGCAGGTCCTGGCCGGTGCCCATACCGTTCCTCCATCACGCGTGCGATCAGCGCCGCCGTATTCTCCCGGGAGGGGGCTGCGGCCTGCAGCCGAGCGTAGCCGACGGCCCGCTCCCTGATCGCTGGAGAACTGGCGGTCGTTCGGCCCGCCTCGTCATTCTCGGTGGAGAGGATGTCCGGGTCGTCATCAGCGGCGCCGGGTCAGGTGCGCGAGGGTTTCGCCTCCACCTTCTCCGGCCCGCAGCCGATGCGCTCCGCCTCGGCGGCGACGTACGCGGGCAGCAGCTCGCGGGTGAGCCGGGTCGCGTCGTCGTAAAGGGGACGGTCCTGCTCCACCATGAACAGCACGCGTCCGGTCTGGCACTCCGCCTGGTACACCGCCCGGGTCGCGCTCACCCTCCCGTACCCCTTGGTGCCCTTGACTCCCGTCCCGCCGCGAAGCACGTCCTTCCCGAACACGTCGGTCAGCCCGCGGTCGACCACCGTCGTCAGCCGCAGCGTGGCGTCCAGGCTCCGGTAACCCGCCTCGCACACGCGCGCCGGGCCGCCGTCGCCGCTCGACCTGGACCACGTCAGCTCCTCACCGGTACGGGCCGGCATCTTCAGCCCCTTGATCCCGCAGAAGGAAGTGGCCGAGACGGGGCCCCGCTCGGGGAGGGCCGGCAGCCGCTCGGGGGTGCGGTAGGTGCCGGAGCAGCCGAAGTCGCGCATGACGCCGTTGGCCGCGGCGACGACCGCGCGGGTCAGGGCGGCGCGGTCCTCGTCCTGGTACTCCCACTCGATCTCCAGCGCGGCCCCCATCGAGACGTCGACCACGGTCGCCGCCTCGTTGTCGCCGACCGGGCCCGTGCAGCTCTCCGGCAGGGCCAGCCAGGCCCGTTCGGCCGAGGTCATGCCGGGCAGGCCCTCGCCGAGCGGGACCATCCGGGAGGTGAGGAACTCCCCGGGCCACCGGTGCGCGTCGGTCCCGTAGAGGCCGTCGAGGCGGTGGACGCCGACATGCAGCCGGCGCCTGATCCTGTCGCCCTTGTAGCTGGTGACACGGCACTCGCCGTAGGTCAGGCCCCGGGCGCGGCCGTCGCTCTCCAGGGCCTGCTCCTCGACCCTGGTCTCGCGGTCGCCGAACAGCGCCGTCATCGTTCCCTCGTCGAAGGAGTCCCAGCAGGGAGCGTGACCGCTCACCAGGGGCAACGTGTCGGTGCGCCAGGCGACGGTCCCGGCGCCGAGCAGCGCGCCGACGACGGCGGCGACGGTCGCGGTACGGGCGGTACGACTCCGCAGCAGACGCCGCAGACGGGAGGACGGGGCGGCGGCGGGCGTCTCCTCCGTGGCGTCGGGTGTCCTCCCGTTGTCGTTCGCCGTCTCATTCGCCGTCTCATTCGCCGTCTCGTTCGCCTTCTCGTTCGCCGTCTTGTTCGCCTTCTCGTTCATCGTGCCTCTCCCCCGGTCGCGCATCCGATGCGCTTGCTCACCGACGTGACGAAGTTCTGGAACACCCGCCGGTCGTCCGGCTGTCCGTGCCCCTGCAGGCCGGGCCGGACGTCTCCGTAGAAGACCGTTTCCCGACCGTCGCACGTGGCGCGCACCAGCCCCTTGTCGGCGCCTTCGGGGAGCCCCCTGAACAGCGCGGCCAGCCGTGGCTCGCCCGCCATCACGAACTGGGCGGCGGGCTCGTCGGGAAGCCGGCGGGCGCTGAACCACGCCGAGCAGGTCTGGAGCCGGTCCCCCACCGTGCCGACCTGCTCCTCGTAGTGGACCGTCCTGTCGTACGCGAAGGTCACCCCGGGAATCCGGCACAAGGGCGTATCGGCCGGGGAGCTCCGCTCCGCGACCTTCGCCATCGGGGAGGTGATGCGCAGTTCTTCCTCCGGCGCGCAACCCGCCTTCTTCATGAGCCGGTTGGCCGCGTCGACGAGCAGGCGGCCGACGGTCGACCGCGGCCCCATGGTGAAGCCCTCGCTCCGGACCGTCACCGTCACCGGCCTGCCGTCCGCGTCGCACGCGGTGGGCAGGACGAGCATGCCCCGGTCGCTCGCGACGAGGCCCGGGAGGCCGTCGGGCAGCGGGGAGGCGGAGCCGTGGAGGTTCCGGGAGATCCACGGGCGGCGTTCCTCGGCTCCGGCGGGCACGGCCCCGTACTCCAGCGTGACCTTGCCGTGGTCGCCGTCGTCACCACCGCCGCCGGCGGACGTCGAGGCCACCTCCACGGTGCAGGTGGCGTGCGGCCGGTCGGGGGCGGGCGGCGCGGACTCGGTGGCCCATCGCCCGGTGCCGGGCTCGGCGAGCACCTCCTCGCCCAGGAATTCCGCGCCGCTGTTCTCCTGCCAGGCGCCCCAGCAGTAGCTGTCCCGGAACGGCTTGGTGTCCGTGGCCCACAGTCCGATGCCCGCGGCCGATGCGATGATCGCGCCCGCGATCACGGTGACGAGCAGTCCTCGGCGCCGTTTCCGCCTCTCGTCGTCCACGCGTTCCCCCCTGCGAAGTGTCCACGTCAAAGCAAACGCCCCGATGCTACGGCCCCGGGGGCTCCGGGTGGGACGCGGGGCGAGGCATGGGGCACGATGGGCGCCCACACGTCGTACCCACCAGTAGGAGTGGTCCATGACCGCCACGGAGCCCAGCCCGGAGATTCTCGCCGCCTTCGAGGCGGCCAAGGGCTTCATGCCCGTCAAGGAGGGGCTGGCCCTGTACGCGGCCGCCGCCGAGGCCGCGAAGCTGGGCCTTCCGCTCCTCGAGGTCGGCACATACTGCGGGCGCTCGACGATCCTGCTGGCCGACGTCGCGCGGCAGGCGGGGACGGTCGCGGTGACCGTGGACCACCACCGGGGCAGCGAGGAGCAGCAGCCGGGGTGGGAGTACCACGACCCGACCGTGGTCGACCCGGAGGTCGGCGTCATGGACACGCTGCCGACGTTCCGCCGCACCCTCCGCAAGGCCGGGCTCGAGGACCACGTGATCGCGGTCGTCGGGCGGTCCCCGCAGGTCGCGAAGGTGTGGGCCGGGCAGCTCGGCTTCGTCTTCGTCGACGGCGGGCACACCGACGAGCACGCCACCAACGACTACGAGGGCTGGGCCCCCAAGGTCGCCCCCGGCGGCGTGCTCGTCATCCACGACGTCTTCCCGGACCCGGCGGACGGCGGCCAGGCCCCGTACCGCATCTACCTGCGCGCGCTGGAGTCCGGCGACTTCGAGGAGATCTCGGTCACGGACTCGATGCGGGTCCTGCGCCGGATCGGCTAGCCGGATCGGGCCGGCCGGGTCGGCCGGGGCCTGTCCGGCGCGGGCCCGGTCAGCCGGGTCGGCCGAGCCTGTCCGGCGCGGGTCCGGCCCCGGTGTCAGCCGTTCGGCGTTCCGGCCAGGCGGACGACCCAGCGACGGGAGCGGTCGTCGTCGCACGTGAACTGGACCATGTGCACGTTGTTGTCGGTGGACCGGCCGCCGGCGACCGTGGCGCACTTGCCGGTCTGGACGTTCACCACCTGATACGACGTGCCGCCCCAGTTGGTCAGGCGCCAGCGGCGCGAGGGGTCGGAGTCGCAGGTGAACTGGACGAGCTCCACGTTGTTCTCGGTGGACCGGCCGCCGGCGACGGTCGCGCACTTGCCGCTCTGGGCGTTCACCAGCTGGTACGAATCACCGTTCCAGTTGGTGATCCTCCATCGGCGTGACGGGTGCGTGTCGCAGTCGAACTGCAGCAGTTCGAGGTTGTTCTGGGCGAGGGTGCCGCCGTTGAAGGTCATGCACTTGCCGGTTTCGAGGTTGCGGAACTGGAAGGCCGCGCCGGAGATCCGGGCCTGCGAGGCGCTCGTACCGGTGGTGCTGCCCGCCGCGGGGTGGGCGACCGCGGGGATCGGCAGGAGCAGAGCGCTTCCGGCCAGGAGGATCGTCGACGTCGTCAGGAGGCGACGGGACCGCGTTTCCCTGTGTGGACGCATAGGAGCACTCCACATCTTGAGTCCGGGTGTGTACGAGTGAGTACGAGTGACCACGCGTAGGCGGGCCGATGGCCGCTGTTCTCCACTATCGGCCGGTCCGGCACCCCGCGCAAACGCGGAGCGCCGGAACTGTTGCCCAGTCAACTTGTCAGAAGCCGGAGGTCACGTAGAGGCAGTTGGTGTAGCTGTAGCCCGACTCGATCTTGGTCGTGCTCGGCTTCTTCATGCCCGCCGAGGTTCCCGTCCCCACCCGCTTCTGCAGCATCTGGTAGTTGCCCGGAGGCAGCGTCAGGGTCCGCTTCGGGTACTTCGACGACGGACCGGAACAGGGCTTGGGGCCGCCGCCCCTGGGGACGATGAGCGTCGAGTACGTCCGGCAGCCGGCGCAGGACGGGATCGTGATGCGGCCGGTCACCGGGCCCGTGTAGAGGAGTTCGACCTCGCCCGGGCCGTCGTTGCTGACGACCATGACCATCCCGGAGCCGTCCGCCGTCGCCCCCGAGGGGACCTTGTTCCCGGCGGCCGGGCTCTCCTCGGCGATCTCGGCGGCGATGGCGACGTTGCGGGCCTGGGCGGTCTGCGGGCTCGACGGGTACGCCTTGACGTAGTCGTCCATCGCCGAGACGGCCTCGGTGAACTCCTTCTTCTTGAAGTGGTCGATCCCACAGGCGAAGTCCCCGCGCTGGATCGTCCGCTTCGTGTCCTGGCCGAGCGCCGCGAAGGTCGTGTTCGGCAGCATCCCGACGGTGGTGTCGAAGCGGCGCAGTTCGGTGGCCGTGTCGCAGGGCGAGATGCCCATCCTCTTGTCGCGCTCGCGCAGGCCCTCGCGGAGGGTCGGCTCGACCTTCTGCGCGAACGGCGACTGCGGGAAGGTGCCGAGCAGGGCGTTGAGGTGGTCGGCCGCCGTCGTCTCCTGGCCCGCCGAGCCGATCGTCCGGGTCCCGCACTCGAACCACGACTCGGCCAGCGGCTGGTCGGCCTTGCCGACGAGGCTGCCGAGCAGCTTCCGGTCGACGGTGTCGGGCAGCGCGCGCAGGTGCTTGAGGGCCGGCACGGCCGAGCAGTAGTCCTTCTTCCCGTACGGCGCCGAGACCGTGTTGTAGTACGTGGCCAGCCGGTCCGGCACCTGCTTGCCGGCCCGCGAGCCGGCGTGCTTCGTGCCGAGGTCCTGATAGGTCGCGAGGGCCTGCCGGTAGGTGGACTCCACGCTCGTGAAGGACTGGCCCTCGCTCTGCTTCACCTGCGCGTCGGCGGCGGCCAGCCGGTCGAGCAGCGACTGCTCGACGGCCTCGTCGCGCGCCGCGCCGTACGCGAAGGTGCCGCCGCCGGGGACGACGAGCAGCAGCGCGAGCGCGGCCGGCAGCACGAGGCCTCGCCGGCCCGGCAGCGCCAGGCTCTCCGGGGCGGCGCGCAGACCGCGCCGCGCCCCGTCGGCCGCGGCGGCGAGCAGGAGGAGCCCGTACGCGACGAGCGCCCACAGCGGTACGCCGTCGGGATCGGCGGGCAGCGCGACGACGAGCAGCGCCAGGGTGGCGGCCCAGCACAAGGCCGCCGACTTCCAGTGCTTCAGCAGCACGTAACCGAGCCCCAGGCAGGAGAGGTTCAGCAGGCCCACGACGGCGGCCTGCGCGGGGTTCGCGGGCCCGAGCGGCGGGGCGGGGGCGGGGCCGGGTGCGGGTGGGAGCGGAGGCACGAGCCCCGGCGGGGCGGCCCCAGGCCCGGGCGGCGGCCCGAACCCGGGCGGCGGTCCGAACCCGGGCGCCCCGGACCCTGCCACCGGACCGGCCCCCGGCACGGGGTCGGCCCCCGGCACGGGACCGGACCCAGGAGCCGGCGCGGAGTCGGGCGCCGGCCCGGGCGCCGGCGTCTCGGGGCCCGGCACCGCGTCGTGCGCCGGTGGGTGCGAGGGTGGCGGAGGCGGGCTCGTGGGCGGGTCGGCCGGGGTCGGGGACGGGTCCCCGCTCCCCCGCGCCCCCGGGCCGGTCCATTCCCAAGGTGATGGATCGCGTGGATCGTTGGTGCCGTTCTCGTGTTCCCCCGCCACCGTTCCCCCTCTGGTCGTCGCGACGGTTCCCCCCACTTACCCTTCACCGTCCCTCCACACACGTTGCGTGTTCGTGGTTCCGCTGCGGGCATTCCGGGCGCGGAACGCCTACAGTCGCGGGGTGCCGTACGCCCACCGGAAGCTCCTCGCCGCCCTCGCCCTGCCGCTCGCCCTGACCGGGTGCGCCGGTGAGGCGGCCCCTCAGCCCTCCCGTACCGCCGACGCCAAGGCCACCGCCTCGAACGCCCTCCCGAGCGCGGCCACCGGCACGCGCGCGACGCCGAGCCCGGGCCGTACCGCCGCCGGAGGCCCGGCGCTCCCCCTCGCCGGGCGGACGGTCGTCATCGACCCCGGCCACAGCCCCGGGAACTTCCGGCATTCCGCCGAAATCAACAAGAAGGTCGATATCGGTACGAACCGCAAGGAGTGCGACACCACTGGCACCTCCACGAACGCGGGCTACACCGAGGCCTCGTTCACCCTCGATGTTTCACACCGTCTCCGCGACCTCCTCAAGAAGCAGGGCGCGAAGGTGGTGCTCGTCCACGACGCCGAGCGCCCCTACGGCCCGTGCATCGACGAGCGGGCCCGGGTCGGCAACACGGCGAAGGCCGACGCCGTCGTGTCCGTGCACGCGGACGGCTCGGCGTCCGGGCACCGGGGCTTCCACGTGATCCTCCCCGCACGGGTGCGCGGCGGCACGGCCGACACCGCTAAGATCGTGGCGCCCTCCCGCACCCTCGGCGAGAACCTCGTCACACAGTTCGCGCGGGCCACCGGCGCAAAACCCGCCAACTACATCGGATCCGGCACCGGATTGGACGTGCGCGACGACCTCGGGGGGCTCAATCTCTCAACCGTGCCCAAGGTGTTCATCGAATGCGGCAATATGCGTGACTCGAAGGATGCCGCGCTCCTGACCGACGCCGCGTGGCGCCAGAAGGCGGCGCAGGGGATCGCGAACGGCATCGGCGCCTACCTCAACGGGTAGGCAAGGGGCACGACCGAGCGGCAACGGGGCGAACGATAGATTCGCTCCGTACGATGGGGCGCCCCCGTGCTTCGCGCCACCCCGACGAGACGACCCGACGAAGGACTCTTACGTGAATATCCGCTCCCTCACCCGAGGCGATGGCGTGCTGATCGGCGCGGCGGTGGTGCTGTTCATCGCCTCGTTCCTCGGCATCTCCGGCTGCGACGCGCCGGCCAACATCTGTGACCAGGTCGACTCGGCGTACTCGTGGGAGATGTCGCCGCTCGGCTGGGGGTCCTTCTTCCTGGGCATCGCCGGCGCCGCGCTGGTGATCGCCTCGCGCGCCCTGCCGCAGCCGCGCAAGGTCGTCGGTCTCGACCTCGGCCAGGTGGGCGCCGCGTTCACCGTCGCCTCCGCCTGGACCCTGCTGATGTGGGTCTTCGAGTCGGCGAACGCCGGCGCCGGCCTGATCCTCGGCCTGATCGCCTCCCTGGTGCTGGCCGGCGGCGCGGTGGCCGGTCCGCTGGTCCCCGCCCTGCAGGGCCCGCTGCTCGGCGCTCCGAAGCCGCAGACCCCGCAGCCGTACGGCATGCAGCCGGGCCAGCCGGGCGTCCCCGGCGGCTACGGCTACCCGGGCGCCCAGCAGCAGCCGTACGGCGCACAGCCCGACCCGTCGCTCGCCGGCCAGCCCTTCGGCGGCCAGCCGCAGCAGGCCCAGCCGCAGGCCCCGCACGACGTCCAGCCGCAGCCCGCGCCCGCCCAGGCGGGACCGGCCACGGACTTCGCGCCGTTCTGGTTCGCCGTTCCGGTGGCCCGCCCGCTGTACGGCGAGGACGGCTCCACGGCGCCGATCGCCGAGCTGGCGCCCGGCACCTGGTACCTGGCGGTCGAGCAGCGCGGCCAGGCCCTGGTCGCGCAGACCCAGGACGGCCGCCGCGGTGTCCTCCAGGACACCACCGGCATCCAGCGCGGCTGATCGGCGGGACACCCGCTCTTCCCGACGGCCCCCCGCCCGGATCCCTTCCGGGCGGGGGGCCGTTGCCGTACAGTCCCAGCCTGTCGTAACTGACACACCGTCAGAAAGGCTGCGCGGCATGCGACTCGGACTCGCCCTCGGCTACTGGGGCCGCGGCCCCTCCCCCGCCCACCTCGACCTCGCCCGCGAGGCCGAGCGACTCGGCTACCACTCCGTGTGGACCGCCGAGGCCTGGGGCTCCGACGCCTTCACCGCGCTCACCTGGATCGCCGCCCACACCTCGCGCATCAGGCTCGGCACGGCCGTGGCGCAGATGGCCGCCCGCACGCCGACCGCCACCGCCATGCACGCGCTCACCCTCGACCACCTCTCCGGCGGCCGCGTGATGCTGGGGCTCGGGCTGTCCGGGCCACAGGTCGTCGAGGGCTGGTACGGGCGCCCCTTCCCGCGCTCGCCGCTCACCGCGACCCGCGAGTACGTGGACGTGATCCGGCAGGTGCTGCGGCGCGAGGGGCCGGTCGCGCTCGACGGGCGCCACCACCCCCACCCGTACACCGGCGCCGACGGCACCGGCCTCGGCAAGCCGTTGCGGCCGATCACCCACCCGCTGCGCGCCGACCTGCCCGTCCTTCTGGGCGCCGAGGGCCCCAAGAACATCGCGCAGACCCTGCGCATCGCCGACGGCTGGCTGCCGCTCTACTGGTCGCCGACCCGCTGGGCCGAGGTCTACGCCCTCCCGGACACCCTGCCGGCGGGCTTCCTCGTCGCGCCGATGGTCCGCGCCCAGGTGTGCGACGACGTCGCCGCGGGACTGCTGCCCGTCAAGGCGATGCTCGGCTTCTACATCGGCGGCATGGGGCACGCGGCCCGCAACTTCCACGCCGACCTGATGGCGCGCATGGGCTACGAGGCCGAGGCCCGGCACATCCAGGAGCTCTTCGCCGCCGGGCGGCGCGAGGAGGCGGTGCTCGCGGTGCCGGACGCCTTCGCCGACGAGATCTCGCTCGTCGGGCCCAGGGAGCGGATCGCCGAACGCCTCGCGGCATGGCGGAAGGGCCCGGTGACCGACCTCCTGGTCACGGCACCGGACCCCGAGACCCTCCGCACGCTGGCAGAGCTCAACTCCTGAGCGCTGAGAGCTCCTGAGCTCCGGAGCTCTCGGGCTCTCGGACGCCCGAGCCGCCTGCGTTCCTGAGGGGCCCCGCCCGCCGGCCCGCCCGCCGGCCCGCCCTCCCCGGCCGCGTCAGCCGCCCAGCTGCGCCGTGCTCGGCACCTGGTCGACGACCTCGGCGCCCGCGCTCTTACCCGCGTTCTTGACGCTGTTGATGACGCTTTCGAAGGCGCCGACGTCGCCGGCGGTCGCCTCGCCCTTGCGGAGCTTCGTACCGAGGTCCTTCAGGGCCTCGATGCCCGCGGACAGCGGCGCCACCGCCTTGGAGAGCAGCGGGTCGCCCTGGGCGTTGTTCACGGCCGCCTTGAGCCGGTTGTAGGTGAAGGCGCCCGCCAGGCCCGCCTTGACCAGCGCGAAGGTCCGCCCGTCCGCACCCTTCTTGAACTTGCCCGCGCGGTACGGCTTCACGATCCACTGGTACGTGGCGCCCGCCGCCAGTCCCGCGTTCGCGACGAACCGGGTCTTGGCCAGCTTCTGCCGCTCGAAGCTCGCCGAGGCCGTCGGGCTGGTGCCGACGCTCGTGCTCACGTTCTGCGCGCTGTCGCCGCCGCAGGCCGCGGTCGTCGCGAGGAGTGCGCCGGACAGGAAGAGGGCGACGACGGCGCGGCGCGCGCGTATGAAGCTGGGCACGGTGAGACCTCCCTGGGCCCCGGCGGGGTGCGCCGGGGACTGTGGCGCCAGCCTCGCCCGGGGCACGGGAGTCCGCCAGCCGAGTGAGTCCGTACGGGTTCCTCCGTCCCTTCTTCCTGACATCTCCGCTGGTCAGAGGCGTGGGACGTCCCTCGGTGTCCCTGGGACGGCGGCGCCTCTGGTCCGGGCCCGGGGCCCGCCGGACAGTGGATCACCGGCCCGGAACGGCTCCGGGCGCGGGAGGTCAGAGAGTTCGATGGTGAGACGCCGCGTGTGTACGGGGGGCGGTCGGTGTCAGTGGTTCTACCGGACGCCGGACGTCCGGCTGGGGCCGGGCATCGGCACGTACCGGGGGTTCCACTCCACGGCGGGGGTGGCGCAGGAGCGGCTCGTGGTGCCGAGCGGGCGGGTGTCGCTGCTCATCGGCTTCGGCGGCGAGATGCGGGTCCGCGGGGCCGCAGGTCGGCACACCTCGCTGGTGTCGGGGCTGCACACCCGGTCCCGGGTGCTCGGGCACGGCGGTGACGTGCAGGGCGTGGAGCTCACCCTCGCGCCCTGGGCGGCCCACCGGATCCTCGGCCCCGACTCCTCGCTGGCCGAGCTCGCCGACACCCTGACCGACCCGGCCGACGTCCTGGGTCCGCGCGCCCGGCACCTGGCCGAGCGTCTGGCGGCCGCCCCGACCTGGCCCGAGCGCTTCGCGGTCCTCGATGAGACGCTGCTGCGCTGGACCGCCGAGGAGACCGCGAGCCCGTCGTCGCCCGTCCTGGAGGCGTGGCACGTCCTGGAGCGGTCCGGCGGCACCCTGCCGATCCGCGAGGTCGCCGCCACCACCGGCTGGAGCCTGCGGCACCTGGAGGCCCGCTTTCGCGAACAGATCGGCCTCACCCCGAAGCGGCTGGCCCGGATCCTGCGCCTGAACCGGGCGATCCGGCTGCTCACGGCGGGCCACCGGCCGGCCGAGACGGCCGCCCGGTGCGGCCTGTACGACCAGGCCCACCTCAGCCGGGAGTTCACGTCGATGACGGGGCTGCCGCCGACCCGCTTCCTGGCGGACCAGGCGGCGGCGAGCAGCTGGATCGCGGGCTGAGGGCCCAGCGGAGCGCAGCGGTTTTTTCCAATACGCGGGTGTGCGCCGGATGTGAGTCTGGCGCACGCGTGCGATTGCGTACGCAACGTCAACGGACAAGGAACGGAATGAACATGAGCATGGGGCTCCGCAGGAAGGCGGCGGCCGTCGCCGCCACGACCGCGCTGCTGGTCGGCGGCGGCATCGCCACCGCGACCTCGGCCACGGCCAGCCAGTACTGCCCCGCCGGCTACCACTGCGTCTACTGGGGCAACCTGGGCGACAGCGCCTCGCACAACTACTTCAACAGCGACCTCGACTTCCGCGACGACACGTTCAACGCGAACTACCCCGAGGACGGCTACGGCAGCGGCGTCAACGACAACGTGTGGTCGGCCGCGAATTCCAGCACCGGCGGCTACGAGAGCCACTACTACCGTGACCCGGGCTACCAGGGCGGTCTGCTGTTCTGTGTGAACCCGGGAAGCCAGGTGTGGCCCTCCGATCTGGCGGCCTGGCAGAAGAACTCGGCCAGCTCCCTGCAGATGCGACCGTCGACGACGATCCACTGCTTCTGACCCACCCCGTGGGGAGGGGCGGGTCCCGGTGCTACAGGGGTGCACCGGGGCCCGCCCGCCCCCTCCCGCATCCGACCTCGCACCGACGAAAGGCAGCCGCCGCCATGCCCGGGACCAGCCGCCGTGTCCTGCTCGCCCTCACCGCCGTTCTGGCGGGCGGAGCCGCCGTCGTCGGCGGCACGGTGCTGACGACCTCCTCGGAAGCCGCACCGGCGTCGGCGCCGGCCGAGCGGACCCTCGCCTCCCCGGAGGGACTGGAGCGCCTGCACAGGCTGCCGCCCGTCACCGAACGCGTCTTCGCCTGGACCGACGCCCACGCCCGCAGCGCCGAGGCACAGCGACGGTACGCGATCGACTGCATGGACCGGCACGGCTTCCGCTACGCGCCGCCCGCCCCTCCGGCCGCCGGCTCGGGCGAGGACGAGCGGCCGCGGCCCTTCGGCCTGGAGCTTCCGCCGTCCGCGAGCCGGCCGGGGCCGGCGCCGTCCGCGGAGAAGCCGCCGAAGCCCGGCAGCCCGGAGGCCTCCCCGGCGTACGCGAAGGCGCTCTTCGGCGATGACGGGCAACGCGTCGTCGTCCACGGCGAGAAGGGCATGAAGGTGTCCAGGCCCGGCAACGGCTGTCTCGCCGACGCCGAGAAGCACGTCCTCGGCGACGGCAGGACGCGCTGGCTCCAGGTGCGGATCACGCTCTTCGAGGCCCAGGAGCAGTCGCGTGCCGACGTGGAGAAGGATCCCGCGTTCGGTGCCGCGACCGCTCGCTGGCGGCAGTGCATGGAGCGGGCGGGCTTCCCCGGGCTGCGCGACCCGCTGGCGCTGCCGAGGGCCCTGCCGAAGGACATCGTGCGGGCCGATCTGCGCTGCAAGAGCGAGACCGGCTATCTCACCGTCGCGTACACCCGGCTCGCCGCCGTCCAGCAGGCCTGGCTCGACCGTCACCCGGCCGTCGCCAAGGACTGGACGGCGCTGCTCGCCCGGCAGGACAAGGCCGCGCGCGAGGTGCTCGCGGCGGGGGGCCAGGGGGCTGCCCGCCCCTAGGGCACGAGACACCCCTGGGCCGGCCTGTCGCTGAGCCCGCCTGCCCCCTGAGCCCGCCTGCCCCCCTGAGCCCGCCTGCACGGTGGACAGCCCCTACGGCTGCTGGGCCTCCTCCAGGCTCGGGATGAAGTGGCCCGTGCAGCTCGGACGGCCGCCCTTCGGGAGGGAGGCGCAGGCCCACACCGAGCCGTCGTCGGGGGCGGCGATCAGCGGGGTGTAGACGTCGCGGTCGTAGTGGACGACGTCGGCCTGGGCGGCGCCGTCGGAGTTGTTGACGACGACCGTGGCGCCGACCTGCGCGAAGGAGATCCGGCCCCAGGCGGCCTGGCAGGCCCGGCTGTAGCGCAGTTCGATGACGAGGTCCTTGGGGATGGAGCCGGTGCGCACGGTGATCGCGTCGGCGCCGCAGTTCATCTTCTTCGGGTCGCGGCCCTCGCAGCCGGTGAGGGTGCAGCCGGTCGGCGGTCCCGCGACCTTCACGACGGGCTTCGGCTTCGGCGCGGCCGGCGGCTCGTCGGAGCCGGTGAGGGCGACGACGCCGTAGGTGACCGCGCCCGCCACCAGGAGGGCGGCGAGCACCAGCGCGCCCCACAGGGTGCGCCGGCGGCGGCCCGTGGGCCCGGCCGAGGGCCCTTCCGCGCTCTCCGCCGGTTCCGCCTCTTCCGTCGTACCCGGCTCGCCGGGCTCGCCCTGCGCATCCGGCTCCGGTGCCATGCGCCGGGCCTCCTCCTCGTCCCAGAGGGCGAGGAGGGGCGCCGGGTCGGTCTCGCAGAGTTTCGCGAGGCTCTCGACCGCGTCGCGGGGCGGGAACTGTTTGCCGTTCACCCACCGCTCCCACGACGACTTGGCGTAGTGGGTCTGTTCACTGAGCCGGGCGAAGCTCGCGCCGGACTGCTTCTTGAGGGCGAGCAGTTCGCTCGCCAGGTCTCTGACCGACCCCGCACGGTCCATCGTGACCGGAACTCCCTGTCATGCATGCTCATGCCAGCCATGAACGTGCACATCCTAGAGCGGGCTGATCAACCGCTTTTACGTGCATGGGGCACGCAGAGAGGCGGCCGGAGCCCGGCCGGGACACGGACGGAACGGCGTTCAGCCGCAGCAGTCCGGGTCCAGGCCGCGCGGCAGACGTTCGCCGCCGAAGACCGCGACCGTCGCCTCGTCGCCGCCGAGCGCCGCCACCGCGAGCAGCAGCGAGCCGGCGGTCCAGGTGGTCTGCTCCTCGGGCCAGACGGCCTTGTTGCCCTCGAAGACGTAACCGGTCCAGTAGTTCCCGTTCCCGGCCCGCAGGTGCCGGACGGACGTGAGGATCTCCAGGGCCCGGTCCGACTCGCCCATCGCCCACAGGGTGAGCGCGAGCTCGCAGCTCTCGCCGCCGGTGACCCAGGGGTTGGGCAGCACGCAGCGCACGCCGAGGCCGGGGACCACGAAGTCGTCCCACTTCTCCTCGATGCGGGCCTTGGCCTGGGCCCCGGTGACCGCGCCGCCGAGGACCGGGTAGTACCAGTCCATGGAGTAGCGGGACTTGTCGAGGAAGCGCTCGGGGTGGCTGCGGATCGCGTGGCCGAGCGCACCGGCCGCCAGCTCCCAGTCGGGCTGCGGCTCCTCGCGTTCCTCGGCGATGGCGAGGGCGCAGCGCAGCGCCTGGTGGATGGAGGAGCTGCCGGTCAGCAGCGCGTCGCGGACAGGGGTGCCGTCGGCCTCGCGCTTCCAGCCGATCTGGCCGCCGGGCTCCTGGAGGCCGAGGACGAACTCGACGGCCGCGTAGACGACGGGCCACATCCGGTCGAGGAAGGCGTCGTCGCCGGTGGACAGGTAGTGGTGCCAGACCCCGACGGCGATGTACGCGACGAAGTTGGACTCCAGGCCGCGGTCGGTGACGTTCCCGGGCTCGCCGTCGTGGTAGGCCGCGTACCAGGAGCCGTCGCCGTTCTGGTGCCGGGCCAGCCACGCGTACGCCCGGGCCGCGGCCTCGTGCTCGCCCGCGGTGTCGAGCGCCATGGCGGCCTCGGTGTGGTCCCACGGGTCGAGGTGGTGGCCGCGGAACCAGGGTATGGCGCCGTCCTCGCGCTGGACGGCGAGGATGCCTGCGACGGTGGCGGCGGCCTCCTCGGCGGTCAGGACCCCCGGCAGGACGAGGTGTTCCGCCATCCGCTCGGGAGAGGTCACTGGGCGTCGGCCTTCGGCAGGTGGGGCTTGGTCGCGTAGGCGACGAAGCTCTTGCCGACGACCGGGTTGAGCAGCTGCTCGGCGACCCGGGTCACGGCGGGCTTCTTCATGATGTCCCAGACCAGCAGCTTGTGGTACGCGCGGACCGGCAGCGCCTTGTCGTTGTCCACGCCGAAGGCGCACTTGAGCCACCAGTAGGGGGCGTGCAGCGCGTGCGCGTGGTGGGTGCCGTACGGCTTGAGGCCGGCCCCGCGCATCTTGGCGAGGAGCTCGTCGGCCTTGTAGATGCGGATGTGGCCGCCCTCGACCTCGTGGTACTCGTCGGAGAGCGCCCAGCAGATCTTCTCGGGGCCGTAGCGCGGGACGGTGACGGCGATGCGGCCGCCCGGCTTCAGGACCCGGACCATCTCGGCGAGCACGCCCTTGTCGTCCGGGATGTGCTCCATGACCTCGGAGATGATCACGACGTCGAAGGACTCGTCGGGGAACGGCAGGTTGAGCGCGTCGCCCTCCATGGCGGTGGCGGTGGCGCCGGCCGGCGCCTCACCGGCCTCCTTCATGGCGGCGAACCACTTGGCGACCTCGCGGATCTCCTCGCCGTTCTGGTCGAGGGCGACGACCTGGGCGCCGCGCCGGTAGCACTCGAAGGCGTGCCGGCCCCCGCCACAGCCCAGATCGAGCACGCGGTCGCCGGGGGCGAGCGGGAAGCGGGTGAAGTCGACGGTCAGCACGGGGTCTGCCTTTCGGGGTTGAGGAAGGGGCGTGGGCAGTCGTTCCTCCCCCAGACGTCGTCCGGGAGGTGCCCCCAAGCGGAACGGGTGGGCACAACCCACCCACCGGGCCGCGCCGGGCGAACCGGGCGAAGTGTCACCGAGCGCCCCCGCGCACCCCGGCGCCCTGCCTGGCGAGCGCCTCGCGGTAGAGCTCGGCGGTGCCCTGGGCGGCGCGCGCCCAGGTGAAGTTGGCCAGCACCCGCTGACGGCCGGCCGCGCCGAGCCGGGCGCGCAGCTCCGGGTCCCCGAGGACCCGGCCGAGGGCCACGGCGAGCGCACCCGCGTCGCCCGTGGGCACCGCCAGACACGTCTCGCCGTCGGGCCCGGCGACCTCCGGGATGGCCCCGCCGGTGGTGGCGACCAGCGGCGTGCCGGTGGCCATTCCCTCGGCGGCGGGCAGCGAGAACCCCTCGTACAGGGAGGGGACGCAGGCGACCTGGGCCGACCGGTAGAGGTCGACGAGCTCGGCGTCCGAGACGCCCTTGACGAACCGCACGGCGCCCTCGAGCCCGTACCGCTCGATGGCCTGGGCGACCGGCCCGTCCTCGGCGCGCTTGCCGACGACGACGAGGTGCGCGTCGGGGTGCTCGGTGCGGAGCTTGGCGAGCGCCTCGATCAGGAAGACCAGGCCCTTGAGCGGGACGTCGGCGCTGGAGGTGGTGACGATCCGGCCGGGGACCTCGGCGACGGACGGGTCCGGGGACCACAGGTCGGTGTCGGCGCCGATGTGGACGACCCGGATGCGGTCCTCGCGGACGCCGAGGTGCTCGACGATCTCCGCCCGGGAGGTGCCGGAGACGGTGAGGACGGACGGCAGCCGGCGCGCGACCCGCTTCTGCATCCGGGTGAAGGCGTACCAGCGGCGGACGGACGCGCGGCGCTTCCAGTCGGTGGCGGCGTCGAGTTCGAGCTGCCGGTCGACGGTGATGGGGTGGTGGATCGTGGTGACCAGCGGGGCGCCGATCGCGCGGGGGCCGCCGAGGAGCCCGTAGCCGAGGGTCTGGTTGTCGTGGACGACGTCGAAGTCGCCGCGGCGGGCGGCGAGCATGCGCCGGGCCCGGAGCGAGAAGGTGAGCGGCTCGGGGAAGCCGCCGGTCCACATGGTGGCGACCTCGAGGGCGTCGATCCAGTCCCGGTACTCCTCACGCCCCGGCGTGCGGAAGGGGTCGGGCTGCCGGTAGAGGTCGAGGCTGGCGATCTCGGTGAGCGAGAGGCCCGCCAGGGCCGTGCCGTCGACGACCTCGTCGAGGACGGGGTACGGCTGGGAGCCGATGACCTCGACGGTGTGGCCGAGGCGCGCGAGCTCACGCGAGAGGTGGCGGACATAGACGCCCTGACCGCCGCAGAACGGGTTCCCCTTGTACGTGAGGAGAGCGATCCGCAACGGACGGTCACCGCCTGGGCCGGCACCCTGTCGGGGGCTTGCCTCTATGGCCTCCGCGGTCAATTGCGACCCCCTTCGAGCGTGCTTTTCGCGCGAGCGTAACCGCCCGCGCTAATCTAGAACAAGTTACAGACTTGATCGTTCATGATCTTCTTGACCATGCTCTTGATCCTTGAGGAGCACAGAATCTACCGGCAGGTAGCTCCGCCGCGAGATCCGGAACAGGTGATTCGCGCCACGGCGGGGGCCCCGCCATACTGTCGCTCCGCCACCGCACGGAACGGGACCTCATGACCGCGGAAGACAGACCTGCGTCACCGCCCCTGACGGAGCGCCAGGAGGCGCGCCGCCGGCGCATCCTGCACGCCAGTGCGCAGCTCGCCGGGCGCGGCGGATTCGACGCCGTACAGATGCGGGAGGTCGCCGAGGCGGCCGGGGTGGCGCTCGGCACGCTCTACCGCTATTTCCCGTCCAAGATCCATCTGCTGGTCGCCACCATGCAGGACCAGCTCCAGCACATGCACACGACGCTGCGCAAGCGCCCGCCGGCCGGTGCGGACCCGGCGGAGCGGGTGGCGGAGACGCTCATGCGGGCCTTCCGGGCGCTGCAGCGGGAGCCGCAGCTCGCGGACGCGATGGTGCGCGCGCTGACCTTCGCGGACCGCAGCGTGAGTCCCGAGGTGGACACGGTGTCCCGGCTGACCACCGCGATCATCCTGGACGCGATGGGGGCGGAGCATCCGACGCCGGAGCAGCTGTCGGCGGTACGGGTGATCGAGCACACGTGGCACTCGGCGCTGATCACCTGGCTGTCCGGCCGGGCCTCGATCGCACAGGTGAAGATCGACATCGAGACGGTCTGCCGGCTGATCGAGCTGACCGCCCCGGCCGCCGCGCCCGGCGCGGGGGCCGGACGCGGCTGAGGTCACGACTTCTTGTTCTTCTCCAGGTCCGCCTTGAACAGCGCCTCGCACTCGGGCGTGGTGTCGCTGGCGATGAACATCACCATCTTCAGCATGCCCATGCTGTGGTCGCTGGCCTTCAGCTGCCAGGTGCCCTTGGTGAGGGTCTGGATCGTCGAGCCGCTCTGCGAGAAGGTCCGGCCGGTCTTCCAGCCGCCCTTGCCGAGGGCGCCGACCGTGTCCGTGTAGGACTTCTTCGGGTCGGCGGCCTTCTCGGCGTCGGCGGTCCACGAGACCATGCAGGTCTCCAGGCCGGCCGGCACCGGGTCGCCGGTGGCGTCCTGGACGAAGCCGGCGCCGGTCGCCGCGGTCTCGATCTCCGTCTTCACGGCGTCGGCGGTGAGGTCCTCGCCGCCCGCCTCCGCGCCGCCGGCCGAGCCCGCCGACGCCGAGCCGCCGGTCGTGGCGGCCGAACCGCCCTTGTCAGAACCGCCGTCGCTCCCACAACCCGCGACCAGCAACACCACACCGGCGGCCACGGCCACCCGCCCCATCGCCTTGCGCACAACTCTCCCAATTCAGCGCGCACGAAGGCCTCTTGCCCCCGTGATCAAGGGAGTAGTTTTGCATAAGGGAACGAAGCCTCCGTACACGGCCGCTCGGTGCGGCGGCCTCGCGCACAGCGATCCCCCTCCTGGCACGGGGAGTCGGATCACCCCCCGTGACCAAGGAAGGACCGTCTCACCCCGTCACGGGTCCTCGGGAGGAAACACCGGCTCGCCGCCCGCCGCCAGGGCGATCGAGATCGCCTCCACCGGGCAGCCCTCCGCCGCCGCGAGGACGCGCTCGTTGGCGTCCGACTCGGCTTCGCGCGGATGGGACTGACGGGCCGTGTCCAGGCGGAAGCCGTCGGGGGCGTGGTTCACGCACATGCCGGAGCCGATGCAGACGCTCCGGTCGACCTCCACGTGCCAGCGGTCCCCCATCACCGGCCCCCCGGCCCCTCGTAACCGGCCGGCAGGTGGATCATCTTGTGCTCCAGGTACTCGGAGAGGCCCTCGGGTCCGAACTCCCGTCCCACGCCGGAGTTCTTGTAGCCGCCGAAGGGGCCGAGCATGTCGAGACTGAAGGTGTTGACGTTGAAGGTGCCGGTGCGCACGCCGCGGGCGAAGTCGACGCCGTGCTCGACGTCGCCGGTCCAGACGCTGCCGGAGAGGCCGTAGTCGGAGTCGTTGGCGATCCGCAGGGCCTCGGCCTCGTCCCCGTACGGGAGGAGGCAGATGACCGGGCCGAAGATCTCCTCCTGGGCTATCCGCATCGAGTTGTCGACACCGCCGAAGAGGGTCGGCTCGACGTACCAGCCGCGGTCCAGGCCCGCCGGGCGGCCGCCGCCGGTGAGGACCTTGGCACCCTCGGCCTGGCCGATGCCGATGTAGTCGAGGGAGCGCTGCTGCTGGCGCCGGGCGACCAGCGGGCCGACCTGGGTGGCCGGGTCGAGCGGGTCGCCGACCACGAGCGCGCCGGCCGCCGCCGCGAAGGCCTCGGCGATCTCCTCGTAACGGGAGCGCGGCGCGAGGATGCGGGTCTGGGCGACGCAGGCCTGCCCGTTGTTCATCCAGGCGGCGGGGACGATCCCGGCGACGGTCGCGTCCAGGTCGGCGTCGGGCAGGATCACGGCGGCGGACTTGCCGCCGAGTTCGAGGGTGACCCGGGTGAGGTTGCGGGACGCGACCTCCATGACGCGCTTGCCGGCGCCGACCGAGCCGGTGAAGGAGACCTTGTCGACCCCGGGGTGCCCGACCAGGTACTCGCTGACCTCCCGGTCGGCGGGCAGGATCGACAGCACACCCTCCGGCAGCCCGGCCTCGGCCGCGATCTCGCCGAGGATGTACGAGTCGAGCGGCGACTCCGGCGAGGGCTTGAGGATCACCGTGCAGCCGGCCAGCAGCGCGGGTCCGAGCTTGGCGGCGGCGGTGAACTGCGGCACGTTCCACGGCACGACGGCCGCCACGACCCCGACCGGCTCGCGCCGCACGAGCAGCGGGCCGAGCACGCCCTGGCGCCGCTCCTCGTACGCGTACTCCCGGGCGACGGTGATCGCCGCGTCCCAGACCATCATCGCGCCGAGCGCCTGGGCGAGGACCGACCAGGAGTAGGGCGAGCCGTTCTGGGAGCTGATGGAACGGGCGATCTCCTCGTGCCGGACGGCGACGGCGTCCTTGATCCGGCCGACGACCTCGATCCGCTGCTCCAGCGTCATGCGCGGCCAGGGACCCTCGTCGAAGGCCCGCCGGGCGGCGGCGACGGCCCGGTCGACGTCGCCCTCGGCGGCGTGCGGGACCCGGCCGATGACCTCCTCGGTGTGCGGGGAGACCACCTCGATGACGCCGCTGCCGAGCGGGTCGGTCAACGTGCCGCCGATGAACAGTTTTCCGTGCTCCACAAGCTCGGTCATGACCGACTGCCTCCCGGAACCACGCAGCATCTGACTGTGTTTCAGAACTGACAGAACTGATACCAGTTCTAGTTCCGGGGCGCCAGGGCCGGAACGGCCGGAAGGCCTCCCCGAACGGGGAGGCCTTCCGGCGCGTCACCGGAGGATCACGGGTCCAGGGTGCCGAGCTCCCGGGTCAGGATGTCCTCGCCGTTCTGCTGGATGTGCAGGACGACGTTGGTGTACGTCAGGTGGAGCAGGTGCACCCGCCAGTTGCCGTTGGGGCACACCTCCCTGGCCGACGGGGTGTCGGGCGGCGGGAGCGACACGCCGGTGAAGGTGATCTGGCCGTTACGGGGCTGGATCGTCCTGGTCGGACCCACCACGTTCTGGGTCTCGGTGCCCTGACCGGGCGCGACGTTGCCACCCCGGTTGACGCACACGTACTCGGCGTCGACCGAGTCCGCCGTGAGGAAGGCGCCGGTCGGACTGTTGCCCAGGCCGGCCGCCTTGCCGCTGCAGCTGAGGCCGGCGGTGAGGGACTTGGTACAGGTGACCTCGCCGATGAAGTGAGGGCTTTGAGCCACGGCCGTCGACATGCCGGCGACGGTGACCGCCGCCGTCATGAGCGCGGTGGCGAAAGCACGACGCATGAAATCTCCGCTGGTGTGAACGGGTGCAACGGACAGGGATGCGGCGACGCACCCGATGGGAGCGGCCGCACGACATTCATGTCACGCCACGTAAGCGATTATGCGCAAATTACGACATTCGGGCGCGGAGAGCATCACTCCCGGTGACGGGTGACCAGACTCTCTGACGGATCGTCAGTTCTCGTTATAGTGGGCGACGGCCGTACCGGTACGCAGGGATGAGGACGCTCATGGCGCAGCTGACCGACACGGTGACCGACCACGGCGGAGGCGTCTGGTCCCTGAGGGTGCCCATCCCGGACAACCCCCTCGGCCACACCCTGGTCCACGTCGTCGACACCGACCGCGGCCCCGTGCTCGTCGACACCGGCTGGGACGATCCCGAGTCCTGGACGGAACTCGTGGGCGGGCTCGACGTGTTGGGCATCGGCGTACGGGACGTCCACGGCGTCGTCGTCACCCACCACCACCCCGACCACCACGGTCTCTCCGGCCGGGTCCGGGAGGAGTCCGGCGCCTGGATCGCCATGCACGCCGCCGACATCGCCGTCGTCCGCCGCACCCGTGACGCCGAGCCCGGCACCTGGCTCGACTACCTGGCCCGCAAACTCGCCGCCGTCGGCGCCCCCGAGGAGCACACCGCCCCGCTGCTCGCCGCCCGCGCCGCCGGCGGGCGGATGCGGACCCTGCCCGGACTGCGCTCCGCGCTGCCCGACCGCGAGATCGTCCCCGGCGAGCTCCTCGACCTGGCCGGCCGCCGCCTGCGCGCCGTATGGACCCCCGGTCACACCCCCGGCCACGTCTGCCTCCACCTGGAGGAGGCCCACCCGGCCGGGCTGCCCGGCCACGGCCGGCTCTTCTCCGGCGACCACCTGCTGCCCGGGATCAGCCCCCACATCGGCCTGTACGAGGACCCCGACGACTCCCCCGAGCTCTCCACTCCGTTCGAGCAGGGGGGACCCCCATCCGCCGCCGACCCGCTCGGCGACTACCTCGACTCCCTCGAACGCATCGGCCGGCTCGGCGTCGCCGAGGTCCTCCCCGCCCACCAGCACGCCTTCGCGGACGCGGCCGGCCGGGTCCGCGAGCTCCTGGCCCACCACGAGGAGCGCCTCGCCGGCCTCCTCGCGCTCCTCGCGAACCCGCTCACCCCGTGGCAGCTCGCCGAACGGATGGAGTGGAACCGCCCCTGGGACCGCATCCCGCACGGCTCCCGCAACATCGCCGTCAGCGAGGCGGAGGCGCACGTCCGCCGCCTGGTGAAGCTGGGCCGCGCGGAGCCGGTGGCGGGGACGGAGCCGGTGGCGTACGTGGCGGTCTGACCCCGCCTCCCGCCGGACCGCCCCGCGCCGACGCCCTCGCGGTGTGACGTACGGCTCCGGGAGCGGCGGAAGACCGGCCGGTAGACTCGGCGGTCGTCGTCATGCCCGTACAGGGGGAAGCCGGTGGAATTCCGGCGCTGACCCGCAGCCGTGACATGCCCGCGGGCATGGAGCCGGAATGCCCGGTACGGGACGTGAGCGCCGGCACCGTCGAGGAATACGGCGCCGGAGGCTGGCCCCCCGGGGTGCCGGTGTCCGGTGCCCGCAGGAGAGGGACCCATGATCAGCGTTCGCCGCGCCGCCGCCGCACTCGCGGCCGGTGCCGTGCTCAGCACCACCGCCGCCGGAGTGGCCGCCGCCGCGCCCTCGCCGACCCCCTCGCCCGTCAAGATCCCGGCCGGGCTCTACGGCACCACCGACCCGACGTACGACGGCGTCTGGCGCCAGTCGATGGCCTTCCTCGCCCAGCGCGGCTCCGGCATCCAGCCCGCCGACCAGGCCGTCGACTGGCTGCTCGGTCAGCAGTGCGCGAACGGCGCCTTCGCCTCGTACCGCCCCGACCCGGCCAAGGCCTGTGACGCCAGGACGATGCTCGACAGCAACGCCACCGCCGTCGCCGTGCAGGCGCTCATCGCGGTGAAGCGCCAGTCCGCCGACCCGGCCCGGACCGAGAAGGCCGCCAAGGCGGGCGCCGACTGGCTGAAGAGCGTCCAGAACAAGGACGGCGGCTGGAGCTACGTCCCCGGCGGCCCCAGCGACGCGAACTCCACCTCGATCGTGGTCGGCTCCTTCGCCTCCGCCGGCGTCCGGCCCGGCACCGTGACGTCCGCCGGCGGCAAGACGCCGTACGACGCCCTGCTCACCTTCGCCCTGCCCTGCACCGGACCCACCGTCAAGGACGGCGGCGCCGGCGCCTTCGCCTACCAGCCCGACAAGACCGGCAAGCTCCTCGCGAACGCCGACGCCACCGCCGCCGCGACCCTCGCCGGGCTCGGCAAGGGCATCACCGCCCGCGGCGCGCAGCCCGAGCAGCCGCCGGTCTGCACCGACCTGCCCAGGCCGACCGCCGAGCGGGCCGCCCTCAACGGCGCCTCCTACCTCGCGGCGCAGCTCGCCAGGACCGGTCACCTGAACGTCCCCCCGATGCCGGGCTCCACCGAGACCGCCGAGCTGCCCGACTACGGCAACACCGCCGACGCGGTCGTGGCGCTGGCCGCCGCCGGGGCGAAGAAGGAGGCCACCGGGGCGCTCACCTGGCTGGAGAACAACTCCGCCACCTGGGCGAAGACGAGCGGCCCGGCCGCCTACGCGCAGCTGGTGTTCGCCGCGCACGCCATGGACACCGACCCCCGCAGCTTCGGCAAGGCCGACCTCCTGGAGCAGCTGAACGCCACCGGCCCCGCCCCCAAGGCCCCCGACAACTCGCAGGCCTCCGCCGGCGCCGACGACGAGTCCGGCTTCGACGTGTGGTGGATCATCGGCATCGGCATGGTCGTCGGCGTCGGCATCGGCTTCCTCCTGAGCGGCCGCAAGAAGTGAACCCGCTGCGCAAGCCGGCGCCGGGCGGGCGCGGTCCGGACGGGCGCACGCCGGGCGGGCGCGCTCAGGGCAGGCGCACGCCGGGCAGGCTCGTCGCGGGCGTGGGCGCCGCGTTCCTGACGCTCGCCGTGGCGGCGCCGGCCGAGGCAGCCGGCTATCGGTACTGGTCCTTCTGGGAGAACCAGGGCAAGGAGTGGGGGTACGCCACCCAGGGCCCGGCGACCGCCCGGCCCGCCGACGGCGACGTCATCGGCTTCCGCTTCTCGGTCAGCAAGGACTCCGGCGACGCGAGCCAACCGTCCGCGGCACCGGACTTCGCGACGGTCTGCTCGGGCGTGGCGAAGAAGGACGGGCGGAAGCGGGTCGCGGTCGTCGTCGACTTCGGCGTCCCGGCCGACGCCCCGCCCGGCGAGACCCCGCCGAAGCCGGTCCTCGAGGTCGGCTGCCCCGAGGTCCGCGAGGACGCCACCGCCGCGGAGGCCCTGGCGGCGGTCGCCAAGCCGCTGCGCTACGACAGCAACGCGCTGCTGTGCGGGATCGCGGGCTACCCGGCGAAGGGCTGCGGCGAGCAGGTCGCCCTGCCGGCGGAGCAGCCGAGCGGTACGGCGCGGCCGTCGGCGACCGCTTCCGGTACGCCCACGGGGTCGGAGACCGGGACGGGCAAGGGAACCGGAACCGTGGCCGGGACCGCGTCCGACTCCGGCTCGAACTCCGGCTCCGGTTCGGGCGGCCCGTCCGTGGGCCTCGTCGCGGGCGGCGCCGCGGTGCTCCTCCTCGGCACGGCGGGCGTCGTGCGGGCCCGCCGCCGTCGCGGATGACACCGGAGGCCCGACCGACCCCGGACCGACCGGCCGCGGAGGACCGAGCGACCGCGGAACACCGGTCGGCCACGGACCACCGGGCTACCCCGGAGGACCGACCGACCCCGGAGCCGTCCCGCCGCATCACGTCCCCGAGGGCCGGTCGCCCCGGCGAGTCCCCGGACCCCGCTCGCCCCGCCGTGTCCCCGGGGCCCGTTCGCCCCCTCTCCCGCCTTCGCGCGCCCGAAGCGAGCCGTTCCAACGCCCTGCACCCGGGAGCCTGGTGGCTCTGGGCGCTGGGCCTGGCCGTGGCCGCTTCCCGGACCACCAATCCGCTGCTCCTCGGCCTGATCGTGGGCGTCGCGGGCTACGTCGTCGCGGCCCGCCGGACGGATGCGCCCTGGGCCCGCTCGTACGGCGCCTTCGTGAAGCTCGGGCTGTTCGTCGTCGCGCTGCGCATGGTGTTCTCCCTGCTCCTCGGCTCGCCGATCCCCGGCTTCCACGTGCTCTTCACGCTGCCCGAAGTGCCCCTGCCCGACTGGATGCAGGGCGTCCGGATCGGCGGCCGGGTCAGCGCCGAGCAGCTGGTCTTCGCCCTCTACGACGGACTGAAGCTGGCCGCGCTCCTCATCTGCGTGGGCGCGGCGAACGCGCTCGCCAACCCGGCCCGGCTGCTCAAGTCGCTGCCGGGCGCGCTGTACGAGGCGGGGGTGGCGGTCGTCGTCGCGATGACCTTCGCGCCGAACCTGGTCGCCGACGTGGTGCGCCTGCGCACCGCCCGCCGGCTCCGCGGGCGTCCCACGGGCGGGGTGCGCGCGCTGCTGCAGATCGGCCTGCCGGTGCTGGAGGGAGCGCTGGAGCGTTCGGTGGCGGTGGCGGCGTCGATGGACGCGCGCGGTTACGGCCGCACGGCACAGGTGCCGCCCGCGGTACGGCGGACGACGAACGTCCTGACGCTCGGAGGGCTGCTCGGTGTGTGCGCCGGCTCGTACGGGCTGCTCGCCGCGGAGGGCGCGGGCTACGGGCTCCCGCTGCTGGCGGCCGGGCTTCTCGCGGCCGTCGCCGGGCTGCGGCTCGGCGGCCGGCGCACGGTCCGTACCCGCTACCGGCCCGACCGGTGGGGGGTACGGGCCTGGCTGGTCGCCGCTTCGGGTGTCGCGGTGGCCGTCCTGGTGATCCTGACGGGCGCGTCCGTACCGGGGGTGATGCACCCCGGAGTCGTCCCCCTGGAGGCGCCCGCGCTGCCGGTGTGGCCGGCGGTGTCCGTGCTGCTGGGCCTGCTGCCGGCCTTCGTGGCCCCCGTACCCGAGGAGAGTCCGCGCCCGTGATCCGCTTCGAGAACGTGTCGGTGACCTACGACGGCGAGGCCGAGCCCACGCTGAAGGACGTCGACCTGACCGTGCCCGAGGGCGAGCTGGTGCTGCTCGTCGGGCCGTCCGGGGTCGGCAAGTCGACCCTGCTCGGTGCCGTGTCCGGGCTGGTCCCGCACTTCACCGGCGGCACCCTGCGGGGCCGGGTCACGGTCGACGGGCGGGACACGCGCAGCCACCCGCCGCGCGAACTCGCCGACGTCGTCGGCACGGTGGGCCAGGACCCGGCGGCCCACTTCGTCACGGACACGGTCGAGGACGAGCTCGCCTACGGCATGGAGTCGCTGGGGCTCGCGCCGTCCGTGATGCGCCGCCGGGTCGAGGAGACGCTGGACCTCCTCGGCCTCGCCGAACTGCGCGACCGTCCGATCGCGACGCTCTCCGGCGGCCAGCAGCAGCGCGTCGCGATCGGCTCGGTGCTCACGCCGCACCCCAGGGTCCTCGTCCTGGACGAGCCCACGTCGGCGCTCGACCCCTCGGCCGCGGAGGACGTCCTGGCCGTCCTGCAGCGTCTGGTCCACGACCTCGGCACGACGGTCCTCATGGCGGAGCACCGCCTGGAGCGGGTGGTCCAGTACGCGGACCAGGTCCTCCTCCTGCCGGAGGCGACGATGGGCCCGCCCGCCGACATGATGGCCGCCTCCCCCGTGCACCCCCCGGTCGTCGCCCTCGGCCGACTGGCGGGCTGGCACCCCCTTCCCCTGACCGTCCGCGACGCCCGCCGCGCGGCGGGCCCGCTGAAGGAGCGACTGGCGGGGTCGGCCGGCCGGGCACCGCGCGGGGACTCCGCCTCTGACCTCGACCGGCCCACGGCGCCCGCGGCCGTCCCCTCCGACGCCGGACGGACCGATCCGAAGGAGCGGGGCAAGGGGAGGTTCCTCTTCCGGGGGCGGCGTGGCGGCGAGAGGGCCTCGTCCGCCACCGCACCCCTCGTCCACGCCGACCGTCTCGCCGTCCGGCGTGGCCGCGTGGAGGCGCTGCGGGGCGTCGACCTGCGCGTCGAGGCCGGGGAGACGGTCGCGCTCATGGGGCGGAACGGGGCCGGCAAGTCGACGCTGCTCGGCACGCTGGTCGGCATGATCCCGCCGACGGCCGGCACCGTGCGCGTCGCGGGACTGGTCCCGCACGACACGGATCCGCGGATGCTCATCCGGCAGGTCGGGCTCGTGCCGCAGGAGCCGCGGGACCTGCTGTACGCGGACACCGTGGCGGCCGAGTGCGCCGCGGCGGACGCGGACGCCGGGGCCGAGCCGGGGAGCTGCCGGGCGCTGGTGTCGGAGCTGCTGCCGGGGGTCGCGGACGGGACGCATCCCCGCGACCTGTCCGAGGGACAGCGGCTCACCCTCGCGCTCGCCGTGGTCCTGACCGCCCGCCCGCCGCTGCTGCTGCTCGACGAGCCGACCCGCGGTCTCGACTACGCGGCGAAGGCCCGCCTGGTCGCCCACCTGCGCGGGCTCGCCGCCGACGGGCACGCCGTCGTGCTCGCCACGCACGACGTGGAGCTGGCGGCGGAGCTCGCGCACCGTGTGGTGATCGTCGCGGGGGGTGAGGTCGTCGCGGACGGTCCGACGGCCGAGGTGGTCGTGTCCTCCCCGGCGTTCTCCCCTCAGGTGGCGAAGGTCCTCGCCCCGGAGCCCTGGCTCACCGTCGAGCAGGTGGAGAAGGCAGTGGGGAAGGCGGCGGAGACGGCGGCGGAAGGGGGTGCGTCGTGACGGCGGTCGGCAGGCCGATCCGGCTCGGGCCGCGCTCCGTCGCCGCGCTCGTCCTCGTCTCCGTCGTCGGGCTGGTCGCCATCGGCTGGCCGCTGTTCGCCGACGCCGGTTCCGCGCTGACCGACCACGCCGCCGACGCGCCGTGGTTCTTCGCCCTCCTCCTGCCCCTCCTCATCGCCGTCGTCGTGGCGACGATCGCCGACTGCGGCATGGACGCGAAGGCGGTCGCGATGCTGGGGGTGCTGGCCGCCGTGGGGGCGGCCCTGCGGCCGCTGGGGGCCGGGACGGCCGGCCTGGAGCCGATGTTCTTCCTGATGGTGCTGAGCGGGCGGGTGCTCGGACCGGGCTTCGGCTTCGTGCTCGGCGCGGTGACGATGTTCGCGTCCGCCCTGCTCACCGGCGGGGTGGGGCCGTGGATGCCTACGCAGATGCTGGCGATGGGCTGGTTCGCGATGGGCGCCGGCCTCCTGCCGGCGGGCGTCCGGGGCCGGGCCGAGCGGCTGATGCTGTCCGCGTACGGCTTCGTGGCGGCGTTCGCGTACGGCACGGTCACCAACCTCTACGGCTGGGTCACCGTCGGTGGCATCGGACAGGGGATCTCCTTCCGGCCGGGTGAGCCGGCGCACGAGAACCTGGTCCGCTTCCTGGCCTTCGTGGCCGCCACCTCCCTCGGCTGGGACCTGGGCCGCGCCGTCCTCACCGTCGTCCTCACCCTGACCGTCGGCGGCGCCCTCCTGAAGGCGCTCCGGCGGGCCACCCGACGCGCGAACTTCGAGGCCCAGGTCACATTCCAGGCCTCCGAGAGGGCCCTCCAGGGTGAGGCCCCTCATAGGACCCACGTCACGTACGAAGGGAAATAGGAGACCCGGCAAGCCGGTCAAATCACCCCATACACCGACTTGACCTGCGGAAAAGGGGGCGGGACCGGGGCCGGGACCTCCGGCCGGTGTCCGAAGCCTCCTCGTACAGGGGGTCGTTGCATCGCCGGTCCGGGCCTGTTTCTCTGGTGGACGTCGCCAGGCAGCCGGTGCTCAGCGAAGCACCACGGCAGGCCGGTTCCCCCCAGTTCCCGGGACTCCCGGGCCCTGGTTCCGGCATGCCGAAAACGCCCGGCGCGACCCCAGTCCCCGACGTTAGGTATGACGTTTTGTTCCGCTCGATCGCCACTCGTGTCAACTCCCGCAAGAAGACCTTCGCCGTCTCCGCCGCCGTCCTCCTCGGCGCGTCCGGCGCGGTGCTCGGCACGACGGGTACGGCCTCGGCCGCCACGGAGCAGGAGATCGCCCGCCAGATCGTCCCGCCGTCGCAGTTCGCGGCCTTCAGCAAGATCGTCGAGCACGAGTCCGGCTGGAACCACACCGCCACCAACTCCTCCAGCGGCGCCTACGGCCTCGTCCAGGCCCTCCCGGGCTCGAAGATGGCTTCGGCCGGTGCCGACTGGAAGACGAACCCCGCCACGCAGATCAAGTGGGGTCTCAAGTACATGAACGAGCGCTACGGCTCCCCGAACGCCGCCTGGGCCTTCTGGCAGACCCACGGCTGGTACTAAGCCGAACCTGGCCGCCGGGCCGGACCGCGCACCGCGCACAGGCAGACGTCGCAAGGCCCCGCCCTCCTCACGGAGGGGCGGGGCCTGCGGCGTTCTCACGCGCCGAGCAGCATCCTGACCTGCGGCCACAGCCCGTCGAGGACCGCCGGGTCGTTCTTGAGCTTGGCGAGCAGCACGAGTCCTTCGAGCTGGGCGACGATCGCCCGGGCGAGCGGCGTCCCGGCGCGGTCGGCCGGGATCGCGCCCTCCTCGGCCGCCTCCGCCAGCACGCCGGCGATCAGCTCGATCTGCTCGTCGAAGATCGCGTCGAGGCGGTCCCGCACGTCCGGCTCCTGAGTGCTGAGCTCCAGGGCCAGGTTGCCGAGGAGGCAGCCGTCGACGGTGCCGGTCTCCTCCTTGCCCCGCCGCTGCAGGGCGGAGGCCCGTTCGAGCAGGGTCCGCAGCCGGTCCAGGGCGGGGGCGGAGGCGGTCAGGCCGGCCGTCCAGGCCGCCCGCTCCTCGCGCCAGTAGGCGTCCAGGACCTCGACGGTCAGGGCCTGCTTCGACTCGAAGAAGTAGTAGAAGCTGCCCTTCTTCACGTCGGCGCGGGCGCAGATCTCGGCGACGCCGAGGCTGCCGTAGCCGCGGCCGCGCAGGAGCTCGCCGGTGACGTCGACGAGCCGTTCCTTCGCCGTGCTGGTGCGTCCCATGCGCTCACTATACGAGCGGTCAACTATGCGTGACGGCCGGGGTGGAATTTTAGTTGACCGGTCGTCTAGTGTTCCTGCTCGTCGGCGGGCGCCCGAGCCCGCCGCGAACCAGGAGGCCCGTCCCATGGCTGCATCCGCGTTCCCCCCGATCGGCGCCACCGCCCCGACCGGCGCCGTTGTCCCCACCCGCGCCGCCGCCCCGATCCGCGCCGTCGCCGTCCCGGACGGCGACGGCGGCACCCGGCGGGCGGCGGGGCCGATCGCTTCGGCGGAGGTGGCGGCGTGAGGCCCGGGCGGCTCGGCGAGCTGCTCCCCCTCGACCTGCCGATCGTGCAAGGCCCGTTCGGCGGCGGACTGTCCTCGGTGGAGCTGACCGTCGCGGTCTCGGAGGGCGGCGGGCTCGGCTCGTACGGGGCCCATGTCCTGGCGCCGGAGGGGATCAGCACCCTGGTCGCCCGGCTGAAGGCGGCCACGGACCGGCCCTTCGCGGTGAACCTGTGGGTGCCGCAGGAGGGCGAGGGCGCCGGCCCCCTCGACCTCGCGGCTCACACCGAACGGCTCCGCCCGTACTACGCGGAGCTCGGCGTCACCGCGCCGACCGCCGCCGAGCACGCCGCGTGGCCGGACTTCGACGCCCAGCTCGACGCACTCCTCGCCGCCGCCCCGCCCGCCGTCAGCCTGGTCATGGGGCTGCCGCCGGTCCGTCTGGTGACGGAGGCGCGGCGGCGCGGGATCGTCCTGATCGGTACGGCGACCACGGTGGCGGAGGCCGTCGCCCTCGAAGCGGCCGGGGTGGACGCGGTGGTCGCCTCCGGCAGTGACGCCGGAGGCCACCGGGGCGCGTTCCTGCGACCCGTACGGGAGTCCCTGGTCGGCACCTTCTCGCTGGTCCCGCAGGTGGTGGACGCGGTCGCGGTGCCGGTCGTCGCGGCGGGCGGCATCGCCGACGGGCGGGGGGTCGCCGCCGCCCTCGCCCTCGGTGCCGACGCGGTCCAGATCGGCACCGGCTTCCTGGCCGCCCGCGAGTCGGGCGCGAGCCCCGCGCACCGCCGCGCGCTCGGCACCCCGGAGGCCCGTACGACGGTGTTGACCAGGCTGTTCTCCGGCCGCACGGCGCGGGGCATCCCCAATCGCTTCGTACGGGAGATGGCGGCCCACGAGGAGCACGTACCGCCGTATCCGCTGCAGAACGTGCTGATGCGGCCCATCCGGCGGGCCGCGGCGGAGCAGGAGCGCCCGGAGTACCTGAACCTGTGGGCCGGCCAGGCGGCGGGGCTCAGCCGGCCCGGCGTGGCGGCGGCGGAGTTCCTGGCGGCGCTCGCGGCGGACGCGGACGGGCGGGGCGCCGGCCCCGCCGGCCCGGCTCCGGCTACAGCCGCTGGATGATCGTCCCGGTCGCCAGCGCGCCGCCCGCGCACATCGTGATCAGCGCGAACTCCTTGTCCGTGCGTTCGAGCTCGTGCAGCGCGGTGGTGATCAGCCGGGCGCCGGTGGCGCCGACGGGGTGGCCGAGGGCGATGGCGCCGCCGTTGACGTTGACCCTCTCCAGGTCCTGGTCGAAGACCTGCGCCCAGCTCAGCACCACCGACGCGAAGGCCTCGTTGATCTCGACGAGGTCGATGTCCTTGAGCGACATGCCGGCCTTGCCGAGCACCGCGCGGGTCGCGTCGACGGGACCGTCGAGGTGGTAGTGCGGGTCGGCGCCGACCAGGGCCTGGGCGACGATCCGGGCCCTCGGCCGCAGCTTCAGGGCGCGGGCCATGCGCTTGGAGGCCCACATGAGGGCGGAGGCGCCGTCGGAGATCTGCGAGGAGTTCCCGGCGGTGTGGATCGCGGTCGGCATGACCGGCTTGAGCCTTGCCAGGGCCTCCATGCTGGTGTCGCGCAGTCCCTCGTCGCGGTCGACGAGCCGCCACATGCCCTGCCCGGCGTGCTGCTCCTCCTCGGTCGTCGGGACCTGGACGGCGAAGGTCTCGCGCTTGAAGCGCTCCTCGGACCAGGCCGCGGCGGCGCGTTCCTGGGAGAGCAGGCCGAGGGAGTCGACGCGTTCACGCGTGAGGCCGCGGTTGCGGGCGATGCGCTCGGCGGCCTCGAACTGGTTGGGCAGGTCGACGTTCCACTCGTCGGGGAACGGCTTGCCCGGGCCGTGCTTCGAGCCCGAGCCGAGCGGCACCCGGGACATGGCCTCGACGCCGCAGGAGATGCCGATGTCGATGACGCCGGCGGCGACCATGTTGGCCACCATGTGGCTCGCCTGCTGCGAGGATCCGCACTGGCAGTCGACGGTGGTGGCGGCGGTCTCGTAGGGGAGCCCCATGGCGAGCCAGGCGGTGCGGGCGGGGTTCATGGACTGCTCGCCGGCGTGGGTGACGGTGCCGCCGACGATCTGCTCGACGCAGTCGGCGTGGATGCCGGTGCGGCCGAGGAGTTCACGGTAGGTCTCGCCGAGCAGGTAGGCGGGGTGGAGGTTGGCGAGCGCGCCTCCGCGCCTGCCGATGGGCGTGCGTACGGCTTCGACGATGACGGGTTCCGCGGCCATGAGCTCGTCCTCTCCTCGCCCGGCGGGGGTGTCCCGGCACCCTTCCCGGTCGACGTCACGTGGAACTAGTACGCGTTCTAGTTCTGAGTGCAGTCTTATGACTGCTACCGCCGGTACGCAAGGGTCCGGGACGCAACAGTTCCCGCCGCGCGCCTTGCTACTTGTAGAACTCGTTACTACCTTTCCCGGCAACTTCTGATGGTCCATCAGATATGGAGTGTGTTGCCGATGCGCTGCCCCCATCTCTCCGAAGGGTTCGACGCCACCGACCCCGATCTGCTGCAGAGCCGCGTCCCCCACCCGGAGTTCACGCGGCTGCGGCAGACGGCACCCGTCTGGTGGTGCGCCCAGCCCCCCGGCGTCACCGGCTTCGCCGACGAGGGCTACTGGGCGGTGACCCGCCACGCCGACGTCAAGTACGTCTCCACCCACCCCGAGCTGTTCTCCTCCAACGAGAACACCGCCGTCATCCGCTTCAACGAGCACATCACCCGGGACCAGATCGAGGTCCAGAAGCTGATCATGCTCAACATGGACCCGCCCGAGCACAGCCGGGTCCGCCAGATCGTGCAGCGCGGCTTCACCCCGCGCGCGATCCGCGGCCTGGAGACCGCGCTGCGCGACCGCGCCCGCGCCATCGTCGCGGAGGCCAAGGAGGCCGCGGGCCGGGACGGCGCCTTCGACTTCGTCACCAAGGTCGCCGTCGAACTGCCCCTCCAGGCCATCGCCGAACTCATCGGCGTCCCCCAGCAGGACCGCGCCCGCATCTTCGACTGGTCGAACAAGATGGTCGCGTACGACGACCCCGAGTACGCGATCACCGAGGAGATCGGCGCCGAGGCCGCCATGGAGCTCATCGGCTACTCCATGAACCTCGCCGCCACCCGCAAGGAGTGCCCCGCCCAGGACATCGTGTCCCAGCTGGTCGCCGCCGAGGGCCAGGGCAACCTGTCCTCCGACGAGTTCGGCTTCTTCGTCCTGCTGCTCGCCGTCGCCGGCAACGAGACCACCCGCAACGCCATCAGCCACGGCATGCACGCCTTCCTGACGCACCCCGACCAGTGGGAGCTCTACAAACGGGAGCGCCCCGCGACCGCCGCCGAGGAGATCGTGCGCTGGGCCACCCCCGTGGTCTCCTTCCAGCGGACCGCCACCCAGGACACCGAACTCGGCGGCCAGAAGATCCGCAAGGGCGACCGGATCGGCCTCTTCTACTCCTCCGCCAACAACGACCCCGAGGTCTTCGAGAACCCCGAGACCTTCGACATCACCCGCGACCCCAACCCGCACCTCGGCTTCGGGGGCGGCGGCCCGCACTTCTGCCTCGGCAAGTCCCTCGCCATCAAGGAGATCGAGCTGATCTTCGAGGCGCTCGCCGACGAACTGCCCGACCTCACCCTCGCCGGCGACCCGCGACGCCTGCGGGCGGCCTGGCTCAACGGCATCAAGGAGCTCCAGGTCAGAGTGGCCTGACCCGGGGGCGGGGCGCCCCTGCCTCCGGGCAACCGCCCCGCCTCCCGCCGCGCCACCCGCCCCGCCTCCCGCCGCGCCACCCGCCCTGCCTCCCGCCGCGCCACCCGCCCTGCCTCCCGCCGCGGGGACCACGGGCGCCGGCAGGTGGGTGGAACCGGGCGCTCCCCTTACGCGTCGGAGCAGGCATGCGGGGGACACACAGACTTCTCACGATGATCGTCGCGCTGCTCGCGCTCCAGCTCGGCTCGCTCGTCGCGCCGGCCTACGCCTGCGGCTGCGGCGCCATGGTCACCAACCAGATGGCGCGGATCGGCGTCGACCGGGAGACCTCGGCCGTGCGCTGGGACGAGCGGACCGGCACCGAACAGATCGTCATGCGCTTCACCGTCCACGGCGACGCCGACCGGGCCGCCTGGATCATGCCGGTGCCGCACCGGGCCGACGTCACCCTCGGCGACCCGGGGCTCTTCGACGAACTCGACCGGCTCACCGCGCCCGAGCACCGGGACCGCGACTACTTCTGGCCGCGCGGCGACGACTGGCCCTTCGCCACCGGGGACACGGCCGGCGCCGCGGCGCCTCCCGGGAAGGCCGGCTCCGGCGTCGGCGTCGTCGGCCGCGAACGGCTCGGCCCCTTCGACGTGGCCCGCCTCACCGCCACCGACCCGACGGCCCTGAGCACCTGGCTGCACCGCAACGGCTTCGAACTCTCCGACCGGCTCTCCACCGCGCTGCGCCCCTACGTCGAGCGGAAGTGGGAGTACGTCGCCGTCCGCCTCGCCCCCGAGCGGTCCGGCGAGAAGCTGTACGGCGCCCTCGACCCGCTGCGCATCAGCTTCGCCAACGACCGGCCCGTCTACCCGATGCGGCTCTCCCGACTGGCCACCACCCCGCAGTCCCTCGGGCTCTTCGTGCTGTCCGCACACCGGATGGAGCCGCGCGACCGCATCGGCGGCGACCGGCCCGAGGTGCTCTTCGCGGGCACCGTCGACAGGCCGGAGGGCGCCCTCGCCGAACTCACCGGCACGGGCCCGGTGTTCCTCACCGCCGTCGACCAGTCCTTCCCCGAGCCGTCCCGCATCGACGGCGATCACGAACTCGTCCGGGCGTCCGCCGACACCCCGTACCGCGAGATCGTCTGGCACGACCGCCTGTGGACGGTCGGCGAGGTCCCGGTCTGGCTCCTCACCGTGGCCGGCGCACTGCTGCTCCTGACGGCGGGCGGCTTCGCCGCGGCTCGGACACGGCACGCGCGGGCCGGTGTACGTTCGGCCCCATGAGCAACGACCAAGCCCAATGGACCACCGTCGACCGCTACTTCACCGACCTGCTCGTCCCGGCCGACGACGCGCTCGCCGCCGCGCTCGCCGACTCCACGGCGGCCGGACTGCCCGAGATCGCCGTCGCTCCCAACCAGGGCAAGCTGCTCCACCTGCTCGTCGCGGCACAGGGCGCGAAGAACGTCCTGGAGATCGGCACCCTCGGCGGCTACAGCACCATCTGGCTGGCCCGCGCACTGCCCGCCGACGGCCGGCTCGTCACCCTGGAGTACGACCCGAAGCACGCGGACGTGGCGCGCGGCAACATCGCGCGCGCCGGCCTCGACAAGATCGTCGAGGTCCGTACGGGCGCGGCCCTGGACACCCTGCAGCTCCTGGAACAGGAGGGGGCGGGCCCGTTCGACTTCGTCTTCATCGACGCGGACAAGGTCAACAACCCGCACTACGTCTCCTGGGCGCTGAAGCTCTCCCGGCCCGGCAGCCTCATCGTGGTCGACAACGTCGGACGCGCGGGCAAGGTGGCCACGGAGCACCCGGACGACCCGTCGATCACCGGCACCCGCGAGATGTTCGAACTGGTCGCCCGCGAGCCCCGGTTGGACGCCACGGCCTTCCAGGTCGTCGGCACGAAGGGCTACGACGGGCTGCTGATCGCGCGCGTCGTGAGCTAGCCCGAGACGGCCGGGCGGCCCGCTCGGCACCGCGACAGCGGTAGCCGGCTGCCGCCCGGCCCCTCTCCCGGAGGGGAACACGGCTGGACCTCCAGCCACTCCGTCGTCGAGGAGGTCACCGACGACATGCCGTTCCTGGTGACCTCTGTGACGATCGAGCCGTCGCGCCACGGGCGCGGAATCCACCTCCTGGTCCACCCGCAGGTCCTCGTCCGCGACGACGTGATCAGCGCGATGGTCCGGAGGGGCACCGAAGCCCCTTGCCCACCGGACACATCCGCCCCGTCGCGGAGTTCGACCGTCGTCTGCCGCGCGGCATGCGCGTGTACGCACCCCTGACCCTGCACAGACTCCAGCGCTACGACCTGCACACCGGCAGGGCCGGACGTGCGGCGGCGACGACCTTTCAACCGCACGTCAGACGCACCGATACCGCGCTGAATCGAGACTGCCAAGAGTCCACTCCGTCGTGTCGGTGTCCAGAGTGTCAAAGTGGCACCCCTTGTTTTGTACACATACGGACAGTGACGGGCCGGGGGTACGGGGAGATAGCCTGGACCCGCGAACAGCGCGATATGCCGTGGGGACGACGAAGCCCCTGACCTGCGCTCGGAGCACCTCCAGGCCCGTGTCGCCACTGATCCGCATGTCGAACCCGCCGTCTGGGACGGCGAAGTGGCCGACATCGGCCGGGACATCTCTGATCCACGCATGACGTCGGCCTCGACCGGTGACCCCGCGTCGTGGCGCAGTGCCCTTCCTTCCTTCACCCACGTCACGCAACGGCGCGCGACAGGAGCCACAGGACATGCAGCCCAAGCCGAGCAAATCCACCCGTGAGGACGCCGACATGAACCACAGCGCGGACGCCACACCACCCCCAGCTCTGGAACTACGCTCCGGCGGGCTTCACTTGACCATTCAGCGCATCCCTGGATGGCTCATCGCCCTGGTCACCACCGCCGGCGGGGCCGTGGGAACGTGGTGGGCGCAGCGGTAGCCCCACGGTGTCGGCAGCAGCCGCCACGTGGCCGCCCCGCCCGGGCGACGCCTGCGAGTCGTCCTCACGTCGCCTTGACCGGCGGATGTAGGAGACTGCACACAAGGTGATCAAGGCCAGGTGCGGTGCCCGGCCTGTGCTTCCTGAGAGGTGTCATGTGCCCAGTGTGGTGAAGATCAACGTACTGACCGTCCCGGCCGAGCAGCGGGAGGTCCTGGAGCAGCGCTTCGCGTCCCGCGCAGGCTCCGTCGAGGGTTCGGACGGCTTCGAGTGGTTCGAGCTGCTGCGCCCGCTGGAGGGCACCGACCAGTACCTGGTGTACACCCGCTGGCGCAGCGAGGAGGACTTCCAGAACTGGATGAAGGGCTCCATGCAGGCCGCCCACCAGGGCACCTCCGGCGGCGAGGGCGGCGAGGGCGGAGAGCGGCCCAAGCCCGCCGCGACGGGGTCGACGCTGTGGTCGTTCGAGGTCGTCCAGCAGGCGTCCCCCAAGTAGCGGGCGCCACCCGGCGGCCCCCGAGGTAATTCGGGGGCGCCGCGGGCCCTCGCGCGCCGAGAATGGCGCCCATGACCTGGATCTTCTCCCCCGAGCGCGTCGACACCCCGGACGCCACCGCCCTCCGCCGCGACTACTACGGCGACGTCGCCGGCCGCTACTGGAAGCGCCCCGCGACCGAGGCGGAGATAGACGAGGGTCTGACGGACGACGGCGCCGAGCTCCTGACGCCGCCGACCGGACAGTTCTTCGTGGCGCGCCACGACGGCCGGGCGGCCGGGTGCGGCGGGGTGCTGATGCTGGACGGGGAGCGCGCCGAGCTGACCCGGGTGTTCCTGCGCCACGACTTCCGCGGCAAGGGCGGCGCGGGCGCGCTGCTCGGACACCTGGAGGACGCGGCCCGCGAGCTCGGCGCCCGCCGGATGGTGCTGAACACCCGCCTGGACCTGGTGGAGGCACGGGCGCTGTACACGCGGCACGGCTACGCGGAGATCCCGGCGTACTGCTCGGGGCCGTACATGGAGATCTGGTACGGCAAGGAGCTGTAGGAGCTCTGGGGGTGTGGGCCGGCCGGGGTGCGCACCGGCCCCGAGGGGCTACGCGTGGTGGTCGCGGGGCGGTTCCGGGGAGCCGGGGCGTTCCGCGTCCGAGCCGCCGAGTTCGGCGGTGAGCTCCTCCACGAGGCGGACGAGGTCGGTGGGCCGGTCCGGTCCCCACCAGTCGCCGAGGAGCTCGGACAGCGAGTCCTCGCGCGCCTTGGCGAGCCGTACGGCCGTCATGGCCCCCTCCTCGGTGAGCACCAGCTGGACCCCTTCCCGGGCCACGAGGCGCCGCTCCTCCAGCTGCCGGCCGCCCTCGGTGATCGCCCGTAGGGGTACGGGGGTGGCCTCGGCGAGCCGCGCGGGCTCGACGGCCCCGTCGCGGCGGACCCGCAGCAGCAGCCAGCTCGCGGCGGGCAGCAGGTCGAGCCCGGCGCGGGCGGTGATCTTCTCGTAGATCCTCTTGCGGCCCTCGCGCGAGCCGAGGACGGACAGCGCACGGGCGCATTCGTCGTACGAGGAGCGCTGGACGGGGTTGGAGGCCACGGTCTGGCTGGTGTCGGGCGCCGTGACGGAGCCCCGCAGCCGGTCCTCCTTGAGGAAGCAGGCGACGACGAAGGCGACGAGCACCACGGGCGCCGCGTAGAGGAACACGTCGGTGATGGACGTGGCGTAGGCGTGGAGGACGGCGGGGCGCAGGTCGGGCGGGAGGTCGGCGAGGGCCCGCGGGTCGGCGGCGAGCTCCGCGGCTCCGGCGCCCGGCGGCAGCGCCTCCCCGGCGAGGGCGTCCGCCAGTTTCTCGGTGAGGCCGTTGGTGAAGATCGTGCCGAAGACGGCGACACCGAAGGAGGCGCCGATGGAACGGAAGAAGGTGGCCCCGGAGGTGGCGACGCCGAGGTCACGGTAGGAGACCGCGTTCTGCACGACGAGGACGAGGACCTGGATGACGAGCCCGAGCCCGGCGCCGAAGACGAAGAAGTAGACGCTCATCTCCCAGGTCGAGCTGGTCTCGGTCAGCCGGTGCAGGAGCAGCAGACCGATGGCGGTGACGGCGGTGCCGGCCATCGGGAAGACCTTCCACCGGCCCGTACGGGAGACGATCTGCCCGGAGGCGGTCGACATGAGGAACATGCCCACGACCATCGGCAGCATGTGCACGCCGGACATGGTCGGGCTGACGCCCTGCACGATCTGCAGGAAGGTCGGGAGGTAGGTCATCGCGCCGAACATGGCGAAGCCGACGACGAAGCTGATGACGGAGACGAGGGTGAAGGTCCTGATCCGGAACAGCTTGAGGGGGAGCACCGGTTCGGCCGCCCGCCGCTCGACCTGGACGAACCAGACGAGGAGGACGGCTCCGAGGACGGCGAGCCCGATGATCTGCGGCGAGTCCCACGCCCAGGTGGTGCCGCCGAGGGAGGCGACCAGGACGAGGCAGGTGGCGACCGAGGCGATGAGGAGGGTGCCGAGGTAGTCGATGGTGTGCCGTCTGGTGCCGACCGGGATGTGCAGCACGGCGGCGATGACGAAGAGGGCGACCACGCCGATGGGCAGGTTGATGTAGAAGACCCAGCGCCAGGAGAGGTGTTCGGTGAACAGACCGCCGAGCAGCGGGCCGAGGACGCTGGTGGTGCCGAACACGGCGCCGAAGAGGCCCTGGTAACGGCCGCGTTCGCGGGGCGACACGAGGTCGCCCACGATCGCCATCGACAGCACGATCAGCCCGCCGCCGCCGAGGCCCTGGACCGCCCGGAAGGCGATGAGCTGGGGCATGTTCTGGGCGATGCCGCAGAGCGCGGAGCCGATGAGGAACAGGACGATGGCGCCCTGGAACAGCTTCTTGCGTCCGTACTGGTCGCCGAGCTTGCCCCAGAGGGGCGTGGCGGCGGTCGAGGCCAGCATGTAGGCGGTGACGACCCAGGACAGGTGCTCCATGCCGCCGAGTTCGCTGACGATGGTCGGCAGGGCGGTGGAGACGATGGTCTGGTCGAGTGCCGCGAGGAGCATGCCGAGCAGCAGCGCGCCGATGGCGACGACGACGGTGCGGTGGCTCTGCCCCTCCCCCGGCACGGGGCCGCCGCCTGCCTGCGGCACGCGTGTCTCCTGGGCCATAGGGCCTCCTCGTCCTCCGACCAGGGTCCGTTCTGGAGTCCATCCTGGGGTGTTTGGCCCGTTCTGGCCTGCGGAGCCGGCACAGCTGTTCACCCTGCGGCCGCGAGCGGACTGCATAATCGCTCGCAGTTGAAATGGGGAGGGGACCCAGCGATGTCCGGACACGTCTGTCTTGAATGCGGCGTACACAGACCCGGCTGCGCCTGCGAGCGAGCGGCGGCGCAGGCCGCACAGCAGGCCGCGGCCGAGGACTTCGATCCGCTGCGCATCCGGCCGTACGTGACGCTGAACGCGCCGGAGGACGCGGGAGCGGGGACGGTCATGGAGCCGGGCGCGGCCTCCGGGCCGGGCGCGGGGCCGGGCGCGACCTCCGGGCCGGGCGCGGGGTCGGGCGCGGGCTCCGGACTGGGCGCAGGGCCGGGCGCGGGGCCGGGCGCGGCGGAGGAGACGGCCGTGCTGCCGCCCGTGGCGGGGCCGCCGGCGGGCCCGCTGTCGCCCGCGGGGCCACTGCCGCCCGCGGGGCCGCTGCCGCCCGAGGCGCCGACGCGGGTGCCGGATGCGGTCGGGCAGGGGCAGGCGCCGGGGCCTGGGGCGCCGGCCGGGGATCCGCGGACGGGGGGTCAGGCGGCGGGCCCCCAGGCGGGTGACGCTTGGGCGGCTGCTCCGGACGGGGGACCGGCGACGACGCCGCTGCTGCCGCGTGGCACGGATCCGGCGACGGCGTACGGGGAGGGAAGCGCGTACGGGGCAGCCGGAAACGCGCCGGGAACGGGCACCGCGTACGGGGCTGGGGCCGCGTACGCGGCGGGGGCCGGATACGGGGCCGTGGCCGGGGCGGGGGCCGGATACGGGGCCGGGGCGGGGGCCGGATACGGGGCGGGGGCCGGATACGGGGCCGGGGCGGGGGCCGGATACGGGGCCGGGGCCGCGTACGAGGCGGACGGTTACGCGGGCGGGCTCGGCGAACCGTACGGCGACGAACTCGCGCACACGATCGCGTACGCCCCCGAGGGGCGGGAGCGCGGGCGTGGCCGTGGCCGCGGGGCCGTGATCGCGGGCGTCGTCGCGGCGGCCGTCATCGGCACCGCGGCCCTCGCCGCCGCGCTGATCGGCGGCGACGACACCGAGGACCGGGCCGGCGTCCCCGAGGTCACCACCAGTGCCTCCGAGAACGTCGCCGTCTCCGAGGCGCCGACCACCACCCCTTCCGCGTCACCTTCGACCTCGGCGACTCCGTCGCAGACCCCGAGATCCGCCTCGCCGTCCCCGGCGGGCACCCGCGCGCGCTCCTCGGCGAGCGCCCCGGCTCCCACCCGCGGGTCGGGTACCGGAACGACGAGACCGGGGGCGAGTGCGTCGACCGGAAGCACGCGCCCCCCTGCGGGGCCGACCCTGAGCCTCGGCTCGTCGGGCCCGGAGGTGGAGGAGCTGCAGCGCCGCCTGCGGGAGCTCTGGCTCTACAACGGCCCGATCAACGGCTCGTACTCGCGGAAGGTCGAGCACGCCGTGGAGGTCTACCAGTCGTACAAGTACATCGACGACGACCCGCAGGGCGTCTACGGCCCGTACACGCGGCAGGCCCTGGAGGCGGAGACGGACGGCACGGGCGACGGCGGCAACTAGAGCGTCAGCAGGGGCAGGGGCTGAGACAGGGGCAAGGGCACGGGCGGAGGCGGACTCGGGGGAAGGGCTCCTGACCGGCGGGAACGTGACGGCGGCGCCCGCGATGCGGACCAGGTTTGGCGGGGCGCCGATCGTTTTGTATCGTGGAGGAACAAAGTGGCCCCGCTCGCACCCCCTGACCGGCGAGCGGGACCGCTTCGTACCCGTCACCACCCCCTCCCTCACCCCGGCACTTCCCTCATCTCCGACACCCCTCCTGGAGATCCCTGATGACCGCCACCACCCCGGCGTCGCTCACCACCCGCGCCCTCCTGCTCGACATGGACGGCACCCTCGTGAACTCGGACGCCGTGGTGGAGCGCTGCTGGCGCCGCTGGGCGGAGCGGCAGGGTCTCGACCCGGCCGAGGTCCTGAAGGTGGTGCACGGACGCCAGGGGTACGCCACGATGGCCGTCCTCCTGCCGGACCGCCCGATGGAGGAGAACTACGCCGACAACCGGGTCATGCTCGCCGAGGAGACCGCCGACCTCGACGGCGTCGTGCCGGTGCCGGGCGCGCCCGCGTTCCTCGCCTCGCTCGCGCGGCTGCCGCACGCCCTGGTGACCTCGGCCGACGAGGCCCTGGCGCAGGCGCGGATGGGGGCGGCGGGGCTTCCGGTGCCTGAGTCGCGCGTCACCGCGGAGGGCGTGAGCGCGAGCAAGCCGGACCCGGAGGGCTTCCTGAAGGGCGCGGCCGAACTGGGCTTCGCGCCCGCCGACTGCGTCGTCTTCGAGGACTCCGAGGCCGGGATCCAGGCGGGCCGCGCGGCCGGCATGCGCGTCGTGGGCGTGGGTCCGCGGGCGGCCGCGTTCGACCCCGACGTCCATGTGCGGGACCTGACGGGGCTGAGGGTCGAGCCGGGCGCGGACGGCACGGTCACTCTGACCTTCGCCGCCACCGCAGCCACGTTCGCCGCCCCCTCGGAGGCGTAGCCCCGTCTCCCTGTACGCCCTCTCCGCGTACACCCTCTCCACGTACGCGCTCACCCCGCACACCCTCACCCCGCAGCCCCTCCCCCCGCTCCGCCCGGACGAGACGCCCGCGGGCGACCAGCTCCAGGGTGACGGCGACCGCCGTCGCCTGTACGAGCAGCAGCGCGACCAGCACGAAGAGCTGGACCGCACCCGCGCGCAGAGGTGACGCGCCACCGAGGAGCATGCCGACGAAGGCGCCCGGGAGGGTGACGAGCCCCACGGTCCGGGTCTGGTCCATACCGGGCAGCAGGGCGTCGGACGCGGCCTCGCGCGCCACCTCCAGGCGCGCGTCCCGTTCGAGGAGGCCGAGGGCGAGCCCCGCCTCCACCTCGCCCTTGCGGGTCGCGAGCTCGTCGAGCGCGCGCCGCCCACCGAGGACGGTGGCGGTGAGCGCGCCGCCGATGAGGATGCCGGTGACCGGGATGAGCGTGACGCCGTGCAACGGCACGAGGCCGGTGAGCAGCAGCGCCGCGACGACGGGGACGACCCCCGCGGCGATCGGGACGGCGACCCAGGGCCAGGCGCGACCGGGCGCGGGGACGACCCGCCGGCCCGCGGTCCGTACGGCCACGGCGTACATCAGCAGCAGGAAGCAGAGCAGCAGCGGCAGCGCGCGGACGACCCAGCCGATGACGAGGGAGACGACGACGAGCTGGACGGCCGCGCGGGCTCCGGCGACCAGCGTGTCGCGCGCCCGGCCCAGACGGGCGAGCGCGACGACTCCGGCCGCGAGGGCGAGCAGAACGGCGAGCACCGCCCCGAAGGTCGCGTTCACGTCCAGAAGCACGCGCCAACCCTAGGTCCTGCCCCCTCGCGCGAGGCCCAAGGCCGCACGGGGGCCCCGTCCCTGCCGCACCGTCACCCCGCTCGGGCTCCTCCGGACCGAGGCGCGCCCTTCACGGAGCCCCCTCCGCACCGAGCCGCCCCCTTCACGGAGCCCCCCTCCGCACCGAGCCACCCCCTCACCGAGTCCCCCTCCGCACGGACCCCTCCGCCCTTCACGGACTCCTCCCCCCTCCGCACGACCCTCCACCCTTCACCCTTCACAGACTCCTCCCCCTCCCCACCCTTGATGTGACGTGTCCATGTCGCCACTCTGTTACCTGGCGCACCCCCCACAGAAACCTGGCGCCACCACGATGGCCGGGCCGCCCGGCACCCGGGGCCACGCCCCCGTGCGCCGGCAACGGTCAAGGTCCCCCCACATCAAGGGAGTTCAGATGTCCGTCGCAGGTGTCTACGCGCGTCGAACCGCCACCCTCGCCGCCTCCGTCGCCCTGACCGTCGCCGGCCTCCTCACCACGGCACCGGCCGCGGAGGCCGCCCCGCCCACCCCGGTGAGCGCCGCCACCGCCCGCACGTACCTCGCCGCCCTGACCGTGAAGGCGGAAGGCTCCTCCACCGGCTACAGCCGCGACCTCTTCCCCCACTGGATCACCCAGTCCGGCACCTGCAACACCCGCGAGGTGGTCCTCAAGCGCGACGGCGTGAACGTCGTGACCGACTCCAGCTGCGCCTCGGTGAGCGGCAGTTGGTACTCGGCGTACGACGGCGCCACCTGGACCGCCGCCTCCGACCTGGACATCGACCACGTCGTCCCGCTGGCCGAGGCCTGGCGCTCGGGCGCCAACGCGTGGACGACCAGCCGACGCCAGGCCTTCGCCAACGACCTGACCCGCCCACAGCTCATAGCGGTCACCGACAACGTAAACCAGGCCAAGGGCGACCAGGACCCGGCGGAGTGGCTGCCCTCGGTCACCTCGTACCGCTGCACGTACGCCCGGATGTGGGTGCAGGTCAAGTACTACTACGCCCTCAGCGTCGACTCGGCGGAGAAGAGCGCCCTCCAGTCCATCCTCAACGGCTGCTGAGGCGCGTCGCCGGCCCAGCCGGAAACAGGCGGCTGAAAACCGGCGGTACGAAAGAGCCGAATGTTGAACTTGCAAGCACTAGTGAGGGATGCCTAACCTGTGGACCTCGTCGGTTCCCGTCCCCACGGTCGAGCGTTCCGCCCGGCCAGACCGAAGGAGTCCTCCCCCTCATGAATTCGCTTACGAGCCGCCTGAACCAGGCCCAGCCCTACGCGCTCGGCCTCTTCCGGATCGTGATCGGTCTGCTCTTCCTCTGCCACGGCGCCGCCTCCCTCTTCGGAGTACTCGGCGGCGCCGGTGGCAGCGGCGCCACCCTCCCGAGCGGCACCTGGCCCGGCTGGTACGCGGCGGTCATCCAGCTCGTCGCGGGCGGCCTGGTCCTGGTGGGCCTGGGCACGCGCGGCGCGGCGTTCGTGGCCTCCGGCTCGATGGCGTACGCGTACTTCGACGTCCACCAGCCGCAGGCCCTCTTCCCGCTCCAGAACAGCGGTGAGGCGGCGGCCATGTTCTGCTGGGCCTTCCTGCTGCTGGTCTTCACCGGTTCGGGCGCGCTCGGGCTCGACGGCCTCTTCGGCACGCGCGGCACGGCGGCCTCCGGCTCCGGCGAGCGGTCGGGCGAGAAGCCCTCGACGGTCACCGCCTGACCACGCCCCCTGAGTCAGGAACAGGACTGGAACAGGGCCGGGGCCGGGAACCGCCGAACAGCGGTTTCCGGCCCCGGTCGGCGTTCCGGCGCAGGTCCCCGCGTAGGCTCTGGCGCTGTGAACGTGCTCGACAGCACGGGGTGGTCACTGCAGTCGCTGACCGCGGGCCCGTGGATCTACGCGGCGGTGACGACGTCGATCCTTCTCGACGTCTTCCTGCCGGTGCTGCCGAGCGGCATCCTGGTCGTCACGGCCGCGACGGCGGCCTCCGCGGCGACCACCTCCCTTTCGGCCGCGGGCACGGCCTCTGCCACGACCGCGGCCTCGGCGGACGCGGCCGGCACGGCTGCCGCGTACGCCCCCTCCCTGCTCCCGCTCCTCCTCTGCGCGGCCACGGCCTCGATGCTCGGCGACCTCGCCGCGTACCGGGTGGCCCGGCGCGGCGGCAGCCGGATCGCCCGGCTCGTGGCCCGCTCCCGCCGCCTGACGGCGGCGCAGGAACGTCTCGGCGAGACCCTGGCGCGCGGCGGCGGCCTGCTCGTCGTGCTGGCCCGCTTCGCCCCCGCCGGCCGCTCGGTGGTCTCCCTGGGCGCGGGCGCGACCGGGCGCCGGCTGCGCGACTTCCTGCCCTGGTCGGCCCTGGCGGCCGTGATCTGGGCGACGTACGGCGTGGGCCTCGGCTGGCTCGGCGGCCGCTGGCTGGGCGCGACCTGGCTCGGCGCCTGCGTACCCGTCCTCGCGCTCTTCCTGGCGGGCACACTGGCGGCCTATGTCATACGGCGTCCGGCTGCGGCTCCCGCTCCGGCGTCCTGACCGGATGGGCCCCGCGGATCTCGAGCCCTCCGAGGAGCCGGGCGGTGGCCTCCGCGATCTCCTCCACGGCCCGGTCGAACACCTCCCGGTTGTGCGCGGCGGGCGCGCGGAAACCGGAGACCTTGCGGACGAACTGCAGCGCGGCGGCGTGCACGTCGTCCTCGGTGGCCTCGTGGGGCAGGGCGGGCGGTCGGAGTGTCTTGATGCTGCGGCACATGCCTCCAGTGTGACGCGCCCCACTGACAACGCCACCGCCGTCGCCTCAGCCGTCGCAGCCCCGGCCACAGCCACCCAGCCACAGCCACCCAGCCCCCAGCCCCAGCCCCAGCCCCAGCCCCAGCCCCAGCCCCAGCCCCAGCCCCAGCCAACTGTCGAACGCCGGCGTGCGGAGACGCGACGTCCCTGAGGTCCTCAGGGCCCGAGACTTCGCCGGCTCCGGGCGTTGATCTCGGCGGCGCGGGCGCGCAGCTCCCGCATGGGCGTGGCGAGCTGGACGTCGGCGGGATCGGCCTCCCACTCGCGGCCGCCGTGGACGGGCCGGATCAGGAAGCGGCCGGCGACGCTGTCGACGTAGAAGCCGACCCGCCCCGTGGCGGCGTCATGGACGAGGTCACCGACCTCGGGCAATGGCTGCACGTATCCCTCCGTTCCGTTTTCACAGAGATCAGATAGATACACCCAGAGAAGCCCTGAGACCCCCCTCTGTCAACGCATCTCTAGAGATGTCCCCCGAAGGACGGATCGGCGACGCAGGACGGCGCACACGTGTGCACGGCGGCCGAGAAGTGCGCCGTAGGGTGTCCCGCACACGGAAGGGAGTGGTCCACCCATGACTGACCAGGAAAGCGGTCGTCGGCCCAAGTACCAGCGCATCGCCGACGAGTTGAGAACCGCGATCCAGGCGGGCGACTTCGCGCCGGGGGACCGGCTCCCCGGCGAGAACGATCTGATGTCCACGTACGACGTGGCCAGGATGACCGCCCGCCAGGCCCTGTCCGTCCTGCGCAACGAGGGCCTCGCCGAGGCCCGTAAGGGAGCCGGGGTTTTCGTCCGCTCGTTCCGGCCGCTGCGCCGTCGCGGCATCCCGAGGCTCGCCCGGGACCACTGGGGCAACGGGCGCTCGGTCTGGTCGGCGGACATCGAGGACCGTGCCCTCGTGGTGGACCAGATCGAGGTGACCCCGGCCGCGCCGGCGGGGCCGCGGGTGGCCCGGGTGCTGGACCTGGCGACGGCGGACGACCCGGTCTGCGTCCGCAGCCGGCGCTTCGTGCTGGACGAGAAGCCGGTGCTGCTCTCGGTCTCGTACCTGCCGGCCCGGCTCGCCGAGGGCACCGCCATCACGGAGCCGGACACCGGCCCCGGCGGCACCTACGCCCGGCTCACGGAGCTGGGCCACCGGCCGGTGCACTTCCGCGAGGAGATCCGCTGCCGGATGCCGACGGCGGAGGAGTCCACCCGCCTGGACCTGGGGTTCGGCACACCGGTGATCCTGATCGCCCGAACGGCCTTCACAGAGGCCGGAGTTCCGGTCGAGCTCAACGAGATGACGCTGGACTCGTCGTCGTACGTCCTGGAGTACGGCTTCGACGCGTGACCGTGAACGACCGCCCGGGGCCCGCGTACTCGACGGGCCCGCCGAACTCCGCGGCGGCCCGGCGGACGGCCGCCTCGGGAGTGATCGAGGGCCCGACGTGGGTCACGAGCAGCCGCTCGACCCCGGCCTCGGCGGCGCTGCGCCCGGCCTCCTCGGGCGAGTGGTGCCCCTCGCCCTCGCCATCGGCCTCACACAGGAACAGCCCGCTGTCCCGGGCGAGTTCCACGAGCGAAGGACACGGCTCACTGTCCCCGGAGTAGGCGAGCACGGCGCCGTCGGACCCCTCGACCCGCACCCCGAACGCGTCCAGCCCGCCGTGCTCGACACGGCGGCTGACGAGCGTCAGCCCACCGAGCCGCACGACGTGCCCGTCATGCAGCTCGTCGATTTCGAAGGCGCGCTCGACGGGACTGCGCGTGGCCCCGTTGGTGAGGAATCCGGCGAGCCGGTCGGCGATCCCGGGCGGCCCGAACAGCGGAAGCGGCGCGTCGCGCCGGACATCGGCGTAGAGCAGCCCGTAGTAGGCGGTGAGCAGATCGGCGGAATGATCCGCGTGGAGATGCGAGACCCACACGGCGTCGAGCTCGCCGAGCCCCACGTACCGCCGCAACTCCCCGAGCGTGCCGCTGCCGGCGTCGATCCACACGCGGACGCCTCCGCCCTCGAGGAGGTACCCGGAGCAGGGATTGCCGGCGGCGGGATACGGGGTGGCGGAGCCGAGCACGGTGAGGCGAAGCGAACTGCCCATGCGGAGAGTCTAGGAGGACACGGCCTTGCCCCGGGCCGCTCCCTCCACGTCCGCGGTCACCTCCACGTCCACGGCCGCCGCCACCTGCGCCGCCGCGCCGGGGGAGGCAGCGTCGGCGTCCCCCGTCCGCTGCGAGGGCAGCCCGTACTGCTGCAGTTCGGCGCTGACCTGCCCGCCGAGGGTCATGACGTTGAGCGTCGCGGAGTTCTCGCTGGCGATGGCCTTCTCCACGCGCGCAACGAGCGTCGTGAACGAGTCCCGGTCGGAGAGACCGTGGTACGGCCCGACGCGGGCGGCGAAGTAGACCCGCTCGTGCCCGAGCAACTGCTCGGTGGACCGGTAGTTCTTCCACTGCTCGCGATAGCGGTAGACGCTCTCGAGCGACACGGAGGCGACCACGACGAGACTGAGCACGGTCGCGGTGATCCGCGCGAACCCCATGTCGAGGTTCACGAGCACGGGCACGAGCGCACCACCGACCACCGACACGGTCCGCATCCGCAGATGCATGGCCTTCATCTTGGTGGCCTTGCGGTCGTACCACTCCTGGTACTGCGCGAGCCGCCCGTCGATGTACGTCTCGGGCGTCATCCGCCCCTTGCTCGCCCCGACTTCGGGCGCGTCCCCCAGGTCTTCCATGCGCTGGAGTACATCCCCCACGACGCGAGCACGTCAAGGCGACCCACCACCAGAACCGAAACCGGGCGCCGGCACCCCCGCCCGAGGCCAGACCAGGCCCCCGACCAGCCCCTCCCACCGAACTCGACGGCCGACGCCCACGGCCGGCGCCACGCTCATCCCCACCTGTCAGCCCTGCTCATTCCCACCTGTCAGCCCTGCCTGTCAGCCCTGCCTGTCAGCCTTGCCTGTCAGACCCACCTGTCAGACCTGCTCCCTACCATCCCCCCATGAGCATGATCGGTGAGTACTTCCGTGTGACGGCGGCGGAACTGGAGCGCGCGATCGCGGATCCGAACTGGGCACTCGACCACATCGCGGAGACGCAGGACGCCGAGGCGGATCGCGAGCCGTCACCGGCCGAGGCCCGGCACTTCTCGACGTACCAGTCGTGGCACCTGCTGGACTTCCTGCTGCGGCGCGCGGACTTCCCGGTGGACGTCGTCCACGGCGAGGAGGCCCTCGGCGAAGCCGACGACTGGGGCTACGGCCCGCCCCGCCACATCCCCGCCTTCCGCGTCGGCGTCGCGGCGGAGGCGCTGACCCGGCTGACGTACAGCCGACTCCTCGACGGGGTCGAGCCGGAGGAGCTGACGGCGGCCGAGATCTATCCGCTCGGCTGGGAGGACCGGGCGTCGTTGGAGTGGGGCCGGGACTGGTTCGAGGACCTGCGGGAGTACGTGGGCGCGGCGGCTGCGGCAGGCGACGCCCTGATCGTCTGGCTGGACTGACGCCGACCGCGGCAGCCCCTCGCCGCACGGCGAGGGGCTCCCGGGAGAAACGAGCCGGCGGGGAATTCCGCTCTACTCGTTGAACCACCCGGACTCGACGAGACCGCCGCCGCCGTTCCACGTGAGCTCCATCTGGTACCAGCCGTCGTTCCCGATGTTGTAAGGGTGCTTGTCGCAGCCCGCGTCGCCGCCGTCCTCCTCGGTGAATATCGTGGAGATGTTCCCGGTGAGGTACTGCTTCTTCAGCACACCCTTGACGCCGTGACCGTCGGCCTTGGTGTCACAGATCTCGAAGACGTCACCGTCGTCGATGAACTTCATGTAGCCACGACCGTCGGGAAGATAGATGGTCTTGTCGGACACGGCGGAGGCCGGCCCCGCCGAAGTGACGACGACGGCGGCGGCGACCGCGGCGACCATGGCCATGTGAGCGAACCTGGACCTGCCCATGTGTTCCCTCTTTCGCTTGAGGGCGACGAAGGGCCCGAAAATGCCGGAAATTGTCCGCCGTCGCCAGGATGTTGTGACGAGCAGCTGAACGCTAGGCCGACCAAGCCCCGGAGACCGAGAAAATACCGATCACCTGACGCCGAATTGACGACACCCTGATAACTCGACCTCCGCCTTTCCGAACCGACCGCTATCACCTGACCCAAAACACCCCAAAAACGCGTTCAAATCACACCAAAAACGCGTCTCAACCGTCCCGCAGGAACAATCCCAAAGCGCCCCGAAGTCGTATCCGCCCCGCTTGAACGCAGACACGTCCCAGGTGACCGACTACTGACGTGCAATCAACTTCACCCCAGTTCACCCCACATGACCATGCGATAGGTTGCCGACATGACTGAACTCGGCTCCGCCGCCTGGCCTCCCGCGCCGATACGCACCGAACGGCTCGAGCTCCGCGCGTCCGAGGCCCGGGACCGTACGGCGTTCATCGAGCTGTTCGCCTCACCGGAGGTCGGCACCTACGTCGGCGGCGCCCGCCCGCGCGAGGAGCTCGATCGCGCGATGCCCGACGTGCCCGGCCGGCGCCCCGGCCTTTTCGTGGTCACTCTCGACGGGTCGATGATCGGCATGATCACCCTCGACCGCCGCGCCGCCGAGCGCCCGGGCCACGTCCGCCCGGAGGCCGGAGAGGCCGAGCTCGGCTACATGTTCCTGCCGGCGGCCTGGGGCCACGGCTACGCCGCGGAGGCGTGCACGGCGGTCCTCGACTGGTTCACCACCGCGCTCCCCGACGAGCCGGTGATCCTCTCCACCCAGACCGCCAACGCCCGCGCGATGCGCCTCGCGACAAAGCTGGGCTTCACCGAGGTCGAACGCTTCGAGGAATACGACGCAGAACAATGGCTCGGCGTCCGCCCCTCCCCCACACCACCCCGGTAATCCCCGGAACTACCCAAGCCCGCCCGACCCCGCCCCCCCCTGCCCGTCCCCCACCAACGCACGTGAACGCCGAAGCCCCCCCAATCCTGATCAACTGGAGGCCTTCGACAACCGGCGGGCGCGGACGGTTACGAACCGCCGGCATCCCGATCTGGCCCGTGCCCGGCACGCATCCGCCGGCTCCCTCATTGGCCGCGAGCAGCCGCACCTTCCGGCAGGTCGGCGACACGCCGGGCGGTCACCAGGTAGCCCGCGAAGCTCACGTCCGGCCTGGCCTTCGCCCACCCGTCCGCCTTCTCGACCGGAACCTGTACGGTCGTGCCCGGAACGGGGTAGTTCGCCTTGTCCGTGGCGCCCGGGGGTACCCCGTAACGGCAGTGCACCTCGACGATCGACACCACCTCCACCGAGGTGGGCACGTGCCCCTCCTCCTGGCCGTGGTGCTCTTCCCGAAAGTCGATCTCGGCCGCACGTTCGCCACCGACGACGTCGGCGTAGTCCTCCGGATCGACATCCAACAGCGTCCACGAGACGACGTCCCCTGGCGAGAAGCTCTCTCCGCAGCACTGCATCTGCCAGTCATCGACCCAGATCGTCAACGTCACGGTGTCATTGTCACGGAGTAACCGCCGCCCCCGCTTCGCCGTCATCGTCGCTGCCTACGGCCTCCAACAAACGCTGCCTCGCCCGCTCCAGGCGACTGGCGTAGTCAGGCATGAACACCTCGGGCAGGGTCGTCTCCAACGTTCCGGAAATCGCGTAGATCCCCGACCAGACCGCTCGGTCCGACACGATGGCGTCCAGCTTGTCGGACTGCATCATGACTTCATAAAGCCAGTCGGACAGGACGAATGCCTGGTCACGCGTGAGTTTGATGATCACTGGTTCTTCGTCCACACGGTGACCGTACAGCCGAGCCTCACCCGCTCGTCCTCCCCCATCTCGGAGGGGGCGACTCCCCGCATCCGCCCGCAAGCCGCCCGGCACGGGTGCACCACGCTCCTGTCCGCCGCCGGTGTGCAGCGCGGCTCATGACGGAGATCCTGGGCCACTCGCAGATCGCCGTCACGGTGAACATCGACACCACACCCACGTCTCCGACGATCACCGGAGGGAGCCGATGGAGCACCTGAACCGGCCGCTGCGGCGCTGGCCCGGCGCAGTCCTGAGTGAGCTACTGCCGTCGGTTGTTACCGTCAAAGGCCCCCGCAGCGCGATGCTGCGGGGGCCTTTGTCCTGGTGGGCGCGGACGGTTTCGAACCGCCGACATCTGCTTTGTAAGAGCAGCGCTCTACCCCTGAGCTACGCACCCGTGGAATAAGGCAACAGCGTACATGGCCGACGGGTGGGTCCCGCAAACCGATACCGGGGTGTAGTGGGTCGGGTGCGGGGTGAACTGATCGGGCCGTGTCTTCGTCCATAGCTGGTGGGAGAATGAAGCGGACCGGGCACGGCGGCGGACACAGCACGGGAGAGGGATCGTGGCGGCGACCGAGGACAGGGGTGGGACGGCGCCCGGGATCACCGGCACGCTGCGGTTGGCGCTCGCCTTGCCGCTGCTGGTCGGCGCGCTGTTGCCGCAGGCCTTCGCCAGCGGGGGGACGCGGCGGTGGTTCGGGGGGCGGGACGAGAGCCGGCGGGCCGAGGCGCAGGCCGCCAAGGACGCCGCCGCGGCCGCGTTCTACGAGCTCGACACCGCCCAGCGCGGGCTGGTCATCTCCATCGAGACGATCACCGCCGTGGACGACTCCGCGGACGCCCGCCGCGCCGTCGAGGGCTTCGCGGCGCTCGGCCGGCGGATCGACGAGGTCAGCCACACCTACATCACCGCCGTCGACGCCCACGACCTCGACCGCGTCGAGCTGGACGCCGCCACCGCCGGCCGCGCCCGTACCGAGCTGGAGCGGGCCAAGGACGAGCTCGTACGCGTCAAGGGGGAGCTCGACCGTTTCGAGCAGGGGCTCGCGCCGCTGCTCGGCCGGGCCGAGACCCAGCTGGCCCGGCTCGCCCCCGCCGTCGAGCGGGCGCGACAGGCGCTCCGAGCCGCGAGCGGTGCTCTCGACGCCACCCGCGAGGCCGGCCTGCGCGCCGACGATCTCGCCGGGCGCCTCGCCGCCCTCGGCCCCGAGCTGACCAAGCTCAACGAAGGGGCCGGGCGGCATGGCGTGAGCGAGACGCTGCAGCGCGCCGACACGGTCGTGCGGGAGGCCGAGGGCGTGCGGGCCGAGGCCGCCCGGCTGCCCGAGCGGGCCGCCGAGATCGACAAGCGCCTCGTCTCCCTCCGTACCCGCGCCCAGGCCCTCGCCACCCGTGCCGAGGGCGTCGAGCCCGTCCTCTCCGAACTGCGCCGTCGCTTCTCGGCCGCCTGCTGGCAGGACCTCCAGCACGTGCCCGAGCAGGCCGCCACCGCCGCCCACCAGGCCGAGGAGCGGCTCGCCGAGGCCGCGAAGGCGCGCGCCGAGCAGCGCTGGCCCGACGCCACCGCCCTGCTCGCCACCACCCGCGCCCTGCTCAACACCGCCGACGAGGGCGTCTCCGCCGCCGGCGAGCGGCTCCGCCGGCTCAATGCCGTCGCCAAGGACCCCCAGGCCGAGATCGACCGCACCCGCTTCGTCGTACGCGACGCCCAGCGGCTCGCGATGGCCGGCCGCACCACCCCCGACCCCCGGCACGCGCGCCCCCTCGACGAGGCCGTGGCCCGGCTCGACCGTGCCGTCGGCACCCTCGACAGCGGCCGCCACCCCGACTACTGGGCCTTCCTCACCGAGCTGGAGGCCATCCGCGCGACCGCCGGCCAGGTCGTCGAACGGATTCGTGAGGAGCGCGGCAAGCCGTAACCTGTGCCCATGCCTCGTTACGAGTACCGCTGCCGGACCTGCGACGACACCTTCGAGCTCAGCCGGCCCATGGCCGAGTCCGGCGACCCCGCCTCCTGCCCCGCCGGGCACGACGACACCGTCAAGATGCTCTCCGCCGTCGCCGTCGGCGGCACCGCCGCGCAGAGCGGCCCGCCCGCCGGTGGCGGGGGTTGCTGCGGCGGGGGCTGCTGCGGCTAGGGCGGGGCTTGGCACTACTGCGGTGCCCGCGGGCGTCGGGCGTCCCCGCTCGGGCACTCGGGCCGCCAGGAAGCCGTCCCGTCAGGGGCGCTCGGCCCTGAGGCGGCCGTCCCTCACGGGGCCGTTCCGCCCGCGTTGCGGATCAGGCGCTGGAGCACCTTCAGCGTGGTGACGTAGTCCTTGTCGTCGATCCCCTCGTGCAGGGCGGCGCGGATCGCGGGGGCGTTGCGTGCGATGTCGACGCGGGCCTGTTCCCCCTCCGCGGTGAGCCACAGCCGGTCCTCCGCGTCCCTGGTCACCCAGCCGCGCTCCAGGAGCACCTCCGCCTCCGCCGACAGGTCGTCCTCCGGTCGGATGTAGGAGGCCATGGCCTCCCGCAGCTCGGGCACGGTCATCCCCTCGCCGTCGGGCGAGATGTCGTTCTTCGACAGGTTGCAGCCAGAACTGGGGCTGTGAGTAGCCCTTCTCGACCAACTGGGCCCGGGTGTACGCGATGAGCGCCTCGTAGGCGAGACCCGTCCAATAGGCGGCGGGCTGTCCGGCGAGGCCGGCGTCGGAGATCTGCTGGGTCGGCATGTGTTGTCCCCTCCTGGCGCTTCGGATACCCGGACCCGCACCCCGTGCGGGCCCTACGGAGACGCTAGGACCTCAAGTGCGCTTGAGGACAAGCGCGTGATCTTCCGGGCGGCCACGCCCGGCCAGGCCGGTGGCAGGGGGGGCAGCGGGCAGCGGGCAGCGGGTACGGGACTCTAGCTGTCCAGGTATCTCAGTACCGCCAGGACCCTCCTGCTGTATCCCTCGCTGCTGCCCGTCAGTTGCAGTTTGTCGAAGATCGCGTTGATGTGTTTCTCCACCGCGCTCCGCGACACGTGCAGCCGTTCCGCCACCGACGCGTTCGTGTGGCCCTGGGCCATCGCCGCGAGGACCTCCGTCTCGCGGGGGGTCAGGCGGGCCAGGGGGTCGGTGTGGGTGGAGCGGGCCAGGAGGCGGCGGACGACCTCCGGGTCGAAGGCGGTGCGGCCCTGGCCGACCCGGTCCAGGGCGTCCAGGAAGTCGTCGACCTGGGCCACGCGGTCCTTCAGGAGGTAGCCGACGCCGCCCCCGGTGCCGTCGGTCAGCAGCTCCGTCGCGTAGCGCTTCTCCACGTACTGCGAGAGCACCAGGACGCCCACCTGGGGCAGCCTGGCGCGGATGTCCAGGGCGGCGCGCAGGCCCTCGTCGGTGTGGGTGGGCGGCATGCGGACGTCGGCGACGACCACGTCCGGCGGGTCGGCCTCGACGGCGGCGAGGAGTTCGACGGCCGTGCCGACGGCGGCCCGTATCTCGTGGCCCTCCTCGGCGAGCAGCCGTACGAGTCCCTCGCGCAGCAGGGTCGAGTCCTCGGCGAGCATCACACGCACGGCAGCTCCGCCCCGATCACCGTCGGGCCGCCCGCCGGGCTGTCGACCGCGAACCGTCCGTCGAGCGCGGCCACCCGGCTCGCCAGTCCGGCCAGGCCGCTGCCCGTCGCGGCGTTCGCGCCGCCCGCGCCGTCGTCCCGTACCCGTACGTCCAACACGCCGTCCTCCCAGATCACTTGTACGTCCACTCCGCTCGCCCCCGCGTGCTTCACGACGTTCGTCACGGCCTCCGCGACGAGGAAGTAGGCGGCCGTCTCGACCGACCTGGGCAGGGGGCGGGGTACGGCGAAGGTCAGGCGGAGCGGTAGCGGACTCCGCTCCGCCACCGCCTCCAGGGCCGGGCGCAGGCCGGCCTGGTCGAGGATCGCGGGGTGCACCCGCCAGGCCACCTCGCGGAGTTCGGCCAGGGCTCGGCGGCTCTCCTCGTGGGCCTGGCGCAGCAGTTCGGCGGTGCGCCCGGGGTCCTGGCCGCGGCGGGCGCGGCCGATCAGCATGCCGAGGGCGACGAGTCGTTGCTGGACGCCGTCGTGCAGGTCGCGCTCGATGCGGCGGCGTTCCTCGTGGACGACGTCCATGATCTCGGCGCGGCTCGCGGCGAGTTCGGCGATCCGGGCCTCCAGCGCGTCGGACTGGCTGGGGCCCAGCAGGCGCGTGGCCAGTTCCGATTCCATCCGCGCGACCTGGCCGGTCCCTTGCGCGGAGAGGAAGAGGAGCAGCAGGCCGCCCAGGCCGCCCAGCACCACCGTCAACGGCTGCCGCAGGTCGACGAACAGCCAGCCGGCGAGGGCGAAGAGCAGATACCCGGTGCCGATGAGCGCACAGCTCAGCACCACCCCGCCCAGCAGGCCGAGCGGCCAGCGCGCCGTCAGGTAGGCGAGGGTGCGCCGCTGCCCGTACGGGGGCAGCCGGACGCCCAGCAGGCGGTCGAGGCGCCACCGTTCCAGCCGTACCAGCCGCTCCGCGGCGCCGGTGGCCGCGCGCCGGCCGCGCGGCCACGCCAGGAGGGGGAGCAGCAGGAGTCCGGCCACCGCCTCCAGGAGCGCGAGGACGGCGCCGAGGGCGAGGGCGGCCACCGTCCCGGCCGGACGGGTCGCCCGGGCGAAGTGCTTCATGATCGTCCACGCTAGCCCGCCGCGGCCGCGCGCACCCTGCGGATTTCCACACCCATCCCTACGGCCGGCAGCAGTCCCCCGCGAGCCGTGGGTTTCTAGCGTCGACGCCATGGAGACCTGGATCAACAGCCTCATGGACACCCTCGGCGCGCCCGGCGCGGGCCTCGCCGTCGCCCTGGAGAACCTCTTCCCGCCCATCCCGAGCGAGGTGATCCTGCCGCTGGCGGGCTTCGCCGCCTCCACGGGGCGGATGAACCTGCTCGCCGTGCTGCTGTGGACGACCGCCGGGTCGGTGATCGGCGCGCTGGCCCTGTACGGGGTGGGGGCGCTGTTCGGGCGGGAGCGGGTGCTGGCGATCGCCGCGCGGCTGCCGCTGGTGAAGGTGGCGGACATCGAGCGTACGGAGGCGTGGTTCGCGCGGCACGGCACGAAGGCGGTGCTGTTCGGCCGGATGGTGCCGATCTTCCGCAGCCTGATCTCGGTGCCGGCCGGGGTCGAGCGGATGCCGCTGCCGGTCTTCCTCGCCCTGACGACCCTCGGCAGCGCGCTGTGGAACACCGCCTTCGTCCTCGCCGGCCATGTGCTCGGCGAGAACTGGGCGCAGGTCACCGACTACGTGTCGGTCTACTCGAAGGCGGTGCTCGTCACAGCGCTCGCGGCGGCCGCGGGTCTCGTGGCCCTCCGGCTCGTACGGGCGGTCAGGCGGGGTCCGGGAGGGCGGCGGGCTCGCCGTTGATCCGCGGGGCGTTGATCCGCGGTGCCGTGTGGGCCGCGGCCGTCGCCCGGAAGCGGCGCACGATCTCCTCGCCCGCGGCCACGCCCCGCTCGGTCAGCGCCTCGACGTGCGGCGCGGTCCAGGCGGTGTCGGCGAGCTCGCCGTGGCCCGGGCGCCAGCCCCGGTCGGCGGCGAGCAGCAGGTCGGCGTCGAGGAGCGAGTCGCCGGCGGCCAGGGTGAGGGTGGCGCCGGTGCGGCGGGCGACCTCGCGCACGGCCGCGCTCTTGGTGAGCGGCTTCGGCACGGCGTACACCTTGCGGCCCTGCAGCGACACCGTCCAGCCGCGCTCCCCCGCCCACTCGGTGAACCGCTCCAGCCAGTCCCGCGGCATCCGCTCGCGCTCGATGACGAGATAGGCGAACAGGTCCTCGGCGACCCGGTGCTTGCGCACCCAGGACAGGTCGGTGGTGGCGGTGAAGTAGGCGCGGATCTCGGCGAGCGGGGCGCACGCGTCCGCGACCCGGCGGCGTACGCCGTCGTGCCAGTCGAGGTCGGTGACGCCGTCGACGAGGAGGTGCCCGCCGTTGGCGCAGATCGCGTACGCGGGGGTGGTGTCGCCGAGCAGCCGGATGCGCTGGTACTGCTTGCGGGTGCGGGTGGTGGTCGGCACGAAGACGGTCTCGGCGGCGAGTTCGCGCAGCTGGGCCGCAGCGTCCTCGGTCAGGTACGAGAGCGGCTTGGACTCGTGGACCTCGACGCACAGCAGCCGGGGTGCCTGCGGGTCGGGCATGCCGAGCGCGAGCGCGGCGGTGGAGTAGATGAGGGTGCGGTCGAGGTCGCTGGCGACGAGGACGCTGCGGTCGGCGGTCATCGGGACACCACCGCCCGGCCGTCGGCGCCGGTCGCCCCGCGCGTGTACTGGGGGTGGATCAACCCGACGCAGCTGTACGGCAGGTCGTCGACCTCCTCCACCGGTACGCCGCGCTGCTCGGCGAGCAGCCGTACGTGCGCCAGGTCGGCGCCCGCGCCCCGCTGGGCCAGGATCTTCCACGGCACGCGGCGGAGCAGCACCCGGGTGGTCTCGCCGACGCCGGGCTTCACCAGGTTGACGTCGTTGATGCCGTACGCGGTGCTGATCCGTTCGACGGCCGCCCAGCCCTCCCAGGTGGGGGTGCGGTCGGCGGCGAGGAGCTCCTTGACGTCGGCGTCGACGGCGCCGGTGACCTCGTCGAAGCGGGTGGCGACGGCGTCGAGGAACGCGCCGGACACGTCGGCGCCGGCCAGCTCCCGGTAGAACTTGGCGCCGTGGAAGTCGTGCGGGCCGACCAGGTCGGAGCGCAGGACGGTGCGCGAGATCAGGCCCGAGACGGTGGAGTTGAGGCAGGCGGAGGGGATGAGGAAGTCCTCGCGGGTGCCGTAGGTGCGGACGCAGGAGCCGGGGTCGGCGAGGACGGCGATCTCCGGGTGGAAGCCGGGGAAGTCCCTGAGGGCCTCGGTGAGCTCGCGGGTGATGGCGCCCTTGCCGGTCCAGCCGTCGACGAAGACGACGTCGGCGGGGTCGTGGTGCGCGGCGAGCCAGCGCAGCGCGTTGGCGTCGATGCCGCGGCCGCGGACGATGGAGACGGCGTAGTGCGGGAGCTCCAGGCCGTGCCGGTGCCGCGCCCAGCGGCGCATCAGCACGCCGACGGGGGTGCCGGCGCGGGCCAGCGACACCAGGACGGGCCGCGGGGACCGCTCGGCGAGCACGGTCTCGGTGACGGTGCCGACGGCGCGGGCGATCCGGGCGGCGGAGGCGTCCAGGGCGGTGTGGAACAGCTCCTGGTAGCGCGCGTCGGGCTGGTACTCGACCGGCAGCGACTCGGCGTAGTGGGCGCCGCCGCTCTGGATGGCCTCTTCGCGCTCCTCGGTCGGCGCTTCGAGCTCGACGTCCGAGAGGTCCTGGAGTAGCCAGCCGACCTCCTCGGGTGCGTACGAGGAGAAGGCGGGGCCGCGGAGGGGCTCGGGCAGCATGGAGCTCCTTTCGGGAGCTTCGGGGGCCTGGGGCGCTTCGGGAGCTCCGGGGGCCTGGGGTACGTACGAGGGGACGACGGCGAGCACGACGTGCGGTATGTGCGCGGCGAGCTGGGCGAGCAGTCCGTCCGGCGCGTGCAGCTCGGGGGTGTCGGCGACGGAGTCGACGACGGCGACGACCGCGTCGAAGCCGCCGCCGGCGACGTTGTAGGCGTACCGCTCGCCGGGGCCGTCGGCGGGGGCGTCGTGGGCGGGGAAGACGAGCCGGGTCCTTATGGCGTAGCCGGGGTCGTCGACGGCGAGGACGGGCGAGCGGGTGGTGGTGGAGTACCGGACGTCGGCCCCGGCGCGCTCCAGCTCTTCGGCGAGCCGCAGCGGGGCGTACATGAGCTCCTCGAAGCCGAGGACGAGGACGCGGGGGCGGGGGCGGGCGACGCCGTCGGCGGCCGGCCCGTCGGCGGCCGGCCCGTCGGCGGCCGGCCCGTCGGCGGCCGGCCCGTCGGCGGCCGGCCCGTCGGCGGCCGGCCCGTCGGCGGGGCGGGGCGTCCGCGGGGCGGGCTGCCCGGTGGCGCATGCGGCAGCGTCGGGCTGGGGGGCCAGGGCGCCGGTGTCACGGGCCGGCGCGGGATGGTGGGCCGCGGCACCGGTCTCGCGGGCCGGGGCGTGAGGGTGGCCGAGGGCCTCGGCGAGGCGCCTCCCCAGGGTGGGGAGCGCTGCCTCCAGACGGGCGCGGTGGTCGGGGGTGAAGCCGTGCCGCCCGCCGTCGGGCACACCGGCCGGCCACGGGAGCTCGACGCGCACGGGGGCCCGGCGCGGCGGGCGCGGGCCGGGGACGGCGGCCGCCTCGTGTCGGGCGACCAGTTCCCGGCCCCTGGCGAGGACGCCGTCCGGCAGGCCGACCGTGCCGGCCGCCAGGGTGACGAGGTCGACGCGGGCGCCGAGCTCGGCGGCGAAGGCGGAGAGGCGGGCGCGGTCGGCGGGGCCGCGCATGTCGACCAGGGCGACGACCACGTACCGCTCGCGCGGGTGGCGTTCGTGGAGGTCGCGGATGGTGTTGAGGACGGTGTTGCCGGTGGAGAACTCGTCGTCGACGAGGACGAGCGGGCCGTCGCCGGCGAGCAGCTTCGGGTCCTCGGGGAGCAGGAGGTGGGAGGTGGCGTGGGAGTGGGACTCCTCGAAGCCGCCCGCGGCGGCGACGCCGGCGACCGGGCGCCGGGTGGAGTGGAGGTAGGGGGCGAGCGCCAGGCCGTCGGCGACGCTGTGGCCGAGCCCGGTGGCGGTCTCGGCGTAGCCGAGGACGACGGCCCGGGCCGCCTCCTCGTCGCCGAGCAGCTTCCGTACCCGTGCCCCCAGGTCGTGGCCCGCGTCCCGCACCACCGAGGGGCGCTGCGGCACGTGCTTGCCGAGCACGTTGGAGACGAGCAGATGGGCGCGCTTGGGGTTGCGACGCAGTGCGAGGCCCAGCAGGTCGGGCAGCGCCTCGTCGCCGATCAGTTCGACGCCCAGTCGCTCCGCGACCCAGGTTCCGGTCCACACCACGTCGTTGTCGTCCCTTCGTCAGCTGTCGGGCCGGCCGGCCGTGAGGGCGGCGAGGCCGGTGGTGAGCAGCTCCACGAAGCCGACGTCCTCGCGGGCGACGCCGAAGACCTCGGCGCGCCGCAGGGTTCGTTCGGCCCACGCGCGGTGCGGCTTCACCTCGTTCATCTTGTTCGTATAGGCGGATCGGAGCACGCCGCCACCACCGCGTTCCGGCCGCAGGATGTCCTGGGCGTCGCTGAACTCCTCGTGGCTGACCACGGAGAGCGCGTGCACGGGCAGGACGTGGGTGGGGTGGATGCAGGTCTTGCCGAGGAGTCCGTTGGCGCGGTCGAGCTCGATCTCGCGGAGCAGCCCGTCGAGGTCGTGCTCGATGAGGGCCGTGCGCAGGTCCTCGGCGCGGCCCTCCAGGAAGGGGCTGCGGCGCAGCTGGGGCTTGAACATGCGCTCGCCGGGCCGGAAGTACTCCCAGACGGGTCCGGTGATGGTGAAGCCGCTGCCGTCGGAGCGGCCGAGGACGTTGACGACGTCGCCGATGACGGCGGCGACGATCTGGACGTCGTAGGCGGTCATGTCGGGCGAGCGGCGCAGCCCGTAGTTGGAGCAGAAGTCGGTGACGCCGAGGCGGACGGCGAGGATGCGCTCGCGGTACTTGCCGGTGAGGGAGGCGATGCCGGCCAGGGTCTCGGCCCGGCTCTCCAGGTGGAGCAGCTCGGGGGACTCCAGGACGGGCATGGCGAAGAGCCGGCGGCCGCAGGCCTGCTCGGCGAGCGTCAGGGCTTCGAGGAAGGGGCGGCCGCGGGTCTCGGTGAACTTCGGCAGTACGAATCCGGACAGCAGCCGGACCGTTTCGCCGAGCCGGGCGACAAGGTCGGTGATCTGGTGCGGTTCGCGGACCCGGATGAAGAGCAGGGGCAGGTCGGCGGCAGCGTCGCCGGGCGCCTGCGCGGCGAGGTCGGCGAACTGATGGACCAGGTTGGCCTCGCCCGCCTCCACCTCGGCGTCGCTGATGGAGTCCTCCAGGCAGAGCACCATGGAGACGACTCCGCGCGCGGCCTGCTTGCGCACGGCGTCGGCGAGCCGTGGCCGGGTGGCCGGGCTGTAGAGCGTGGCCCCGAGGGCCACGGCGAGCGTGCGCGAGTCGGAGTCGGCCGTGAACGCGGCCGGCTCCTGGTGGAACAGCCCGTTCCGCACCGCGGACGGGATGTGCCCGAAATGACGCATGTATCTCCCCCGACTGGCCTGGACGACCCTGACGACATGTGGCCGGTAATAGTACGTAGGTGAGGGTGTCCGTAGTTCCCCGCGTACGTGAAGTTCAGGTAACTCGTCCGCTTCCGACCCCCCGCGTTGTCCGGAAGGCGCCCGGGCAGGGAAGATGACCGGCATGACGCACGCGATGCTGAAGGGCTCCAACGTCCCTCTCGACACCGCGGCCGTACGGGCCGTGCTCCGCTGGACGCCGGGAACCGGGGTGCCCGACGTGGACGCCTCGGCCCTGCTGGTCGGCCCGGACGGGCGCGTGCGGTCCGACGAGGACTTCGTCTTCTACAACCAGCCGCGGCACCCCTCGGGGCTGGTCCGCCATCTGGCGAAGCAGCGCGGCCCGGAGGGTCTGACGGACACGGTCGAGGCCGACCTGGGCCGGCTCGACGCCGCGGTCGACCAGGTGGTGATCGCCGCCTCCTCGGACGGCGGCACCTTCCGTTCCGTCTCCGACCTGCGAATCCTGCTGTACGACGCGGCCGCGGGCGCGGCGGACCGGGAGCCGCTGGCGGTCTTCGACGTGTCGGCGGAGACCGGCGAGGAGACGGCGATCATCTGCGGCGAGCTGTACCGGCGCGGGGAGGGCTGGAAGTTCCGGGCGGTGGGCCAGGGCTATCCGACCGGTCTGGTCGGGCTCGCCACCGACTTCGGCGTGTCCGTGGACGACGCGGCGGCGGAGGGCGGCTCCGAGGGGGCTTCCGCGGCGCCCGCGCACGACCCGGACGCGACGATGGTCCATCCGCAGCCGCCCGCGCCGTCGGCCGAGCCGACGCCGTCCCCGGCCTCCGGGGTGCCCACGGCGCCCGCCACGCCGCCGCCGAACGTGCCGCCGCAGCCCACGTCCGCCCCCGCGCCGGCGTACGGCTACCCGCAGCCGGCCGGGGCCCCCGTGCGCGCTCCCGCGTACGGCTATCCGCACGCGGCGCCCGAGTTCCGGATGCCGCCGATGGGGCCGCAGTTCCTCGGGCGCTGACGCGGCGCCCGGTCAGGTCTTGGACTTGTAGCCGCGGCCCCACTGCAGCCCCCAGCCGTACAGCCGGTCCAGCTCGGCCTGGAAGCCGTACACGAAGCGCACCTCGCGGCGGACGACGAGCTCGTTCCTGACGTTCTCGACGGTGAAGACCGCGCAGGAGCGGGCCTGCGGTGCGCGCTCGTCCAGCTCGATCTCGATCCGCGGGCCGTTGCTCGGGTAGAGGGTGACCTTGGCGTGCGTGCGGTCGAAGGCCGGGGTCTGGTCGTAGATGTAGACGAAGAACAGCAGGCGCTTGATCTCGTCCCGGTGGTCCAGGTTGACGAAGATCGTCTCGCCGGAGGGCGCGCCGAACCGGTCGTCGCCGCTGAGGCGTACGTACGGGGGCTCGTTCAGCTCGCCGAAGAAGCCGCCGAGCGGCTGCACCACGCCCTTGCTGCCGTCGGCCAGCTCGTAGAGGCAGCCGAGGTCGAGGTCGACGTTGACCACGCCCTGGGTGTGGGCCTGGACCTCCTCGGGCTTGAAGAGCTTGAGGGGGTGGCGCAGCAGGCTGGTGGACCGGCGGGGGCCCTCGATGTCGGAGGTCCGCATCCGCCAGGAGAGGTTGACCCGGAGGTTTCCGGTGGCGGCGCCCTGTTTGGACAGGGAGACGCTGGGCCGGCGTTTCGTCAGGTCGATCGAGTTCGACGCGGCACTTCCCGAGTCGAACGGCTCTCCCCTGCCCGGAAAGAGATTGTCCAGGAAGCCCATGGCTTCGCACCCCCCACTTGTCCCCACCGTCACCGCGCGTCGCGGGCGCTTCCCCCTGTCACGCGCCGCGGGGCGGCCGGGTGCTCCGGCCGCCCCGCAGTGAAGCGTTCCTCATTGTCGGTGCTGTCACACCCCCGGATCACACTCCGGACGTGACCTCGGCCTTGTCGCCCGAGGCGTCAGCTTTTCCCTCGGCCGCCGCGAGGGCCTTGTTGCGGCGGACGGAGGACCAGAAGGACCAGGCGATGAGGGCCACGCCGATGCCGCCGGTGACGATCTCGGGGATCTCGTACTGGATGGTGATCATGAGGACCACGGCCAGGGCGCCGATGGCGTAGTGGGCGCCGTGCTCCAGGTAGACGTAGTCGTCGAGGGTGCCCTGGCGGACCAGGTAGACGGTCAGCGACCGCACGTACATGGCGCCGACGCCGAGGCCGAGGGCCATCAGGACGATGTCGTTGGTGATGGCGAAGGCGCCGATGACGCCGTCGAAGGAGAAGGAGGCGTCGAGGACCTCGAGGTAGAGGAACATGAAGAAGGCGGCCTTGCCGGCGAGCTGGACTGCCGAAACCTTCTTGCCGGTGCGCTTGGCCTCTTCCTCGGCCTCGTGCTCGCGCTCCTCTTCCTCCTCCAGCTTGTTCTCGAAGTAGCCGGAGAGACCGCCGACGACGAGGTACGTGATGAGGCCGGCGATGCCGGAGATCAGCACCGTCTGCGCCTTGTCGACGTGGACGCCGCCGTGCTGGTGGGCGTGGGTCGCGAAGGTCATCGCGGTGATCAGCAGGACGACCAGCGCGATGCAGACCGACAGCATGTCGACCTTGCCGAGCTTGGCCAGCGGGCGCTCGATCCAGCGCAGCCACTGGATGTCACGGTCCTCGAAGATGAAGTCGAGGAAGATCATCAGCAGGAACATGCCACCGAAGGCGGCGATCGACGGGTGCGCGTCGGTGACCAGTTCCTCGTACTTGTCAGGGTTGTTGAACGCCAGGTCGACGGCGTCGATCGGGCCGATCTTGGCACTGATCGCGACGATCACGACGGGGAAGACGAGCCGCATGCCGAAGACCGCGATGAGCACACCGACCGTGAGGAAGATCTTCTGCCAGAAGGCATTCATCTTCTTCAGGATTCCGGCGTTGACCACCGCGTTGTCGAAGGAGAGCGAGATCTCGAGGATGCAGAGGATGGCGACGACCCCGAAAGCCTCCCACCCCCCGTAGAGCACCGCGGCGACCAGGCCGAGGGCGGTGATCGCGAACGACCAGCCGAAGGTTTTCAGAACCACTGTCTACCCCATCGTGATATTTACGCGGCTTTACGAAACGTTGACCCCGAAGTCTAGAGCGATGCCCCGAAGGCCGGACGCGTACCCCTGTCCCACCGCCCGGAACTTCCATTCGCCGTTGTAGCGATAGAGCTCACCGAAGATCATGGCGGTCTCGGTGGAGGCGTCCTCGGAGAGGTCGTAACGGGCGAGTTCCTGGCCGTCCGCCTGGTTCACCACGCGGATGAAGGCATTGCTGACCTGGCCGAAGGTCTGACCGCGGTTGTCGGCCTCGTGGATCGAGACCGGGAAGATGATCTTGTCGCACCGCTCCGGCACCCGGGTGAGGTCCACGATGAGCGACTCGTCGTCGCCGTCACCCTCACCGGTGAGGTTGTCCCCGGTGTGTTCGACGGAGCCCTCGGGGCTCGTGAGGTTGTTGTAGAAGACGAAGTACTCGTCGCCGAGCACCCGGCCCGACTGGCACAGCAGGGCGCTGGCATCGAGGTCGAAGGGGGCTCCGGTGGTGGAGCGCGCGTCCCAGCCGAGTCCCACGAGCACCTGGGTGAGGTTGGGTGCGGCCTTGGAGAGGGAGACATTGCCTCCCTTGGCGAGCGTGACGCCCATGACGGTGGTTCCTCCCCGAGGGTTCTGCGGATGTGCGGCGCGGCGACGGCTCGGTGAGGCGATCGCGCGACGAGGCACGTCCGGCGCCGCACGGAGGTGCGGCGCCGGACGGGATGCGGTGTGTCGGCTCAGACGTTGACGCCGAAGTCCTGCGCGATGCCGCGCAGGCCCGAGGCGTAGCCCTGACCGACCGCGCGGAACTTCCACTCCGCGCCGTTGCGGTACAGCTCGCCGAAGACCATGGCGGTCTCGGTCGAGGCGTCCTCGGACAGGTCGTACCGCGCGATCTCGGCGCCGCCGGCCTGGTTCACGACGCGGATGAACGCGTTGCGGACCTGGCCGAAGGACTGCTGGCGGTTGTCGGCGTCGTAGATCGACACCGGGAAGACGATCTTGGCGACGTCGGCGGGGACGGTGGCCAGGTTGACCTTGACCTGCTCGTCGTCGCCCTCGCCCTCGCCCGTCAGGTTGTCGCCGGTGTGCTCGACGGAGCCGTCGGCGCTCTTCAGGTTGTTGAAGAAGACGAAGTCCCCGTCGCTGCGGACCTTGCCCTCCGCGTTCACCAGGATGGCGCTGGCGTCGAGGTCGAAGTCCGTACCGGTGGTGGTGCGGACGTCCCAGCCCAGACCGACGGTGACGGCGGTCAGGCCAGGGGCCTCCTTGGTCAGCGAGACGTTGCCGCCCTTGCTGAGGCTGACTCCCACGAGTCCCTCCATTGGTTTCCAGGGGCAGCGCCCCCAGTCGTGCGTTGGCATCGGATCAACGTCTGGATCCTAGTGACGGGTTCCCAGTCGAAACAGACGTTTCGCCCGAGTGTTGGCGGGCGATCGCCCTGGAGGACGCGGGAAGGGGCCCGCGGGTTCTCAGAGCGCCGCCAGCGCCTTCGCGTACGCGTCGACGTCACGGGCGTCCGGCAGGGCGTTGACGACCGACCAGCGGACCACGCCCGCCGTGTCGATGACGAAGGTGCCGCGCACGGCGCAGCCCTTGTCCTCGTCGAGGACGCCGTAGGCGCGGGAGACCTCGCCGTGCGGCCAGAAGTCGGAGAGCAGCGGGAACTCCAGGTCCTCCTGCTCGGCGAAGACGCGCAGGGTGTGGATGGAGTCGTTGGAGACGGCGAGCAGCTGGGTGTCGTCGTTCACGAAGGTGTCGAGGTGGTCGCGCAGTGCGCGCAGTTCGCCCGTGCACACACTCGTGAAGGCGAAGGGGTAGAAGAACAGCACCACGTTCTTGGCGCCCCGGAACGCGGAGAGCCGCACGGTGCGGCCGTGGTTGTCCTTCAGCTCGAAGTCCGGGGCCTCGGCGCCGATCTCGATCGCCATCGCGTACGCATCCCTTCGCCTACGGCCCAGCCTTTGGGCCGTATCGGTGAAACCCACCCTAAGGGGCGAGGGGACCCGCGGTGTGCGGGCAGAGCGGAGCCCCCGCCGGCGTGACCGGCGGGGGCTCCGTGCGGCGTTGGGGGATCAGCGCTTGGGAGCGGCCAGGCGGGTGCCGACCCAGTCCTTGGCGACGCTGATGCTCTTGGTCTGGGAGAGACCAGCGGTCTGCGCGGCATCCTGGATGTCGCTCGGCTCGATGTAGCCGTCGCGGCCGGTCTTCGGCGTCAGCAGCCAGATGTTGCCGCCGTCCTCCAGAAGACCGATGGCGTCCACCAGGGCGTCGGTGAGGTCACCGTCCTCGTCACGGAACCACAGCAGCACGACGTCGGCGACGTCGTCGTAGTCCTCGTCCACGAGATCCTGGCCAATGATGGACTCGATGCCCTCACGGAGATCCTGGTCGACGTCGTCGTCGTAGCCGATCTCCTGGACCACCTGTCCGGGCTCGAACCCCAGCCTCGCTGCCGGGTTGGTCCGCTCCTCCGCGTGGTCCGCGGTCGCGCTCACGGCTTGCCTCCTGATCATGTATCGGAAAATGCTTGGTCCGCGCGCGTACGCGCGGCGCTGGCCGTAGTCCACACGTGCCGGGGCTGATCGCGCAAGTACCCGGCCGATGAGACCGCCGAAACGGTGACGTTTGGGGCCGTCTCGCCGCAACTTCCGGCGAAGACCCGTCGCGCTCCGTGACCAATCCTGCACTCTTCGCCCCACATTGTGGGTCTCTGAGGCTTCAGTCTGCCGAACATGCTGCCGAAACGCATGCGCGGGATGGGCGTAAGGTTGCGATTTGACCGAACAAGGCACCCCGCGGGGGTTACCCCTCGGTAAAGATGACGTTTGGCGTCGGCGGGGTACACGATGAACATCCCGGCCTCAACGGGGCTCCGGTCCCCCGCGGGCTCCACCGACCAGCGAAGGAACAGCGTGGCTTCCGCATCCGATCGCAACCCGATCATCATTGGCGGCCTTCCCAGCCAGGTCCCGGACTTCGATCCCGAAGAGACCCGGGAATGGCTCGACTCCCTCGACGCCGCCGTCGACGAGCGGGGCCGGGAGCGCGCCCGCTACCTCATGCTGCGGCTGATCGAGCGGGCCCGCGAGAAGCGCGTCGCGGTGCCCGAGATGCGCAGCACGGACTACGTGAACACCATCGCCACCAGGGACGAGCCCTTCTTCCCCGGCAACGAGGAGATCGAGCGCAAGGTCCTCAACGCCACCCGCTGGAACGCGGCCGTGATGGTCTCGCGCGCCCAGCGCCCGGGGATCGGCGTCGGCGGCCACATCGCGACCTTCGCCTCCTCCGCCTCTCTGTACGACGTCGGCTTCAACCACTTCTTCCGCGGCAAGGACGAGGGTGACGGCGGCGACCAGATCTTCTTCCAGGGGCACGCCTCCCCCGGCATCTACGCCCGCGCCTTCCTCCTGGACCGGCTGAACGAGAGGCAGCTCGACGCCTTCCGCCAGGAGAAGTCGAAGTACCCCGACGGCCTGTCCTCCTATCCGCACCCGCGGCTCATGCCGGACTTCTGGGAGTTCCCGACCGTGTCGATGGGCCTCGGCCCGCTCGGCGCGATCTACCAGGCCCGGATGAACCGCTACATGGAGGCGCGCGGCATCGCCGACACCTCCCGGTCGCACGTGTGGGCCTTCCTCGGCGACGGCGAGATGGACGAGCCGGAGTCGCTCGGCCAGCTGACCCTCGCGGCCCGCGAGAACCTCGACAACCTGACCTTCGTCGTCAACTGCAACCTGCAGCGGCTCGACGGCCCGGTGCGCGGCAACGGCAAGGTCATCCAGGAGCTGGAGTCGGTCTTCCGCGGCGCCGGCTGGAACGTCATCAAGCTGATCTGGGACCGCTCCTGGGACCCGCTGCTCGCCCAGGACCGCGACGGCATCCTCGTCAACAAGATGAACACGACGCCGGACGGGCAGTTCCAGACGTACGCGACGGAGACCGGCGCCTACATCCGGGACCACTTCTTCGGCGACGACCAGCGGCTGCGCGCCATGGTGCAGAACATGACCGACGACCAGATCCTGCACCTGGGCCGCGGCGGTCACGACCACAGGAAGATCTTCGCGGCGTTCTCGGCGGCCAAGGCCCACAAGGGCCAGCCGACCGTGATCCTCGCCAAGACCGTCAAGGGCTGGACCCTCGGCCCCAACTTCGAGGGCCGCAACGCGACCCACCAGATGAAGAAGCTGACGGTCGACGACCTCAAGGGCTTCCGCGACCGGCTGCACATCCCGATCACGGACAAGCAGCTGGAGGAGGGCCTGCCGCCGTACTACCACCCGGGGCGGAACTCCGAGGAGATCCAGTACATGCACGACCGCCGCAAGGCGCTCGGCGGGTACGTGCCGACCCGCGTGGTGCGCGCCAAGCCGCTGGTCCTGCCCGACGACAAGACCTACGCCGCGGTGAAGAAGGGCTCGGGCCAGCAGTCGATCGCCACGACGATGGCCTTCGTCCGGCTCCTGAAGGACCTGATGCGGGACAAGGAGATCGGCAAGCGCTTCGTGCTGATCGCGCCCGACGAGTACCGCACCTTCGGCATGGACTCGTTCTTCCCGAGCGCCAAGATCTACAACCCGCTCGGCCAGCAGTACGAGGCGGTGGACCGCGAACTGCTCCTCGCCTACAAGGAGTCCCCGACCGGCCAGATGCTGCACGACGGCATCTCCGAGGCGGGCTGCACCGCCTCGCTGATCGCCGCCGGCTCGGCGTACGCCACGCACGGCGAACCGCTCATCCCGGTCTACGTCTTCTACTCGATGTTCGGTTTCCAGCGCACCGGCGACCAGTTCTGGCAGATGGCGGACCAGCTCGCCCGCGGCTTCGTGCTCGGCGCCACCGCCGGCCGCACCACCCTGACCGGCGAGGGCCTCCAGCACGCCGACGGCCACTCTCACCTGCTCGCCTCGACCAACCCGGCCTGCGTCGCCTACGACCCGGCCTTCGGCTTCGAGATCGCGCACATCGTCCAGGACGGTCTGCGCCGCATGTACGGCCCCGAGGCCGAGGACGTCTTCTACTACCTGACGGTCTACAACGAGCCGATCCAGCACCCGGCCGAGCCGGAGAACGTGGACGTCGAAGGCATCCTCAAGGGCATCCACCTCTACCGGCGCGGCGAGGCCGGAGCGATCCCCGCGCAGATCATGGCCTCCGGCGTCGGCGTGCCGTGGGCCCTGGAGGCCCAGCGGATCCTCGCCGACGAGTGGAACGTCCGCGCCGACGTCTGGTCCGCCACGTCCTGGAACGAGCTGCGCCGCGAGGCCGTGTCCGTCGAGGAGCACAACCTGCTCCACCCGGACGAGGAGCAGCGCGTGCCGTACGTGACCCGCAAGCTCCAGGGCGCCCAGGGCCCGTTCGTGGCGGTCTCCGACTGGATGCGCTCGGTGCCGGACCAGATCTCCCGCTGGGTGCCGGGTCCCTACACCTCGCTGGGCGCGGACGGCTTCGGCTTCGCGGACACCCGGGGTGCGGCCCGTCGCTACTTCCACATCGACGCGCAGTCGATTGTGCTCGCGGTCCTCACGGAGCTGGCCCGCGAGGGCAGGGTGGACCGCTCGGCCCTGAAGCAGGCCGTGGACCGCTACCAGCTGCTCGACGTCTCGGCCGCCGACCCGGGCGCCGCGGGCGGCGACGCGTAGCGCATATCCGCTGGTGAGGGCGGTGGGGCCGTGGCCCTGCCGCCCTTCCGCGTTCCCTACGATGCGGTCATGAAGGATCGCTGGGAAGAGCGCACCCAGACGCCGCTGCTGGTGCTGGCGGTGGCGTTCGGGATCGCCTATGCCGTGCCCATCGTGGCACCGGACGCCGCCCCCTGGGTGCACCGGCTGTGCACCCATGTGGAGTGGGCGGTGTGGGCGGCGTTCGCCCTGGACTATCTCGTACGGCTGGGGCTCGCGCCGTCCCGCTGGACCTTCGTGCGCGGGCATCCGCTGGATCTGCTCGCGGTGATACTGCCGATGGTGCAGCCGCTGCGGCTGCTCAGGGTGGTCGCCACTCTCCTCCTCGTGGGCCGGCGGGCCCGGATGGCCCCGCAGATAACGCTCACCATGTACGTGGGGGGCGCGGTGATCGGGCTGATGATGTTCGGCTCGCTCGCGGTGCTGCACGTGGAGCGGGACGCGCCGAACGGCAACATCAAGACGCTGGGTGACGCGGTCTGGTGGTCCTTCACCACGATGACCACCGTCGGTTACGGCGACCACGCCCCGACGACGGGCCTGGGCCGGGTGCTCGCGGTGGGTCTGATGCTGTCCGGGATCGCCCTGCTGGGTGTGGTCACGGCGAATATCGCCGCCTGGTTCATCTCCCGTTTCGAGCGGGACGACGAGGTCGAGCGCCGACAGACCGAGCTCCTGGAGGCGCTGACCCTGGAGGTGCGGGAGCTGCGGGCCGAGGTCGCGCGCCTCTCGGCCCCGCCGTCCGGCACCCCGGACGGACCCGAGGTCCCCTCCCCTACCTCTCCCAGATCTTGAAGGCCCGGACCTGGTAGGGCGTCTGGGGTACCCACACGCCTCTGCCCGGATAGGTCTCGAACTCGCCGGTCTCCGCGCACACCGCCGACTGGTACGTGGTGACCGGGCGTCCGGTGCGGTTGGCCAGGGACTGAGCGCTCGTGCCCGCCGGCAGGGCAATACAGCTCTCGATGTCCACCGAGGCCAGCTCCTGGTTCTGCGCGCGCCCCTTGAAGTCGGCCTTGGGCCACAGGCACAGCTGCCCGGGCCCGCAGGCGCCGAGGGCGGTGCCGCTGGGCGCGGCGCTCGCGGGCGCCGCGAGAAGGGCTGTCAGGACGGCTCCGACGGCCAGGACGGTCTTCGTATACATGCTGGTGAACCCCCGTTTCGTCACTCTCTGTAATCGAGAGCATGGCGGACGTCACCCGCCGAACGGAAGGGGGGCCGCCCCCGTTCACGCGAACGGGTGACGACCCCCTACGGGAACCCTGAGCGCACCGCGAGGCCCGCCGAGTCGGTCGGGCCCCGCGAGCCCGCGAGGACGGCGAACCTGCCCGCCCCTAGATGTGGGCCGCGCCCGCGCCCGCCTCCGCGTTCTCGCCGCGCTTGGTGAGCGTGGCGACCAGGGCCGCGCCCACGGCGACGACACCGGCGACGGTGAAGGCCAGGCCCATGCCCTCCATGAACGTGTCGTGGATGACCTTGCCGATCGTCGCGGTGAGCTCGGGGGTCATGCCCGGCGCCTTGCCCAGCTCCTCCGGCACCATGCCGAACTCCGCCGCCTGCTCCAGGCGCGGGTCGGCCGGCACCGGGATGCCGGCGTCCTTCCAGTTCTCGGCGAAGGCGCTCGACACCTTGGACGACATGACCGCGCCGAGCACCGCCGTACCCAGCGCGCCGCCGACCTGCATCGCGGCCTGCTGCAGACCGCCGGCCACGCCCGAGAGCTCGAGCGGCGCGTTGCCGACGATGACCTCGGTGGCACCGACCATGACCGGGGCGAGGCCCAGACCCAGGAGCGCGAACCAGAGGGACATCGCGAGCGCGCCCGTGTCGGGCGTGAGCGAGAGCATGCCGAACATGGCGGCGGCCGTGCAGACCATGCCGCCGACCAGCGGCACCCGCGGGCCGAACTTGGTGATCAGCGCGCCGGCCAGCGGCGAGGAGACGATCATCATGCCGGTCAGCGGCAGCAGCGCCAGACCGCTGTCGACCGGGCTCAGGCCCTTCACGCCCTGGAGGTAGAAGGTCACGAAGAACAGGCCGCCCATGAAGGCGAAGGCCATGAGGACCATGAGGACCACACCGGCCGACAGCGGCACGGAGCGGAACATCTTCAGCGGTATGAGCGGTTCCTTGACCTTCGTCTCCCACAGGGCGAAGACGCCGAAGAGGACCACCGCGCCGATCAGGCAGCCCCAGGTCTTCCCGCTGCCCCAGCCCCAGGACTCGCCGGCCTTGATGATGCCCCAGATGAGGGAGGCCATCGCGGCGGAGAGCAGCAGGATGCCGAGGACGTCGAAGGAGCGCGGGGCGTTCTCGGCGCGGTGGTCCTTGAGGATCACCAGGCCGAGGACGAGCGCGAGGACGCCGACCGGCACGTTGATGAAGAAGACGGACTGCCAGCTGACCTTCTCGACGAGCAGGCCGCCGACGATGGGACCGCCCGCGGTCGAGGCGCCGATCACCATGCCCCAGATGCCGATGGCCATGTTGAGCTTCTCGGCCGGGAAGGTGGCGCGCAGCAGGCCGAGGGCGGCCGGCATCAGCAGGGCGCCGAAGAGGCCCTGGAGCACCCGGAAAGCGATGACGAGGGCGATCGAGTTCGACAGGCCGATCGCGCCGGACGCGGCGGCGAAGCCGGCGATGCCGATGAGGAAGGTCTGCCGGTGCCCGAAGCGGTCACCGAGCTTGCCGGCGGTGATCAGCGCGACGGCGAGGGCGAGGAGATAGCCGTTGGTTATCCACTGGACCTGGGCCAGCGAGGCCTCGAGGTCGTCCTTGATGGCGGGGTTGGCGATGGCGACGATCGTGCCGTCGAGCGCGACCATCATGACGCCCACGGCAACGCTGAAGAGCGTCAGCCACGGGTGACCGCGCAGTCCCTTCGCCGGGGCCGTCACGGGCGCCCGGTCACCCCCCTGACCCTGCGGGGCCTTTTCCACGGTGGTCTGACTAGTCATGCGAGCAGGCTAATGACAGCGACTGACAATTGACAAAGCGTTTCACACGGCGGTAACTGTCACGTACCTCACAGGTAGCCTGGCCCGGAAGAACTGGCGGGACATCGCGGAAATGGGGATCGACACGTGACCGTTCCCGGTCTGCGCGAGCGCAAGAAGCAGCGCACCCGCGACGCACTGATCCGGGTCGCCCTGGAGCTCTTCACCACCCAGGGGTACGAGCGGACCACCGTCGACGAGATCGTCGACGCCGTCGACGTCTCCCAGCGCACCTTCTTCCGCTACTTCGCCACCAAGGAGGACGTGGCCTTCGCCGTCCAGCAGATGGTGGAGGAACGGTTCGTGCGCGCGCTGGCCGGACGGCCGCCCGAGGAGGGCCCGCTCGCCGCGATGCGCAACGCGGTCCTCAGCGCCTGGGACACCATCGGCGAGGCGATCGCCGAGGTCGTGCCCGTCGAGCTGTACGTCCGTACCTTCCAGGTCATCGAGTCGACGCCCGCCCTCCTCGCCGTCCACCTGCGCCGCTCCACGGAGATGGAGGAGGCCATCGCCCGCCTGATCGCCGACCGCGAGGGGCTCGACGTGGACGAGGACCCGCGGCCCCGGATCGCGGTCGCCGCGTTCAGCGGGGTCATGCGGGTGACCGGGCAGCTCTGGGGCCGCAGCGAGGACCCCACCCTGGAGGCCATCCGCGCACTCACCGAGCACTACCTGGACCACTTGGCACCGGCCCTGGAACCGCACTGGCGGGCCTGAGCCGTACGAGCGGGACCGGCGTACGGGTGAACTCCCCTTGCCGAAAGGGCGGAAGCCGTACGAGCAGGACCGGCCTACGGGTGAACTCCCCTTGCTGCAAGGGCGGAAGCCGTACGAGGAGGACCGGCGTACGAGTGAACTCCCCTTGCCGACAGGGCGGGAGCCGGTGGCTGCGGGTGAGCCGGCGCGGTACGGCGTGAGCTCCGCGTACGACCGCGCGTACGCACCGTCACCACACGCCTCCTCCCCTGAGTGATCCGCGTCACTCGCGGTCCGGGCGTGCGGCGGCGCCCCCTAGGGTGGCGGCCAATGCCTTCCATCGACTCCTCCCCCACCCTCTCCGCCTGGCGCATACTGCTCGCCCTCGGCGTGGTGTTCGTCCTCCTCACGACCACCGGGTGGACCACGATCCGGCATCAGCGCACGCCAGGGCAGACGCGGGAGCAGGCGCTGGCCGCCTGGGCGCACGACCGGGCAGGCGGCCGCGCGCTGCCCGCCCCGACGGCCCCGGCCGACAAGGTCGCCGCCTTCTTCGCCGCCATCGGGCCCGCGCAGGGCGCCCGGCTGGCCGACGCCCACCCGCTCGTCGTCGGCAACCTCAACGGTGTCCCGGTGACGTTGCGCTACCGCGCCAACCGGGAATCCCTGTCCCGCGCCCTCGCCGCCGAGCGCGGCCGGGTGCACGACCCGCGGCTCACCGCGGACGGCCGCCACGAGGCGCTGCGCCGGGTGCACCGCTTCACCAGCCTGATGAGCCCCGAACGCCAGATCCTGGCCTTCGACCCCAACGGCACCGGCCGGACGGCGGAGGTCCTGGGCGACCTGGACCGGGCGCGGCGGGTGTCGGTGATCGTTCCGGGGGTCGACACCAATCTGCTGACCTTCCAGAAGACGGCCCGCCGTTATTCGGCGCCCGCCGGGATGGCCACGTCCCTCTACGCCGCGCAGCACCGGGCCGATCCCGGGGCCCGTACCGCCGTCATCGCCTGGGCGGACTACACCGCGCCCGTCGGCGTCGGCATCGAGGCGGCCATCGGGCGGCTGGCCGAGAGCGGCGCCGTCCGGCTCGTCGACCTGACCGCCGCCCTGCCCGGCGACGCGCGCGTGAGCCTCTTCTGCCACAGCTACGGCTCCGTACTGTGCGGGGTCGCGGCGCCGCGGCTGCCCGCGCGGGTCACCGACGTGGTCGTGGCCGGCAGCCCGGGCATGCGCGCCGAGAGCGCCGCCGACCTGGGGACCTCGGCCCGGATCTGGGCCATGCGGGACGCCGACGACTGGATCGCGGACGTGCCCCACCTGGAGGTCGGCGGGCTCGGGCACGGAACCGACCCGGTGGCCCCGGAGTTCGGGGCGCGACTGCTCTCGGCGGCCGGCGCGGTCGGACATACCGGCTATTTCGAGCCGGGCACCATGAGCGTGGAGAACTTCGCCGCGATAGGGGTCGGCGCCTACGCCGATCTGACCTGTGCGAGCACGGACAGCGCTTGCCTCCGTGGAATCTCCGGCGCGTGAGCTGTCCCACGCGCGTAGACGACGGCGAATTTACGGTGGTCGCGGAGGGGCGACGTCGGGGCATACGCCGCATACGATGAGGCGTATGGGTGATGTGCTGGCCGGAATTCATGCCACCTGGGAGTTCGAGAGCGACGCCGTCGTCATCCGCTTCGAACGGGGGATCCGCACACCGAGGCTGTTCCAGGCGCTGCGCGAACGACGCGTGCCGTACGAGGCGCTGGCGTCGGTGACGCTCGCCCCGGGCAAGCGGGGCACCGTCGTGCTGCACGCCGAGCCGAGGGCGGGCGCCGATCCCCTGATGGAGGCGGCGGCCGGGCAGCTGAAGGACGGGTCCGACCCGTACCGACTCGTGCTGCCCGCCGATCGCGAGACGCTCGCCGAGTACTACCGCGACGAGCTGCGCTCGGTCCTCAGGCCGTACGAGGCCTCCGAGCCCGCGGACCGCTTCCTGGTGGCGGCGCCCGAGGGGCCGCAGTCCTTCAAGGCGTACGACGGGAAGGCGAGCTTCGACGGGAAGGGCGAGGTGGCCTTCCGCTGGTTCTGGACGGGGGCGTCCTCGGAGAAGTGGAAGGCCGGCGACCAGACCTTCCGGGTGGGCGAGCTGAGCGGCGTCGAGTGGCGCTCGCCGGAGATCCTGGACGGCTATCTGCGACTGGTGCCGCGGGACGGGCACGCCACCCGGCCCGAACAGCCGGACCACGACCCCGCGTCGGTCGTCTTCGGCCTGGGCTACGGACTGGTCCACGAGTCCCTGCCGTTCGCCGCGGCGGTCCTGGCGGCGGTGCGCGGCGCGTCCGTACGGGTGCCCGCCGCCGTCCCCGCCGCGGGGGTGTCGGTGGCGCGCCAGGACCCGGCAGGAGTCGCAGAAAGGATCCGCCACCTCGGCGAGCTGCACAGTGCCGGGCTCGTGACGGACGAGGAGTTCTCCACGAAGAAGGCGGAACTGCTCGCGGAGCTGTAGCGGCGAGGGGTCGCCGGAGGCGGGAGGGATCGAGGCGGCACCGGGACCCGCGGGGGCGAGGGACGGGCGAGGCGCCGCCGGGACCTGCGGGGGCAAGGGACGGGCGAGGCGCCGCCGGGACCCACGGGGGCGAGGGACAGGCGAGGCGTCGCCGGAACCCACGGGGCAAGGGACGGACAAGGCGCCGCCGGAACCCACGGGGCGAGGGACAGGCGAGGCGCCGCCGGAACCCACGGGGCAAGGGACAGGCGAGGCGTCGCCAGAACCCACGGGGGCGAGGGACGGGCAAGGCGCCGCCGGCAGTCGGGCCGCCGACTCGTCGCGCGGGGGCGACCCCGTACCCCGGTATGACCCCCAGGCCGAAACCCCGGTATGACGTCCCGTCGCCCCCGCCCTGCCTACGCTGAGCGGGCCATGAAGGACGAACAGCGGCGGCTGCCGCGTATGCCACAGGTCGGGGCACGGGCGCAGGCGCTCGTGCGAAGCATCGGGACCGCGCTCGCCACGCCCACCGGCCCCGGTGAGGCGCTGCTCGGGCGGGCGTCCTCGCGCTGGGTGCGGCTGCTGCCCTACGGGGTCGCCCTCGCCCTCGTCGCGGCCCTGCTGCCCGTCACGATCACCGTGCTCACGCAGGACTACCACGTCAACGGCGCCCTCGCCGGCGCCCTCGGCACCGCGCAGGCCGCGCCGTTGCTGCTCGCCGTCACCCGGCCCCTCCAGGCCTGGTGGATGGTCTTCACGGCGGACGTCGTCGGCGGAGTCGTGGTGCTCGCCGCCGGCCGGGCCGACGAGCTGCCGTGGCCGTGGACGCCCATGGTCGTGATCGGCTATCTCTTCCTCATGCTCGCCCTGGGCCTTCGTGAGTCCCGGCGCGCCCTGCTCGGGGTGTGGCTGGTCACCGGTGCCGCGGGAGCCGTCTTCTCGATGGCCGCGCCGAACCGGCCCGGTGACGGGGTCGTCGTGCTCCTCTTCGTGCTCAGCGGTGTCGTGCTGATGCTCACCGCGACCCTGCGCGGGCGCGGCGAGGCCGAGCGGCGGCTCGTCGAGCAGGAGACCATCAGCGAGGCCGAACGGGCCCGCCGCACGCTCCTGGAGGAGCGCGCCAGGATCGCCCGCGAGCTGCACGACGTGGTCGCCCACCACATGTCGGTGATCACGGTGCAGGCGGACTCCGCCCCGTACCGGATCCCGGACCTGCCGGAGGCGGCCCGTGAGGAGTTCACCTCGATCGCGTCCGGCGCGCGCGAGTCGCTCGCCGAGATGCGGCGGCTGCTCGCGGTGCTGCGCAGCGACGGGTCGGAGGGCGAGCGGGCGCCGCAGCCGGGTCTGGACCGGCTGCAGCAGCTGGTCGAGGCGACGGTACGGGCGGGCGTCCCGGCCGAGTTGTCGATGGCGGCCGACCTGGGCGACGTACCGCAGGCGGTGGACCTCTCGGCCTACCGGATCGTGCAGGAGGCGCTGGCCAACGTCGTACGGCACGCGCCCGGCGCCGCCACCCGGGTGTCCGTCCGGGGTGACGGGGACGGCTGGTTGAACGTGCTGGTCGTCAACGGGCCCGTCGAGGCGCGGACTTCGCCGCTGGAGAGCGGCTCGGGCACCGGGCACGGGCTTGTCGGCATGCGTGAGCGCGTACGGTTGACCGGTGGCTCGCTCGACACCGGGCCGCTGCCGGACGGGGGCTTCAGGGTCGCCGCCCGGCTGCCGCTGACCTGACCTGGCCTGGCCTGACCTGGCCTGGCCTGACCTGTCCAAGAGCCTGACGAAGGGCGCCCTGTGACCATCCGCGTGATCATCGTCGACGACCAGGCCATGGTGCGGGCCGGTTTCGCCGCCCTGCTCTCGGCGCAGCCCGACATCGACGTGGTGGGCGAGGCGCCGGACGGGCGGCAGGGCGTGGACGTGGCCCGCGCCGCGCACCCGGACGTGGTGCTCATGGACGTGCGGATGCCGGAGATGGACGGGCTCGCGGCGGCGCGGGAGATCCTCGATCCGCCGCCGGGCGTGGTGCACCGGCCGAAGGTCCTGATGCTCACCACCTTCGACGTGGACGACTACGTGTACGAGGCGCTGCGCGCCGGGGCCTCGGGCTTCCTGCTGAAGGACGCGCCGCCGGCCGATCTGATCGCCGCGGTACGGGTGGTGGCGGCCGGCGAGGCGCTGCTCGCGCCCTCCGTGACCAAGCGTCTGATCGCCGACTTCGCCGCCGCGCGGCCGGCGCCGCGCGCCGACCGCGCGGCCCTGCGGCTCAACGGCCTCACCCCGCGCGAGACGGAGGTCCTGGAGCTGATCGCCCGGGGGCTGTCGAACCAGGAGATCGCCGACCACCTGGTGCTGGCGGAGCAGACCGTGAAGACCCACATCGGCCGCGTCCTCGCCAAGCTCGACCTGCGCGACCGGGCACAGGCGGTGGTCTTCGCGTACGAGTCGGGCCTGGTCACACCGGGCGGCGGGCGCTAGCCCCGGGTGGCCGGGCCGCTCGGTCACACCGGGCGGCGAAGCCGGCACCTGAGGCCGGGCCACTCGGTCACACCGGAGGCCCACACCGGCACCCGGGCTGGGGCGACTGCTTCCGCCGGGCGGCGGAAGCCGCACCGGGCGGCCGGGCCCGCCTGGCGAGCGGCCACGCCACCCCGCCAGGCCCGCCCCGGCCCCGCCTGGCGAGCGGCAACACCACCCCGCCGGGAAGCCCACGCACCGCTCAGCACCGGAGGCGCCCCGGTCCCCGGCGACAGAGGCGACGGCCTTTCGCCCCCCGCCAGGCACGACTCCCCGCCTCCGCCGGGCGCGACCCCCGCCCCCGCCGGGCACGACCACCCCGCCCCCCACCGGGCGCGACCACCCCTCCCCCACCGGGCAGGACCACCCCCGCCGGGCAGGACCACCCCGCCAAGGTCCGCCCGGGTGCCGCCCCCCTGGGGAAAACCCCACCCCCGCCCTCGGGGTGGCTGCTCGTCCGGCCCCTACCCCGGTATCACCTCGCGGTTGGCGCCCCGGTGTGACGTGTCGTCACCCGTTCCGTTCCTACCTTCCTCCCGCCAGCGACGAGATCGCCCGAGAGAGACAGGAACGGAGGACCGCATGCGCCGGTTCACGAGGACCCTGGTGGCCGCCGCGCTCACCGCCACCGTGGTGGCGGGGACCGCCGGTTGGGCGTCCGGGACGACCCAGCAGGCCGTGACCGGGGCGCCGGTCGGCACGGCGGCCTGGCGGGCCGACGGGCTGCCCGACCCGGAGCGCATGACGCCCGTTCAGGTGGCCGCCTACTTCGGCGGGTTGAGCGGGGAGCGGCGCGCGGGGCTGCTGCGCGAGCACGCGAGCGTCGTCGGCAACCTCGACGGCGCGCCGCTCGCCCTGCGCTACGCCGCCAACGCCCGTACCGCGGGCGCCCGGTTCGCCGGGCAGCAGGTCCTCGCGTACGACCCCCGGGGGCGCGGCCAGGCCGTCCTCGTCTACGGGGACCTCGCGAAGGCCGCGCACGTGGCGGTGATCGTGCCCGGATCCGACGTCGACGCGGGGAACTTCGCGCCGCTGGCCCGTAAGGCCGCCGCCCTGCGCTCCGCCACCGGCGACCGGACGGCCGTCGTGGCCTGGGCCGGCTACACCACCCCCGTGGGGGTCGGCCTCGACGCGGCCACCGGCGATCTCGCCGAGGCCGGGGCGGCCCGGCTCACCCGCTTCACGGAGGGCCTGCGGGCCGTCGGCGCCCCCGAGCCCTCGCTGTTCTGCCACAGCTACGGGTCGGTGGTCTGCGGGCTCGCCGCGCACCGGCTCAAGGCCAAGGACCTGGTGGCCATCGCCTCCCCCGGGATGCGCGCCGACGACGTGGCCGCCCTCGGCACCTCCGCCCGCGTGTGGGCGGCGAAGAACCGGACCGACTGGATCGACCGGGTCCCGTACGTGGAGGTCGCCGGCCTCGGCCACGGCGCCGACCCCGCCGCGCCGGAGTTCGGCGCCCGTCGCGTGCCCGCCGCCGACGCGCAGGGCCACGACGGCTACTTCGCGCCCGGCACCGAGTCGCTGCGCGCCTTCGCGGCGATCGCGGAGGGGGAGGTCCGATGAAGACCTCGACGCCGGTGCGAGCGCTGGTCCGGAGGATCGAGGCCCGTACCCCCGCCCACCGTGACCGCGCGATCGACGGGCTGCGCGCCCTCGCCCTGCTCGCGGTGCCCACCGGGCACTGGCTGCTCGGCGGGTTCACCCGCTCCGCCGACGGCGCGATCCACAACGCCAGCCCGCTGTCCGCGTTCGGCGGTCTCGCGCCCGTCAGCTGGTTCCTCCAGATGCTGGGGATCTTCTTCCTGGTCGGCGGCTACGCCTCCGTCCTCTCCTTCCGCCGCCACGAGGGCTCGACGGGTGCCTGGCTCAAGGGCCGGCTGGCCCGGCTCGGCCGGCCGGTGCTCGGGGTGACCGCCGTGTGGGCGGCGCTGCTGCCGCTGCTCCACCACGGCTTCGGGGTGCCGGGCGACACGCTGCGGACCGCGTCGACGCTGGTGATCCAGCCGCTCTGGTTCGTCGGCGTCTACACCGTCGTCACCGCGCTCACCCCGCTCTGTGTCCGCGCCGCCCGGCGGCTCGGGGTGTGGGCGGCGGCCCCGCTGCTCGGCTCGGTCGCGGTCGTCGACTTCCTGCGGTACGGGCCGTACGCCGACGCGATGCCGTCCTGGCTGAGCGTCCTGAACATCCTGCCCGGCTGGCTCTTCGCGTACCAGGTGGGCGTCTCCTGGGGCGAGGGCCGGCTGAACCGCCGGCACGCCTGGGGGCTGCTGATCGGCGGCGCCGCGCTCTTCGCCGCCCTGCTGGTGTGGTGCGGCTACCCGATGTCCATGGTCGGCGTCCCCGGTGAGACCCGTACCAACTCGCACCCGCCCTCGCTGCTCGTGCCGGCCCTCGCCGCCGCGCAGAGCGGTGCCGCGATCCTGCTGCGGGACCGGCTCGGGCGGCTGCTGAGGCGGCCGGCACTGTGGGCGCCGGTGGTCGTGATCAACCTGTCCGCGATGACCGTCCTGTGCTGGCACCAGACGGCCATGCTGGCCGCCGCGATCCCCGCCTCGTACCTGGGCGGGGCCTCCGGCGCGGTTCCGGGCCTGGTCGGGGCGCCGGACTCGGTCGGCTGGATCCTGGCGCGGCTCGCCTGGATGCCGCTGTTCGCCGGGCTGCTCGTCCTGATCGGACGGTACGCGCGGGGGTTCGAGTCGCCGTGGACGCGGGCCGGCGCGGTGCGGCGGGGACTGGCGGGGGTCCTGGCGGCGGGGTTCGCGGTCTTCGCGCTGGGGCTGGCGTGAGGGCCCCGACGGAAGGCCCGGAACCACGTCCGGCGGAGCGCGGTGATCGCCGGCGTTCGGGGCGGGGAGCCCGGGCCCTGCTGGGGCTGACGTCCCGTGTGCCCACCCGTCCCGCCCTGGGGGGCGATGCCCATCCGGGGGAGGGAGGCCGCCCCGGCGAGGCGAGCCTGGCCGGCACGGCGAGGCAGGCCCCGCTACGCCTCGCGGGCCGCCGAGGTGAAGGTCATGTCCGGGTAGCGGTCGCCGGTGACCTGGGCGGCGATCGGCTCCAGGGCGGCGAGCTCCGGCTCGGTGAGGGTGATCCGGGTGGCCGCCGCGTTCTCCAGGAGGCGGGAACGCTTGCGCGTGCCGGGGATGGGGATCACCGTCAGGCCGTGCACGGCGGCCCGCTGCTGGACCCAGGCCAGGGCGATCTGCGCCGAGGTCGCGCCGCGCTCGGCGGCGATCGCGTGGAGCGGTGCGAGGAGGGCCCCGTTCCGCTCGGCGTTCTCGCCGGTGAAGCGCGGCTGGCGGCGGCGGAAGTCGTCCGCCCCGAACTCCTTCGAGGCGTCCGCGAAGGCGCCGGTGAGGAAGCCGCGGCCGAGCGGCGAGTACGGCACGAAGGTCACGCCGAGCTCGGCCGCCGCGCCGACCGCGCTGCGCTCCACGTCGCGGGAGAAGAGCGACCACTCCGACTGCAGGGCAGCGATCGGGTGCACCGCGTACGCCTCGCGCAGCTCGGGGCCGGTGACCTCGCTCAGCCCGATCTGCCGGATCTTGCCCTCCTTCACGAGCTCGGCCAGGGTGCCGACCGACTCCGCGAACGGCACGGCCGGGTCGGCCCGGTGCATGTAGTAGAGGTCGATGGTCTCCACGCCGAGGCGGCGCAGGCTGGCCTCGACGCAGGACCGGATGTACGCGGGGTCGTTGTTGACGCCGCGGAACGAGGGGTCGTCGGCCCGCCGCTCGATGCCGAACTTGGTGGCGAGGACGATCTCGTCCCGGTGCGCCGCGACGAACGGGGCCAGGAACTCCTCGTTCGCGCCGAAGGCGTAGGAGTCGGCCGTGTCGATCAGGGTGACGCCGGCCTCCAGGGCCGCCGCGAGGGTGTCGCGGGCGGCGGCCTCGTCGGTGTCGCCGTAGAACTCGCTGATGCCCATGGCGCCGAAGCCCTGGACGCCGGTCTCGGGGCCGTCCGGGCCGCCGAGGCGTACGGTGTCGATCCTGTTCATGAAGTCGTTCCTCCGCAGACGGTGGCGTAGTGATCGATCTTGCGGTCGAGCACGGAGAGGGCGTCCTGCAGCTCGGCGATCCGGGCGACGACGTCGGTCCGGGTGGCCTCGAGGATCGCCCGCCGCGCGTCGTGGGTGTGCTCGCCCTCCCGCACCAGCTCGGCGTAGCGGACCATGTCGGCCACCGCCATGCCGGTGAGCCGCAGCTTGCCGACGAACGCCAGCCAGCCCAGGTCGCGCTCGGTGAAGCGGCGCTGGCCGGTGTGCGAGCGGTCGACGTGCGGCATGAGGCCGATCCGCTCGTACCAGCGCAGGGTGTGCGCGCTGAGTCCGGTCAGCGCGGCCACCTCACTGATGGTGTAGCGGTCCTTGACGACAGGCCCGGTCGTGCTCTCGATCACGCTCATGACCCCCACGCTAGAGAGTTGGAGTGCACTCGAAGCAAGTAGGCTCGGCTCCATGCAGAGCCTGGCGTCGATCGAGAACTGGCCCGTCCCCACCGCGGCCGCCGCCGTCGTCCGCGCGGACGGCACCCTGGCCGGAGCGTACGGCCCCACGGGGCGGCGCTTCGCGCTGGCCTCCGTGACCAAGCCGCTCGCGGCGTACGCGGTCCTCGTCGCGTACGAGGAGGGGGCGATCGACCTCGACGAGCCGGCCGGTCCCGAGGGCGCGACCGTGCGGCATCTGCTGGCCCACACCTCCGGGCTGGCCTTCGACGAGAACCGGGTCATGGCCGCGCCCGGCACCCGCCGGATCTACTCCAACACGGGCTTCGAGGTGCTCGGCGACCATGTCGCCAAGGCCACCGACATCCCCTTCGCCGAGTATCTGCACCAGGCCGTCCTGGAGCCGCTCGGCATGTCCTCGACGAGCCTGGAGGGATCGCCCGCGAAGGACGGCGTGTCGACCGTCGACGACCTGGTGCGCTTCGCCGCCGAGGTGCAGGCGCCGCGACTGCTCGACGCGCGGACCGTCCTGGACGCGATGACGGTCACCTACCCCGGTGTCACCGGCATCCTGCCCGGTTACGGGCATCAGCGGCCGAACGACTGGGGCCTGGGCTTCGAGATCCGCGACGGCAAGGCGCCGCACTGGACCGGCGCGACGTCCTCGCCGCGCACCTTCGGGCACTTCGGCCAGGCCGGAACGTTCCTGTGGATCGACCCCGACGCACGCGCGGCGTGCGTGGCGCTGACGGACCGGCCCTTCGGGCCGTGGGCGATCGAGGCGTGGCCGCCGTTCACGGACGGAGTCCTCACGGAGCTCCGCGCCGGCGGCGCCGACCGCTGAGGCGGCACGTCGCTGAGGCGGCACGTCGCTGAGGCGGCACGTCGCTGAGGCGGCACGTCGCTGAGGCGGCGGGTCAGCGAAGCGGCGCGCCACCCAGGCGCCGAGTCACAGCGGCGGGACGTCGGCGAGGCGCGCGTCACAGCGGCGCCGGGGGTCACAGAGGCGCGGCTTCACCGAGTCGGCGAGGCGCCCGTCCCCTACGGGCGGTCCGCCGTGACCAGCCACGACGCGCTGCGCAGCCGTACCGTGCCGTCCGCCGTCTCATGGGCGCGCAGGCGGTCCGTGAGCGCGCGGCGGGCGCGGTCCCGCGCGGCCGGGTCGACCTGGTCCATCGCATGGCGGCCAGGGCCGGTCGCGAGCAGGAACGCGGCGGCGTCCTCGGCCCCGTGACCCCACGCCCCGTGGAAGTCGGCCCGGTCGACGGCGACGCGGGTGAACCCGGCCGCGGTGAGGACGGCGCGGACGTGGTCCAGGTCGGACAAGGAGAACATGCCGGGCAGCCCCGGCGTGCCGAAGTCGCCCACCGGCAGTTGGTCGCGCAGTGAGGTCATGGCCACCACCCAGTCGTTGAGGGAGGGCTCGGCCGGGCACACGAAGGCCAGGCGCCCGCCGGGTCGCAGGGCGCGGCCGATGTTGCCGAAGGCCGCCTCGGGGTCGGCGAAGAACATCACGCCGTAGCGGCTGATCGCCGCGTCGAAGGCGCCCGGCTCGAAGGCGTGGGTCTGGGCGTCGCCCTGGGTGAAGGAGACGTTGGCGATCCCCTCGTCCGCCGCGCGGGCGCGCGCCTCGGCGAGCATCGGGCCCGACAGGTCGAGGCCGTGCGCGCCGCCCGCGGGGGCGCGGAGGGCGGCGCGGCGGGTGGTCTGGCCGGAACCGCAGCCGATGTCGAGGGTGCGGTGCGCCGTGGTGACGCCGGCGGCGTCGAGCAGCGGCTCGTCGAAGCCCTCGTTCACGGCGTTCCAGCGGTCCTGGTGGCGGGCCCAGTGGGCGCCTTCGGAACCGTTCCAGGCCTGGGCCTGCTGCGTGTTGACGATGTCGGGCACGGCTGCCTCCGTCGGTACGAGAAAGAATGGGCGTTCGCCCAAACAGTATGGGCAAGCGCCCATACCTGCAATCCCCGTACCATCCAGGGGTCGCGCGCCGTCGGGCGCGCCGCCGGAGAGACGAGAGGGAGCGAGGCCCATGTCACCGCGTGGAGTGGCGACGCCGGACGTGCGCGAGCGGCTGTTCGCGGCCGCCGAGCGCGTCGTCGAGAGGGACGGGCCGGGCGCGCTCACCAGCCGGGCCGTCACCACCGAGGCGGGCTGCGCCAAGGGGCTGCTGCACACGCACTTCGCGGGGCTCGACGAGTTCGTGGCCGAGCTCTGCCTCGACCGGTTCGCGCGGACGGCGACGAAGGCGCGGGCGCTGGCCGGGCTCGCGGGGCAGGGCACCGTCGCGGACCACCTCGACGCCGTCGCCCTCGCCCTGTTCGACACGGTGGGCCCCGGGATCGCCGGCCTCGCCCTGACCAGGCCGGTTGCCGCGCTGCGCATCCGCGAGGCGCTGGAGGCCGGCGCGGAGGGCTTCGCCGCGATCCAGGACTCCGTGGCCGGCTATCTGGCGGCCGAGCGGGAACTCGGCCGGGTCGGGTCCGGCGTCGACCCCGACACGGCGGCGCTCGCCCTCGTCGGCACCGCGCACCACCTGCTGATGACCACCTGGCCGGGCGCCCCCGACCCCCGCCCCGCGATGCGACGCCTGGTGGCACTGCTGCTCGGCACCCCCGAGGCCGCCGCCGCCGGCGCCACGGACCTCTCCGGCCCCACCGGCCCCACCGGCCCCTAGACACCAACAGCCCCCGCTCGGCCGGCCAAGCCCCTCGGCGCACCGGCTCCTCGGCCCACCGGCCCCTCGACCACCGGCCCCTCGACCGCCGGACCGGACAGGAATTCCCCCGTCGTACGGCCGCCCCGGACGCGCGTACCGCTAGTCGAGCTCGCAGCTCGTGGCCGGCAGGCTGCCGTCCGTTCCGCTGATGACGACCGGGACCGCGCTGCCGAGGTCCTCGGCGAAGGCGGCCGTGCAGACCAACTGGCGTACGGCCACGGGCTCCAGGTCCCGGACGCGGGCCGCGAGGCGCAGACCGAGGACCGGGGGGCCGCCGTCCTGGCCGGGCTGGGGCTCGGCGTGCGGGGCGCCGGCGCCGTGGAGGGTGAGCCGGGTCGTGAGGCCGGCGGCGCGTTCCCGCTCGTCGGGCCCCTCCAGCAGGAGGCCGAGCACCTTGTCGGTGGCGACGCGGTAACCGTCGTGCGAGGGGCGGGTGGGCATGATCCGGCCGGGATCGGACCCCTCGACGACGGAGGCCTGCCCGTCGGGGCCGTAGGACAGGCCGAGGTCGCGGGCGACCGGCATCAGGTTGCCGTTCGGACCGACGAGGAAGAGCAGCAGCTTCACGCCGCCGGTCGGGTGCACGGCGACCGTGGCCGCGCCGCCGGCCTCCACGACGTCGCTCTCCTGGATGCCGCAGCCGACGAGCGGGACCAGACTGAGCAGGGCGGCGGCCAGGCGCCGCCACGGCGTGCGGGTCACAGCGGGATCCTGACGGTGAAGACGGCACCGCCGTCGGGGCGGTTGGCGGCGACGACCGTGCCGCCGTGCAGCCGCACGTTCTCCAGGGTGATGGCGAGGCCGAGGCCGCTGCCCGCCGAACGGGTGCGCGCCGCGTCGGCCTTGTAGAAGCGGTCGAAGACGTGCGGCAGGACGTCGTCGGGGATCCCCGGCCCCCGGTCGGCGACCTCCGTCACGCACCGGTCCCCGTCCGCGTACACCCGGACCGTGACCGGCGGGCGGCCGTGCCGCAGCGCGTTGCCGACCAGGTTGGCGACGACGACGTCGAAGCGGCGGGGGTCGATGCGGACGCGGATGCCGTCGGTGAGGTCGGTGACGACCTGGGCGGGGTCGGTCCAGTGCCGGCTGAGGAGGGTCCTGCGGACCGTCTCGGCGGCGTCGACCTCGTCGGTGTGGAGTTCGGCGGCGCGGGCGTCGAAACGGGAGATCTCCATCAGGTCCTCGACGAGGACGGCCAGTTTGCCGGTCTCGGCGCTGATCAGGCGGACCGCGCGGGCGGTGTCGGAGTCGAGGGCGGCGGCGTCCTCGTCGAGCACCTCGGTGACCGCGAGCATCCCGGCGAGCGGGGTGCGCAGTTCGTGCGAGACGTCGGAGGCGAAGCGCCGGGCGCGGGCCTCGGCCCGCCGCAGCTCGGCGACGGAACGTTCCAGCTCGGCTGCGGACTCGTTGAAGGTCCGGGCGAGGTCGGCGAGTTCGTCGCTGCCCTTGGCGTGGATACGGGTGTCCAGGCGGCCCCGGCCCATGCTGTGGGCGGCGCGGCGCAGCTCCCGCACCGGGCGCAGCACGCCCCGGGCGGCGACCAGCGCGGGGATCAGGGCGACGAGCAGCGCGGGCAGGGCGCCGTCACGGGCGGCCAGCACCATCGCCTCGATGTCGGCCTCCTCCTCGCCGAGGTCCATCACCGCGTACAGGACGAGCCCGGTGGGGCTGCCCGCCGGATAGCCGCCGCGGCCGCTGAAGACGACGGGGACCGCGACGGTGAGGTAGGGGGTGCCGTTCTTGACGACCCGCTGGAAGCTGCCGTGGGTGGCGCCGGGCGCGGTGGCGCGGCGGCGCAGTTCCGCGGTGAGGACGGTCGACTCGGGCCGGTCGGTGGACGACAGGCGCAGGGTGCCGTACTCCGCGTAGACCCGCCAGGGCCGCGGCTTGCCCAGCCGGGCGATGCGCTGCAGCTCGTTGCGCAGCCCGTCGGCACGGACCGGCAGCATGGTGTTCAGGCTCTCCACCTGCTGCCGGAAGGCGGTGACGGCGGTGTCCTGGGTCTGTTCCAGGATGGCGTTGCGGGCGGCCCGGTAGGTCAGGGCGGCGGTGGTGCCGCAGCCGACGGCGGCGACCAGGAGGAAGGCGAGGACGAGCCGGGTGCGCAGGCCGAAGGGGCGCGGCCGGCGGCGTCTCGGGGGCCGGTCGGCGTCGGCGTCGCCGGGGACGTGGGCCTTCACCGGAGCGGGCCGAAGCGGTAGCCGAAGCCGCGCAGGGTCTGTATGTAGCGGGGCTCTCCGGGGTCCTCGATCTTGGTGCGCAGGCGCCGGACGCAGGCGTCGACGAGCCGGGCGTCGCCGTGGAAGCTGTGCTCCCAGACGTGTTCGAGGAGCTGCTGGCGGCTGAAGACCTGCTCGGGGGCGGCGGTCAGGTGGAGCAGCAGCTTGAGCTCGGAGGGGGCGAGGGCGAGCCGCTCGCCGTTCTTGGCGACGGTGAGTCCGGCCCGGTCGATGGCGAGCTCGCCGTGGAACTCGACGGCGGGCCGGCCGCCGCCCGGCTCCTCGATGCGGCGGAGCACGGCCCGGATGCGGGCCTCGATGACCTCGGTACGGGCGGGCTTGACGATGTAGTCGTCGGCGCCGGCCTCCAGGCCGACGACCACGTCGAAGTCGTCACCGCGGGCGGTGAGCATGATGATCGGCAGCTGGCTGGTCTCGCGCACGTTGCGGCAGACCTGGACGCCGTTCATGCCCGGCAGCATCAGGTCGAGCAGCAGCAGATCGGGCGGGAACTCCTTGAGCGCGGCCAGCCCCGCCTCCCCGGTGGCGGCGGTCCGCACCTCGTGCCCGCGGCGCCGGAGCCCGAGCTCGACGCCCTCGCGGACGGAGGGGTCGTCTTCGATCAACAGCACGCGTGGCATCTGCGGAGTATCCCAACTCGGTGGTGGGCCCCGCCGGGGAGGGGGCCCGGCGGGGGGGGTGTGGACGGACGGCGGGCCCGGTCAGGCCCGTCGTACGAGGCGGCCGGTGGCGCCCTTCAGCAGGGCCCGCACCTCCGTGAGGCGGAGGGGACCGGCCAGGAGGGCGAAGACGGCGAGGATCACGGCCGCGCCCGCGAGCCCGGACGGCACCGGGCCGGCCGGGGCGGTCAGGTCGGCGGTGAGCAGGGCGAGCCCGGCGGCGGGAACGGCGGCGGCGAGCAGCCGCAGCAGCGCACCGCCCGCGCCGGTGCCGGCCGGGCCCGCGGCGGCCTCGACACCGGCCGGGCCCTGACCGCCCGCCGCGCCCGCCACACCCTCCGGGCCGCCCGGGCCCACGCCGGCCACGCCCGCGGCGCCCGCCGCGCCGCCGGCACCCGGGTGCGCACCCGCGCCCCGGGTGTTCCTGAGCCGCCGCCCCAGCACGTACGCCGTGAGGCCCCAGCCCGCCCACAGGGCCAGCGAGTAGCCCGCGGCCATGCCCGCGACCGCCCACCGGGCCGGCAGCGCGGCGTACGCGCAGACCGCGAGGAGCGCGTTCAGCCCGGCGATGACCAAGTTGAGGAAGAAGGGGGTGCGGGTGTCGCGCAGTGCGTAGAAGGCGCGCGTGCACACGTACTGGCCGGACAGGGCGACGAGTCCGGGTGCGAGGGCCATCAGGATCCAGGCCATCGACCGTACGGCGTCCGCGTCGGTGCGGCCGTACTGGTAGACGGTGCCCATCACCGGCACCGCGAGCGCGAACAGGGCGCAGGCGGCGGGCACGACGGCCGCGGCGCTGGTGCGCTGGGCGTAGCCGACGTCGCGCCGCACGCCCGCGAGGTCGCCCTCGGCCGCGGCCCCGCTCATGCGCGGCATGAGGGCGGTGACGAGGGCGACGGTGATGATGCCGTGCGGGACCATCCACAGCTGGTAGGCGTTGTTGTACGCGCTGAGCCCGGCGCCCTCGGCCCGCTGGCCGGCCGCCGTCGCGACCTTCGTCGTGACCCAGTACGCGGCCTGGTTGGTGAGGACCAGCAGCACCAGCCAGCCGGCCGCCCGCAGGGGCGCGGTGAGTCCGCTGCCGCGCCAGTCGAAGCGGGGCCGCCAGCGGAAGCCGGCCGCCCGCAGGGAGGGCAGCAGGGCGAGGGCCTGGAGGGCGATGCCGCCGGTGGTGCCCCAGCCGAGGAGCGCGGTCTCGCCGGCCGTGAGCCGGCCGCCGTCGGACACAGCGAGGAAGAGCCCGAACACCGCGATGACGACGACGTTGTTGAGGACCGGCGTCCACATCATCGCGCCGAACCGGCCGCGGGCGTTGAGCACCTGTCCGAGCAGCGTGAACAGGCCCAGGAAGAAGATCTGCGGCAGGCAGTAGCGGGCGAAGGCGATGGTCATGTCCCGCTGCGCGCCGGTGTAGTCGGTGTAGCCGTCGACGATCGCCGGGGCCGCCAGCACGGCGACGGCGGTCAGCGCCGCGAGGGCGAGCACGCAGACGGTGAGCAGCCGGTCGGTGTAGGCGACGCCGCCGTCCTCGTGCTCCTTGGCCGCCTTCACGAGTTCGGGCACGAAGACGGCGTTGAGGGCGCCGCCGAGCAGCAGCATGTACACGATCGTGGGAACGGAGTTGCCCACCGCGTAGCCGTCGGCGACGAGCCCGGTGCCGATGGCCGCGGCGACGACGGCGGAGCGGACGAACCCGGTGGCGCGCGAGACCAGCGAACCGGCGGCCATGAGGGCGCCGCTGCGCAGGACGGACGGCGCCGCCGCCCTGCTCTCCGTGACGGTGGCCGTCACCGCCGGGCCAGATACGCCTGGAAGGCGCGGTACAGCGTGTGGTTGGTCGTGCCGGGCAACGGAATCTCCCACTCCCCCAAGGTCTCGACGACGTGTCCGCCGGTGCCGAGCTTCCAACGAAGCAGGCCGTGGGCGCGGTCGTCCGGATCAAGGGTGGAGGGTACCCCGCGCAGGTCGTAGACATCGGCTCCGACGGCGTGCGCGTCCAGCATCATGCGCCACTGCAGCGCGTTGGAGGGCCGGACCTCGCGGCGGTGGTCCGCCGACGCCCCGGTCTGGTACCAGACCCGGCGGCCGACGGTGATCATCGTGTGGGCGGCGAGCACCTCGCCCTCGTGGCGGGCGAGATAGAGCTTCATGCGGCCGGGGTGCTCCGCGTTGAGGACGGCGTACTGGCGCTCGTAGTACGCGAGCGTGCGCCCCAGCCGGAAGCCGTCGCGCTCCTCGGTGATCCGCAGCAGCCGGTAGAACTCGGGGAGGTCGGCGGCCGAGCCGACGACGACCTCGACGCCCGCCTTCCGGGCCTTGCGTATGTTGCGCCGCCATTCCTGGTTGAGCCCCTGCCACAGGTCGTCGGAGCTGCGGCCGGTGAGCGGCACCTGGTAGACGTGCCGGGGCTGGGCGTCGGCCCCGTCCTCGCTGTCCCCGCCGCAGCGGCGCCAGCCCCGCGCCCGCAGGCGTTCGGCGACGGCGGACCCCAGCGGGTCGACCTCGGTGGCGAGGACGTCGGAGAGGCGCCGCCCGGTCCCGGTGTGCGCCTTGAGCGTGGCGGCGTTCCAGCGCCGGTACGCGGGCCCGGGGCCGATGCGTACGGCGAAGGCGCCGAGGCCGCGCAGATGCTGCAGCAGGGGTTCGAGCCAGCCGTCGAGATCGGGGTCGGCCCAGTCGGCGACGGGTCCTTCGGGAAGGTAGGCGAGGTACTTCCGGGTGCGGGGGAAGGCCCGCAGCAGGACGAGCGCGACACCGTCGAGCTCCCCGGAGCGGCGCCCCCAGCCGACGAGTTGATGGGTCCAGCCCTCCTTCACCTCGGCCCAGGCGGGAAGTTGGAGGAAGCTGGGTCCGTCGGGGCCGGTGGAGCGGGCGGCGAGGAACGCGCGGTACGCCTCGGGGGTCACGGGTCCGAGCCACAGCGGACCGGCCGGGGCGCGGCGGTCGGTGGGTGCGGCCGTCACGAGCAGCGCTGACACAACGGGAGCCTCCTTGTTCCGCCCCGTTCGGTGGTGGGGCGCACAGCAGGCTCACAGCCGGTCTTGACCACTCCGCGCGAGGAATGTGACCGGACGATGACCGTTTCTCTGCAGGGCCTGTCACATGGGCCCGGTGGGCGGCGTGGGCGGCCGGCGGCGTCCTAGAGTCCGGGACATCCCACCTCTTCCACTCCTCTCACGCTTCCGCGGAGGTCCGTCCCGTGCTGCCTGTCGCCCGTATCCGCATACCCCTGTTCCTCCTCACGGCGGTGGCGCTCACCGCCTGTTCGGCGGCGACGGCGAACGAGCCGGCCGGACCGAAGGCCGCCGGCGGGGACGACACCCCGGCGAATGTGACCGTGGTGCCCCCGGCGGCGGGCCGGCAGGTCACCGTGAAGGCGACCGGCGGCACGCTGGCCCGGGTGCGGGTGGTCGACGCGGACGGCACCGCGCTCGCCGGCCGCACGGACGCGGGCGGCGGCTCGTGGGTGTCGGACCGCAAGGCCGCGCCCGGCACCTCGTACACGGTGGAGGTGACCTCCCGCACGGCCGGCGGCAAGGAGACGACGTCGAGGTCGACCTTCTCCACGCCCGAGGCGGACAAGGTCAACAAGCTGACCCTGACCCCCGGCAAGAACACGACCGTGGGCATCGCCCAGCCCCTGTCGATCGTCTTCGACCGCCCGGTGACGAACAAGGCCGACGTGGAGCGCCAGTTGAAGGTCACGACCTCCAACCCCACGGAGGGCTCCTGGGGCTGGCTGACCGACTACTCGGGCAAGGACCGCGTCGACTGGCGCCCCAAGGAGTACTGGAAGCCCGGCACCAAGGTCACCCTGGAGGCGACCCTGAACGGCACGGACTCGGGCGGCGGCTGGTTCGTCCGCGACTACCGCACCGGCTTCACCGTCGACTCCGCGGCCCGGATCGTGAAGGTCGACCTGGACCGCAAGAAGCTCACCCTGCTGCGGGACGGCCGCGCGGTCCGCACGATCCCCGTCTCCGGCGGCACCCCCGGCGGCGACAAGCGTTCCTGGCGGGGCACGGCCGTCCTCATGGCGAAGGAGGGCACGATCAACATGAACTCCGAGACGGTCGGCCTCGGCGACGCCTACAACAAGGACGTCGACTACTCGATGCGCCTCACCTGGTCCGGCATGTACGCCCACGCGGCCCCGTGGAACGCCGCCTACTTCGGCAACGCCAACAAGAGCTCCGGCTGCATCGGCATGAGCACCGAACAGGCCGCCGCCTTCTACGCCCTGGTCCGCCCCGGCGACCCGTTCGAGATCAAGGGCGAGGACACGAAGGGCGTCGTCGCCCCGGGGAACGGCTACGGCGCGTGGAACCTGAGCTGGACCGCCTGGCAGGCGAAGAGCGCCCTGCGCTGACGCCGGCGGGGCTGACCGGGGGCGGGGCCGGGCGGCGGTCAGGCGCCCCGGAGCTCCGCGGCGGTCAGGTGCCCCGGAGCTCCCACACCAGCACCTCCGCGTCGGCGGTGGCCAGCAGCGCCAGATCCCTCTCCGCCTCCACCCGGGCCGCGTCCCCCGCCGCCAGTTCCTCGCCCGCGAGGCGGACCGTGCCGCGGGCCACGTGCACGTACAGCAGGTCCGCGTCCGGGACGGCGCTGCGTTCGCCGAGTTCCAGGCGGCGGACGTGGAGCATGGCGCCGGCCGCCGGGAGGGCGTACGGGGTGGAGTCGGCGATGCCGCGGACGATCTCGTACGAGGGGTCGCCGCCCGGGGTCAGGGGGGCGAGCCACATCTGCACGAAGACCAGGGGGTCCGGGCCGTCGTTGCGCTCCACGTGGCGGACGCCGGCCGCCGCGCTCAGGTGCTGCAGGTCGCCGGGGCGGACGACGGTCGCGTGGCCGGCCGAGTCGCGGTGGGTGAGCTCACCCTCGACGACCCACGTGACGATCTCGGTGTGGCTGTGCGGGTGCTCGTCGAAGCCGGCACCGGGGGCCAGGCGTTCCTCGTTGCAGGCGAGCAGCGCGCCGAAGCGGAGGTTCTCGGGGTCGTAGAACCGGCCGAAGGAGAAGGCGTGCCGGGTGTCGATGCCGGTCCCCGGGTCGCCGCCCGGGTACCGCTCGCCGCCGCGCTGGATGCGTATCACGGGAATCACGGTAGCCGGGGCCGCCGCCGCGACGGCGGCGAAACCGCCCCGACCCCGCATGCCGCCGTCCCGATAAGGCAGTCTTGTCCCCGTGTCTGAACCCGTGAACGCCGCCCACCGCCATGCCGCGACCCTGAAGCGCCTCGAACAGTCCTCGGGGCGGCTCGCCGCCAGCGCCATCGCACGCATGGACGAGACGCTGCCGTGGTACCGGGCGATGCCGCCCGAGAACCGGTCGTGGATCGGTCTCGTCGCGCAGGCCGGTATCGCCGCGTTCACGGAGTGGTTCCGGCACCCGGAGACCCCGCAGGCGATCTCCACGGACGTCTTCGGCACGGCGCCCCGCGAGCTGACCCGGGCGATCACGCTGCGCCAGACCGTGGAGATGGTGCGGACCACCATCGAGGTCATGGAGTCGGCGATCGACGAGGTCGCCGCGCCCGGTGACGAGAGCGTGCTGCGCGAGGCGCTGCTCGTCTACGCGCGCGAGATCGCCTTCGCCACCGCCCAGGTGTACGCGCAGGCCGCCGAGGCCCGCGGCGCCTGGGACGCCCGGCTGGAGTCGCTCGTCGTCAACGCGGTGCTGTCCGGGGAGGCCGACGAGGGAGCCGTCTCGCGGGCCGCCGCCCTCGGCTGGAACTCGCCCGACAACGTGTGCGTCGTGCTGGGCACCGCGCCCGACGGGGACAGCGAGCTGACCGTCGAGGCGATCCGGCGCGCCGCCCGGCACGCCAAGCTGCAGGTGCTGACCGGCGTCCTCGGCGACCGGCTCGTCGTCATCGCCGGCGGCAACGACAACCCGCTGGCCGTCGCGAAGGCGCTGATCGGGCCGTACGCGGCCGGGCCCGTCGTCGCCGGGCCCGTGGTGCCCGACTTGCTCGCGGCGACCCGGTCCGCGCAGGCGGCGGCGGCCGGCCTCAAGGCCTGCTCGGCCTGGCAGGACGCCCCGCGCCCGGTTCTGGCGGACGATCTCCTCCCGGAGCGCGCCATCGCCTCCGACCCTTCGGCGCGTGAGCAGCTGGTGGAGGAGATCTACAGACCGCTGGAGGAAGCGGGCTCGGCGCTGCTGGAGACCCTGAGCGTCTATCTGGAGCAGGCCAGCAGCCTGGAGGGCGCGGCCCGGATGCTCTTCGTCCACCCCAACACCGTGCGCTACCGGCTTCGACGTGTGACCGACGTCACCGGTTGGTCACCCTCCGACGTCCGCTCCGCCTTCACCTTGCGTATCGCGCTGATCCTCGGGCGCTTGGCCGACGCGGAGACGCAGTCCTAGACTTTTGTCGAACGCCAACAATTCCCCCGGCGGTTCTTCGTCCTAGTCCCCACGGGCGTGCGGGACCGTCCCCAAGAGAGAGTGTGAGGGTGCTCGTACTCGTCGCTCCCGGCCAAGGCGCCCAGACGCCCGGCTTCCTGACCCCCTGGCTCGAACTCCCCGGTGCCGCCGACAGCGTCGCGGCCTGGTCCGACGCCATCGGGCTCGACCTTGCCCACTACGGCACGAAGGCGGACGCGGAAGAGATCCGCGACACCGCCGTGGCCCAGCCGCTGCTCGTCGCGGCCGGCCTGCTGTCCGCCGCCGCCCTCGGCGACGTCTCCCCCGGCGCCGTCGCCGGTCACAGCGTCGGCGAGATCACCGCGGCCGCGTTCGCGGGCGTCCTCGACCCGACCGCCGCGCTGCGTCTCGTACGCACCCGCGGTCTGGCGATGGCCGAGGCCGCCGCGATCACGCAGACCGGTATGTCGGCGCTGCTCGGCGGCGAACCCGAGGTGGTCGTCCCGCACCTGGAGAAGCTGGGGCTCACCCCGGCGAACGTGAACGGCGCCGGCCAGATCGTGGCCGCCGGCACCGCGGAGCAGCTGGCCGCCCTGGAGGCGGACAAGCCCGAGGGTGTCCGCCGCGTCGTGGCGCTGAAGGTCGCCGGCGCGTTCCACACGCACCACATGGCCCCGGCGGTCGCGAAGCTGGAGGAGGCGGCCCGTGAGCTGTCCCCGGCCGACCCCGCCACCGCGTACGTCTCCAACAAGGACGGCCAGGTCGTGACGACCGGCGCGGAGGTCATCTCCCGCCTCGTCGGCCAGGTCGCCAACCCGGTCCGCTGGGACCTGTGCATGGAGACCTTCCAGGAGCTCGGCGTGACCGGCCTGATCGAGGTGTGCCCCGGCGGCACCCTGACCGGTCTGGCCAAGCGGGCGCTGCCCGGTGTGCGCACCGTGGCCCTGAAGACCCCCGACGACCTCGACGCGGCCCGCACGCTCGTCGCCGAGACGACCGCCACGGCCTGACAAGGAGTGTCGAGAAGCATGGCCAAGATCAAGCCCAGCAAGGGTGCCCCGTACGCGCGCATCATCGGTGTCGGCGGCTACCGCCCGACCCGCGTGGTGCCGAACGAGGTGATCCTGGAGAAGATCGACTCGTCCGACGAGTGGATCCGGTCCCGCTCCGGCATCGCGACCCGGCACTGGGCGTCCCCCGAGGAGACCGTCACCGCGATGTCGGTGGAGGCCTCGGGCAAGGCGATCGCCGACGCCGGCATCGACCCCGAGCAGATCGGCGCGGTCATCGTCTCGACGGTGTCGCACTTCAAGCAGACCCCGGCCGTGGCCACCGAGATCGCCGACAAGATCGGCGCCGGCAAGCCGGCCGCGTTCGACATCTCCGCCGGCTGCGCGGGCTTCGGCTACGGCCTGACGCTCGCCAAGGGCATGATCGTCGAGGGTTCCGCCGAGTACGTCCTCGTCATCGGCGTGGAGCGGCTCAGCGACCTGACGGATCTGGAGGACCGCGCGACGGCCTTCCTGTTCGGCGACGGCGCCGGCGCCGTGGTCGTCGGCCCCTCGGACGAGCCGCACATCGGCCCCACCGTGTGGGGTTCGGAGGGCGACAAGTCCGAGACGATCAAGCAGACCGTGCCGTGGAACGAGTTCCAGGTCGGCGACGTGTCGAAGCTGCCCCTCAACGAGAAGGGCGAGATCAAGTTCCCGGCCATCACGCAGGAGGGCCAGGCGGTGTTCCGCTGGGCCGTCTTCGAGATGGCGAAGGTCGCCCAGCAGGCACTGGACGCCGCCGGCATCTCGGCGGACGACCTCGACGTCTTCATCCCGCACCAGGCCAACATGCGGATCATCGACTCGATGGTGAAGACGCTCAAGCTGCCGGAGCACGTGACGGTCGCCCGTGACGTGGAGACCACCGGCAACACCTCGGCCGCCTCGATCCCGCTCGCTATGGAGCGGCTCCTGGCGACCGGCAAGGCGAAGAGTGGCGACACGGCGCTCATCATCGGCTTCGGGGCGGGTCTCGTCTTCGCCGCGACGGTCGTTACTCTCCCCTAGGCACTCCGGATCTTCCGGAAGCCTCTTACCTCAGCACACACAAGAAGGAGCGCCAGCATGGCCGCCACCCAGGAAGAGATCGTCAAGGGTCTCGCCGAGATCGTGAACGAGATCGCCGGCATTCCGGTCGAGGACGTGGAGCTCGACAAGTCCTTCACCGACGACCTGGACGTCGACTCCCTGTCCATGGTCGAGGTCGTCGTGGCCGCCGAAGAGCGCTTCGACGTCAAGATCCCGGACGAGGACGTCAAGAACCTCAAGACCGTCGGTGACGCGACCGACTACATCCTGAAGCACCAGGCCTGATTCGGCCTCTGCTGACCCGGTCCGCCACCCAGCGGTGGCGCCGTTTTCCGAACTTCACACACATGGAGAAAGATTTCCTGTGAGCTCGACCAATCGCACCGTGGTCGTCACCGGTATCGGCGCAACCACTCCGCTGGGTGGCGACTCCGCTTCCACGTGGGAGGGCCTGCTCGCGGGTCGCTCCGGCGTCAAGCCCCTCGAGGGCGAGCGTTTCGCTGAGCTGCCCGTTCGCATCGCCGCGCGGGCCGCGGTGGACCCGTCCGAGGTGCTGCCCCGTCCGCTGGCCCGCAAGCTGGACCGCTCGGCGCAGTTCGCGCTGATCGCGGCCCGTGAGGCGTGGGCCGACGCGGGCTTCACCGCCCCGGCCGGCGAGGACGAGAAGGTCGTGCCCGAGCGGCTCGGCTCCGTCATCGCCTCCGGCATCGGCGGTGTCACCACCCTGCTCGACCAGTACGACGTGCTGAAGGAGTCCGGCGTCCGCCGCGTCTCCCCGCACACCGTTCCGATGCTGATGCCCAACAGCCCCTCCGCCAACGTGGGTCTGGAGGTGAACGCCCGGGCGGGCGTGCACACCCCCGTCTCCGCGTGCGCGTCGGGTGCCGAGGCGATCGGCTACGCCGTCGAGATGATCCGTACCGGCCGTGCCGACGTGGTCGTCGCGGGCGGCACCGAGGCGGCGATCCACCCGCTGCCGATCGCGGCCTTCGCCAACATGATGGCGATGTCCAAGAGCAACGACGAGCCCGAGAAGGCCTCGCGCCCCTACGACAAGGCCCGTGACGGCTTCGTCCTGGGCGAGGGCGCGGGCGTGATCGTGATCGAGTCCGAGGAGCACGCGAAGGCGCGCGGCGCGAAGATCTACTGCGAGGTGCTGGGCCAGGGCCTGTCGGCCGACAGCCACCACATCGCGCAGCCCGAGCCGACCGGCCGGGGCATCGCCGCGGCGCTGCAGAGCCTGCTCGACGCGACCGACCTGAAGCCGTCCGAGGTCGTCCACCTCAACGCCCACGCCACGTCGACGCCGCAGGGCGACGTCGCCGAGATCAAGGCGCTGCGCAAGATCCTGGGCGACGACCTGGACCATGTCGCGGTCTCCGCGACGAAGTCGATGACGGGTCACCTCCTGGGCGGCGCGGGCGGCATCGAGACCGTCGCGACGGTCCTCGCCCTCCACAACCGCCTGGCCCCGCCGACCATCAACGTCGACGACCTGGACCCGGAGGTCGACGCCGACATCGTCCGCGGCGAGCCGCGCGAGCTGCCGCAGGGCACGATCGCCGCGATCAACAACTCGTTCGGCTTCGGCGGCCACAACGTGGTGCTCGCCTTCCGCACGGTCTGATCCACCGTCACACCTCACCGAAGGCCCCCTGCCGGAACGTCCCGGCAGGGGGCCTTCGGCATCTCCCGACGACCCGACCGGGGAACGGCCGAACCGCCGGGCGGAGTCCGGCCCGGCGTCCCGAAGCCGGTGACGCCGCGCGAGGGGCGGGGCTCAGACCACCTGGTGGAGCCAGCGCACCGGGGCGCCCTCGCCCGCGTAGCGGAAGGGCTCCAGTTCGTCGTCCCAGGGCTTGCCGAGGAGCTTGGCGATCTCGGCCTCCAGGACCGTTTCGCCCTGGGCCGCGCGGGCCAGGGCGGCGCGCAGCCGGTCCTCGGGGATCAGGATGTCGCCGTGGATGCCGGTGACCGCGTGGAAGATGCCGAGCTCGGGGGTGGCGCTGTAGCGCTCGCCCTCGGCGGTGGCACAGGGCTCGGCGGTGACTTCGAAGCGGAGCATCTGCCAGCCGCGCAGGGCGGAGGCGAGTTTGGAGGCGGTGCCGGTCTCCCCCTGCCAGGAGAACTCGGCTCTCCAGGTCCCGGGGGACGCCGGCTGGCGGATCCAGTCGAGCTGGACCCTCGCACCGAGGACGCCCGCGACCGCCCATTCGACGTGCGGGCACAGCGCACGCGGTGCGGAGTGTACGTACAGGACTCCACGTGTCGTCACCGGGACCTCCAGTGTGGGGACGAGGTTCGCCTTCCCAGCGGCCTCAGTAAACAACATCACGAAGAATGAGCTTCGCAAACCCCCAAAAAGGGGACAGCATGTGACGTGATGTAATTTACCGGAGCCGATCGGCAAGGGGCGCCTCAGGTTCGACGGGGGAAAAGCTACCGTGCCGCGCCCACATCGGGGTGACGTACGGTCGGTCGGGGGCGGGTGGATACCAAGCTTTCACTCGCGAGGACGCCGAGGAGGGGCCCCAGGGATGCGCGGGCGACGACGTTTCCGGACCACCGCCGTCGCGACGGCACTGCTGTGCGCGGCGGCGGTGGCCGGGTGTTCCGCGGCCGGCCCCGACGCGGCGGCCCCCGCCCCGCGGCCCCGGCCGACGCCCGTGTGGAACGCCGCCCCCGCCTCCGTCGCCGCCGTCGGGGACTCCATCACCCGCGCCTTCGACGCCTGTACGGTCCTGGCGGACTGCCCGGAGGTCTCCTGGGCGACGGGCACGGACACCACGGTCAACAGCCTCGCGCTGCGTCTGCTCGGCCCCGGGGGGGTGGCCGGGAAGAGCTGGAACCTGGCGCGCAGCGGGGCGCGGATGGCGGAGCTGCCCGCGCAGATGGCCGCGGCGGCGGCCGAGCGGCCGGAGTTGGTGACGGTCATGATGGGCGCGAACGACGCCTGCCGGGACCGGCCGGAGCAGATGACCCCGGTCGAGGAGTTCCGCTCCTCCTTCACGGCGGCGCTCGGCCGCCTGCGGGCCGGGGCGCCGAAGGCGCAGGTGTACGTGTCGAGCCTGCCGGATCTGCAACGGCTGTGGGAGACCGGGCGGGTCAGTCCGATGAGCCGTCAGGTGTGGAAGCTCGGCATCTGCGGGGCGATGCTGGCGGACGCGGAGGACCTGGGACCCGCCGCCGTGGAGCGCCGGGCGCGGGTGCGGGACCGGGTGGTCGCGTACAACCGGGTGCTGCGGGAGGTGTGCGGGAAGGACCCGCGCTGCCGTTACGACGAGGGGGCGGTGTTCGACTTCGCCTTCGAGGGCGCCCAGCTGAGCCCGTGGGACTTCTTCCATCCGAGCAGGGACGGCCAGGCGCGGCTCGCGGAGATCGCGTACCGCCAGGTCACCCGGGAGTAGGGCCGGGCGCCCTGGGGCCCCGGAGCGGGCGTCAGGTCCGCCCCGGGGCCGGTCTCCAGGGGGCGTGCGCCGGATGTCAGACGTCCAGGCGCGCGGTCAGCCGGGCGTCGGCGAGGGAGTGGGCGGCGAGGACCTCGTAGCCGCCGGACACGAAGGTCCAGTCGTTCGCGGCTTCGTCCCAGATCTCGAAGGCGCGGCGCGGCAGTTCGACCGTGACCTCGACGTTCTCTCCCGCGCCGGCCCCGACGCTCGCGAAGCCGGCCAGCCAGCGGGCCGGCCGCTCCACACCGTCGGCGACGGGCGCGAGATAGATCTGGACGACCTCGCGGCCGGGGCGCTCGCCGGTGTTGGTGAGCCGGACGGTGGCGGCCTCCGCGGTGACCACGAGGGACTCGTACGCCCAGGTGGTGTAGCCGAGGCCGTGCCCGAAGGGGTACGCGGGGACGGCGCCGGCCTTGTCCCAGGCCCGGTAGCCGATGAACACGCCCTCCGCGTAGTCGAGTTCGCCCCCGGTGGGGGTGACCTCGGTGACGGGGACGTCGGCGAGGGCGGCCGGCCAGGTGGTGGGGAGGCGGCCGCCGGGCTCCTCGGCACCGGTGAGGACGTCGGCGAGCGCGGCACCGCCCTCCTGGCCGGGGAACCAGGTGAGCAGGATCGCGGCCACGTCCTCGCGCCAGGGCAGCTCGACCGGGGAGCCGGCGTTGACGACGACCACGGTGTTCGGGTTGGCGGCGGCGACGGCGCGGACGAGGTCGTCCTGGCGGCCGGGCAGGGTGAGGTCCTTGCGGTCGAAGCCCTCGGACTCGACGCGCTCGGTGGTGGCGACCACCACGACGGCGGTGTCGGCGGCTCGGGCGGCCTCGACGGCTTCGGCGATCAGTTCGTCGGGGTCCCGGCGCGGACCGAGGTGGACGAAGGAGAACATGACGGCGGGCAGCGGGGCCGCGAACTCCTTGTCCAGGGTGTGGAGCAGGGAGACCTCGACGGTCTCGCCGGCCGTGAGGGCGACCTTGCCGCGCTCGACCGGCGAGCCGAAGAAGGCCTCGAAGGGGTCGGTCTCGGCGCCCATGGCCTGCACGCCCTCGAAGAGGACGCGTCCCCCGACGGTCAGCGTGTAGGCGCCGAGGCCGCGGGTGCCGAAGGCGTGCTCACCGCTCTCGCGCGGGGTGAAGGTGCCGACCACCTCGACGGAGGCGAGGGTCTCGTGGGTGACACCGGCCGGGAGGTCGTCGCCGATCCACTGGACCTGGCCGTTCGGCAGGCTGCCCTCGCCGAGGACCTGGCCGGCGGCGTCGCGGCACACCGCCCGCAGGGTGAAACCCTGGTCGGCGGGGGACAGTTCGTCGCTGGGGTCGGCGCCGACGGTGAAGGTGAGGGCCCCGGCGGGGAGGGCCGCGGTGAGGCCGTCGAGCGGGGAGACGGTGTGGTCGGGGAAGACCTGGGCGGATCCGCCGCCGAGGACGCGGGCGTCACGGGCGGCGGCGCCGGACAGGGCGACGGTCCCCGGCCTGAGGGGGAGCGCCCGGCCCTCGTTGCGTACCAGGACGAAGCCGCGGCGGGCGATCTCGCGGGCGAGGGCGTCGCCGTCGATCTCCGCGTGGGAGGGGGCGTCGGCGGCGACGGCCGGCGGGGAGCCTTCGAGGGCGCCGACGCGGGCGGCGAGCCGGAGCACGTTGCGCACGGCGGCGTCGACGGCGGTCTCGTCGACCTCGCCCGCCCGGACGGCGGCGGCGAGGGCCTCGCCGTAGACGGTCCGCGGGCCGGGCATGGCGACGTCGAGGCCGCCCTCGATGGCGCCCTTGGTGGAGCGGGCGGCCATCCAGTCGGAGACGTTGTAGCCGTCGAAGCCCCATTCCCCGCGCAGGACCTCGTTCACGAGGTGGCGGTGCTCGGTCATCGTGGTGCCGTTGACCTGGTTGTAGGCGGTCATGATGCCCCAGGGGTGGGCGTTCTTGACGATGGCCTCGAAGGGGGCGAGGTAGAGCTCGCGGAGCGGGCGGGGGGCGATCCTGTTGTCGACGGTGAAGCGGTCGGTCTCGGCGTCGTTGCCGACGAAGTGCTTGACCGTGGTGCCGACGCCGCCGTCCTGGACGCCCCGCACGTAGCCGGTGCCGATGGCGCCGGTGAGGTACGGGTCCTCGCTGTAGGCCTCGAAGTGGCGGCCTCCGAGCGGGGTGCGGTGCAGATTGACGGTGGGGGCGAGGAGGACGTGGACGCCCTTGCGGCGGGCCTCCTGCGCGAGCAGCCGGCCGGCCCGGCGGGCCAGGGCCGGGTCCCAGGCGGCGGCCAGCGCGGTCGGGGACGGCAGGGCGACGGACGGGTCGTCGGCGGTCCAGCGGACGCCGCGGACCCCGATCGGCCCGTCGGACATGACCAGCGAGGCCAGGCCGATCTCGGGCAGCGCCGGCAGGGACCACATGTCCTGCCCGGCCAGCAGCCGGGTCTTGGCGTCCAGGTCGAGCTTGGCCAGGGCCGCCTCGACGGCCTGTTCGCGCACCGCGTTCGTGTCTGCCACCACGTCTGCCACGTCTGCCACGTCTGCCACGGCCGTACCTCCTCGGAGTGAGCTTGTGCGGCCCATGGTGACGGCCCTACCTGTAGATCGGTAGGTTACGTTAGGATTTCGTTATCAAATCATGGCGTACGGTCCTTCTCGACAGGGACCTTCGGAAGGGGGACGGGGCGATGGCACGGGCCAGGAGCGAGGAGCGGCGCACGGAGATCGTCCGGGCCGCCCTGGAGGTGATCGCCGAGCGCGGCTACCGCGGCGCGTCCCTCGGCGCCGTGGCCGAACGGGTGGGCCTGACCCAGCAGGGCCTGCTGCACTACTTCCCGACCAAGGAGGCACTGCTCGTCGCGGTGCTGGAGGAGCGCGACCGCTGGGACACCAGCGGCGCCCGGGACCCGGGCAAGTGGCGGCTCGACCTCATGGAGTCGCTCGTCGAGTACAACGCGATGCGCCCGGGCATCGTGCAGACCTTCTCCGCCCTGCTCGGCGAGAGCGTCACGGAGGACCACCCGGCCCGCGCGTTCTTCACCGAGCGCTACGCCCAGGTGCGGACGAACATGGCCGACGTCCTGCGCGCCGAGTTCGGCGACGAACTGCCCGGCGGCCTCGGTCCGGAGCAGGTGGCCCCGCTGCTCACGGCCGTGATGGACGGCCTGCAGTTCCAGTGGCTGCTCGACCCGGAGGCGGTCGACATGCCGGCCTCGTTCCGGGACTTCCTGGCGCTGCTCCAGGAGGGGCGGGTCAGGGCGCCGTAGCGCCCGGAGGCGTCGGAGCGGAGCGACGCCACGGCGCCGGCGGGACCCCGGTGGCCCGAAGGGCACCGTAGCGGCGGCCGACCACGCGACGGAATACTTCCGACGGCCCGTCACCGCCGTACGGAAGGACCCCTGTGCCCCCGATACGCCCGATACGCAGCACGCTCGCCCTCGCGCTCGCCGCCGCCTCCCTCTCCCTCGCGCTGGGCGCCCCGCCGGCCTCGGCGACCGACGCCCCGGCCGTCACGGCCGAGGAGGCCCGGCTCGACCGGGCGGCCCCCCAGGAGATCCTGCGGCGCAGTGGATTCGACGCGCTCACACCGGAGTTCACCGCCGCACTCGGTCACGCCCGGACCTTCCCGCAGGCCGAGCGGACGGTCGCGCGGTACGGCGCCCAGCTCTGGCGGCGGGCGGTGGACCGGGCACAGGGGCGGGGCCCGGCGGGCGGCGACATCAGCCGGGACGACGACCGCCCGCTGTACTGGTCGCGGTTGGCACTCACCCGTGAACTGCGCTCCTGGCGACCGGGGTTCGGGGTCACCGAGGAGGGCCGGGCGCGATTGCTCGACCGGCTCGAACGGTCCTCGCGCGGCCAGGACACCCTCCACTTCCCGGCCGGCAAGGGCGTGAAGCGGATCCTGCTGACCGGCTTCGACCCGTTCACGCTCGACCGGGACACCCGGATCAGCAATCCCTCCGGCGCCACCGCGCTCGCCCTGGACGGCACCTGGCTGCGCACCGCCGACGGCTCGCTCGCCCGGGTCGAGACGGCCGTCTTCCCGGTGCGCTGGCAGGACTTCGCGGACGGCACGGTCGAGCGGACGCTGGCTCCGCACCTGCCGGAGCTGGACCTCTTCACCACGGTGAGCCAGGGCCGGCCGGGCCGTTTCGACATCGAGCGCACCAACGGGGCCTGGCGCGGCGGCTTCCCCGACAACGAGAACCTCTCCCGGACGGAGACCGTGCCCGTCGCCGACCCGGCCACCCAGCCGCAGTGGACGTCGACCACCCTCCCGTACGGGGTGATCACGGCGGCGGCGACCGGCCGCTTCCCCGTGTACGACAACACGTCCGTGACCGAGCTCCCGGCCGGCGCCGACAGTCCGGTGGTCCGCCCCGACGGTCCGACCCCCGGATCCGCCGCCCGGGCGGGCGGCGGCGGGAACTACCTGTCCAACGAGATCGCCTACCGGGCGACCCTGCTGCGCGACCGCCTCGGCCTGAAGGACCTGCCGGGCGGTCATGTGCACACCCCGGTCCTGCAGTTCGGCGCCGGGAACACGGACCCGGCGACGGGCACGGTCACCGATCCCGAGTTCGTCCGGAACCGGCTCGACATCATCGCCCAGGTGCGAGCGATCGTGGCCGTCGCCGCGGGGGCCTCGGGTCCTGGGACGCGTCCGTAAGGTCTCGCCTGGCTCGCGACGCCCGGCACGCACGCGAGCCCTGCCCTCCGGGCAGACGACGCTACTTCCCGGACGCGCCCTGGCGGGGGGTGATCCCGCCGGCGTACACGTGGTCCGGGGTGACGAGACGGGTGATCGCCCGGGCCACGAGGGTCGACGGCTCCTGGCCCCCGACGAGGGAGTCCGTGGTCAGGATGAGGACCAGGGTCGCCTTGCGCTCGGGCAGGTAGACGGTCACCGTCTCGTACCCGGGCAGGGAGCCGTTGTGGCCGATCCAGCCGTTGGTCTTGAGGATGCCGAGGCCGTAGGTGGTGCCGGGGAAGCCGGTCGGCAGCGTCCTCAGCCGCTGGGCCTGGGTCTCGGGGCTGAGCAGTTCCCCGGTGGCGAGGACCGGGGCCCAGCGGCGCAGGTCCCGGAGGTTCGAGATCATTCCGCCGGCCGCCCAGGCCCAGCTGGGGTTCCAGTCCGTGGTGTCCGCGGTGGCCCCGGTCAGCGTCTGGTCGCTGTAGCCGTGCGCGTGCGGCTCCGGGAACTCGGCGCCCTCCGGGAGGAAGGTGTGGCGCAGGCCGGCGGGGCGGACCACACGGTCGTGGATGACGTCGGCGAGCGGCCGGCCGGTCACCTTCTCGATCACCAGGCCGAGCAGGACGAGGTTGGAGTTGCAGTACTGGAACGTCTCCCCCGGCTTGGCGATGTTCTTGTGCCGGTAGCCGTAGGAGAGGACCTCCCAGGGATTGAAGGCCCGCTTCGGCCGGCTGTACAGGTCGTGGATGAAGTCGGGGTCGGAGGTGTACGGGAAGAGGCCGCTGCGCATCTCGGCGAGGTGGCGCAGGGTGATGTTCCGGCCGTTCGGTACGCCGCGGATGTACCTGTCGATGGGGTCGTCCAGCTTCACCCGGCCCTCGTCGACGAGTTCGAGCAGCGCGGTGACCGTGAAGGTCTTGGTCTCGCTGCCGATCCGGACGTAGGTGTCCGCGAACATCGGCTGCCCGGTGGCCTTGTCGGCGACGCCGGTCGCGCGGACGTAGCAGCCCTTCCCGTGCATCCACAGGCCGACGACGAGCCCGGGGACGCGGGCCTGCTCGCGGGCGTCCTCGACGGTCCGGTCCAGCTTGGCGGTCAGCTCGGGGCCGAGACCGTCCCGCGAGCAGTCCTCGCCGTGGTGCGGGCCCGCGGTCGGGGCGGGCGCGGCGTGGACCGGCGTGGCCGGCGACGTCGCGATCGGCGTCAGCACGGACGCCGCGAGCAGGGTCGCGGCGAGCAGCCGGCGGGGGGAGGTACGTCTCATCGGGGGGCGCCTCTTCCAGGTTCACGCGGTCGGACACGGGGTCGGACCGCCACGATCACCACCGGACCCCGCGCCGGACCGCCGCCCGTGGGCCGCGTTCCGGCGAGTCCACTCGTTCGGCGCCCCGCCCACCGCGCCAGGCCCCGTCGTCGACCGTCTGCCCCGCCCTCCGGGCAACGACGGGAGTTCGACGACAGGACCTAGCGCGCCACGGCGGCGAGATCCGCGCCCGCCAGGGCCGGGTCGCGGGTGAGGGCGGCGTGGACGGCCTCCAGGACGGGGAGCTTCGCGGTCGCGGTGGCCAGGGCCACGTCCTTCGCGGCGAGCGCGACCGGGAAGTGGGAGCCGGTCGCGGTGGCGCGGCCGACGGCGCCCGCGAGGGGGCCGGCGGCGAGGGTGCGCAGGGCGAGTTCACGGGGCAGGCCCAGGGACTCGGCCAGGGTCAGGGTCTCGCCGACCAGGGCGACACCGCCGATGACGGCGTTGATGAGGACGAGCTTGAGGGCGGCGCCGTCGCCGGGCGCACCGCACGCGGTGACGGCGCCGAAGCGGTCCAGCACATGGGCGACGGGCGCGGTGTCGCCGCCGGCCAGCACGATCAGTTCGCCCGCGGCCGCCCGGTCGACGCTGCCCATGACGGGCGCGTCGACGAGGGTGACGCCCGCAGGAAGCCGCGCGGCCAGGGCGCGGACCGTGTCGGGGCCGACGGTGGAGGTGTCGATCCAGTGGGTGCCGGGGCGCAGCGCGGGGACCATCGCGTCGGCGACGGCGAGCGCGGCGGCCGGGTCGGCCAGCATGGTGACGACGACCTCGGCGTCGGCGACGGCCTCGGCGGGCGTCGCGGCCCGCCCGGCTCCGGCCGCGACGAGCTCGTCGGCCTTGGCGGCGGTGCGGTTCCAGACGGTGAGCGGGTGGCCGGCGTCGAGGAGTCGGCGGGCCATGGGGAGACCCATGGAGCCGAGGCCGAGGAAGGCGATCTTCGTGGGGGCCGCGGAGGCCCGGTGGGTGGTCTCGTGCGTCTCGGGCCGAGCCGCCGACGCCTGCCGGGGGCTCGGGGTCTGGGGCGTCCGGGGCGTCTGGGGCGTTTGGGGCGTCTCGCGAGTCCGGGCCGTCTCGTGCGTCTCGTTCTGCATGTCGTCGACGCTAGAAGGGGCCTGACCATGCGACAAGCGAATGTCTAGCATGACCCCCATGCCTATTACGCATGGCTCTTACGAGGTCTTCCTCGCCGTCGCCCGCGAGGGCTCCTTCACCGCGGCCGCCCGCACGCTCGGCTACACCCAGTCCGCGATCTCCCGGCAGATCCAGGTCCTGGAGGACGAGACGGGCGCCGCCCTGTTCGAGCGCCTGCCGCGCGGGGTGCGGCTGAGCGAGGCGGGCCGGGTGCTGCTGCCGCACGCGGAGGCGGTCCGGGACCGGCTCGGGGTCGCCCGCGCGGAGCTGGAGGCGCTGCGCACCCTGACCGGCGGACTGTTGCGGCTCGGCGCCTTCTCCAGCGCGGGCGCGGCGCTGGTCCCGCGCGCACAGGCCGCCTTCCGCCGGCGGCATCCGGGGGTCGCCGTGACCCGGGTCGAGGGCCCCTCGGTGAAGCACCTGGGGCTGGTCGGGGTCGGCGAGGAGGACCTGGCCGTCGTCAGCCCCGCGGCCGGCGGCCCCGTACCGGAGGGGGTGACGCTGCATCACCTTCTCGACGAGCCGATGCTGGTGGCCCTGGAGCGCGGGCATCCGTACGCGGGGCGGCGGGACGTGCGGCTGGCGGCACTCGCCGACGAGGAGTGGATCGTCGGCAACGAGCGCCTGGAGGACACCCTGTTCCGCCCGGCCGTGGCCGCCGGACTGCGGCCGCGCACGGGCCTGGTCGCGCACGACTGGATCGCGAAGCTGGGCGCGGTCGCGGCCGGGCTCGGGGTCACGCTCGTCCCGGCCCTCGCGGCGGCCTCGGTGCGGCCGGACGTGGCGCTGGTGACGATCCATCCGGACGACGTGCCGTACCGGCGGATCTGCGCGGCGACCCCGCCGACGCCGACCGTGGCGGCGCGGGCGTTCCTGGGACTGCTGCACGAGACGGCCCGCGAGCTAACACCCGTCGAGCTCCATTGACCCTTACAGAAGGGTGCGGGATGATGACGGCCATGATCGTCGCCGCCACCCAGTTCGCCCCGGTCGCCGGGGACGTCGCCGCCAACGTCCGCACCATCGCCGAGACGGTCCGCGCCGCCGCGGCGGAGGGCGCGAGGCTGGTGGTCTTCGCCGAGCTGTCGCTCACCGGTTACGAGCCGAGCCTGATCGACCGCACCCCCGCCCTCGTCCTCGCCGAGGACGACCCGCGCCTCGCACCGCTGCGGGAGGCCTGCCGTGAGGTCTCGGCGGCGGCCGTGGTCAACGGCCCGGTCCGCACGCCCGGCGGACGCCCGGGCATCACCACGCTGGTCATCGGCCCGGACGGCACGCTCCTGACCCGCTACGACAAGCAGCACCTGTACGGGGTCGAGGCCGAGGTGTTCGCCCCGGGCGCGACCGACGGGCGGTTCGAGCTCGACGGGCTCCGTTTCGCCCTGGCCACCTGCTACGACAACCGCTTCCCCGAGCTCGCCGAGCGGGCGGCCGCCGACTCCTGCCAGGCGTATCTGGCGAGTTCGGTGCTCTCCGCCGACAACGACTCCTTCGGGACGGTCTATCCGGTGCGGGCCCGGGACTTCGGCCTGTACGTGGTGCTCGGCAACGTCCTCGGCGTCAACGAGGACGGCGTCGGCGGCGGTCTGGCGGGTGCCTGGGGCCCGGACGGTGCGCGCCTCGCGGACGCGGGTCCGGACAAGCCGGGGTACGTGCTCGTGGACGTGCCGGACGGCCGGTAGGGAGACCGGCCGCCCGGCTCGGGAGTCCGTCACGGAACCCCCTGTCCGTGACGGTGCCCCGCCCCCGCTACGGGGCGCTCAGGCCCAGCGTGTACGCGCCGGAGCCGCTGTAGGCGTGGACCACGTAGCGGTAGTAGCCCGCGGTGCCGTTGTAGCTGATGTCCTCGTCCGCGCTCGCGGTGCCGCCGACCGCCACGTCCGCCCAGCCCGACCCGTTCCACTTCTGGAGGTACAGGTCGAAGTCCGCGCCGGCCGGGCCGCGCAGGCAGCCCACGTGGGTGCCGGAGGTCGCCGAGTAGTAGTACGAGCCGTCCGGCTGGGCCTCGGCCTGGCCGTCGGTCAGCGAACCCTCGTACGTGTACTCGGTGTTGTCGCAGCCGGTGGGCGGCGTCGTGGTGCCGACCGACAGCTGGTAGGTGACGGTGTGCGTGGCGGAGCCCTTGCCGGTGACGGTGATCGGGTACGTGCCGTTGGCGGTGCCGGCCGCGACCTGGACGGTCATGGTCGAGGAGTTGCCCGAGGTCACCGAGGACGGGCTGAAGGAGACGGTGACCCCGCTCGGGGCGCCGCTCGCGGAGAGCTGCACGGTCTGCGCGCTGCCGCCGGTGGTGCTGGTGTTGACCGTGGAGGTGACCGAGGCGCCCGGCTGGACCGAGCCGGAGGCCGGGTTCAGGGCGAGCGAGAAGTCCGGCGTGGTGGTGCCGCCGCAGTCGGTCTCACCGGACTGGGCCGGGACGCCGATCGCGTTCCAGGCGGTCTTCACCGCGTTGCACTCGGCGCTGCCGTAGGTGTTCTTGGCGCTGGACAGGGTCGCCTTGCGGGCGGCCAGGTGGTTCCAGGAGGAGGTCTTCATCAGCAGGGCGCCCATGAAGATCTTGCCGGCCTTCTGGATGCCGATGCCGGTCACCGAGGACGGGCCGCCGGAACAGATGGGGCTGGCCGGCTTGCCGCCGCCCGGGTTGGAGCCCTCGGCGAGCAGGTAGAACCAGTGGTTCTGCGGGCCGGCCGCCGCGTGCACCTCGGTGCCGGAGTTCAGCTGCGGGTAACAGTTGGGGTCCCCGGCCAGGGACGGGTTGTACATGTAGCGGATCGGCTTGTTGTCGCCGAGGAAGTTCAGCTTCTCGCCGACCGTGTAGTCCGGGGTGTCGTTGGGGTTGTTCGCGAAGTGCTCGGTGAGCGCCCCGAATATGTCGCCGGTGGACTCGTTCATGCCACCGTTCTCGTTCGACGAGCCGGAGCTGCCCGGGGTCTTGTCGAAGATCTCGTGGCCGTACTCGTGCGCCACGACGTCGATGCCGGTGAGCTGCATCGTGCCGTTCTGGTTGTGGCCGTACGTGGTCTTGGTGCCGTCGTAGTAGGCGTTGACCTCGCTCAGGCCGGCGCGGGCCGGGACCATGCCGCCCTGGCCGTTCTGGCCGTTGTAGCCGAACCACTGCTTGAGCATGTCGGACTCGCGCTGGGCCGCGTACATGATGTCGACGCAGGCGGTCACGAGGTCGTTGGCGGTGCCGTTGCCCCACGGCGGGGTGCCGGTGTAGGCGCTGCCGTTCTGGCCGCCGCACTTGAAGCCGGAGCGGTTGGGGTCGGTCATCGAGGTCGCGGCGGTGTCGATGGTGACGTTGCCGTTGTGGTAGCCGCGGCCGTCCGCATGCAGGATCTTGTCCCGCGCCTGGGTGACCTCGCCGGTGCGGGCGTCGACGTAGGTGTCGAGCGAGCTGGGCAGCCCCTTGGCGGTGCGGCCGACGACCAGGGTGTGCCAGGTGAGGACCGGCTTGTTCCCCTTGAGCAGCACGGTCAGTTCCGGGGTGCTCGCGCTCTCCACGCCCGCGAGCTGCGCCTTGGCGGTGGCGAGGGCGGCGGCGGAGCCGACGGCGGGCTTGGTGGAGAGCCGGATGGCCGGGGCGGGCGCGGCGGCGACCTCGCGGACCTTGCCGGCGCTGTCGGAGACGACGACCGCGTCGCCGCCGGCCACCGGGAGGCCCTTGTAGGTGCGCTGGTAGGCGGCGTAGTAGAGGCCGCCCGCCCACGGGGTCACCGCGGTGCGGACGAGTTCCTCGTCGGTGCCGTGGCGCAGCCCGTCGAGTCCGCTGTCGGCGGCCCGGTCGGCGGCGGCGAGGGCGAGGGACTTGCCGTGCCCGGGCGGTACGGGCTGCGACGGTCCCGGGGCGGCGGCGTTCGCGGTGGCCGCGAGGGTGCCCGCGAGGCTCGCCGTCAGGGCGAGCGCCGCCAGGGCCGCCGAGAGTCTGGTGGGGTGCACGTCTGCTCCGTTTCGGGTGGGGGGAGACGGTGGGACGCGCCGAGTATGGGCGTGGACATGCCCATCAGGGGACATCTCACCGGGCATAGGACGCGCGTTATGCCGAACCGTTCCGTCCATCGGTCCGGCGTGCCTACGCTGCTGAAATGCAGCTGGAGTTGAGGCATCTTGAGGCCGTCTGCCGGATAGCGGAGGCGGGCAGTCTGGGGCGTGCGGCGGCTCGGCTCGGGGTCTCCCAGCCTGCCCTCTCGGCCCAGCTGAAGCGGATCGAACGGGCCGCGGGCGGCGAGCTGTTCACCCGCGGCCGGCACGGCGTCGACCCCACCCCGCTGGGCGAGTTCGTGCTGTCCACGGCGCGCCGGGTGCTCGGCGAGATGGACGCCCTCGCGGCCGGCGCGCGGGCCGCCGCTCCGCATCCGACGCTGCGGCTCGGCTGCATCCTGCTGGTGCTGGTGGACCGGCTGATCGGGCGTCTGGAGCAGGAGCTCGCGGGCCAGGAGATCGAGGTCAGCATCGAGCACTCGGTGACCGCGCTCAGCCGGCTGCTCGGCGCCGGGCGGTACGACGCCGTCGTGTACGGGGAGGTCGCCGACCACGAGGTCCCGCTGCCCGAGGGCGTGGCGGCCCGCACCCTCGTTCCGAAGGAACCGTTCTGCGTGCGCATGTCCGCGGCCCACCCGCTGGCCGGGCAGGAGCGGATCGACCTGGCGGACCTCGCGGGCGAGACCTGGATGACGATGGTGGAGGACGACGACGGCGGCCCGGAGGCGCTGGTCCGGGCCTGCCGGAAGGCCGGCTTCACCCCGACGCTGCGCCACCGGATCGCCGACCGCAAGATGCACTACGACCTGATCGCGGCGGGCCGGGCGATCTCCCTGAGCCAGCCGACCGCGCCGCCCGCCGAGGGCACCGTGCTCCGCCCGCTGGCCGGCGACCCGGTCACCGGCCGCATCCGGCTCGCCTGGAACCGGGCCGCGGTCTCCGAGCGGCGCGCCGGCCTGCTGTACCGGGCGGCGGGACTCGCGTACCTGGACAACGTCCCCCACAACGCCTTCCACCGGACCTGGTGGGAGTCCCGCCCGGAGCTCCACCCGGTCCTGGACTGACGGCGGCCCGGCACACCCCACCCGCCGACCCGGCGCACCCCGCCGGGCGTATGGGCGCACCCCGCCCGCCGACCCGGCGCCCCACCCCGCCGGGCGTACGGGCGCACCCCGCCGGGCGTGGAGGCGCACCGCCGGACGCGTCCCGCCGCGCGTACCCCTACTGGGGGCGGGCCCCGCCCTCCCTCCCGGCGCCCTCGCTCCGGGATGTGAACCGCCCCCGCCCGGCGCACCCTGGTGTCAGAGGTGAGGGACGGTGACCGACTACGCGGCCGTGTTCCGGGCGCTGCCCGGCATGGTCGCGCTGCTCACCACCGACCTGGTGTACGTCGACGTCAACGCGGAGTACGTCGCCCGCTCGGGCCGCGGCCGGGAGGAGCTGATCGGCCGGCACCCCTTCGACGTGTTCCCCGACAACCCGAACGATCCGGCGGCGAACGGCGTGCGCAACCTGGTGGCCTCGCTCCGCCGGGTGGTCGCGACCGGCGAGCGGGACGCCTTGGCCCCCCAGCGGTACGACGTCGAGCGCGCGGACCGGCCCGGGGAGTGGGAGGTGCGCTACTGGAGCCCCGTCAACGTCCCGGTGCTCGGCGCCGACGGCCGGGTCGAGCTCCTCATCCACCGGGTGGAGGAGATCACCGAGCTGATCCGGTCCCGCAGCGGGCCGGGCGACGGCCGCGCCCGGGTCCTGGAGGCCGAGGTGTACGCACGGGCCCGGGAGCTGCAGGAGGTCAACGAGCGCCTGCGGGCGGCCCACGCCCGGGAGCGCGAGGTGGCGCTCACCCTGCAGGAGGCGATGCTGCCCGCGCCCGGGCCGATCGGGCCGCACCCGACGGCCGTGCGCTACCGGCCCGCGGTCGGCGCGCTGAACGTGTGCGGGGACTGGTACGACCTGGTCACGCTGCCCGGCGGCGACCGGGGCGGGGTGGCGGTCGGCGACGTGGTGGGGCACGGGCTGACCGCCGCCGGGGTGATGGGCCAGCTGCGCAGCGCCCTCACCGCCGCGTCCCGGGTCGTGCGGGGGCCGGCGCAGGCCCTGGACGTGCTGGACACGTACGCGCGGTCCGTCGCGGGCGCCGAGAACTCCACGGCCGTCGAGACCTGCATCGACTGGGACAGCCGGACCATCGCGTACAGCAGCGCCGGACACCTGCCGCCCGCACTGCTCCACCCGGACGGGACGGTGGAGTTCCTGGACCGGGCGACGGATCCGCCGCTCGGCGCCGATCCGGAGCACGCACCCCGGCCGCAGGCGGAGGCGGCGTTCACCCCGGGCGCCGCCCTGGTGCTGTACACCGACGGGCTGATCGAGCGGCGCCACGAGGACATCGACGCCGGCCTCGCCCGCCTCGCCCGCACCTTGGAGCGGCACCGCGGCGCCGAGCCGCAGGCGCTGGCCGACGCACTGCTCCTGGAGATGCTGCCGGTGGGCGGCGCGACGGACGACACGGCGCTGGTCGTCGTGGGGCTGTGAGGCGTCCGGGCGGGTCCCGGGGCCCACGCGGAGTGTTCGACGGGATCAAGCAGACCTTCCGGACATAGTGCGGGCATGAGACGCACCTCCCGGGGCCGCGCGGCCCTCCTCGCCGCCGCCCTGCTCGCCACCGTCCTCCCGGCCACGGCCGCCGTCGCGCACACCCCCGCCGGTCCGCCCGGCGGCCACGGCGACCGCGACTGCGTACGCACCCGGCACTCCCTGGACGACCGGGGCCGCCGGGTCCTCGACATCGCCCGCAAGGCCCGGCGGGACCTCAAGCTGAAGGCCGTGCTGCTGCGGGTCACCGTCGACGGACGGGAGGTCGTCACCGACGCGCTCGGCGAGTCGATGACCGGCGTCCCGGCCGAGCCGGACATGCACTTCCGGGCCGGCTCGGTGGCCTTCGCACACATCGGCACGACCCTGCTCCGGCTGGTCGAGCAGGGCCGGGTCGACCTCGACGCCACGGTGGAGCCCTGGCTGCCGGAGGTCCCGCGGGCGAAGGAGATCACGCTGCGGATGCTGGCAAACAACACCAGCGGCCTGCACGACTACGTCACCGACCCGAAATTCGGGGCCGAGCTGACGGCGCACCCGTTCCGCGCCTGGACCCCCGAGGAACTGCTCGCGTTCCCCTTCTCCCACGACTTCTGGTACACGCCCGGCACCAACTGGAGCTACTCGCACGCCAACTACCTGCTCCTGGAACGCGCCCTGGAGCGGATCACCGGGCAGCGGATCGACCGGCTCGTGGAGGAGCAGGTCACCGGCCCGCTGGGGCTGCGGAACACGCGGAACGCGTTCACGCCTGAGATCCCCCGCCCGGTGCTGCACGCCTTCACCTCGGACCGCGGCTTCTACGAGGAGTCCACCTTCTGGAATCCCTCGTGGACCACCGGTCCCGGCGCCGTCATCACCTCCACCGTCTGCGACATGACCCGCTCCGCGCAGGGCATCGGCAGCGGCGAGCTGATCTCACGGCGCTCGTACCGCACCCTGCTGAACCCGGGCACGGTCGGCCTCGGCGTGCCGACCGCGAAGTGCCCGGCCGACATCTGCCTCAAGCAGACGGAGGCCAAGCACTTCGGGCTGGGGGTCATCGTCGCCGACACCTGGCTGCTGCAGAACCCGTCGTTCTCCGGGTACGCGGCGATCCAGGCGTATCTGCCGTCGAAGCGCCTGGCCATCGCGGTGTCCGCGACGAAGACGCCGGACACCGCCGAGGGGAACATGGCGGAGGTGGTCGCGGAGCGCATCGCGGCGGCGCTCGCCCCGGAGCACCCGCTGCAGCCCTGACCGGGTCGGGGCCCGCCCGCGCACCCCTCGGGGAGTGGCCGGGGAGCGGGCCGGATCAGGCGGCGTGGTGCGGCACGCCCGCCGTCCGGCCCGTCCCGTCTGCCTCGGGCTCGGCGGCGTCGTCGTCCTCGGCCGTCGCCTCGCCGGTCAGCTCGCGGGCCATCAGGGTGGCCCCGGCGACCGCGCCCGGCATCAGCAGGACGGCGACGAAGGGGACGAGGAAGGCGAGGGTGAGGGGGACGCCGAAGCCGAGCACGGCCATCCGGCGGCCGCGCAGCATTCCCAGGCGCTCCTTGAACTCGACCCCGCGGCGCTGCAGCGCGACCGCGGTGAGCTCCTCGGTGAGGAAGAAGCCGGAGACGCAGAAGCCGATCACGGGGACCACGGTCTGACCGGCGACGGGGATGAAGCCCGCCGCGAAGAGCAGGACGCCGTAGAGCGCGACCCGCAGCAGGACGCGCAGGCTGTCGCGGGCCGAGATCCACAGCTCACGCCAGAGCGGCAGACCGGACTCGGGCACCTCGCCGCCCTCGCTGCGGTCGACCGCCTCGGACAGCGACTCGTAGAAGGGCTGGCCGACGAGCAGCGTGACGGCGGTGAAGGTGATCACGGCGAGGAAGACGCCGAGCGCGAGGACCAGGAAGGTCAGGGTGCCGCGGAACACGCCCTGCCAGGGCGAGCCCCAGTCGTCGGCGAACGGCGTCGCCCAGGCCGTCAGGTCGTCGGCGCCGTAGAACAGGCCGACGAGCGCCCCCACGTAGAGGACGAAGGTGACGAGCCCGGGCAGCAGCCCGAACCCGAACCATCGTCCGTGAGTGCCGACCCACTTCTGCCCCTGCAGCAGGTAACGGAATCCTGCCCCGAAATCACGCATGACGATCAGCCTAACGGCGGGTCCGGCGGGGGTCCGATTCCTGTTCCGAACTTGAGACGCCGGAGCCCCGGCCCGGCCGCGCCCGGACGCGAGGGAGGGCCGCACCCTGGTCGGTCAGGATGCGGCCCTCGCTCTCAGTCTGCGGCGGGACGGCTCAGACGGCGAGCTCGACGGTGATGTTGCCGCGGGTCGCCTTGGAGTACGGGCAGACCTGGTGGGCCTTCTCGATGAGGCTCTTGGCGGTCTCGGCGTCCACGTTCGGGATGGTCGCCGAGATCTTGACGATGATGCCGAAGCCGTCGTCGTTCTTGCCGATGCCGACCTCGGCGGTGACCGTCGAGCCGGACACGTCCGCGTTCTCGTTGCGGGCGACGACGCCGAGGGCGCCCTGGAAGCAGGCGCTGTAGCCGGCGGCGAAGAGCTGCTCCGGGTTGGTGCCCGCGCCGGAGCCGCCCATGGCCTTCGGCGGGTTGACGACGACGTCGAGCTGGCCGTCATCGGTGGCGACCCGGCCGTCGCGGCCGTTCTCGGCGGTGGCGACGGCGGTGTACAGGACGTCGGACTGCTGAATCGACATGCTGTTGTCTTCCTTTTTCCGTTCGCCGCGACTCGCGCCCACGATCGCGACGGCTGAGGGAAGACTAGCGGGTCGTCGAGACGATCATCTTTCCGGTGTTGTCACCCCGGAGCATCCCGAGGAAGGCGTCCACGCCGTTCTCGATGCCCTCGACGAAGGTCTCGCCGTGCTTGAGCTCGCCGGAGCGCAGCCAGCCGCCGACCTCCTGGACGAACTGCTGCTGCAGCCCGTAGTGGTCGCCGACGAGGACGCCCTGGAGGCGGAGCCGCTTGCCGATGATCATGGCCATGTTGCGCGGGCCGGGCACCGGCTCGGTGTCGTTGTACTGGGCGATCATGCCGCATATGGTGGCGCGGCCGTGCACGTTGAGCGAGGAGATCGCGGCTTCGAGGTGGTCGCCGCCGACGTTGTCGAAGTAGACGTCGATGCCGTCCGGGGCGGCCTCGCGCAGCTGGTCCTTGACCGGGCCGTTCTTGTAGTTGAAGGCGGCGTCGAAGCCGAGCTCCTCCACCAGCCACTTGACCTTCTCGACGGAGCCGGCCGAGCCGATGACCCGGGAGGCGCCCTTGAGCCGCGCCATCTGGCCGACCTGGCTGCCGACGGCGCCGGCCGCGCCGGAGACGAAGACGGCGTCGCCCTCCTTGAACGAGGCGACCTCGAAGAGGCCCGCGTAGGCGGTGAGGCCGGTCATGCCGAGCACGCCGAGGTACGCGGAGAGGGGCGCGAGCTCGGGGTCGACCTTGGTGGCGTGCTGGGCGGGCACGTCGGCGTACTCGCGCCAGCCGAGGCCGTGCAGCACGTGGTCGCCGACGGCGAAGCCCTCGGCGTTGGAGGCGGCGACCTCGCCGACCGCGCCGCCGTCCATCGGCTGGTCCAGCTGGAACGGCGGGATGTAGGACTTGACGTCGTTCATCCGGCCGCGCATGTACGGGTCGACGGAGAAGTGCAGGTTGCGCACGAGGATGCGGCCCTCGGCGGGCTCGGTCACCGGCTTCTCGCGGAGGGCGAAGTCCGCGGGCACGGGCCATCCGTGCGGGCGGGCGACGAGGTGCCACTCACGGCTGGACGCGGGGAGTACGGACATCGGCGGGGCCTCCTAGAAAATGCTTCATGAACTGAAACAACCATGCTCCTCGATATTTCATGTTGTCAAGCATCGGAGTAGGATCGAGCCATGCCCACCCAACGCACGGACCCCCTGACGCTGGAAGTCGTGGAGCTCATCGGCACCGTCGTGGCCCGCTACCACGACGAGTACGAGGAGGCCGCCGCGACGCACGCCCTCACCGGCGCGCAGGCCCGCGTCCTCGGGCTGCTGGCCCTGGAGCCCACGCCCATGCGGAAGATCGCCGAGAAGCTCAAGTGCGAGCCGTCGAACGTGACGGGGATCATCGACCGCCTGGAGTCCCGCGGCCTGGTCGAGCGCCGCCCCGACCCGGCCGACCGCCGGGTGAAGGTGGCCGCCCCCACCGAGGAGGGCCGCGAGACCGCCCGCCGGCTGCGCGAGTCACTGCGCTTCGCCCGCGAACCGCTCGGCGAGCTCACCGAGACCGAGCGCACCCTCCTGCGCGACCTGCTGAAGCGGATGCTGGGCACGCCCGGCTAGCCGGGTGTCCCGCCTCCGTCAGACGCACCACCACAGGAACCGGGTGCAGGTCTGCGTCGGGCTCGGGGTCGGGCTCGGCGTCTGCGTGCCCGGGCCCGGGGCGGGACCGTCGCCGGCCGTGGGCGAGGCGCTGCCCGGAGGGCCGTCCGAGGGCGTGCCGGAGGGGCTGTCGGGGCCGGGCGCGGACGCCGTCGGCGAGGCGCCGGAGCCGTCCCCCGAGCCGGTCCCCTCGCCCGTACCGGTACCGTCACCGGCGCCCGTGGCCGTGCCCGTACCGCTCCCGGAGCCGCCTCCCGAGTAGCCGCCGCGGACCGAGCCGCGCGTGGGACGGCCGGTGGACGACGGGCGCGCCGTGACCGACTCGACCGGCCCGGCGCCGTCCGGCCGGCCGGTGCTCTCCGACGGCGCCGGCTGATCCGGGTCGAGCGTCTCCTCGACGACGTCCTCCTCCTGCACCGCCGTGGCGGCACCGCCTTCGGACTGCTCCAGGGCCAGCCGGGCCATGCTCAGCGAGCCGGCCGCGAGCGCGAAGCCGAGCGTGCCGAGCAGCACCGTGCGCCCGCGCCGCGAGCGCGCCCGGCGCCCCCCGCGCGCGGCCCCCCGGCCGCCCGTCCGGCTCCTGCTCCGGCGCGCGGCGGCGCGCCCCTCGGCGGGGCGGGGCGGCTCGACCGGGTCCAGTTCGTAGGCGTGGTCGTACTCCGGCGCACCGGACGACAGGGTCTCCGCCGGTTCCGAGTACGTGAACGTGGACACCGGCGCGGGCGCGGGCGCGGGGGCAGGCGCGGGCGCGGGCAGGTGGGGGGCGAAGTACCGCAGCTCCTCGGCGGGGGTGCCGCAACCTGCACAGGCCAGGGCTCCGTTGAGATGCCGTCGGCACTGGTTGCAGTAGTCCATGGCGCCCGCAGGCTATGCGCCGCCCGGACACGGCTGATAGACGTGGAAGTGAGGATCCTGTGAGGAAACCGCAGGTCGTCGGCGTGCCGTCGCGAATCTCCCCCTTCGGGCAGGATGGGCACATGACCCCTGCCGCCCCCTTTGGGCCGTACGAGTTCCAGCTCGTCCTGCTCCGCCGGATGGCCGACCACCAGGCCGGACTCGTCGAGGAGGCGCTGCGCGAACTCGGCGCCACGCGCGCCGAGATGCGCGAGGCGAACAAGCGCTGGCAGGCGTGGGCGCATGCCCGCCCGACATCCGCCGCCACCCCGCCTGACGCGCTTCGCGCGGCCCCTTTCACTCCGAGCGGCCCGGGTGAGTTCGACCGCTACCGGCAGGCCCTCGGCGAGCCGGAGACGCGACAGCCCGTCCGCGGCGACAGCGAGGCGTGGACGTGGCCGGTGCCGCTCTGGCCGGAGCTGCGGTTCACCGTCCTGGTGGGCCCGCGCCGCGCGGTGTGGTCCCGCTCCCTGACCCGCGCCCCGGGTGCCGCCGTGCCCGAGCTGCGTACCGCCGAGGACCTGCGCCCGTGGCGGTGCACGATCGACGAGGTCTGGCGCGCCGGCCGGGACGTCGAGCCACGCGAGGGCGTCTCCCCCGCGCTCGCCCGGCTCGACCTCACCCTCGCCGACGGCAGCCGCGCCGCCGCCGAGTTCGCCTGGGGGCTTCTCCAGCGTCAGGTCCCGCCCCTGGCCGGGCCGGAAGCGGCACCCCTGGCCTGAGGTTCCGTCAGGGTGGGCCACCCCCGGGCGGCTCAGCTCAGCGCGCGCCCCGGGCGGGGCGGCAGGACGATGCCAACAGGACCGCGCACCCCCGCACCCCGCGCTCTCCGCCTCGCCCGTGCCAGCACCGCACTCCGGAGGACCGCCGTGACCGTCAGCCTTGAGCAGCTACGCCGCTGCCATGTCGCCGTCGACCTGGGCGCCGCCCGCACCCGGGTCTTCGTCAAGGGCGCCGGACTCGTCGTCGACGAACCGTCCGTCGCCGCCGTCAACACCCGCACCGGCGCGCTCATCGCCGTCGGCGCCCTCGCCGAGAAGATGACCGGCCGCACCCCCGACTACATCCGGGTGGTCCGGCCGGTCTCCGGCGGCACCGTCGTCGACATCGAGATGGCCCAGCGGATGCTGCGCCACCTCCTCGGCGACAAGCTCCGCCGCCAGCTGCGCCGCAAGCCGCGGCTGCGCGCCGCCGCCTGCACCCCGCACGACAGCGACCCGCTCGCCCAGCGCGCCGCCGTGGAGACCCTGGTCGGCCTGGGGGCCCGCCGGGTCGAACTGGTCGACACCCTGATCGCGGCGGCCGTGGGCTGCGGGCTCCCGGTCGAGCAGCCCACCGCGACCATGATCCTGGTGTGCGGCGCGGCCACCACCCAGGTCGCGGTGCTCTCGCTCGGCGCCATCGTCACCGCCGAGCGCATGCCCGTCGGCGGCGACGCCATCGACCACGCGGTCATCCAGCACCTGCGCCACCAGCACGAACTCATGCTGCCCAGCCAGTCGGTGCGCCCGCTGCAGGTCGCCCTGCACGGCAACGGGCTGACCCTGCAGGGCCCCACCTTCACCGAGATCCACGGCCGCGACGTGGCCACCGGCCTCGCCCGCTCGGTGACCGTCGACACCGCCGCCGTGCGGCAGGCCATCCAGACGCCGCTGACCGCCGTCCTCGACGGCATCGGCAAGGTGCTCCGCGACTGCCCGCCCGACCTGGTGGCCGACCTCGCCGACCGCGGGATCATGATGGTCGGCGGCAGCGCCCTGCTGCCGGGCCTCGACCAGATGCTGCGCGAGGCCACCGGGATGCCCGTGCACATCGCCGAGCGCCCGGACGTCTGCGCCGTGCTCGGCCTCGGCGCCATGCTGGAGGGCCGCATCCAGCCGCTGGTCCTCGACCCGCTGGCCGAGCCCGCCGAATAAGCCACGGCCGGGCGTTTTGTACGACAATGACACCATGCCGATCATGGACGAGGACGCCTACGGAAACGACCTGGCGCCCCGGCTGCCCATGCTGCTCGAAGCCGTCCTCGGCGTCGGCACCGAGCTCGAACTGCGGACCACCCTCCAGCACATCGTGGACACCGCCACCGCGCTGACCGGGGCCCGCTACGGGGCGCTCGGGGTCGTCGACCCCGAGCGCCTGCGCATCACCGAGCTGTTCACCTCCGGCATGACCGAGGAGGAGCGGAGGCGGATCGGGCGGCTCCCCGACGGCCACACCGGGCTCCTCGGCGTCCTCGTCCGGGACCCGCAGCCGCTGCGGCTCGACGACCTGACCGCCGACCCGCGCTCCACCGGCGTCCCCGAGGGCCACCCCGAGATGCGTTCCTTCCTCGGGGTGCCCATCCGGGTGCACACCGAGGTGTTCGGCAACCTCTACCTCGCCGACAGGTCCACGGGCCCCTTCACCGACGAGGACCTGGCCCTGCTGCGCATCCTCGCCACCCAGGCCGGCATCGCCATCGGCAACGCCCGCCTGTACGAGACGGCCCGGCAGCGCGAGCGGTGGATCGAGGGCGCCGCGGCCGTGACGACCGCGCTGCTCACCGGGAAGCCGGCCGAGGACGCCCTCACGACCGTCGCCGAGCGGGCCAGGCTGCTCGCCGGCGCCTCGGCGGGCGTGGTGCTCCAGCCGACCGCGGAGGGCGGCATGGAGATCGTGGCGGCCTCCACCCCCGACGACCCCGGCGACCTGGTCGGCACCACGATCGCGCCCGGCTCCCCCGTCCTGGTCCAGCTGCTCGGCGGCGAGCCGGTGTTCGTCGAGGACTCGGCGACGGACCCCCGGATGACCACCCATGTGCGCAGCCGCTTCGGGCCGTCGATGATGCTGCCGCTGCAGAGCGGCGGACAGCTCATCGGCACCCTCGCCCTGCCCCGCCGGCGCGGCGACCGCCCGTACACGGCGGTGGACCGTCTCCTCGCCTCCCAGTTCGCCTCCCAGGCGGCGCTCGCGCTCGTCCTCGCCGACGCCCAGCACGACCGCGAGCGGCTCGCCGTCTACGAGGACCGCGACCGGATCGCCCGCGACCTGCACGACCTCGTCGTCCAACGCCTCTTCGCCACCGAGATGATGCTGGAGTCGACCCGGCGGCGGGCCGCCCTCCACGAGGTCGACACCCTCCTCGCCCGGGCCGTCGACGAACTGGACTCCACGATCCAGGAGGTCCGCACCACGATCTTCGCGCTCCAGCAGCCGCCGGCCGACGCCCCGGCCTCCTTCCGCGGCCGGGTGCTGCGCGAGACCGGCGGCGCGGCGGCGCTGCTGGGCTTCCAGCCCTCCGTGCACTTCTCCGGCGCCGTCGACACCCTCTCCGACGAGGCCTCCGCCGACCGGCTGCTCGCCGCGCTGCGCGGCGCGCTGGCCGTGGCCCACCGGCGGCCGGGCGTCCGCGCCGTGACGGTGGAGATCACCGCCGACGAGGCCGGACCGCGGCTGCGGTTCGAGGACGACGGTGAGCCGCCCACCGTGGTGACGTGGCCGCGGGAGGCGTGAGCCGGACTCCTCGTACGGAGCAGTCCGGCGCGCCGCGCCCGTCCACCGGATCTTGACTGAGGGCGTGGACACCGAAGCGAAGATCCCCACGGCCGCCTATCGCAACCTGCTCATGGCCACCGTCGGCTTCACGCTGACCTTCTGGGCCTGGGACCTGATCGCGCCGCTCGGCAGCTGGTACGGAGACCGGCTCGCGCTCAGCTCCTTCGAGCAGTCGCTGCTCGTCGCGATCCCCGTCCTGGTCGGCTCGCTCGGCCGGATCCCGGCCGGCGCGCTCACCGACCGGTACGGCGCGAAGACGATGTTCCCGCTGGTGTCGGCGCTGACGATCGTGCCCGTGCTGCTCCTGATCGTCGTCAAGGACTCGTACGGCCTGCTGCTGTGCGTGGCGTTCCTGCTCGGGCTCGGCGGCACGACCTTCGCCATCGGCATCCCGCTGGTCAACTCCTGGTTCCCGCCCGCCAAGCGCGGCTTCGCGCTGGGCGTCTTCGGCATGGGCATGGGCGGCGTGGCGCTCTCCGGCTACTTCACCCCGCGGATCGCCCGGCACGGCGAGAACCTGCCGTTCGTCGTCGTGGCCGTCGCCCTCGCCGCGTACGCCGTCCTCGCCGCGCTCCTCGTCACCGACCGCCCCGGCCGGCCGATCCCGGCCGCCTCCCTCGGGGAGCGGCTCGGCCGGGCCGGGCGGCTGCGGGTCACCTGGGAGCTGTCGGCGCTCTACGCGATCGGCTTCGGCGGCATCGTCGCCTTCGGCGTCTACCTGCCGACCTATCTGAAGACCTGGTACGAGCTCGACCCGACCGACGCGGGCACGAAGGCCGCCGGATTCGCCCTGGTGACGGTCGTCTTCCGGCCGATCGGCGGCTGGCTCTCGGACCGGGTCCACCCGGCCCTCGTGACGGCCGGCGCGCTCGGCGTCGTCGCCCTGCTCGCCATCGTCCAGGCCTTCGACCCGCCGCTGAACCCGGGCGGCACGACCGCCCTGCTCGTCATGGCCGCCGGCCTCGGCACCGCGAGCGGCTCCGTCTTCGCCCTGGTCTCCCAGGTCACCCCGCAGCCGCAGGTCGGCAGCGTGACCGGCATCGTCGGCGCGATGGGCGGCCTCGGCGGCTTCGTACCGCCGCTGGTCATGGGTGCGATCTACAGCGCCAAGGGCTCGTACTCGATCGGCTTCATGCTGCTGTCCGACCTGGCGCTCGCCGGCTGCGTCTACGCGTACGGGCGGATGCGGTACGTCCGCCCGGAGAGCGACACGCCCGTGCCGGACGTGAGCAAGGTCGCAGCACGCCGTCCCTGACGGCTGGGCAGAATGCGCCCATGAGCGCCCTGTTCCCGGCCCTGGAGGCCCCATCCGACCGACCCGCCCTGCGGTTCGGCGCCGACACCCTCACGTACCGGGAACTGGCGCGCGCCGCCGGCGCCCTGGCGCCCCGGCTCCTGGCGGCCGGCCGGGTCGCCGTCTGGGCCACGCCCACCGCGCGGACGGCCGTGGGCGTCGTGGCCGCGCTGCTCGCCGGCGTGCCGGCCGTCCCGCTCAACCCCCGCGTCGGGGAGCGCGAGCTGGCGCACATCCTCGGCGACAGCGAGCCCGGCGTGGTGCTCGCGGGCGCCGGCGACGCCCTGCCGGCGGCGCTGGCGGCGCTGCCGCGGATCGACGTCGAGGCGGAGGCGGGGGCCCGGAGGGGGGCCGGGACCGCCGTCGGGGCGGAGGCCGAGGTCGGGGCGGAGGCCGAGGTCGGGGCGGAGGCCGGGGTCGGGGCGGAGGCAGGGACGGAGGCCGGGGCCCGGGTGCCCCTCCGCTCGGAGCCGGAGGACCCCGAGACCCCCGCGCTGATCGTCTACACCTCGGGAACGACCGGCCCGCCCAAGGGCGTCGTCCTCTCCCGGCGGGCACTCGCCGCCTCCCTCGACGCGCTCGCGGACGCCTGGTCCTGGACGGACGCGGACGTCCTCGTGCACGGGCTGCCGCTGTTCCACGTCCACGGCCTCGTCCTCGGCGTCCTCGGCCCGCTGCGACGCGGCGGCGAACTGCGCCACCTGGGCGGCTTCTCCGTCGAGGGCGTCGCGAAGGAGCTCGGCGACGGCGGCGGGACGATGCTGTTCGGCGTGCCGACGATGTACCACCGGCTGGCGGAGGCGCTCCCCCACGACCCGGCGCTGGTACGCGCCCTGTCGGGTGCCCGGCTCCTCGTCTCCGGGTCGGCGGCGCTGCCCGTGCACGACCACGAGCGGATCACCGCGGCGACGGGGCGGACGGTGGTCGAGCGCTACGGCATGACCGAGACGCTCATGAACACCTCCGTCCCGGGGGGTTCGGGGCCGCGCCCCGGCTCGGTCGGGCTGCCGCTGAACGGCGTCGAACTGCGCCTGGCGGAGGAGGACGGCTCGGTGCTCGGCGCGGAGGCGTACGACGGCGAGACGGTCGGCGAGATCCAGGTGCGCGGACCGAACCTGTTCTCCGCGTACCTCAACCGCCCCGACGCGACCGCGGCCGCCTTCACCGAGGACGGCTGGTTCCGCACCGGCGACATGGCGGTGCGGGAGGCCGACGGCTACGTGCGGATCGTCGGCCGCAAGGCGACCGACCTCATCAAGAGCGGCGGCTACAAGATCGGCGCGGGGGAGATCGAGAACGCCCTGCTGGACCATCCGGAGGTGCGCGAGGCCGCCGTGACCGGCGCTCCCGACCCGGACCTGGGCGAGCGGATCGTGGCCTGGGTCGTCCCGGCGGACCCCGCCGCCCCGCCCGCGCCGGACGCGCTCGTCGCGCACGTCGCGGCCCAGCTGGCCCCGCACAAGCGTCCCCGCGAGGTGCGCTTCCTGACGGCGCTGCCCCGCAACGACATGGGCAAGGTCCTGAAGAAGGCCCTCCAGGAGCCCGCCCGTGACTGAGCGCCTGTCCGCCCGGGAGGCGGTCGCCCTGGTGACGGACGACTTCGTCGAGCTCACCGCCCCTCCGGCGCCCGCGCCCGGCCGGGCCGCGCGGGAGGACTGGCTCCCGGAGGACGCCACTCCCACGACGCCCGCCCCCGCGACGGCGGCCGACTGGACACCCGAGGGCGCGGACCTTGCGGACACGGTTTCTGAGAACGCGGTCCCTGAGGACGCGGCCTTCGATTCCCTGGCCCCGGGGAACGCGGCTCCCCAGCAGGCGACTTCGCAGCACACGGCTCCGCAGGACGCGTTTCCCGAGAACGCGCCTCCCGTGCCCGGCCCGTCGGCCGGTGCCGACGGCCCCCTCGGCTGGCCCGGTTACGACGCCTCGCGGGCCCGGGCCGGCGCCCGCACCGGCGAGGACGAGTCGGTGCGGTACGGCACCGCGACCGTCGGCGGGCTGCGTTGCGTCCTCGTGGTGTTCGAGTTCGGCTTCCTCGGCGGCTCGCTCGGCCGGGCGGCGGGCGACCGGCTGGTCGCCGCGTTCCGTGCGGCGGCCGAGCGGCGGCTCCCGCTGGTGTCGCTGGTCGCGACCGGCGGCAGCCGGATGCAGGAGGGCATGATCGCCCTCACCCAGCTGCAGCGCGTCGCCGCCGAGACCGTCCGCCTCCGCGCCGCCGGCGTCCCCCACGTGACCGTGCTGCGCGACCCCACGACCGGCGGCGGCTGGGCCACCGTCGGCGCGGGCGCCGACGTCGTCCTCGCCCTGCCCACGGCCCAGGTCGCGTTCGCGGGCTCCCGTGTGCGCCCCTCGGACGCCGACCCCGCCGCGTACACGGCGGAGGACCAGCACGCCCACGGCCATGTGGACGCGCTCGTACCGCCGGAGCGGCTGCGTCGGACCCTGGCGCTGTGGCTACGGCTGCTGACCCCGGCGGCCGGGCCGGCGCCGGCCGCCGCTCCCCCGCCCCACGCCCTCGGCGACCTCGGCCTGCCCGGCACCGGGTGGGCGGCCGTCCAGGCGGCGCGGGCCGCGGGCCGCCCCCGGGCCGGGGCCTACCTGGACGCGTACTTCGAGGTGCGCGCGGCGGTCCGCGGGGACCGGGCCGGGGGCGTGGATCCCGGCGTGGAGTGCGGTTTCGGGCTGCGCGAGGGGCGGGTCGTGGCGTACGCGGCGCAGGACGGCGGGGCCACCCGGCCGGCCGGCTTCCGGACCGTGGCGCGGCTCGTCCGGCTCGCGGACCGGCTCGGGATCCCGGTCCTGACGCTGGTCGACACCCCGGGCGCGGCCAACGACGCCGCCGCCGAGCGGGCCGGGGCGGGCCCGGCCATCGCGGAGGCCTTCGCGGCGATCGCGGGGGCCCGCGTCCCCGTCACGTCGCTGCTGGTCGGCGAGGGCGGCTCCGGCGGTGCGCTCGCGCTCGCCGCGCCCGGCAACACCTGGGCCACCCCGGACAGTTACTTCTCCGTCATCGCGCCCGAGCTCGCCGCGCAGATCCTCAAGCGCCCGCCGGACCTGGTCCCGGAGACGGCCGAGCGGCTGCGGCTGCGGCCCCAGGACCTCGTGGAGCTGGGCGTCGTGCGCGGCATCGTCCGCGGGGAGGCGGGGCAGCACGAAGCCCCCTCGGCGTGAGGGGGCTTCGCCGCGGTCCGGGTGACGATCAGCCGATGTCGCCCGCGCAGGAGCTGAAGTCCTCGCAGACCACGACCGTGTTGTCCACCACGGTCACGCTGGGGCCGTCGCCTTCGTCGAGGTACCCGTGGGCGAGGGCGGTGCCCGAACCCGAGAGGACGACGGCGGCGGCCAGGGCGGCCGTGGCGATGAACTTGCGCATGAAAACCTCCTGAGGAGCGGAGTTGCTCATGCGGAGCCTCTCGGCGGCATAGGCCCTCGGCAAGCGCCCGCGCCCGGACCGGGCCGGGGGATGACCCGTTCGGCGGGGGCGCATTCGCATCACGCCCACCACCCGGATGATCTCCCCGCGCGCCGCTCCCGTGGGCTCGCGGGCGGCCGCCGGCTCAGGCCGTGGGGTTGCGCGCGTCGTACCGCCGGAAGCCCTTGCCGTAGAGGGCGAGCAGCCCGATGGCGAGCACGCAGGCGAGGCCGCCGCCGGTGATCGCCACGGCCGGCGAGGTGAGGTCGGCGACGGACCCGGCGAGGAAGTCGCCGAGCCGGGGGCCGCCGGCCACGACCACGATGAAGACTCCTTGGAGCCGGCCCCGCATCTCGTCCGGGGCCGCCACCTGCATCATCGTGTTCCGGAAGATCATCGAGACGGTGTCGGAGTAGCCGGCGACGGCGAGCAGCAGCAGTCCGAGCCACAGCTCGCGGGTGAGGCCGAAGGCGGCGATCGCGGTGCCCCACGCGGCGACCGAGAGGAGGATCGCCTGCCCGTGGTGGCGGATCCGGCCCTGCCAGCCGGACAGCACCCCGCCGAGGAGCGCGCCGAACGCCGGGGCTGCGACGAGGAGTCCGGTGGTGCGGGCGTCCCCGCCGTACCAGAGGACGGCCACGGCCGGGAACAGCGCGCGCGGATGGGCCAGGATCATCGCGCAGAAGTCGGAGAAGAACGTCATGCGCAGATTGGGCCGGGTGGCCAGGAAGCGCAGCCCGTCGAGGACGGAGGCCCGCTTGCGGCCCTCGCCCGGCGGCGTCCCCGGGCCACCGGCGCGTTCCGGCAGCATCGAGGGCAGCCGCCACATCGCGTAGAGGGAGGCGGAGAAGGCGATCGCGTCGATCAGGTACGCCGTCTGGTAGCCGGCCAGTCCGACGATCACGCCGCCGAGGCTGGGCCCGACGAGCGTGCCGAAGGTGGTGGTCATCGAGTTGAGCGCGTTGGCGGCGCGCAGCTGCTCGGGCGGCAGCAGCCGGGGGATCATCGAGCTGCGCGCGGGCGCGTTGAGCGCGGCGCAGACCGCCTGGAGGGCGACGATCCCGTAGAGGAACCAGACCTGGTGGAAGCCGGCGAACGCGGCGGCCGCGAGGCCGGCCGAGAGCACGGCCAGGCCGGTGGAGCTGGCGAGGCCGAGCTTGCGGCGGTCGACGGTGTCGGCGATGGCGCCGCCGTACAGGCCGAACACGACGAGCGGGACGAGGGAGAAGAGCCCGACGAGGCCGACGGCGAACGGCGAGCGGGTGATGTCGTAGACCTGGAGCGAGATCGCGAGGGTGGTCATGCCCTGGCCGACCCAGGTGACGCTGTTGCCGAACCAGAGGCGGCGGTAGTCGGCGGAGGTGCGCAGCGGGGTGAGGTCGGCGAGGACCCGGCGGCTCGCGGGTCCGGCCTCCTGGGTGGCGGTCACGCGGCGCCGGCCGTGACGGCGAGGTCGTAGCGCAGTTCGGGGCGGGCCCAGTGCACGTGTCCGGTGGGCTGGACGGTCCCGGTGCGGCGGGCGCCGGTGCGCAGGTAGAACTCCTCGGCGGGCGGGTGGGCGACCACGCGTATCGTGTCGAGCCCGGCGGCCCGCCCCTCGCCGATCATGTGCTCGATGAGCATCCGGCCGATGCCGAGGCCCTGGGCCCGGTCGGCCACGAAGGCGAGGTCGAGTTCGGCCTCGTCGAGGAGCAGGGCGTAGAAGCCGAGCACGCGGCCGTCGGCGTCGACGGCGACGTGGACGGGGTGGTGCTCGATGTAGGCCCCGCCGACCTGGTAGCCGTCCACCATGGCCGCGTACTCGCCCGCGTAGGCGGAGGAGGTCCGGACGAGCTGGGTGAGCCGCTTGGCGTCGGCGGCGGTGGCGCGCCGCAGAGTGATGTCGGGCATGGCCCGAGTATAGGATCGGCCTGCCGATCCGATCCTTACATTTAGATGTCGGACGCAGGTACCGCGCCGACGCAGCGCGCCACGTCCTCCGGGTCGACGGCGTCGAGCCGGGCGGCGAGCGCGTGCAGCCGGTCGCGCAGCTCCTGGATCTCCGCGAGGTCGAGCCCGGTCGCCGCGGCGATCCCCCGCGGCACCCCGAGCGCCTTCTCCCGCAGCGCGGCCCCGCCGTCGGTGACCCGCACGGTGACGGACCGCTCGTCCTCCGCGCTGCGCCGGCGCTCGACGTGCCCGGCCGCCTCCAGACGCTTGAGCAGCGGCGACAGGGTGCCGGAGTCGAGGTGCAGCCGCTCCCCGATCCCCTTCACGGGGAGCTCCCCGTGCTCCCACAGGACCAGCATCACCAGGTACTGGGGATAGGTGAGCCCGAGCTCCTTGAGCGCGCCCCGGTAGACGCCGTTGAAGGCGCGGGTGGCGGCGTGCAGGGAGAAGCAGATCTGACTGTCGAGCCGGAGGAAGTCCTCGCCGGCGGGGCGGTCGGTGGTGGGTCGGTCCATGGGTTCCAGAGTACGGGAGACGCGCATCACACGCGATTGAGTTGTGCGCAACTTAATCGCGCACTAATAATTGCGGAGGCAGCACGACACACCGCCCCTCCTCCAGGGGCCGAGGACAGGACTCCCCATGGACGCGATCTACACCGCAGTCGCCACCGCCAACGGCCGCGAGGGCCGCGCCGTCAGCTCCGACGGCCACATCGACCTCCCCCTCGCCCACCCCGTCGCCCTCGGCGGCAACGGCCAGGGCACCAACCCGGAGCAGCTGTTCGCCGCCGGCTACGCGGCCTGCTTCGCCAGCGCCATGGGCGTCGTGGCCCGCCAGGAGAAGATCGACATCTCGGAGGCCTCCGTCACCGCCGAGGTCTCCATCGGCAAGGACGCCGCCGACGGCGGCTTCGGCCTGGCCGTCGTGATGCGCGCCGAGTTCCCCGAGCACCTGCAGGGCGAGGCCGGAGCGGCGCTGCTGGAGAAGACCCACGCCTTCTGCCCGTACTCGAAGGCCACCCGGGGCAACATCACGGTGGAGCTGGTCGTCGAGTAGAGGCAACCAACCCGCCTCACGGGGTGGCGACGCGTCAGGCCCGGGTCATACCCTTGTCCGTGGGCGACGGCGCCCGGACTGACCGTCTCCGAACCGGAGTTGGGATCATCGGAGCCGTGACGGGGGGGCTTTTGTTCGATGGGGGCCACGGCGCTTACGCACCGGAGTTCGAGCGTGAGCTGGTGGATCAGATGTGCGCGGTGACCGGGCTCGACGCCCCACCCGGGCGGGATCTGCTGATCAGCATGCTCACGGAACGGTTACCCGAACTGGGTAACGTCCAGCGGCACGGCCGCACGCGCCTGGAGATGCTGGAGATCGTCCGCGCCTGCCTGCGCGAGCCGCGCGGTCTGCGCGAGCTGCTCGACACCCTGACCGTCTACGACCCCGGATCCGCCCCCGTGCTCCGGATCCGGGAGCTCGTCACCACCTCGCCCCCGGTGCTCGAGGTGCTGCCCGAGGCGGCGTTACAGGACGTGCGCGCGCTGCTGGACCGCGTCCGGCACCTCGACGCCCACGGCACGCTGTACGCGGCGGCCGGGGACCTCCCGCTCCCGCCGCGCCCCGTGACCACGCTCGTCGAGGCCTTCGACTTCCTCGGCCGGGTCAACGCCCGCCCCGACGGGCTGCTCCCGGTGATGGTCCTGGTCGAGCACGTGATCACCGCGCTCCACGGGTCCGACGCCCACCGGCAGGTCGCCGCCGGGCTGCGCGAGTGGAACGACGTCCAGGCCGCCAAGCTCGGCCTCACGCCGCAGCTGGAGGCGGTACGCGCGGACGTGACCCGGGGCCCCGCGGCACAACCAGCGCCCGCCTGTCTCGTTGTCCAGTTGTGCAGACACGGAATGGAGCCGGACCGGTATCTGCTCTCCCACTGGCGCCAGATCCGACCCGGCCCCTGGCGACCGGAGCGCGGAGAGGACCGGCTCGTGTCCCTCGACGAGGTCGGGGCCGTGGTGGAACAGCTGGTCGACCAGGCGGAGCAGGACTGGGCCGGGCGCCCCGGCCGGCCGGTGATGGAGTTCGTGCTCCCCGTCCATCTGCTGAACCAGCCGCTGGAGTGGCTGCCGCTGGGGTCCGACTCGCCCGTCTCGACGGCCCTGTGCCTGAGCTACCCGGTGGTGCTGCGCAGCCTGGAACGCATGCGGAAACCCCAGCTCCACCGGCGCTGGCACAACCGCTGGCAGCAGCTGCAGAACAGCCCCGACAGCGGCTGCCACTGGGACACGGCGGGCAGTCGCGGTCACGACCCCGGCCGGTGGGCCAGCGCGCTCACCAGCGACGAGCGGCTGGTCTCCGTCGCCCTCAACGCTCCTCCGCTGCCGGGATCCGGCGGCAGCCGGGCCTCGCTGGAGTCGGCCCTGTTCGCCGGGGTACCGATGGCCGTATGGGACCGCCGCCCGGCGGTGCCCGACTTCCGCAAGCGCGCCAGGAAGCTGATGAAGGGCAGGGCCGCCGAACTGCCGCAGCGCGTGCAGCAGTTGCGGCACGAGGCGGCCACCGCCGCCGCGGCGCAACGGGACGTCCACATGGGACGGCACCTGGCGGTCCTCTTCGACGACCCGAACCGACTCGTCGACTGGTCCGGCTCGCCCGGGGCGGACGCCTGGAACGCGCGCGGCGGACACGACGAGGAGGGGGAATCATGAGCGGTGTCCATCACCCGTTCCACAGCGACCGGAACGGAGGGCCCGTCACCAGCCGCAGCTGGTGGATCTACCGAGGCACCGGACAGCCGCTGACGGACATCCGCCTCGGCGACATCCTGCCGCCGCCACCCGGCTGGCGGGACTTCGACGGCGGCCCCGTGCTGCCTCCCGTACCGGCCGAGAGCGCCGAGACCGACCGCCGGCTCGGCGCCGTGGGCCGCGCCACCCCCCGGCAGGACCCGCACGACATCGACCTGATCAACACGGCCCTGCTGCTCCGCAGGCCCCTGCTCGTGACCGGGCGGCCCGGCATCGGCAAGTCCACCCTCGCCTACCTGGTGGCCCGCGAGCTGGGTCTGGGCCGCGTCCTCCACTGGGGCATCACGTCCCGCAGCACCCTGCGCTCGGGCCTGTACGAGTACGACGCCATCGGCCGCGCCCAGGCCTCCCTGGGGCGGGTCCGGACCGGCGCCCCGTTCACCGGCGTCCCCGTACCGGCCCAGGCGACCGGCTCCCCCGACGAGGCGTCCGCACCGCTCCCGGACGGCGGCGGGAGCGGCGGCGCGGGCGTCGGCGGCCACGGTGTCGACGGCGCCAACGGCGGTGGCGGCGGCGAGAACGGGGCCCGGATCGGGGACTTCGTGCGGCTCGGCCCGCTGGGTACCGCGCTCCTGCCCTACGCGCTCCCCCGCGTCCTGCTCATCGACGAGCTGGACAAGAGCGACATCGACCTGCCCAACGACCTCCTGCACGTCCTGGAGAACGGCTCCTACGACATCCCCGAGCTGGTCCGCGCCCGCCACCACGAGGGCCGCGCCCAGGTGTTCACCGACGACCCCGACGGCACCGTCACGGTGACCGACGGACGCGTCCGCTGCCGGGCCTTCCCCTTCATCGTGATCACCAGCAACGGCGAGCGGCAGTTCCCGCCGGCCTTCCTCCGCCGCTGCGTCCGGCTCGACGTCTCGCCGCCGCGCGAGGACCAGCTCGCCGCCATGATCGCCGCCCACTTCCGCGACCAGGGCGGCCGGCACGACGCCATGATCAGGGAGTTCATGGAGCGCAGCAAGGAACACGGCGGCCTCGCCACCGACCAGCTGCTGAACGCGATCTTCCTGCGGACGGCCGGCGTCCGGGAGGACGACGAGGCCTGGAGCGAGCTCCTGGACGCGCTCTGGCGTCAACTGTCGGGAGCACCCTGATGGACGACGACGCCCGTTCGCTTCCCGAGGCCTTCGAAGTGGCGGAGGCACTGTGGCTGCACGCGTACCAGACGCTCGCCGCCCGGCTCCCCCCGTCCACCGATCCGCCGCAGACCCGGCCGGTGACCCCGCCCGGTCTCTCCGGGCTGCCCGGAACCGACCGGCCGCCTCCGGCGGACGGATCCCCCGACGGTGCGTCCGGCGCGGAGGACGACTCCGGTACGGGACGTCCGGACGAAGCGCCCGGCGGCATCCGGTCCCCCGCCGAGTCGTCCCGGCCGGGCCACTCGGACCCGCTCACGCCCCGAAGACCGACGGCGTCCGCCGCCCACCCCGTACGGGAGTTCCAGAACGGGTACGTCCGGGCCGAGCCGCTGCCCGATCTGCGCGACGCGCCGGAGATCAGCCGCCGGCTGCGCCCGCTGAAGCAGGTGGTCCCCTCCCGGACCGACGTGGAGCTGGACGAGGAGGCCACGGCCGAGCACGCCGCCGAGGCCGGGCTGTGGATGCCCTGGATCCGGGCGGCGGACGAGCGCCGCTTCGACCTGGTGCTCGTGGTGGACGACCACGCGACCATGGCGATCTGGGACCAGACCGTCGCCGAGTTCACCGCCCTGGCCGAGCAGCTGGGGGCCTTCCGGGACGTACGGGTCCGGCGGCTCGGCCTGCTCGAGACCCCCGAGGGCGCGCAGGCGGTGCTGCGCGGCCCGCACGGGGACGAGGCCGTCGGCGTCCCCGCCGAGCTGGCGGACCGCACCGGCCGGCGCATCGTCCTCGTCCTGACCGACGCCCTGGGACCGCTGTGGACGACCGGCGCCGGCCTGGACGCCCTGGAGGTGTGGGCGACGGCCGGACCGACGGCCATGGTGCACCTGCTGTCCCAGCGGGACTGGCACCGCACCCCGCTGACGCCCTGGCGGGTACGGCTGCGCAGCCCGCGCGCGGCAGCCCGTAACACCGAGCTGTCGGTGTCCTTCCCGCCGGAGGAGCGCGACCCGTTCGACCCGCCGCCGGAGACCTGGCGGGTCGCCGTCCCGGTCCTCGAACTGGCCGCCGACTGGCTGGGCCGCTGGGCCTCGCTCGTGGCCGGCGAGGAGACCGGCTGGCTCGACGCCACCGTCCTGCTGCTCGGCGCTCCCGGCCGCGCCGAGCCGGAACCCGCCGAGCCGCCGGCCGCGTCACCGGAGCCGTCCGTCCAGGAGCGCATCCGCCGCTTCCGCAGTCACGCCACCCCCACCGCCTTCCGGCTCGCCACCCATCTGGCCGCCGCGATCCTGGAGCCGCGCCTGGTGCGGGACGTGCGCCGCACCCTCGTACCGGAGGCGCGGCCGGTCCACGTGGCCGAGCTGTTCCTGAGCGGCCTCGTCGAGCAGGCCCCGCCCGACGAACCGCCGGGCACCGTCCTCCAGGCGGCGCCGCTGGACTTCGTCGACGGAGCGCGCGAGGCCCTGCTCTCCAGCGCGATGCGGGCGGACACGGCGCGGGTGGCGCGCTCGGTGTCCGACTTCTTCGGCGCCCGTTCCGAGGCCGCGAGGGGGCTGCACGGCGCCCTGCTCGCCCCGGAGGAGGCGCCCGACCCGCCGCTGACGGCGGAGAGTCTCCCGTTCGTCCGGGTCGAGCTCGCCATTCTGCGGGCTCTGTCCGGGCCCTACCTGCTCCGGGCCCATCGGATCAGCGCCGCCCTGGAGGGCGGTTCACCGGGAGCGTCGCTCATACCGAACGCCGCAGCATTGGTCCACGATATCCGCAATACACCAGAAGATACCGACACGGGCGGCCTTGCCATGACCGACAGCACTGCCAGTCAGCACCAGCGTGAAGAGGGAGGGACCTTGAACGGGACCCGGGTCCAGTCGCTCCCGGCCCCGAGTCCCGACGGGCAGTCGAGTGCCCACCAGACCCCGCCAACCGGCACGCCGATCCCGGGCCCTGCCGCACCGCAGCCCTCCCGGCCACGCAACGCCGTGCCCTCCGTCTGGGGCAACGTCCCCCCCAACAACCCCAACTTCGTCGGCCGCGAGGACCTCCTGGCGCAGGTGCGCGAGCAGCTCCTCACCGGCGACACCTCGGCGGTGCTGCCGCACACCCTGCACGGCATGGGCGGCGTCGGGAAGTCGCAGATCGCCATCGAGTACGTGTACCGGTACGCGTCCGACTACGACATCGTCTGGTGGATCCCCTCCGAGCAGCCGACGATGATCCTCACCGCGCTCACCGAACTCGCCCAGCGCATGGGCCTGAACGTGAGCAGCGAGGCCAACCGGGCCGTGCCCGCCGTCCGTGAGGCGCTGCGCCGGGGAGAGCCCTACAGCAGGTGGCTCCTGGTGTTCGACAACGCCGAGAACGTGGAGGCCGTCCGCCCCTACTTCCCCACCGGCGGAACGGGGAAGATCCTCATCACCTCCCGGAACCAGGAGTGGGACCGGGTGGCCCGGACGCTGTCGGTGGACGTCTTCACCCGCGAGGAGAGCAAGGCGCTGCTCCGCCGGCGCGCCCGCGACCTGAGCGACGAGGACGCCGACAAGCTCGCCGAGGCGCTGGGCGACCTGCCGCTCGCCATCGAGCAGGCGGCGGCCTGGCAGGCCGTGACCGGCATGGCCGTGCCGGACTACCTGCGGCTGATCAACGAGAAGATCGCGGAACTGATGCTCGAACTCGTCCCGTCGCCGGACTACCCGATGTCGGTGGCCGCCGCCTGGGACGTCTCGCTGCGCCAGCTCGAACAGCGCAACCCGGCGGCGCTCCAACTCCTCCAGGTCTGCTCCTTCTTCGCCCCCGAGCCGATCTCGCGCTCGCTCTTCAACAACTCGCGGAGCACCACCATCGCCCCCGAGCTGGACGACGCGCTGCGGCACCCGATCAAGCTCGGCCGGGCCATCCGCGAGATCAACGTCTACGCCCTGGCGCGGATCGAGCACCGGCACGACACCATCCAGCTGCACCGACTGGTGCAGGCCGTGCTGGTCAACCGCATGTCGCCGCAGCAGCAGGCCGACATGCGGCACGGCGCGCACCTGCTGCTCGCCGACGCCAACCCCAACAGCCCCGGCTCGCGCGAGCTCTGGCCGCGCTACCAGGCGCTGCTGCCGCACGTCGTGGTGTCCCGGGCCGTGGAGTGCGAGTCCCCCTGGGTGCGCGGCCTGCTCCGCGGCATGGTCGAGTTCCTCTACGTCTGGGGCGACCACGCGGGCTCGGCGGCGATGGCCCGGGAGGCGCTGGAGATCTGGACCGAGAAGTTCGGCGAGGAGGACCAGCAGACCCTGGAGATGGCGAAATGGCTGGCCTTCATCCTGCGCACGCTCGGTGAGTACCAGGAAGCCGCCGCCATGATGCAGCGCACCGCCGACACCTACCTGCGGACCGCTGGCGAGGACGACGAGGGCACCCTCGACGCCCTCATCCAGCTGTGCAGCGGTCTGCGGCTGCGGGCCGAGATGGCCCGGGGCCTGGAGATCAACCGTTCGGTGTACGAGCGCTCCCTGCGGGCCTTCGGCGAGGACGACCCGGCCGCCCTGCGCGCCGCGCACAGCCTGGGCGTCGGCCTGCGCCTGATGGGCCTCTACAAGGAGGCCCGCACGTACGACACGGAGACGGCCCGGCTGCGCGCCCTCAACCTGGGCGAGAACCACTTCGACACCCTGAACACCCTCAGCGGCCTGTCCATCGACATCCGCGAGACCGGCGACTACCGGGAGGCCGCCGCCCACCAGGAGGACGTCTACGCCCGCTACTGCCTCCACTTCGGCGAGGACACCCCCGCCAGCCTCGGCTGCGCCCGCGTCCTCGCGGTGTGCCGCCGCCGCGCCGGTGACCACGCCGGGGCGCTGGCCCTCGGGGAGTCGGTGTGGACGAAGTTCGTGAACCGCTACGGCCCCGACCACCCCGACGCCGTCGCCTGCGCGGCCAACCTGGTCGTGGACCTGCGGCAGGACGGGCAGCTGCGGCGTTCGCGGGAGCTCGGCGAGGCGACGGTCGAGCGGTACGCGGCGAAGCTCGGCGACGACCACCCGTACACCCTGTCGGCCCGCGTCAACCTCGCCATCACCCTGCGCCACCTGGACGACCTCGCCGCCGCGGGTGCGCACATGGCGGCGGCCCTGCCCGGCCTGCGCGAGAAGCTGGGCGAGGAGCACATCCTCACCGTGACCGCGGCCCTCGGCACCGCCAGCCAGTACGCCGCCGAGGGGCGGCACGCGGAGGCCCTGGAACTGGACGAGCGGGCCCTGGAGATCCTGACCCGGGACCACGGCGCGGACCACCCGACGACGCTGGCCTGCGCCAACAACAAGGTCCTCGACCTGCGCGCGCTGGACCGCGACACCGAGGCCACGGCCCTGCACATCGAGACCCTGGCGCGCTTCCGCCAGCGGCTCGGCGAGGACCACCCGGCGACGGCGTCCTCGGCGAACGGCCGGCGGGCCGACGTGGACATCGCGCCGGTGCCGTTCTAGGGAGCGGGGCGCGTACGACGAAGCCGGCCGGGTCCAGGGGACCCGGCCGGCTTTGTGTTGTCCCTGTCGTGCGGGGGGGGAGGCGCGTGTGGGGCGAGCCCCCAAGGGTCCCTAGGGGGCTAGGGGCTCGGGGCCGTCTCGGCGCCGGCGGTGGAGACGGGGGCGGGGCCGGGGTCCGCCCCGGACCTGCCCTCCGGGACCGGTCCGGGGCCCGGCCGGGCCTCGGCGGGCAGGGCGGCGGGAGGCGGTGCGTCGGCCGACCGGCGGAGCAGTCTGATCAGCGGGCCGGTGGCGGCCGTGGTCAGCAGTGCCATGACGACCAGCAGCGCGTAGAGCCGGGGGCCGATGATCCCCGCCTGCAGCCCGACGTTGAGCACGATGAGCTCGGTCAGGCCTCGGGTGTTGAGCAGGACGCCGATCAGCAGCGAATCGCGCCAGGGCTGGTGGGCGCCGCGTGCCGAGAGCGAGCCGGCGGCCACCTTGCTCACCACCGCCGCGGCACATATCACCACGAGGATCAGCAGGTCGGACGCGTGCAGCCCGCCCAGGACGACGGCCATCCCGGAGATCGCGAAGAACATCGGGAGCAGCAGCCCGCCGACCTCCTGGAGCGGACGCAGCAGGCGCGTGTCCGGCGAGCCGTCGGGAAGGCGGGGCATGACGACGCCGGCGAGCAGCGCGCCGAAGATGACGTGCAGGCCGAGCGCGTTGGTGGCCCAGGCGGAGGCCAGGGCGACGGTGACGGCGACGGGCACCTGGCGGCCCGGCGAGGTGCCCGGCCGGCGCATCCAACACGCGAGCAGCGGCCGTACCGCGAACAGCATCACCAGGACGTACACGACCAGCAGGGCCGCCCTGGCGATCCAGGCGCGCGCCGAGCCGTGCGCACCGCCCACCAGGACGACGGCGAGCACGGGCCAGCTCAGCGCGTCGATGACTCCGGCGGAGGCCATGGCGATCGTGCCCGGCCTGCTCCCGGAAAGTCCCTGGTCCTTGATGATGCTCGCCAGGACGGGAACCGCCGTAATGGACAGGGCGACGGCCATATAGAGGATGAAGGTGGCGTCGACCGGCCTTCCCTCGTTCACCGCGGCGAATCCGCCGGGAAAGGCGAGGACGATAGCGGCGCCCATGAGCATCGGAAGGACGAAACCGCTCACGGAGACGGCGGTCACGGCCGTCTGCTGACGCAGGAGACGCAGGTCGAGTTCATATCCGACCGCGAAGAGGAAGAACACGAGAGCCACTTGTGCCAGCGAGGTCAGAATGGGCTGGATCTGTTTCGGGAACAGCGATTCCCGCACCTCGCCGGGCAGCAGCCCCAGCAGGCTCGGCCCGAGGGCGATGCCGGCGAACAGCTGCCCGATGACGGCCGGTTGACCCAACCTGCGGGATGCGGCACCCAGGGCGTGGGATGCCGCGATCACCACGGCGAGGGCCGCGACGACATGCGTGACGACGGATTCCGAGCTCACCGGCATTCCCCTTCCGGCAAGTGCCGCCCACTGAGGCACAGCCCCTACGCAGTGTAGCCGTTCGCGTGGTAAGTGGCCTATCGTGGAAGCCGTTTGGCGTATGCCGCCACGGACGGGGGGTCAGCTGTGACGACAGTGCTGTTCGTACACGGCACGGGGGTGCGCGAGCCGGGATTCACCGAATCGGTGGAGCGCGTACGGGAGGGATTGCGTCCTTTACGGCCCGAAGTCGCCGTTACTCCCTGTTATTGGGGTGGAAGCGCCGGATCGGCGCTGCATTCGAACGGTATTTCCGTGCCGGGATACGGGACGGGACGGGGAGTGCCGGGGGCGGGCGGCCCGGGGGCCGGACCGGGAGGCATCCCCGGCTCCGGACGGGGGGCCGGCGTCCCAGGGACCGGCCCAGGGCCAGGCATCCCAGGGGCCGGCCCGGGGGCGGGCATCCTGACGGCAGACTCCCCCACGACCCAGGACGGCGGCGAGTTCGACGAGGACGTCGAGCTCTGGGGACTCCTCTACCTCGACCCCCTCCTCGAACTCCGGCTCGTCACCTTGGAGTCCACCGCCCGGGAGGAGCTGGCGCCGGGCGCGCGGCCACCGGGAGAGGCCCTCTCCACGGCGGCCATGGCCCTCGGCGGGGACGTCCCGCTGCGCGGGCTCCTCGACGCCGCCGGAATCGGCGAGGAGTTCGCCGCGGCCGTGGCCGCCGTCCTCACCTCCTCCGACTGCCGGCAGTTCCTGCGCACCCCGGCCGCGAGCGCCGCGACGGACGTCCTGGCACGGGCGTTCGTGGCGGAGGCGGTACGCCGCCGGACCGAGCGGAACGGCTCGGCACCGGCCTTCGACGGCACCGCCCGCGACGAGGCGGTCGCCCGGATCGCCACCCTGCTCCCCGGCGATCCGTCCGACGAGGCCGGCACCCACCGCGGCCCGGTGACCCGCCGGATCAAGCGCCTGACCGGACGGCTGGCCCTCGGGCTGGCCTCCGCCCAGGCGGTGAAGCGACGTTCGGCGCTGACGGACGCGGCGCATCCGGCGGCCGGGGACGTCCTGCTCTACCTGTCCCGGGGCGCCGCGATCCGCGAGATCGTCGCCGAGGCCGTACGGGCCGCCGAGCCGCCCGTCGTCCTGCTCGCGCACAGCCTCGGCGGCATCGCCTCCCTCGACCTGCTGGTGCTGCGGGAGCTGCCGGAGGTCGAACTGCTGGTCACGGTCGGCTCGCAGGCGCCGTTCCTGTACGAGCTGGGGGCGCTGCCGAGCCTGGAGCACGGCAGTCCGCTGCCCGCGCACGTGCCGCGCTGGCTCAACGTCTACGACCGGCGGGACCTGCTCAGCTATGTCGGCTCCGGCGTCTTCCCGGGCCGCGTCGACGACGTCGCCGTGGACAGCCGCCAGCCCTTCCCGCTCTCCCACAGCGCCTACTGGAGCAACCCGGAGCTGTACCGCCTCCTCGCGGCGGAGCTGCCGTGACCGCGGCGCGCCCGGACCGCACGTACGCCCTCGTGGTCGGCGTGGAGCGTTATGCGGCGGGCCAGGCCTGGGACCTGCCCGGCCCGGCGGCGGACGCCCGCCGCTTCACCGCCTGGCTACGCGGGCGCGGGGTGCCCGCGTCCCACATCTCGCTGCTGCTCGCTCCCTTGCCCGGCGCGGGCGGGCCGGAGGTCGACGTCCCCGCGGGCCCGGCCGGGCGGGAGGCCGTGCAGGACGTGCTCACGCGGCGGCTCCCGGCCCTGGAGGGCGACCTGCTCTGGGTGTTCTGGGGCGGCCACGGCGTCACCGACCCGCAGGGACACCGCCGGCTCTTCTACGCCGACGCCGGCCCGGACGATCGCCGGAACCTGGACCTGGACGCCTGGCTGGCCGCCTTCACCACCGACCTCGTGCCCGGGTTCCAGCGCCAGATCTGGGTGGTGGACTCCTGCCAGACATTCGTCGAGGACCTCGGCTTCGCACGCTCCCTGCCCGCCGAAGTACCGCCGGGCGGTGACCGCCTGCCGGGCCGGGAGCAGTTCGTCCTGCTGGCCTCGGGCCCGGGGCAGCGGGCGGTCAACGACCCCGTACGGCAGACCGGGGCGTTCTCCCTGGCCGTCCTGGAGGCGCTGGCCGCGACGGACGACGCGACGTGGCCGCCGGACATGGGCGCGATCGCGGACACCGTGATCGGCGGATTCACGGCGGGGGCGGGCGGGTCCGGCGCGGGAGCGGCCGGGTCCGGCGCGGGCGCTGGTGGGTCCGGCGCGGGCGCTGGTGGGTCCGGCGCGGGGGCGACCGGATACGGCGCGGGAGGGCAGCGCCCCACCTCCCTCTACACCCGTTCCTGGGCGGGCGACGAGCGCCGGCTCGCCTTCCCGGCCACCCGGCGCCTGGAGGAGCCGGTGCCGGACAAGGGCCTGCACGAACTGATCGCCCTGCTGGCCGGCTGGCCCACCATGACGGACCGCGACCACCGCCAGCTCGTCCTCGGCATGCTGCCCCCCGACCTGGCCGGCGCCATCCCCCGGCTGGGGGCGGCCCGCCCCGACATCATCAGCATCGTGCGCACCTGCCGTCGCCACCCGGGGGGCCTGGCCGCCCTCGTCGAGGCGGTCGCCCTGCTCGAACCGGGCGCCCTGGAGCAAAGGGAGCTGGAGAAGTGGGCGGCGCGCTGGCTGGGGACGGATCCAGGGGGCGCAACCGCCTGATCACGCCCTTCCGGAAGCCTCCTGCCTGCGCCATCATGAGAGCCAACGGGGTTGTTCAGGGCATGGCAAGGGGGATGTCACATGCACACGTCCGACGAATACCTGGGGTCCGAGCTGGTCGATCTCACCGAGGTCCCGCTGTCCGTCCTCCGGTCGCAGAGCCCGCGACTGCACGCCCGCTCGCTGGAGCTGCTGCTCCGTCAGGTCGAGCGTCCGCGGGTCAACTTCGCCACGGACGGGCAGCCCGGTCGAGCCGACTGACGGTTCGTTGGGAGGAGATCCGTGCAGACCGACGGACGCCACGAGCCCGCCCGTACCGTGCACCATCTCATTCCCTCGGCGCACTTCGACGCCCTGGCCGCGGGCCGGGGCGGTCCGGACACGATCCGCTTCCTGCGGACCACGGAGTACAGCAGGCGGCTCCTGCTGCTGCGGGCACTGCTCGACGAGATGGCGCGGACGCCCGGCGCCCTGGGACCGCTGCCGTCCGTGGACAGCGCCTGGGACACGCTGACCGCCGCTCAGGAGCACGCGCCGGAGGAGTTCCGGGCGCTGCTGCTGCACCCACAGACCGGCGTGTGGCTGGGCCACGGCCTGCGCCGGTTACGGCACACGGGCTGGGGCGACGGTCCGCTCTGGACGGACCTGGGCCACCTCTTCGCGATCTGCGCCGTCGCCGCACTGCGGGCGGGCCTGACCCTGCACACCACGGTGCCCCTGCGAGACGGAGCCGCGATGTTCCCGACCCTGGGACTCGCCCGCCTACCGGGGCGTCCGCGCTGGGGCACGGCGGAGGTGGCGGTCGAGTCGGGTCGCCTCCGGGTCGACCCGCACGGGGCGGGGGTGGGGCCGGCGGGCGGGCCGCCGCTCGACGGTGACGCGCCGGGCTGGCAGGGGCTGCGCCGGCTGCACGCGTACGTGACCGGGCGCCGGTTAGAGGTCTGGCTCGACGACGTCGACCCCTTCCGGGACCTCAGCGAGCCGCTGCCGCCGGAGCGCCTCGGCGCGAGCGAGGTCGCCTGCTGGCAGGACCGGTTCGGCCGGGCGCTCGCCCTCCTGGAGGACAGCGACCCGGAGATGGCCGCGGCCCTGGCGGAGGGCTTGCGCAGCATGACGGCCGTGGCGCCGTCACCGCGCGGGCTGGTGCTCAGCGCCTCCTCGGGGGACGCGTTCGGCGGGATGCTGACCTCCTTGCCGCCGGATCCGGTCACGATGGCGGTGACGCTGGTCCACGAGTTCCAGCACACGAAACTGGGCGCGCTGCTCCATCTGCTGACGCTGGAGGAGGACGGCGGCGCCGAGCGGCACCACGCCCCCTGGCGGGACGACCCGCGCCCCCTGAGCGGGCTGCTCCAGGGCGCGTACGCGTTCCTGGGGATCACCGACTTCTGGTCCCGCTACCTGGACCGGGCGCCGCTGACCGAACGGGCCAGGGCTGAGTTCGAGTTCGCCCTCAGCCGACGGCAGACGGGGGAGGCCGTCGACACCCTCGCCGCCGATCCCGCGCTCACCGCCCACGGGCGCCGCTTCGTGGCCGGCATGGCAGCGCGCCTGTCCTCCTGGGCGACGGACATCCGCGTCCGGCCCGCCGTCGACGCCCTGGCCGAGTTCGCCGCCACCGACCACCGCACGGAGTGGCGGATCCGCCACCTGGTCCCGGCCCCGGACGACGTACGCGCCCTGGCGAGGGCCTACGTGACCGGTGCCCGGGCCGCCGACTGCCCCGTCGGCACCCGCTCGGTCACCCCCGACCCCGCCCGCTGGCCTCACGCCCGAACAGCCCTGATCCACCAGGTACTCGACGCGCTCACGGCGGCGGACGGCCGCCGCCTCGCACGCCTGGACGCCACCAGTACCGACGGCGCCCGCCCAGACCCGCCCGAGAGCGCCGGCCTCGACGACGGCCGCCCCGACCCACCCGACAGCACCGGCCCCGACGACAGCCGCCCCGACCCACCTGAGGGCGCAGGCCCCGACAACGGCCACCCCGACCCACACATGGGCGCCGACCCCGACGACAGCCGCCTCGACCCGTCCGAGAGCACCGGTCCCCGCGACCCACACATGGGCGCTGGCCTCACCCCAGGCCGTCCCGGCCCGCCGACGGGCGCCGATCGGGAGGGTGCTGATCCCGACCGGGCGCGGTCGTGCGACGGCGGCTGTCCCGGCGGGCACCAACTCGCCTCGTTCAAGGGCGCCGACCGGGAAAGCGCCGGCCCCGACGCCGACCGCGCGCAGCCCTCCGCCTCCGGCGGCGACCGCGCAGAGTCCTCCGGCTCGGACGTCGAGACGCCCGCACTCTCCGACGGCGCCACCCCTGGCCTTGAACGGCCTCTGCCCGCCGCCCCCTATCGACCCGGCTCGTCCGACGGCGGCTGTCCCAGCTGTGAACGGCCGGGCTACTCCGGCTCATCGGGCCCCTCAGGCTCCCCGGGCTCCCCTGGCCCATCAGGCTCCCTCTGCTCCACAGGTTCCACGGATTTCACGGGCTCCTCAGGCCCCTCAGGCTCCACAAGCCCCTCAGGCTCCACGGACCCCTCAGGCTCCACAGGCTTCGTCGGGTGGCCAGGTACGCCCGAGGACGTAGCCCACGGCGGCGGCCGGGCCAGGCCCTCCGACGTCAAGGGGCCCGGTCCATCCACCAGTTACGCCGACGACGGCGACCGCTCGGGCCCCTCGAACGCCGCCCGGCCGGACACCTCCGACAGGGCCACCGCTCTCGGGGGCCGCCCCTGGCCTATCGCCCCCGACCGTCCCAGCCCCTCCGACGGTGACACCGCCCTCCCGGGCAACCGCCCCCGACCCGCGCCTCCCGAGCGCCCCCGGCCCTCCCCTCCCGAGCGCCCCCAGCCCTCCGACGCCGACCGCGCCCTCGTCACCGGCGATCCGGCCGCGCCCGACGCCTACGCCCGCCTCCTGGCCGGCGACCCCGAGGCCCCCGAGGCGTGGACCGGTCTCGTCCTCGCCCTCGCGAACGCCGACCCCACCACCCGCCCGCTGCTCCGACGCCCGGAACTCCTACGGGCGGTCCATCGCGAACTCCGCGCCATCGGCACGGCGGCCGACCCACGGGACGTGGCCCGTTGGCTGGCCGGCACGGCGGACGGCGGCACCTAGGGGACGCCCCCAGCCCCTCCGCCACCGCGCGGCCACGCGGTCTCACGGGCGGCAGACGGTGAAGCGCGTCGGAATTTGCGCGATTGTGTTCGGCACGGGGGATTCGCCTGCCGTACGACGGGCAGTCATGGGACGGCCGCCGCGCGGTGGTTCACGGGCGCTCTCCTTGGGGCGCCCGCCGCCGGCCCCGCCGGAAAACGCACGGCGGAGCAACGCAACACACCGCAACACCACGCAAAGCGACGCACCGCACCGCGCGGCACGGCACGGCACGGCACGGCACTGCACGGCTCGCACGGCCCGCACAGCGACGCACGGCCCGCACCGCACCGCAAAACGCACCGCACCGCACAGCGAATCACCGCACCGCACCGCACCACCGCACCCGCACACGACCGTCCGTTCCCCACACCGGAGGACCACTCCCCCATGGCCGACCTCAATCGCCGCCGGTTCCTGCAACTGGCGGGCGGAACCGCCGCCTTCACGATGCTCTCCGACAGCATCGCCCGCGCCGCCTCCATACCCGCCCAGGGCGCCACCGGCACGATCCAGGACATCGAGCACATCGTGGTGCTCATGCAGGAGAATCGTTCCTTCGACCACTATTTCGGTGCGCTGAAGGGCGTACGCGGTTTCGGCGACCCGCGCCCGGTGACGCTCCCCAGCGGCAAGCCCGTCTGGAACCAGTCGGACGGCAAGACGGAGACCCTGCCCTTCCGCCCGACGAGCGACAAGCTCGGCATGGAGTACCTCCAGGGCCTCAACCACGACTGGGCGGGCGGCCAGAGCGCCTTCAACAAGGGCAAGTACGACAACTGGGTGCCGGCCAAGACCAAGGCCACGATGGCGCACCTCACCCGCGAGGACATCCCGTTCCACTACGCGCTCGCCGACGCGTTCACCATCTGCGACGCGTACCACTGCTCGTTCATCGGCTCGACCGACCCGAACCGCTACTACATGTGGACCGGCCACACCGGCAACGACGGCACCGGCGGCGGCCCGGTCCTCAACAACGCCGAGGCGGGCTACGGCTGGACGACCTACCCCGAGCGCCTGCAGGCCGCGGGCGTCTCCTGGAAGATCTACCAGGACATCGGCGACGGCCTGAACGCCGCCGGATCGTGGGGCTGGATCAACGACGCCTTCCGCGGCAACTACGGCGACAACTCCCTGCTCTACTTCAACAGCTACCGCAACGCCCAGCCCGGCAACCCGCTCTACGACAAGGCCCGTACGGGCACCGACGCCAAGGCGGGCCAGGGCTACTTCGACATCCTGCGCGCCGACGTGCAGGCGGGCCGGCTGCCGCAGGTCTCCTGGATCGCCGCCCCCGAGGCCTTCTCCGAGCACGCCAACTGGCCCTCGAACTACGGTGCCTGGTACATCGCGCAGGTGCTGGACGCGCTGACCTCGAACCCGGACGTGTGGGCGCGTACGGCCCTGTTCATCACGTACGACGAGAACGACGGCTTCTTCGACCACGTGGTCCCGCCGTACGTCCCCGCCTCGGCCTCCCAGGGCCTGTCCACCGTCTCCACGACCCTGGACTACTTCCCGGGCAAGACCGGCTACGTGGCGGGCCCGTACGGCCTCGGCCCCCGCGTCCCGATGCTCGTCGTTTCCCCGTGGTCGACGGGCGGCTACACCTGCTCGGAGACCTTCGACCACACGTCGATCATCCGCTTCATGGAGACCCGCTTCGGGGTCCGCGAGCCCCAGATCTCCCCCTGGCGCCGGGCCATCTGCGGCGACCTGACCTCAGCCTTCGACTTCTCCCGCACGCAGACCCAGCCGGCCGCCCTCCCCGCCACCGACGGCTACTACCCGCCGGACAGGAACCGCCACCCCGACTTCCTGGCGACCGCCCCGGCGGTGGGCACGATGCCCCGCCAGGAGCCGGGCGCGAAGCCCACCCGGCCGCTGAAGTACGCCCCGTACGTCGACGGCAGCGCCGACGTGACGGCCGGCACCTACCGCCTCACCTTCAGCGGCGGCCCGTCGGCGGGCGCCCAGTTCTACATCACCTCGGCGAACCGCACCGACGCCCCGTGGACGTACACGACCGAGGCCGGCAAGTCGATCTCGGACACCTGGAACACCAAGTACTCCAAGGGCCTCACCGACCTCACGGTCCACGGCCCCAACGGCTTCCTGCGCCGCTTCCGCTCCCCCGGCAAGACGGCCGTCCCGGAGGTCCAGGCCCGCCACAACGCGACGACGGGGGCACTGGACCTGACGTTCACCAACGCGGGCACGTCCACCACGGTGACGGTCACCAACGCCTACGGAGGCACGCCGACCACCGTCTCGGTCCCGAAGGGCGCGACGGTCACCCACACCGTGCCCCTCACCTCCTCCTCCCGCTGGTACGACGTGACCGTCACGGCCGCCTCCTCGACGGACTACCTCCGCCGACTGGCGGGCCACGTGGAAACGGGCGCGGCGGGCGTGACGGACCCGGGCATCCTGACGTACTGAGCCCTGCCGGGCACGCAGCCGGGGCGGACGGCCACACCACCTCGCCCGCCCCGGCGACCCGCCACACCCCACTCCCCCAGGCCCCCCACCCCGGTTGAGTACGCACACTCATGCGGGACCGCCGACAACGGACTTGGCTGGGGTCATGGCGATGAACGATCTCGACGCACCGGTGTCCGGGGGCTGGGTGGCCCCGCTCGTCTCGACGGTGATCACGCTCCCCCTGGGCTTCCTGACCCTCGCGTACACGATGCTCTCCCCGATGGCCTGCGACTCCTGCGACGGCGCGGACGCCGACCGCTTCGACGCGAGCTTCGCCGTGGCCTTTCCCACCGCCATGGTGGGCCTGCTCGTCTCCCTGGTCCTGCTGATCACCAGCTGGGCCCTACCCCGCAACGCCCGGAACGTCCCCCGCCGCATCGGCTTCGCCCTCGCCGCGCCGCTGACGGTCGTGGTGACGGCGATGCTCTTCGCAGGGCTTCTGCAGACGCCGTGACGGCGTAGGGTGGGGCGCCGTGAGCGAATGGCGGATATCCGAGGACGAGGGCGGCACGCTGGCCGCCCGCTGGTGGCAGTGGGCCCGTTCGGCCCCGGACCGGATGAGCCCGGTCGCCGACACGACCGGCGAGCACGCGGCCTGGCGGCAGCCCGACGACGTGTGGTTCCTCGCCGGCACCTACGGCGGACGGGTGGTCCGCCGCTGCGAGATCCCCGCCGACCGCCCGGTCTTCTTCCCGGTCCTCAACGTCCACCACCCCAAGCTGCTCTCCCGCACGCCGCAGGCCCTGGACGTCTCCTCCGCGAAGGCCTACCTCAACGGCGCCCCGCTCCCGCTCCGCGAGTTCGTCACCCGCCCCTTCCGCCTGGGCCTCCAGATGCACCTCGCCTGGGGCATCTGGGCGGCCCTCGCTCCGCTGCTCCCCGGCCAGTACGTCCTGGAGATCAAGGCCGCCACGACCGAGGGCTTCTGGGTGGACACGACGTACCACCTCACGGTCGTGGACCACCCCGGCTAGGGTCGGCGCATGCGACCAGAGGTGATCTTCTTCGACCTGGGGACGTGGTCTGCCGCTTCCACCCCGAACGGCGGCTCGCCCTTCTGAGCGAGACGTGCGGGAGGAGCACGACCGAGGTGGAGCACACGCTTCGAGCCCGACCCTCGGATGCTGGCCTTGGTGGACGGGCTTCGACCGCCGCACCGCACCGCCCTGCTCACCAACAACGACCTGCTGGTTCATGGAGGCGCTCCCGGAGGTGCTCCCCGAGGTCGCCTCCCGCTTCGACGTCCTGCTGTTCTCCGGCCGCCTCATGGCCACCAAGCCCGCCTCCGCCGCCTCCACTCGAGCCCTGGAGCTGGTGGACTGCTCCCCCGGCGAGGCCGTCTTCATCGACGACAAACCCAACAACATCGCGGGCGCCCGGGCCGTGGGGATCACCGCACTCCACTTCACCGGCGCGGAGGACCTGAGCACCGCCCGGGACGAGCTTCTGGAGCGGTGAACGTGCTTGTACGGTGAACCCGTCGCCACCGCCGGAGCCGGGGACCGGACGGTGGTTCCGAGGAGCCTTCGCCCTGGGGGGAGCGGTCATGCAACGAATCGGCCTGTACTACCCGTACATCCACTGTCGCGACGAACGCTGGCTCAAGCTGACGGCCCTGTACTGGCCGAAGCTCGCGCGGGTCGTCCCGGACGGATACCCGGTCGCCGACTCGGACACCGTCGCCGCCCTGGACGACGGGCTCGGCGGCTTCCTTCAGCCCACGTCCCCGGGCGCCGCCGCGGAGGCGGTCGCACCGCTCTTCCTCGAGCTGTTACGGGAACACGGCGTGGCGCTCCGCGCCATCCACGGCATCAGCGAGACGCAGAGGGCGCACGGCTACCGCGTCATGGCCGAGGCGAGCGCACCGGCGGTCGGGATGCGCACTCGCGTCGCCCAGCGGCGGCTCGGTCTCGCCGCGCTCCATGAGGACGAGGTGGCCCCGGCGCTGCGAAACGCACTGCTCGAACATCGGCTGGCTTTCGCAACGGCACGCACTCATCCGCCGTATCGGTACGGCATTCCCTGGCTCGCCATGAGCCCCCGGCTGGCCTGGCTCTACAAGTGCGTGCTCACCGACGAGCTGGCCCGGCGCACACGCTTCGCCCCCCTGACCGATCAGTCGGTCTCCCACGCCGTCCACGGATGGGACGCCGGACTCGTCGCGCGGGCGCTGCTGGACCTCGGCGACCACACCCCTCCCAGCCCGGCCGAGAGCCTGGAACAAGCCGTCGGTCTGCTGTCGCTGCGCCTCGTCGTCCCCGAGAACCTCGACGCCGTACCCGTGGAGAAGATCGTCCGACTACGCACGCGGCACCGTGCGGAGTTCGACGCGTTCACCAACGCGGTGAGCACCGTGACGAAGAACCTCCGCGAGTCCCTCGGGTCGATCGACGACCCGGACGCCCTTCGGCAGTACCTCGAACTCGCCATCGCCCAGTCCTTCGAGACCCCGCTGGCGGACCTGCGGAAATCCATGAACTTCCTGGGGATCACCACCACGTTCGGCGCCATGAACTCGAAGTTCGAACTGGGCACCGCCACCGCGCTCCTCCTCGGCGGCATCCCGGCCGGTCAGCCGCTGGTCATGGCGAGCGGTGCGGTCCTCGGCCTGGCCGCCCTTCGGCACAGCACCGCCCGGGCCCGAGACGCCCAGTTGCGCACCACGCCGACGGCGTACCTACTGCGAGTGGAGAAAGATCTCCGGCCCCGACAGCTCCACAAGCGGGTGACACGGGGCCTCGGCCGGATCGCCGGAACGTCGATCTGAGCATCACGGGTCACACTCCGGTCCACGCCACGCCTCAGGTGCGGACGGATCGCGGATCGCCATCGGCCGAAGTCAGGGCCGACGGAAGGTGTGCGGGAGCGACCACTGCCCCCGTCGGCACACGCCGAGGTGCTGGCGGCCCTATGCGCCCTGGACCCGCACGCTGACGTGGGGGTGGAGAAGCCGGTGTGCGCACCGAGCGATGTGCAGTGGATACGCCGGTTGGTGGAGACGCACGCGCGCCGCGGGCGCCTGCCGGCCATGCGGCGGGAGGTCGACCAGACGCCGGCGCAGAAAGACGGGAGCGCTGCCGAAGCTCCGAAGGTGACGCGGGACACGGTCATGGATGCGCCGAACGGGGGGTTCGAGCGCGCCGCGTGCCCCGCGTCCCCGCGTTGCCCAAACCGGTGTGCTTTCCTGCTCAGGACGAGCCGCCAGGACCCTTCGCGCTCGCGTTCTGCCGCCGAGCTGGCTGATCAGAACGTTTTTTCGTGGTGGGGCGGGTGGGACTCGAACCCACGGCCGACGGATTATGAGTCCGCTGCTCTAACCGGCTGAGCTACCGCCCCGAACACCACGGCGCGTACAAGTGTGCGCGCCGTCTGCCGCAGCATAGCCGCTCATACGATCTCCTGCTCCGGATGGTCGGCCATGCTCGATCAAGAAGACTCCGGGAGCGGGTGGACGGTTCCACCGGAAACGAAAAAGGACCCCGAAGGGTCCTCTTCCGTGTGGCTCCCCCGGCTGGACTCGAACCAGCAACCCTCCGGTTAACAGCCGAATGCTCTGCCAATTGAGCTACAGGGGATCGCGCTCCCCCGACTGGACTCGAACCAGTAACCTGCCGGTTAACAGCCGGCTGCTCTGCCAATTGAGCTACAGGGGATTGCTGCGTTGCGACGAACGGTCCCACCTCCGGCCTTGCCGAGGGGCGGGCGTTCGCTGCGAGACATAGATTAGCGCAAGCAGGGGGGTGCTCCGCCAATCGGTATCCCCAGGGCGCTCCACGGAAGGATCGCAGCGTGCGCAAGCTGATCTTCATCGGCGGCCTTGCCCTCGGTTTCGTCATCGGGACGCGGGCCGGACGAGAGTGGTACGAGCGGATGAGGAAGGGGGCCCAGCGGGTCGCCGAGAACCCCGCCGTGCGGAACGCGGCCGAGGCCGCAGCCCAGTCGGGACGGCAGGCGGCCGGGAAGGCGATGCACGCCGTCGGGGACCAGGCACACAAGATCCGCGCCCGGCGTGATCACAACGGGCAGTACGGGACCGGCGGGCAGTACGAGGAGGAGTGGGGCACCAGCAACACCTGACCCGCCGACGCCCGAAGTACGGCAGAATCATGTGCCATGGGGATAGTCGCCGGTCTGGACAGCTCTTCGGACTCCACTCGCATCGTCGTCTGTGATGCCGACACGGGTGCCGTGCTGCGGCAGGGTCATGCCGCGCATCCCGTCGAGCCCAAGTCCACCGACGTCGACCCACAGGCCTGGCTGCTCTCCCTCGGGGAGGCCGCGACCGGCGGGCTGCTCGAGGGCGTGCAGGCCATCGGCGTGTCCGCGCAGGGCCACGGGCTCGTGCCGCTCGACGCCCAGGGCGGCCTCGTACGGCCCGCCCTCGTCGGCAACGACAAGCGCGCCCAGGTCGCCGCGGCCGACCTCGTCGAGGCACTCGGCGGGCGTCAGGCGTGGACCGAGGCGGTCGGGACCGTGCCGACCGCCGGGCTGCCCGTCGCGAAGCTCCGCTGGCTCGCCCGCACCGAGCCCGAGCACGCCCAGCGCGTCGCGACGGTCCTCCAGCCGCACGACTGGCTGGTCTGGCAGCTGCTCGGCCGGCCCGCGCGCCGCACCACCGACCGCGGTGCCGCCTCCGGGACCGGGTACTGGTCGGCACGGACCGGGGTGTACCGGCCCGATCTCGTCGAGCTGGCGCTCGGGCATCAGGCCGCGCTGCCCGAGGTGCTCGGGCCCGCCGACGCCGCCGGCACCACGCCCGAGGGGCTGCTGATCTCCGCCGGGACCGGAGAGACCATGGCCGCCGCCCTCGGCCTCGGGCTCGGCATCGGGGACGCCGTGGTCTCCCTGGGCGCCTCCGGCTCCGTCATGGCCGTCCACCACGAGGCGCTCGCCGACCCGGACGGCATGATCACCTCCTTCGCCGACGCCGCCGGCACGCACCTGCCGGTCGTCCACACCTCCAACGCCGTACGGGCCCTGCGCGGGACCGCCGAGATGCTCGGCGTGGAGTCCCTGGAGGAACTCTCCGCGCTCGCCCTCAAGTCGACCCCCGGCTCCTCCGGGCTCGTCCTGCTGCCCTACCTCGAAGGCGAGCGGACCCCGCGCCTGCCGCACACCGCCGGCACCCTCTCCGGGCTCCGCCGCGAGTCGATGAAGCCCGAGCACCTCGCCCGGGCCTCCTTCGAGGGGATGCTCTGCTCGCTCGCCGACGCCATGGACGTGCTGCGCGGGCGGGGCGTCGCCGTACGGCGGGTCTTCCTGCTCGGCGCCGCCGCCGGGCTGCCCGCCGTCCAGGTCATCGCCCCCACCGTCTTCGGCGCCCAGGTCGTCGTCCCGCAGCCGGCCGAGTACGCGGCGCTCGGCGCCGCCCGCCAGGCCGCCTGGGCGCTCGGGGTCTCCCAGGGCACGCTCTCCCCTGCCGTTCCGCCGGCCTGGCAGGGCGCCGCCGCCCAGGTCTTCGAGCCGGGCGAGGAGCTCGCCGTCGGCCAGGCCGTGCGCCAGCAGTACACCGCCACCCGGGAGCAGATCCACCCCGGGGCGTTCGCCTCCTGACCCTCGGCAGGCGGATCGCCACGCACGGCGGCTGGGGGGTCGCGGCGCCCGGCGGCAGGGGGAGCCCCGGCCCGCGCCGGGGACTCCGGCCGCAGGCTCGCGGCGCCCGCCCGGGACACCGACCCAAGGTTCGCGCCGCCCCGCCCCGGACGACCAACAGGCGGGCTCGCCGCGCACGCGGGGCGGGGCGCTCGTGGCGTCCGCCCGGGACCCCCGCCGAAAGTTCGCGCCGCCCCGCCCCGGACGCCGCCAGTTGGGCTCGCGCCTCGCGCCGGCAGGGCCCTCGTCGCGCCCGCCCAGGCCGTCGTCCCCGGGTTCGTAAAGACTTCTTCAGGCCACCTCGCGCGCCCGCAAAACGAGTCGTAACGTCTCGGGAGCGCGGGCGATAGTAGAACCCGTGCTCATAAGACTTCTCCGAACCCACCTCAGGCCTTACAGGAAACCCATCGGACTGCTGGTGCTGCTGCAGTTGCTGCAGACCAGCGCCACCCTCTATCTGCCGACCCTGAACGCGGACATCATCGACAACGGTGTCGTGAACGGGGACACCGGTTACATCCTGCGGTTCGGCGCGCTGATGATCGGCGTGTCCGTCGTGCAGGTCGTCTGCAACATCGGGGCCGTGTACTTCGGGGCGCGGACCGCCTCCGCGCTCGGGCGGGACGTCCGTGCCGCGGTCTTCGAGCGGGTGCAGTCCTTCTCGGCCCGGGAGGTCGGAAACTTCGGCGCGCCGTCGCTGATCACCCGCACGACCAACGACGTGCAGCAGGTCCAGATGCTGGTCCTGATGGCGTTCACCCTGATGGTCTCCGCGCCGATCATGTGCGTCGGCGGCATCGTGATGGCGCTCAGCCTGGACGTGCCGCTGTCGGCCGTGCTGATCGCGGTGGTGCCGGTGCTGGGCATCGCGGTCTCGCTGATCGTGCGGAGGATGCGGCCGCTGTTCCGGACCATGCAGACGCGGCTGGACACGGTGAACCGGGTGCTGCGCGAGCAGATCACCGGCAACCGGGTCATCCGCGCCTTCGTGAAGGACGCCTACGAGCGTGAGCGGTTCGAGGGGTCCAACGCCGAGCTGACCGAGGTGTCGATGGCCACCGGGCGCCTGATGGCGCTGATGTTCCCGACCGTGATGACGGTCGTGAACGTGTCGTCGATCGCCGTCGTCTGGTTCGGCGCGCACCGCATCGACAGCGGGGACATGGAGATCGGCGCGCTGACCGCCTTCCTCGCGTATCTGATGCAGATCGTGATGGCCGTGATGATGGCCACCTTCATGTTCATGATGGTGCCGCGGGCCGAGGTGTGCGCCGAGCGCATCGAGGAGGTGCTCGCCACCGAGTCCAGCGTCGTTCCGCCGGCCGAGCCGGTCGGCACCCTCGCCCGGCGCGGGCACCTGGAGCTGCGGGGCGCGGACTTTAGGTACCCGGGCGCCGAGGAGTCGGTCCTGCGGGACGTCGAGCTGGTCGCCCGGCCGGGCGAGACCACCGCGATCATCGGCTCGACCGGCAGCGGCAAGTCGACGCTGCTCGGGCTGGTGCCGCGGCTGTTCGACGTGACCGACGGCGAGGTGCTGGTCGACGGCGTGGACGTACGGAAGCTGGAACCCGCGCTGATGGCGCGGACGGTCGGACTCGTGCCGCAGAAGCCGTACCTGTTCTCCGGGACCGTCGCGACCAACCTGCGGTACGGGAACCCGGACGCGACCGACGAGGACCTGTGGCACGCCCTGGAGGTGGCCCAGGCCAAGGACTTCGTCTCGAAGCTGGAGGGCGGGCTCAACGCCCCCATCGCCCAGGGCGGCACGAACGTGTCCGGCGGTCAGCGGCAGCGGCTCGCGATCGCCCGCACGCTGGTGCAGAAGCCGGAGATCTATCTCTTCGACGACTCCTTCTCCGCGCTCGACTACGAGACGGACGCGCTGCTGCGGGCCGCGCTCGCCGAGGAGACGGCCGACTCGACGGTGGTGATCGTCGCCCAGCGGGTGTCGACCATCCGGGACGCCGACCGGATCGTGGTCCTCGACGAGGGCCGGGTCGTCGGCACCGGGCGGCACCACGAGCTGATGGCGGAGAACGAGACGTACCGGGAGATCGTGCTCTCCCAGCTGACCGAGGCGGAGGCAGCCTGATGGCCGGTCCACGTATGCCGATGGCCGGGGGCGGCCCGGACTCGAAGTCGATGGACTTCAAGGGCTCCGGCAAGCGGCTGCTGAAGCAGCTGGCGCCGGAGCGGGGCTCGCTGTGGGTGATGCTGCTCGCCGGTGTGCTGTCGGTGGCGGCCTCGGTGGTCGGGCCGAAGATCCTCGGCCGGGCGACCGACCTGGTCTTCGCGGGGGTGGTCGGGCGGCAGATGCCCGAGGGCGCCACGAAGCAGCAGGCCCTGGACGCGCTGCGCGCCAAGGGCGACGGCGGGATGGCGGACATGCTCGCCGGGGTGGACTTCACCCCGGGCCAGGGCATCGACTTCTCGGCGGTCGGCGAGGTCCTGGGTCTGGCGCTGGCCGTGTACGTGCTCGCGGGCCTGCTGATGCTGGTCTCGACGCGCATGTCGATCAAGGTGATCAACCGGACGGTCTACCGGATGCGCGAGGACGTCCAGGCGAAGCTGGCCCGGCTGCCCCTGTCGTACTTCGACAAGGCCAAGCGCGGCGAGGTGCTGTCCCGGGCGACCAACGACATCGACAACATCTCGCAGACCCTCCAGCAGTCGATGGGCCAGCTGATCAACTCGCTGCTCACGATCGTCGGCGTGCTGGCGATGATGTTCTGGATCTCGCCGCTGCTCGCCCTGGTGGCGCTGGTCACGGTGCCGCTGTCGGTGGTCGTGGCGACGAGGATCGGCAAGCGTTCGCAGCCGCACTTCGTGCAGCAGTGGAAGTCCACGGGCCGGCTCAACGCGCACGTCGAGGAGATGTACACCGGCCACACGCTGGTGAAGGTCTTCGGCCGGCAGGAGGAGTCCGCGAAGGACTTCCACGAGCAGAACGAGGCGCTGTACGAGGCCGGGTTCAAGGCGCAGTTCAACAGCGGTGTCATGCAGCCGGTAATGTTCTTCGTCTCGAACCTGAACTACGTCCTGGTGGCCGTGGTCGGCGGTCTGCGGGTGGCGACCGGCAGTCTGTCCATCGGTGACGTGCAGGCCTTCATCCAGTACTCCCGGCAGTTCTCGATGCCGCTGACGCAGGTCGCCTCGATGGCGAACCTGGTGCAGTCCGGTGTCGCCTCCGCCGAGCGGATCTTCGAGCTGCTCGACGCGGCGGAGCAGGAGCCGGACGCGCCGGTGAGCGAGCGGCCGAGCGAGCTCAAGGGCCGGGTCGCGCTGGAGAACGTGGCCTTCCGTTACGAAAAGGACAAGCCGCTGATCGAGGACCTGACCCTCAAGGTGGAGCCGGGGCACACGGTCGCGATCGTGGGCCCGACCGGCGCGGGCAAGACCACCCTGGTGAACCTCCTCATGCGGTTCTACGAGGTGACGGGCGGGCGCATCACCCTCGACGGGGTCGACATCGCGAAGATGTCCCGCGAGGACCTGCGCTCCGGCATCGGCATGGTCCTCCAGGACACCTGGCTGTTCGGCGGCACCATCGCCGACAACATCGCCTACGGCGCGACGCGCGAGGTGAGCCGGGCGGAGATCGAGGAGGCGGCGCGGGCCGCGCACGCGGACCGCTTCATCCGCACCCTGCCGGACGGCTACGACACGGTCATCGACGACGAGGGCGCGGGCGTCAGCGCCGGCGAGAAGCAGCTGATCACCATCGCGCGGGCGTTCCTGTCCGACCCGGTGATCCTGGTCCTCGACGAGGCGACCAGCTCGGTCGACACCCGCACCGAGGTCCTGATCCAGAAGGCGATGGCCCGACTGGCCCACGGGCGCACGTCGTTCGTGATCGCGCACCGCCTCTCCACCATCCGGGACGCGGACGTGATCCTGGTGATGGAGAACGGCTCGATCGTCGAACAGGGCACGCACGAGGAGCTGTTGGCGGCGGGCGGCGCCTATGCCCGGCTGTACGCGGCGCAGTTCGCGCAGGCGGTCGTCGAGGTCGACTGACCGGCGGACCGGCCTCGTGTGATCGACGTGCCGTGACCCGTGCCGCGTGACGTGCGGGACGGGTCACTCGCGCCGCCGGGGAGGCCGGCTAGTCGAGATAACCGCGCAGCTGGTCCGCGTAGGCGTGGTCCCGCAGTTTGTTGAGGGTCTTGGACTCGATCTGGCGGATGCGTTCGCGGGTCACGCCGAAGAGCTGTCCGATCTCCTCCAGGGTGCGGGGCCGGCCGTCGTCGAGGCCGTAGCGCAGCTGGACCACCTTGCGTTCGCGTTCGCCGAGGGTGGAGAGCACGGCCTCCAGGTGTTCGCGGAGCAGCAGGAAGGCGGCGGACTCGACGGGGGAGGCGGCGTCGCCGTCCTCGATGAGGTCGCCGAGGGCGACGTCCTCCTCCTCGCCGACGGGGGCGTGCAGGGAGACGGGTTCCTGGGCGAGGCGGAGGACCTCGCCGACCCGCTCGGGGGCCAGGTCGAGCTGGGCGGCGACCTCTTCGGCGGTGGGTTCGTAGCCGCGCTCCTGGAGCATCCGGCGCTGGACGCGGACGACCCGGTTGATGAGTTCGACGACGTGCACGGGGACGCGGATGGTCCGGGCCTGGTCGGCGAGGGCCCGGGACATGGCCTGGCGGATCCACCAGGTCGCGTAGGTGGAGAACTTGTAGCCGCGCGCGTAGTCGAACTTCTCCACGGCCCTGATGAGGCCGAGGTTGCCCTCCTGGACCAGGTCGAGCATGGTGAGGCCGCGGCCCACGTAGCGTTTGGCGACGGAGACGACGAGCCGCAGGTTCGCCTCGATGAGCTTGCGCTTGGCGATCCGGCCGAGGACCACGAGCCGGTCCAGGTCGAGCGCCAACCGGGTGTCCAGGTCGGGGGTGTTGGCGAGCTTCTCCTCGGCGAAGAGACCGGCCTCGACGCGCCGGGCGAGCTCGACCTCCTCCTCCGCGGTGAGCAGCGGGACCCGGCCTATCTCGCGCAGGTACTGGCGGAAGAGGTCGGACGAGGGCCCGTTGCCGCCGAGGTCGGCGACGCGGCGCCGCCGTTCGGGGACCTCCTGGACCTCGGTCTCCGGATCGGACTCCGGCTCCGGTTGTTCCTCCACGGCCACCAGCTCCACCGGCGCGGGCTCGGACAGGGCGAGGGTCTGGGTCTGGGTCTGCACGGGGGGCGACCTCCAGGGGGGTGGGTGATCGCTGCCGGTTCGGGGGCGTACGGGGCAGCGGGACGGCACCGTGACCCAGTGTGGGGTACGACACATCACCGCCACGAGGGGCGTGCGGTGACTTTTTGAGTTCGTCGCGTGACCGAACGTAGGCCGGACCGACGTCAGAGGGCCGCGGCCCCGTGGTTGCGCAGCGACTGGCCGTACTGGGTGAGCACCCACAGCTCGTTCTGCACGGCCGAGAGCTGGGCCGGGTCGCCGTGGGCGCCGAGGCGGGCCAGGGTGCCCTGGACGTCGCGGATGCGGCGGTCGACGGCGCGGAGGCGGACGGTGACGAGCTGGTCGCCGGCGTAGGCCTCGTCGACGTTCTTGGCGAAGATCGCCTCGACGGCGAGTTCGGTGACGAGGGCGCGGACGGTGTCGTCGGGCGCGGCCTCGCGGACCGCGTCGAGGTAGTCGGCGGGGGCGCCGGTGGTGCCGCCGGCGTCCTGGATGCACTGGCGGACGGCCGCGTAGGGCGGGGCGGTGAACTCGTCGATCCCGTAGGCGTCGAAGGCCGGGGAGACCAGTTCGGGGCGCTGGAGGGCGAGCTTGAGGAGTTCGCGCTCGGTGCGGTGGGCGGGGCTGCGCAGGTTGAGCGCGGGCCCGGCGGGCGCGGTGGGCGCCTGGATCTGTCCGACGTCGTGGCGGCGCCGCTCGGGTCCCGCGGGGCCGGGGCCGCGGCCGCCGCGGTCACGCTGCCAGCGGGCGATCTGGGCGACGCGCTGGACGACGAAGCGCTCGTCGAGGATGCCGACCATGCCGGCGAGCTGGACGGCGACCTCGTGCTGGGAGGCCAGGTTCTTGATCTTCGCGACGACCGGGGCGGCCTCGTCGAGGGCGGCGGCGCGGCCGGCCGGGGTCTCCAGGTCGTAGCGGCCGACGATCTGGCGCAGCGCGAACTCGAAGAGCGGGGTGCGCGGCTCGACCAGGTCGGCCACGGCCTCGTCGCCCTTCGCGAGGCGCAGCTCGCAGGGGTCCATGCCGTCGGGGGCGATGGCGATGTAGGTCTCGGCGGCGAACTTCTGGTCGTCCTCGAAGGCGCGCAGGGCGGCCTTCTGGCCGGCGGCGTCGCCGTCGAAGGTGAAGATCACCCGGGCCGAGCCGTTGTCCATGAGGAGGCGGCGCAGGATCTTGATGTGGTCGCCGCCGAAGGCGGTGCCGCAGGTGGCGATGGCGGTGGTGACGCCGGCCAGGTGGCAGGCCATGACGTCGGTGTAGCCCTCGACGACGACGGCGCGGCTGACCTTGGCGATGTCCTTCTTGGCCAGGTCGATGCCGTAGAGCACCTGGGACTTCTTGTAGATCGGCGTCTCGGGGGTGTTGAGGTACTTGGGCCCGTTGTCGTCCTCGCGCAGCTTGCGGGCGCCGAAGCCGACGACGTCGCCGCCGACGTCCTTGATCGGCCACATGAGCCGGCCGCGGAAGCGGTCGATGGGGCCGCGGCGGCCGTCCTGGGAGAGGCCGGAGAGGATCAGTTCGCGGTCGGTGAAGCCCTTGCCGCGCAGGAAGCGGGTGAGATGGTCCCAGCCGACCGGGGAGTAGCCGACGCCGAAGTGCTCGGCGGCGGCCTGGTCGAAGCCGCGCTCGGCGAGGAACCGGCGGCCGATCTCGGCCTCGGCGGAGCCGAGTTGGTCGGCGTAGAACCGGGCGGCGATCTGGTGTGCCTCGACCAGGCGGGTGCGTTCGCCGCGCTGGTGGCCGGGGTTGTAGCCGCCTTCCTCGTAGCGCAGGGTGATGCCCGCCTTGGCGGCGAGGCGCTCGACCGTCTCCGAGAAGGAGAGGTGGTCGATCTTCATCACGAAGGCGATGGTGTCGCCGCCCTCCTGGCAGCCGAAGCAGTGGAAGAGTCCCTTGCTGGGGCTGACCTGGAAGGAGGGCGACTTCTCGTCGTGGAAGGGGCAGAGGCCCTTGAGGTTGCCGCCGCCCGCGTTGCGGAGCTGGAGGTACTCGGACACGACGGCGTCGATCGGGACCGCGTCCCGTACCGCCTTCACGTCATCGTCGTTGATCCTGCCGGCCACGCATGAATGATACGGGGGTGGCCGGTGCGGCCGGGCTCAGGAAGCCAGGTCCTCCAGGGGCACCGAGGGGTCCGCCAGCCGCTCCGGGTCCACCTGGGCGCGGGACCGGATCAGCTTCTGGATCGGCTCTGTGACGTCCCACACATTCACGTTCATGCCGGCGACGACCCGGCCCTCGTTCAGCCAGAAGGCGATGAACTCGCGCTTGCCGACGTCCCCGCGGCAGACGACCTGGTCGTACGAGCCGGCCGGCGCCCAGCCCGAGTACTCCATGCCGAGGTCGTACTGGTCGGAGAAGAAGTACGGGACGCGGTCGTAGGAGACGTGCCGGCCGAGCATGGCGCGGGCGGCGGCCGGGCCGCCGTTGAGGGCGTTGGCCCAGTGCTCGACGCGGATGCGCCGGTGCAGGGACGGGTGGTGGGCGGCGGCGACGTCGCCCGCGGCGAAGACGTCGGGGTCGGAGGTGCGCAGCGACTCGTCGACGGCGATGCCGCCGCCGTCGGCGCGGTCGACGAGGGCGAGGCCGGAGTTCTCGGCGAGCGCGGTGCGGGGGGCGGCGCCGATGGCGACGAGGACGGCGTGCGCGGGGTGCTCCTCGCCGTCGTGGGTGCGGGCGGCGAGGACCATGCCGTCCTGGCCGACGATCTCGGCGAGCCGGGCGCCGAAGCGGAAGCGGACGCCGTGCTCGGTGTGCAGGTCGGTGAAGAGCTGGCCGAGCTCGGGGCCGAGGACCCGGTACAGCGGGGTGGGGTCGGCCTCGACGACGGTGACCTCGGCGCCGTACGAACGGGCCGCGGCGGCGACCTCCAGGCCGATCCAGCCGGCGCCGGCGATCACCAGGTGCCCGTTGTCGCGGCCGAGGTTCCTGAGCTCGTCACGGAGCCGCTCGGAGTGGGCGAGCCGGCGCAGGTGGTGCACGCCCGCGAGGTCGGTGCCGGGGATGTCGAGGCGGCGCGGCTCGGCGCCGGTGGCCAGCAGCAGCTTGTCGTAGCGGATGACGGTGCCGTCGCCGAGGCGGACGGTGCGGGCCTCGCGGTCGATGGCGGTGACGGGCTGGCCGAGGTGCAGTTCGACGTCGTTCTGCGCGTACCAGGAGGCCTCGTGGACGAAGGCGGAGTCCCGCTCCTGCTTGCCGAGGAGGTAGCCCTTCGACAGCGGGGGCCGCTCGTAGGGGTGCTCGCGTTCGTCGCAGATGAGGATCACCCGCCCGTTGAACCCCTCGGAGCGGAGCGTCTCCGCCGCCTTGGCGCCGGCCAGGCCCCCGCCGACGATGACAAAGGTCTGATCTGCGTCGACCACGTTGATTCCTCCTCGTTGCGACCGGTTCCCTACGCTACGCCCCCGGGTGCGGCCCGGGCCGTACCGCCTCGGGCCGTGCATGCGAGGGTCCCGCACCGGCCGGGCCGGCGAAAGAGGGCGAACGGCCCGGCCTGATCCGGGAGGGACACCCGGGACACGCCCGGGACACGCCCTAACCGCGCGGGGTGCGCAGCCGGGCGTGCAGGGTGCGGGCGGAGGCGTCGGTGAGGGAGGCGATCTGGTCGACGATCACCCGCTTGCGGGAACGGTCGTCCGGCGCGCTGACGAACAGGGCGCGGAACTGGGGTTCGAGCCCTTCGGGGGCGCGGGCGGCCAGCGCCTCGGCGAGCTCGGCGACGACGATGCGCTGGTCGGCGCGGAGCGCCTCCTGCTCGGCGCGCTGCATCACGTACCGGTCGGCGACGGCCTTGAGGACGGCGCACTCGTTGCGGGTCTCGCGGGGGACGACGAGCTCGGCGTCGTAGCGGGTGAGCCGGCCGGAGCCGTAGGCCTGGCGGGTGGCGCCCTCGGCGGCGAGGCAGAAGCGTCCGATGAGCTGGCTGGTGGCGTCCTTGAGCCGGGCCTGGGCGGCGGCGGAGCCGTCGTAGCCGTGCGGCCACCACTCCTGGTCGACGAGCCGGTCGAGGGCGTCGGCGAGCTCCTGCGGGTCGGTGTCCTCCGGTACGTAGCGGCCGAGGGCGACGGCCCAGATGTCGGCGCGCTCAGGTGCGGCGAGGAGCATGCCGGGGTCGATGTGTCCGGCGTGCAGGCCGTCCTCGAAGTCGTGCACGGAGTAGGCCACGTCGTCGGACCAGTCCATGACCTGGGCCTCGAAGCACTTGCGGTGGGCGGGGGCGCCGGCCCGGATCCACGCGAAGACGGGCAGGTCGTCCTCGTAGACGCCGAACTTGGGCGAGCCGGGGTCGGTGGGGTGGCCGCCGCGGGGCCAGGGGTACTTGGTGGCGGCGTCGAGGGCGGCGCGGGTGAGGTTGAGGCCGACGCTGACCGGTTCGCCGGTGACAGGGTCGGCGGTGAAGCGCTTGGGCTCGATCCGGGTGAGCAGGCGCAGCGACTGGGCGTTGCCCTCGAAGCCGCCGCAGTCCTTGGCGACGTCGTTGAGGGCCTGCTCCCCGTTGTGCCCGAAGGGCGGGTGTCCCATGTCGTGGGCGAGGCAGGCGGCTTCGACGAGGTCGGGGTCGCAGCCGAGGGCGGCGCCGAGCTCCCGGCCGACCTGGGCGCATTCGAGGGAGTGGGTGAGCCGGGTGCGGGGACTGGCGTCCCAGGCGTGGGAGGGGGTCTCCCCCGCCTGGGCGGAGCCGAAGGCCAGGGGGAGGGTGCCGGGGGTGACGACCTGGGTCTTGCCGGCGAGTCTGCGCAGTGCGGCGGAGTGCAGGACGCGGGCCCGGTCGCGCTGGAAGGCGGTGCGTCCGGGGCGTTTGTCGGGCTCTGCGGCCCAGCGTTCGGTGGCGGTCTCGTCGTAGCCGGGGGTGTCGGTGCCGGTGCTGTCGGGGTCTGCGATGCCTTCCATAGTCCCGAAGGTAACGGGAGGGACGGACGGAACGGGTCAGATGGCGGCGAGTTCTCGCCGTGCGGCGGACACGGCGGGCCGCAGGGCCTCGTCGTAGCGGTGCAGGACCAGCCGGGCGAGGGCGGGGTGGGCGCCGAGCGGGTCGGCGGCCAGCCACGGGGCGTGGGCGGCGGCGCGGGCGGCGAAGAGGCCGGGGGCGGTGAAGCAGGAGGCGACGGCGATGCGGTGGCGGCCGCGGGCCGCGAGGGCGCGGACGGCCTCGGGGACGGTGGGCGCGGCGGCGGAGGCGTAGGCGGGGACGACGGGCACTCCGCCGAGGCGTTCGCCGAGCCGGCCGGCGATCCGGCGGACGGCGGCGGCGGACTCGGGGTCGCGGGAGCCGGCGGTGGCGAGGACCACGCCGGTGGCGGCCGAGCGGCCGTCCTCGGGGGTCCAGCCGGCTTCGGCGAGCCGGTCGGCGAGGGCCTCGACGAGGAGGGGGTGCGGGCCGAGCGGCTCGGCGATCCGGGCCCGCAGGGAGGGGGCGGCGGCGACGGCCGCGGGCAGGTCGTGCTTGACGTGGTAGCCGCGGGCGAAGAGGAGGGGGACGAGAACGGCGCCGGGCGCGTCGCCGGCCGGGCCGAACGTCTCGGCGGGACCGGCGAGTTCGGCCAGGCCCGCGAGGGTGTCGCCGAGCAGGGGCGCGTCGAGCTCGATGTGGGCGAGCCGCACGTCGAGTCCGGGGCGCAGGTCCCGCACGCGGTCGAGGAGCAGCCGGAGGGTGGCGGCGGCGCGCGGGTCGCGGCTGCCGTGACCGACGGCTATCAGCGTCGGCGCGGCGCCCGGCCCCACCGGGCGGACCCGGCGGAGCCGGGCGCCCAGCTGGGTTCCGACGCGGCCGAGCAGGTCGGCGCTGCTGTCGCACATGAGGTCCGGCTCCTGCGTCGTCATGCGCCGATCCTGCCGGGGTCACGTTGCCTGGCCGTTTCGCTTGGGTCACGGGTGTTTGCCGTGGCCTCACGGCGGGCCGGGCCGCTCGTGTCAGACGGCGAGCCAGACCCGCAGGTGCCCGATCGCCTCGAAGCCCTCGGCCAGGGCCGCGTCGAGGTCGTCGCCCGACTCGTAGCCGACGACGGGGAGGCCGGGGGCGGCCGCGGCGAGGGCGCCGGACCAGGCGTAGGAGGCGGGGACCCCGTCGGCGGTGAACAGGTTGGAGACGCCGGTGACGCCGGCGGACTCGGTGAGGACGGCACCGCCGAGGATCCGGCCGTCCCCGTCGTGGCCCGCGACGATCGTGGTCGTCGGGTCGGCGAGGAGTCCGGGGCGGAAGAGCTCCGCCTCCTCGGCGTCGCCGCCGCTCCAGGCGAGGGCCCAGGCCGCGAGTTCGGCGGGGCTGGTGACCGGGCGGAAGCCGGCGGTGACGGGGCGGCCGGGGAGACCGGCCGGGCGGTGGATCCACCGGGCCTCGAAGAGCGGTCGGAAGCCTTCGGCCGCCAGATCGAGGCGGGCGTGGCTGTCCTTGACGGAGGCTCCGGCGGACCGGTCGACGCCGGCCAGGACGTCCCCGACCTCGGCGTCCTCCGAGAGGCTGACCGCGTCCGGGTAGTAGAGCGGGGTGCGCCGCGGGTTGGTCCAGGCGCGGGGGCCGAAGGAGCCGGGCAGGCCGTGGGCGCGGCACATGGTGTCGCACCAGTCGGCGTTGTTGCGGACTGCTGCCGCGAGGAGGGTGGCTTTGTCGATCACCCACGGATCGTACGGATGTCTCATCCCTCCCCTCCCCTCTTTTTTCGTTCCGAATCACGGAATATCTTTTCCACTATGAGAATGTCCCCTGCGCCGCTCCCCCGGCGCGCGCTCGCCGAGTTCACCGGCACCGCCGCCCTGGTCGCCGTCATCGTCGGTTCCGGCATCCGTGCCGACTCCCTCAGCCAGGACATCGGCGTCCGGCTGCTCGCCAACGCCGCCGCCTCCGCCATCGGTCTCGGCCTGCTCATCGCCCTCATCGGCCCGCTGTCCGGCGCCCACTTCAACCCGGTCGTCACCCTCTCCGAGTGGTGGTCCCGCCGCTCGGCGGGGCGCGGGCGCGAGGCCGTCGCCTACATCGGCGCCCAGCTCGGCGGCGCCGTCGCGGGCGCGCTGCTCGCCGAGGCGATGTTCGGGCGGGCGCCCGGCGCGGCGCTCGCCACCGAGCAGCGGGCCGAGCTGCACCTGCTGCTCGGCGAGGCGGTCGCCACCGCCGGGCTCGTCCTCGTCGTGCAGGGCCTGGGCCGCATCGGCCGCCCCTCGCTCGCCCCGGTGGCCGTCGCCGGCTACATCGGCGCGGCGATCTGGTTCACCTCCTCCGGCTCCTTCGCCAATCCGGCCGCCACCCTCGGCCGCGCCTTCTCCGACTCCTTCACCGGCATCGCGCCCGGCTCCGTGCCCGCCTTCGCCGCCGCCCAGCTCCTCGGCATGCTGCTCGGCATGGCCCTGTCCGCACTGCTGTACGGAACGGACCGGGCCACGAGCGAACCGAAGGCCGCCGAACAGCGTCGAACGGAGTGACCACTCCTTCCCGACCACGGAGGTCCACCTGATGCGCGGCGTCCGCCTGCCCCGCCTCCCCCGCACCACCCGGGGCCGCCGCCGCGCCGTCCAGGCCGTCATGCTGGGCGCCGTCCTCGCCCTCGCCCCCGCCACCTGGATGCACCTCAGCGCCGACGACCGGCTGCGCACCACGGCCGACGTGCCCGCCCAGGACGTCGCGGTCGTGTTCGGCGCCGGCCTCTGGAAGGGCCGTCCCACCCCGTACCTGGCGCACCGCCTCGACGCCGCCGCCGAGCTCTACCGCACGGGCAAGGTCAAGGTCCTGCTCGTCACCGGCGACAACAGCCGCACCGAGTACGACGAGCCCAGCGCGATGCGGACGTACCTCGCGCAGCGCGGGGTGCCCGAAGGCCGGGTCGTCAGCGACTACGCGGGCTTCGACACCTGGGACTCCTGCGTCCGCGCCAAGAAGATCTTCGGGGTGGACCGGGCCGTCCTCGTCACCCAGGACTTCCACATCAAGCGGGCCGTCGCCCTGTGCGGGGCGGCGGGCGTGGACTCGTACGGCGTCGGGGTCGGCGAACCCCACGACGCCACCTGGTACTACGGCACCACCCGGGAGCTCGCGGCCGCCGGGAAGGCCGCCCTCGACGCGGCCCTGCGCCCCGACCCGCACTTCCTCGGCGCCCGCGAGGACGGCGTGACGAAGGCGCTCGCCTCACCCGGCGCGGACCGTTGATCTGAGCGCAGGGCATCCTCCCCGTAATGCGGCACGACCCCGCCCGTAACACGCCCGTCGCATCCTCGGGTCATGTCAGAGGTCACCACCGTTCCCACGCACTGTCCCTACTGCGCCCTCCAGTGCGGCATGAACCTGCGCGCCGGGGGCACCGGGGAGCTCCCCGTCGAGGTGGTCGACCGGCCCGACTTCCCCGTCAACCGGGGCGCGCTGTGCGGCAAGGGCCGCACCGCCCCGGCCGTGCTCTCCTCCCGGGTCAGGCTCACCGAGCCCCTGGTCCGTTGCCCTGACACAGGGGTGCTGAAGCCCGCCACCTGGGAGGAGGCACTCGCCGCCGTCGCCGACGGGCTGCGCCGGACCCGCGCCGACCACGGTGCCGATGCCGTGGGGGTCTTCGGCGGCGGCGGCCTCACCAACGAGAAGGCCTACACGCTCGGAAAGTTCGCCCGGCTCGTGCTCGGCACCTCGCAGATCGACTACAACGGGCGCTTCTGCATGTCCTCCGCCGCGGCCGCCCACCAGCGGGCCTTCGGCCTCGACCGGGGACTCCCCTTCCCGCTGGAGGACATCCCGCGGACCGGCTGCGTCATCCTGGTCGGCTCCAACCTCGCCGAGACCATGCCCCCCGCCCTGCGCTACCTCACCGAGCTCAAGGAGAACGGCGGCAAGCTGATCGTCGTCGACCCGCGCCGCACCCGCACCGCCGAGCAGGCCGACCTGCACCTCGCCCCGCGCCCCGGGACCGACCTGGCGCTCGCCCTCGGGATGCTGCACCTCGTGGTCGCCGAGGGCCGGGTCGACGAGGACTTCGTCCGCGAGCGGACCACCGGCTGGGAGGGCGCCCGGGCCGGGGCCATGTCCCACTGGCCCGAGCACGTGGAGCGGATCACCGGCGTCGCCGTGCCGCGGCTGCGCGAGGCGGTCCGCATGTTCGCCGAGGCGGAGAGCGGCATGGTGCTCACGGCCCGCGGCCCGGAACAGCAGTCCAAGGGCACCGACACCGTCGGCGCCTGGATCAACCTGTGCCTGGCCACCGGAAAGGCCGGCCGGCCGCTCAGCGGCTACGGCTGCCTCACCGGCCAGGGCAACGGGCAGGGCGGCCGCGAGCACGGCCAGAAGGCCGACCAGCTCCCCGGCTACCGCAAGCTCGACGACCCGGCCGCCCGCGCGCACGTCGCCGGGGTGTGGGGCGTCGACCCCGACACCCTGCCCGGCCCCGGGCGGAGCGCGTACGAGCTGCTCGACGCCCTCGGCGGCGACGTGAAGGCGCTGCTGCTCATGGGCTCCAACCCGGTCGTGTCGGCGCCGCGCGCCGCACACGTCGAGGAGCGGATCCGCTCCCTGGACTTCCTGGCCGTCGCCGACGTCGTCCTCTCCGAGACCGCCGAACTCGCCGACGTGGTCCTGCCGGTGACCCAGTGGGCCGAGGAGACCGGCACCACCACCAACCTGGAGGGCCGGGTGCTGCTGCGCCGCAAGGCCCTCACGCCGCCGCCGGGGGTCCGCAGCGACCTGGAGGTGATGCACGGGCTCGCGGCGCTGCTCGGCCGGGAGAAGGGCTTCCCGACCGACCCCGAGGAGGTCTTCGAGGAACTGCGGCGCGCCTCGGCGGGCGGCCCGGCGGACTACGCGGGCATCAGCTACCGGCGGATCGAGGAGGAACAGGGCGTGTACTGGCCCTGCGCCGACGAGAGCGACCCCGGCACCCCGCGCCTCTTCCTCGACCGCTTCGCCACGCCCGACGGACGGGCCCGGTTCGTGCCGGTCGTGCACCGGGCGGCGGCGGAGGAGACCGACGCCGAGTACCCGGTGGTGCTGACGACCGGACGGGTGGTCTCGCAGTACCAGTCGGGGGCGCAGACCCGGCGGGTCGCCGAGCTGAACGCGGCCGCGCCCGGCTCCTTCGTGGAGCTCCATCCCCGGCTCGCCGAGCGGATCGGGGTCGCGGACGGCGAGCCCGTGGCGGTGGTGTCGCGGCGCGGCCGGGCGGTGGCGCCGGCCCGGGTCACGACCGCGATCCGCCCGGACACCGTCTTCATGCCCTTCCACTGGCCGGGCGAGGGCCGGGCCAACACCCTGACGAACGCGGCGCTCGACCCGGTCTCGCGGATGCCGGAGTTCAAGGTGTGCGCGGTCCGCCTGGAGCCGGCGGGCAGGCCCGCCGGGACACCGGCTACGGCCGGCTGAACCAGTCGCCGCTCTCGATGACCGGGCCGAGGGGCGCGTCCGGTCCCGCCAGGAACACCCAGGCGGAGACCCGCGCCCCGTCCCGTAGCCGTACGACGTCCCTGGCCACCCGCTCGTACCCGACGGGCAGCTCCAGCCGGTCGAGCAGCCCGAACAGTTCGCCGTACGCGCCGGGCGCGGGCGTCAGCAGGGTGCCGACCACCTGGCCCCCGTCCGCCGGAACGGCGTACGGGTAGCCCGGCCCGTCGTACAGGACCGCGCCGTGCATCACGGCCTCCGCCTCCATGCCGATGCGGCCGGCGAGGAACCGGTCGTGGTTGTACGCGCCCGGGCGCAGCGTCCCGTACATGAAGAACGGCAGCTCCTCGTCGGCCGGCCCCTCGAGCTCCGGGACCGGCGTGGTCTCCCGCTCGACCCAGCGGGCGTAGTCCGCGCTGACCCGGGCCACCCGGGTGGCGAGGATCTCGGGCGTCTCGTAGTCGTGGGCGGCGAGCAGGTGCGCCTCCAGGGCCGTGTAGCGGGCCTCGGTGGTCTTGAGCACCACCTCCCACTCCTCGGCGGTCTCGATCGCGCCCTGCCAGTGGTACACGGAGGTGACGGGCCCCGAGATCTGCGCGCAGGCGGCGAGCCGGGCCTCGACGGCGCCGCGCGCCAGGGCGTCGGCCTTCGCGCGCGCGTCGGTGGTGGTGCGGACGGTGACGATCACGCCTCCACCGTACGGGCGAACCGGGCCGCGTGCAGCCGGGCGTGCGCCCCTCGTCTCGCGCGCCGCGCCGGGGCCGACGTCGGCGGCGGCGGTGCCGCCGGCCGGCCGCGCGCGGCCCCGTCGGGGAGGCGCCCCGCCGGGGGACGCGCCCCGTCGGGGATGCGCCCGCCCGTCACCTCGTGGAGCCGTCAGCCGGCGTACGGACGCACCGACTTGGCGTCCTTGAGCGCGCGGGCCCACCAGCCGAGCTGGTCGAGCATGGTCTTGGCGGCGGTGTCGGGCCCGGTGGGGTCCTTCGGCGTGCCGTCCTCGTCGAACAGGCCGTGGGCCAGGTGGAAGGAGACGGTGTCGCGGACGGTGACGGCGTGCATCTCGGCGAAGACCTGGCGGAGCTGCTCGACGGCGCGCAGGCCGCCGGAGATGCCGCCGTAGGAGACGAAGCCGACGGGCTTGGCCTGCCATTCGGTGAAGTGCCAGTCGATCAGGGACTTGAGGGCGGCGGGGAAGGAGTGGTTGTACTCGGGGGTGAGCACGACGAAGGCGTCCGCCTCGGCCAGGACCGGGCTGACCTTGGCGAGTTCGGCCCGGACGGCGGGGCCGGGCCGGTGCGAGAGGGCGGTGGGCAGGTCGACGTCGGCGAGGTCGACGACCTGGGTGGTGAAGTCGTCGCGTTCGGCGGTGCGGGCGGTGAACCAGTCGGCGACGACGGGACCGAAGCGGCCCTCGCGGTTGCTGGCGACGATGACGGCGAGACGGAGCGGGTTCGTGATGTCCATGGCGAGGATGGTGGTACCTCGACCTTGGTCGAGGTCAAGCCCGGATCCGCGGGCATACGGTGGACCCCATGACCACGCCTGACCAGAAGCCCGAAGAGACGGTCCCCGCCCTGCACATCGAGGTCGACGGCGTCCCCGTCGCCGACCCGGAGCTCCTCGCGACCGTGATGAGCGGCTACGGGCACTTCACCGCGATGCAGGTGCGCGACGGGCGGGTGCGGGGCCTCGGCCTGCACCTGGACCGGCTCGACCGGGCCACCCGCGAGCTGTTCGGCCGGCCCCTGGAGGCCGACCGGGTCCGCCGGCAGCTCGCCGGGGCGCTCGCGGCGGCGGGCCGGCGGGACGCGTCCGCGCGGGTGTACGTGTACGAGGGCGCCCGCACGCTCGTGACCGTACGGGCCCCGTTCCCGGACGACCGGGCGCCCTGGTCGCTGAAGTCTGTCCCGTACTGGCGCCCGGCCGCCCACATCAAGCACCTGGGCGGCTTCGGCCAGGCCTTCCACGGGGACGCGGCCCGCCGGGCGGGCTTCGACGAGGCCCTGCTCACCGGCGGCCCGGACGCCGAGATCGCCGAGGGCGCGGTGACCAACATCGCCTTCTGGGACGGCACTTCGGTGATCTGGCCGTCGGCGCCCTGCCTCGCCGGCATCACCATGGGGCTGCTCGCCCCGCGGCTGCCGTCCGTGACCCGCCGGGTGGCCCTGGCGGACGTGCCGTCCTTCCGCTCGGCCTTCGTGGCGAACTCGCGCGGCATCTCCCCGGTCTCCCTGATCGACGACGTCGAGCTCGTGGTCGACGAGGAGCTGATGGAGCGGGTGTACGCGGCGTACGAGGAGACGCCCTGGGAGGCGATCTGACCGTCCCCCGACGGCGGGGGCGGTCACCCGTTCGGCACGGACCGTCAGCTGACGCCGAGAAATGCGGCCCGACCTGCGAGAACGTCCGGAATCCAGCCGACGCGCCGTATCGGACGGAGTAATTCTGATCCTCCATCAGCAGGCGGCGGGCCGGGCCACGCATTTATCTCGGTCCTACGGAAGAACGTCCCGCTTCCGGCTCAGACGTCCGCGCGCCCCGGAGGACCCCATGCGCCGCAACCCCGCCCGACTGCTCACCGGTACCGCGCTCACGATCGTCGCGCTCGGCGCCTTCGCCGCTCCCGCGGCGCTCGCGACCGAAGGACACGGCGACAACGACGGACACGGCAACAGCTCCGGACACGGCTCCCAGGCACTGGAGATCTTCCCCTCCTCGGCCGACCCTGGCACCACGGTCACCGTGAACACCCTCGCCTGCGGCTCCCACGGCCACGGCGTGGGCGACGCGAACTCGCTCGGCGCGGGCGAGTTCCAGCTCCACCCCAGCACCCACAAGGAGGTCGTGGTCGGCCAGTTCACGGTGCCGCACCACGTCAAGGCGGGTACCTACGGGATCAGTGTCGCCTGCGACAACGGCAGGACGGCCCGCGGTGACCTCGTCGTCCGGCACAAGAGCCCCAGCGGCCATGTGCAAACCGGTGTCGGCGGCAGTGTGGGCCCCGACACCGCCCAGGTCACGGCGGGCGTGGCGGTGCTGGCCGCGGCCGCCGTCGGCGGCACCTGGCTCCTGCGGCGCCGGGCGAGCGGCGCGCAGGACGGCTGACGGTACCGCCCGCGTCCTGCCCCCGCCGCGCGCCCGCTGACGGCCCGGCGGGGGCAGGACCACACCCGGAGGGATGACGTCCGTGAGCAACAGCAGGAAGGGCTGGGGCATAGCCGCCGCGGCCTGCGCGGGCCTCTGGATGATCCATGACGGCTCCGGCGAGGTCACCCCGCCCGTGCCCTCGGCCGCCCAGGCCTTCGCCGCCGGGCCGAGCGTCCACACCGACGCCGCCGCCGACCCGCTGTCGCCCTCCGCCCCGCTGCGGCTGCGCATCCCCGAGATCGACGTGGACGCGCCCCTGACGGACCTCGGGCTCGCCCCGGACGGCTCGCTGGAGGTGCCGCCGGCCGCCGACCGCAATCTGGCCGGGTGGTACGGGAACGGCACCACGCCCGGCGCGAAGGGCACCGCGATCGTCGCGGGCCACGTCGACAACGCGCGGGGACCTGCCGTCTTCTACGCGCTGGGCGCCCTGAAGAAGGGGCACCGGATCGAGGTGGACCGAAAGGACGGCCGTACCGCCGTGTTCACGATCGACGCGATCGAGGTCTACGCCAAGGACCGCTTCCCCGACGCCAAGGTGTACGGGGAGGCCGACCGGGCCGAGATCCGGGTGATCACCTGCGGCGGCGCCTTCTCCCGGCAGTCCGGCGGCTACCAGGGCAACGTCGTCGCCTTCGGGCACCTCATCGGGGTGAGGTAGCGGGCGCGCCGGCCCGCCGTCACGCCCACTGGTCGAAGGCGAGCTTCGCGACCAGCGAGAAGACGACCACGAGCAGCACCCCGCGCACGAACTCGGAGCCCTTCCGCAGCGCCATCCGCGCGCCGACCATGCCGCCGGCCAGGTTGAAGACCGCCATGACCGCGGCGAGCAGCCACATCACGTGCCCCTGGTAGGCGAACATCGCGAGCGCGCCCGCGTTGGTGCAGACGTTGACGATCTTCGCGGTGGCGGAGGCCGTCACCAGGTCCAGGTGGAGCACGGCGGTCAGGGCGAGCACGAGGAAGGTGCCGGTGCCCGGCCCGAAGAGACCGTCGTAGAAGCCGATCCCGCCGCCGACCACCACGATCGCGGTGACGACCCGGGCCCGGGTGAGCGCCGGCCGCTCCGCGCCCTCGGGGCGGGTGCCGAAGGACGGCCGGAACATGACGAAGCCGGCGACCCCGAGCAGCACGACCATGATCACCGGGCGCAGCACCTCGCTGCTGATCCCGGCGGCGAAGAAGGCGCCGCCCATCGAGCCGGCAAGCGCCGCGAGCCCGATGCGCACCGCCGTGCCGACCTGGACGGGCGCCTTGCGCACATAGGTGACGGCCGCGCCGGAGGTGCCGACGATGGCGACGGCCTTGTTGGTGCCGAGGATCTGCGCGGCCGGCAGGTGCGGCAGGCCGAGCAGCAGCGCGGGCAGCAGGAGCAGTCCGCCACCCCCGACCACGGCGTCGATCCAGCCGGCGGCCAGGGCCGCGAGGCAGAGCAGAGCGAGAGTGGTCAGGGATATGTCAGGCATGCCGTGAGCCTAGAGCCCGGGTGCGTGCGTCAGCCATCGATCCCGGGAGTCTTGAGCTACGTCTGAGCTTGCCGCCCCGGGCCCTACGCGCCGGCCGGGGCCTCGCGCACACCGCCGACCGGGGGTCTCGCGCGGCCGCCCCGCCGGCCGGGGCCCTCCCGTATACCGCCGGACGAGGCCTCACAGCGCGGCCCGTCTACGGTGAGGTCAGCGTTCCGTACGGGAAACAGCCGGGATCCCGTCGGGTAACACCCGCCGCGCACGCTTCCGGGTATGAGTACACGGATCGTGGTGGTCGGGGGCGGAACGGCGGGCGCCCGGCTCGCCCAGCGCCTGCCGGTCACCCTCCTCGGCGAGGAGCCGCACACGCCGTACAACCGGCTGCTGCTCGCGGACGTCCTCGCCGGCCGTTACGGCCCCGAGGTCATCGCGCTGCCCGAGGCGCGTGAGCCGGCCCGGCTCGGCGCGCGGGCGGTGCGGATCGACCGCGCGGCCCGCACGGTGGAGTGCGCGGACGGCTCCCTGGTGCCCTACGACCGACTGGTCCTCGCGACCGGTTCGGCGCCGGTGCTGCCGCCGCTGCGCGGACTGCGCGGGGCGGAGCTGCCCTCCGGGGTCCACCCCTTCCGCACCCTCGACGACTGCCTGGCCCTGCGGGAGCTGGTACGGCCCGGGGTGCGGGCGGTCGTCATCGGCGGCGGCCTCCTCGGCGTCTCGGCGGCCCGGGCGCTCGCGGCGCTCGGCGCCGAGGTGATGCTCACGCAGCAGGGCGAGCGCCTCATGGAGCGCCAGCTCGACGAGGACTCCTCGGCCCTGCTCCGGACGCACATGGAGGAACTGGGCGTCGAGGTGCACACCGAGTGCCGGGTGAGCGGTCTGCGGCAGCGGGACGGCGCCGTCACCGCGGTCGAGCTCGCCGACGGCTTCGTCCTCGACGCGCAGGTCGTCGTCCTGGCCTGCGGGGTCCGCCCCCGCGTGGCGCTGGCCCGCGAGGCCGGTCTGGACATCCGCACCGGGGTCGTGGTCGATGACGAGCTGCGCACCTCGGACCCGCACATCCACGCGATCGGCGACTGCGCCGAGCACGCCGGGCGCGTGTACGGCCTGGCCGGGCCCGCGCTCGACCAGGCCGACGTCCTGGCCGATCTGCTCGGCGCCGAGCGGACCGGCGGCCCCGCCCCCGCGGACCGCCCCCGCTACACCGGCACCCGGGCGCTCACCCGGCTCACCCTCGGCGGCCCCGAGTCGCTGGACCTGGCGGCGTTCGGCGAGACCACCCCGGCCCCCGGCGACGACGTCGTGCAGCTCACGGACGCGACCCGGCGGGCCTACCGGAAGGTCGTCGTCCGTGGCGACCGGCTCGTCGGCGGCGTGCTCCTCGGCGATCTCGCCGCGGTCGGCACGCTCGCCCGGGCCTGGGAGGGCGACGAGGCCCTGCCCGACGCCCCCCTGCTGCACCTGCTCACCCACGACGGAGGCTCCTGACATGACGACCCCTCCCCCCACCCCCACCATCGTCCTGGTCGGCCACGGCATGGTCGGCCAGCGGTTCCTGGAGGCGCTCGCGGACCGGGGCGTGACGACGCGGGCCCGGATCGTGGTGCTCTGCGAGGAGCCCCGCCCCGCCTACGACCGCGTCCAGCTGACCTCCTACTTCTCCGGGAAGACCCCCGACGACCTGTCCATGGTCGAGGACGGATTCATGGAGAAGCACGGCATCGAGCTCCACACCGACGACCCGGCGGTCGCCGTCGACCGGGCGGCCCGCACCGTCACCGCCCGGTCCGGGCAGGTCTTCGCGTACGACACCCTCGTCCTCGCCACCGGCTCCTTCCCCTTCGTACCGCCGGTGCCCGGCAAGGACGCCCACGGCTGCTTCGTCTACCGGACGATCGAGGACCTGCTCGCGATCGAGGAGTACGCGAAGGGCCGGACGACCGGCGCGGTCGTCGGCGGCGGCCTGCTCGGCCTGGAGGCGGCCGGCGCGCTCAAGGGCCTCGGACTCGACACGCACATCGTGGAGTTCGCGCCCCGGCTGATGCCGGTGCAGGTCGACGAGGGCGGCGGCGCGGCCCTGCTGCGCACCATCGAGCAGATGGGGCTGACCGTCCACACCGGCACGGGCACCCAGGAGATCGTCACCGAGGACGGCGCGGTCACGGGCATGCGTCTGTCGGACGGCTCCGAACTGGCCACGGAGATGGTGGTGTTCTCGGCGGGCGTCCGCCCCCGCGACCAGCTGGCCCGCGACTGCGGCCTGGAGGTCGGCGAGCGCGGCGGCATCGCGGTGGACGAGCTGTGCCGGACCTCCGACCCGGCGGTGTTCGCGATCGGCGAGTGCGCGCTGGCCTCCGACGGCCGGGTGTACGGCCTGGTGGCGCCGGGTTACGAGATGGCGCAGACGGCGGCGGCGACCATCGCCGAGGAGAGCACCACGGGCTTCACCGGAGCCGACCTGTCGACCAAGCTGAAGCTGCTCGGCGTCGACGTCGCCTCCTTCGGTGACGCGCACGGCACCGCCGAGGGCTGTCTGGACGTCGTCTACTCCGACTCGCGCTCCGGGATCTACAAGAAGCTGGTCGTCGACGGCGAGGGCACGCTGCTCGGCGGCGTCCTGGTCGGCGACGCCGAGTCCTACGGCCTGCTGCGCCCGCTGACCGGCTCCAAGCCGCCGGTCTCGCCCGAGCAGCTGGTGCTCCCGGCGGGTGTCGGCGCGCCGGTCGCGCTCGGCCCGTCCGCGCTGCCGGACGACGCGGTGATCTGCTCCTGCCACAACGTCACCAAGCACGCGATCACCCAGTGCGGCTCGCTGTCCGAGGTGAAGAAGTGCACCAAGGCCGGGACGGGCTGCGGCAGTTGCGTGAAGGTGATCGAGAAGCTGCTGCCGGCGCCCACCGACAAAGGGCTCTGCGGCTGCTTCTCGTACACCCGCAGCGAGCTCTACGAGATCGCCCGCACGCTGCGGCTGACCTCCTTCGCCGCCCTGCTCGACTCGCACGGCCGGGAGGAGGCGAAGGGCGGTGACGGCTGCGAGATCTGCAAGCCGACCGTCGGATCCATCCTGGCCAGCCTCGCGCCCGCGATCGGCCTGGGCGGCTACATCCTGGACGGCGAGCAGGCGGCGCTGCAGGACACCAACGACCACCACCTGGCCAACCTCCAGCGCAACGGCTCGTATTCGGTGGTGCCGCGCATCCCGGGCGGTGAGATCACCCCCGAGAAGCTGATCGTGATCGGCGAGGTGGCCCGCGACTTCGGCCTCTACACGAAGATCACCGGCGGTCAGCGGATCGACCTCTTCGGCGCCCGGGTGGACCAGCTCCCCTCGATCTGGACGCGGCTGGTCGACGCCGGCTTCGAGTCCGGGCACGCGTACGGCAAGGCGCTGCGCACGGTGAAGTCCTGTGTGGGGCAGACCTGGTGCCGCTACGGCGTGCAGGACTCGGTGAAGATGGCGATCCAGCTGGAGCTGCGCTACCGCGGGCTGCGCGCCCCGCACAAGCTGAAGTCGGCGGTCTCGGGCTGCGCCCGGGAGTGCGCGGAGGCCCAGTCGAAGGACTTCGGGGTGATCGCCACCGCCGGCGGCTGGAACCTGTACGTCGGCGGCAACGGCGGCGCGACCCCGCGCCACGCCGACCTGCTCGCCCAGGACCTGTCGGACGCGGAACTGGTGCGCCTGATCGACCGGTTCCTGATGTTCTACATCCGCACCGCGGACCGGCTGGAGCGCACCTCCGTGTGGCTGGAGCGCCTGGAGGGCGGCCTCGCCCACCTGCGGGACGTCGTGGTGCACGACTCGCTGGGCCTGTGCGACGAGCTGGAGGCGCTGATGGCGGCGCACGTCGCCGACTACCGGGACGAGTGGGCCGAGACCCTGGACGACCCGGACCGGCTGCGCCGCTTCGTGTCCTTCGTCAACGCGCCGGAGACGCCGGACCCGTCGGTGCGGTTCGTGCCGGAGCGCGACCAGATCAAGCCGGACCTCCAGATCCTCACGATCGGCACCCTGGAAGGAGCCTCCTCCCGATGACGACCCTCGAACTCTCCCCCGCCGAAGACTCCTGGCTGACGGTCTGCGAGGAGTCGCGTCTCACCCCGGGGCGTGGCCTGGCGGCGCTGCTGCCGGACGGCCGGCAGGCCGCGGTCTTCAAGGACCGCGCGGGCCGGACGTACGCGATCGACAACCGTGACCCGTTCACCGGGGCGCAGGTGCTGTCCCGGGGCCTGATCGGCTCGGCGGGCGGGCGCGTGTTCGTGGCCTCGCCGCTCCTGAAGCAGCGCTTCGACCTGGAGACGGGGCGGTGCCTGGACGACGACGAGGTGACGGTGGCGGTGTACCCGGTGCGGACGGTGTGACCGGCCGATCTTGACCGAGCGTTCCAGACAGGCGTACGGTCAACGCGTGGCCAGGACCAAGGAATTCGATCCCGACGCCGCGCTCCAGGCAGCGCTCGAGCTGTTCTGGGCGCGCGGCTACGAGGCGACGACGATGTCGGACCTCGTCGCGCACCTCGGCATCGGCCGCGCCAGCCTCTACGCGACCTTCGGCAGCAAGCACGAGCTGTACCTGAAGGCCCTGGAGCGCTATCTGGAGACCCGCGACCCGCGGATCATGGCGGAGCTGTCCGCGCCGGGCCCGGCCCTGCCGGCCGTGCGCGCGCTGGTACGCCGGTTCGCGGCGGAGGCGGGGACCGACGGCCTCCGCCAGTGCGGCTGCCTGGTCACCAACTCGGCGGCCGAACTCGCCCCGCACGACGCGGCGGTGGCCCGCCGGGTGGAGCTCAGCTGGGAGCAGGTCGAGACCCTGCTGCACAGCGCGCTCAGCCGGGCCCGGGCGCAGGGCGAGCTGCCGGCGGACCGCGATCCGCGGGCCCTGGCCCGGATGCTGCTCGTGCTGCTACAGGGGCTGCGGGTGGTGGGCAAGGCGTCCAGCGACCCGGCCCGCGTGCGGGACGCGGCGGAGCAGGCGCTGGCCCTGCTGGACTGACGCACCCGGTCAAAGGGGCGCCTTCGGGCGCCCCTTTTCCCGGACCTCATACTAGAACGTACGGTCAAAAAAACTCAGGAGAACCGATCATGTCGTTCCCCCGCTTCACCGACCGCGCCGTCCTCGTCACCGGAGCCGGCTCCGGGCTCGGCCGGGCGATCGCGCTCGCCTTCGCCGCCGAGGGCGCGCGGGTGGCGGTCGCCGGCCGCGCCGCCGCCCCGCTCGACGAGACGGTGGCGCTGATCGAGGCCGCGGGCGGCACCGCCCGCGCGTTCACGGCGGACGTCGCCGTCGCCGAGGACACCCGGCGGCTCGTACGGGACACGGTGGCGGCCTTCGGAGGGCTCGACGTCGCCGTCAACAACGCCGGGGTGTTCCGCGGCGGCCACCTCGCCGGGGACTTCCCGCTGGAGGACTGGCGGACGCTGCTCGACATCAACGTCACCGGCGTGCTGCACGCGCTGCAGGCGGAGATCGCCCACATGCGCGCGCACGGCGGCGGGGCGATCGTGAACATCGCGTCCAACCTCGGCGCCCACGTGCGCGTGCCGGGCCTCTTCGGCTACCAGGTCTCCAAGGCGGCCGTCTCCGCGATCACCCGGGCCGCCGCCCTCGACCACGTCGCCGACGGGATCCGGATCAACGCGGTGAGCCCGGGGGCCGCGGAGTCCTCGATGTCGCTGCGGCCGGGCGAGACGGAGGCCGACCGTGCGGTGCGGATGAAGGAGGAGTCGCCGCTCGGGCGGATCTCCTCGGCGGCCGAGATCGCGGCCGCGGTGCTCTACCTCGCCTCGGACGCGGCCGGCTCCGCCGTCGGTACCGACCTGGTGATCGACGGCGGCGTCTCGGCCTGACGGCTCCCGGCGGGCGGGCGGTCAGCCCCGGGCCGGCGGCAGCGCGGTCAGCCCTGGGCCGGCGGGCGGGCGGTCAGCCCTGGGCGCCCTGCGCACCCTGGGCGGCGGACACGTCCATCCAGAAGACCTCCCAGTGGTGGCCGTCCGGGTCGGCGAAGGAACGCCCGTACATGAAGCCCAGCTCCATCGGCTCCTTCGCCGGGCCGCCGCCGGCGGCCAGCGCCCGGTCCGCGAGCTCGTCGACCTTCTCGCGGCTCTCCGCGCTCAGCGTGACGAGCACCTCGGTGGTCTTGGTGGCGTCGGCGATCTCCTTGCCGGGCGCGGTGAAGCTCCGGAACTTCTCCTCGGTGAGCAGCATCGCGTAGATCGTCTCGCTGATGACCACGCAGGCGGCGGTCTCGTCCGAGAACTGCGGGTTGATCGAGTAGCCGAGCCGCTCGTAGAAGGCCTTGCTCGCGTCGAGGTCCTTCACCGGGAGGTTCACGAAGATCATCTGCGGGGCCATGGTGTCACGCTCTCTTCCGTAGGGGCCGTGTCGGCGCTTCCGGGAGTTGAGACGGGCGGGCCCGCCGGAACTCATCGGTGTCTCGGCACTCTCCTCGAAAATCTTTTCCGCTCAGGCCGCCGACCGCAGCCCGAGGGCCGCCAGCGGCACGAAGCCGCCCTGTCCCTCCGGGGCGTCGGTGGACACGTCCCGCCCTTCGAGGCGCCGCAGCATGGACAGGGCGATCCGCTCGCCCTGCGCCTTGGCCCGCTCGGCCAGCGGCCCCTCGTGGAGCCCGTCGACGGAGGCGCGCCACAGCTGCGTCCAGCGCCCGAAGTGGGCGGCGGTGAGCGGCCGCGCGGCGTGCAGCGCGGCGTGCGGCGCGAAGGCGTCCCGCCGGTACTCGGCGCCCCGCAGGAGGGCCCGCTCCCAGAAGTCGGCGATCCTCGGCAGGTGGGCCTCCAGGTCCGTACCGGCGACCTCGGTGAAGAAGGGCCCGATGAGCGGATCGGCGAAGGCCGCCTCGTAGAAGCGCCGCAGCAGCACCTCGAGGTCGTCACGGGAGCCGATGTCACGCGGGGCACGGGTGGCGCACATACCCCCAGACTGCCGGAGCGGGGGGCCGGCGGGCCAGAGCCGAAGGTCCCACCGCCGAGCCCGCCACCCAGCCCCCACGCTCCCGGCGCCCGCCCCCGCCCACCGTCCGTCGTCCGCCCGTCACCGCCCGTTGACGCCCGGTCAACTCCGGACTTCTAGATTCCAGGACCGCGCGACCCCGCCGCCGACCGGCGCGGCGGGGCCCTTCACACCTTCAACAGGAGTGAGACGTGGAGCGACGCAGTTTCCTGCGGGGAGCGGTCATCGGTACGTCGGCCGCCGCCTTCGGCGGCAGCCTCTGGGGCGGCACGGCACTCGCCGCGCCCGCCCAGCCCGGCGCCGGCCCGTACGGGGCGCTCGGCGCCGCGGACGCGAACGGCATCCAGCTGCCCGCCGGGTTCACCAGCCGGGTCGTCGCCCGGTCCTCCCAGACGGTCGCGGGGACCTCGTACACCTGGCACAGCGCCCCCGACGGCGGCGCCTGCTTCCCCGACGGCACGGGCTGGATCTACGTGTCCAACTCGGAGATCAACCCGAGCGGCGGCGCGAGCGCCGTGCGGTTCGACTCGGCCGGCACCGTCACCGGCGCGTACCGGATCCTCTCCAACACCCGGCAGAACTGCGCCGGCGGCAAGACCCCGTGGAACACCTGGCTGTCCTGCGAGGAGGTCAGCCTCGGGTACGTCTACGAGACCGACCCGTACGGCGTGAACGCGGCCGTCCGCCGGGACGCCCTGGGCAGGTTCAAGCACGAGGCGGCCGCCGCCGACCCGGTGCGCCACGCGATCTACCTCACCGAGGACGAGACGGACGGCTGCTTCTACCGCTTCCTGCCCACCACCTGGGGCAACCTCTCCTCCGGCACCCTGCAGGTGCTCAAGGCCGGCACCGCCACCTCCGGCACCTTCACCTGGCAGACCGTCCCGGACCCGGACGGCGCGCCGACCGCCACCCGCAACCAGGTCTCCGGCGCCAAGCGCTTCAACGGCGGCGAGGGCTGCCACTACGCGAACGACACCGTCTGGTTCACCACCAAGGGCGACAACCGGGTCTGGCAGCTCGACCTGGCCGCCGGCACGTACGAGCTCGCCTACGACGACTCGCTGGTGGTCGGCGGCGGCGCCCCGCTCACGGGGGTCGACAACGTCACCGGCTCGTCCTCGGGCGACCTGTTCGTCGCCGAGGACGGCGGCAACATGGAGATCTGCGTCATCACGCCGGACGACGTCGTGGCGCCGTTCCTCCGGATCACCGGCCAGTCCGGCTCCGAGATCACCGGACCGGCCTTCTCCCCCGACGGCACCCGGCTGTACTTCTCCAGCCAGCGCGGCACCAGCGGCAGCTCCTCGGGCGGGATCACCTACGAGGTGACCGGCCCGTTCCGGGCGTAGCACCGGGTCCCCGTCCGGCCGTGGGCGCCGCCGCCTCCCAGGAGGGCGGCGCCCAGCGGCGTCAGCGTGTGCAGGACCGCGTTGCCGTGCCGCAGCGTGGCGACCAGGCCGGCCTCGCGCAGGACCCCGGCGTGCTGGCTCGCGGAGGCGAGGGAGACCCCCGCCCTGCGGGCCAGTTCGCTCGTGGTGCCGCCGTCGCCGATGGCACTGAGGACCGCGGAGCGGGTGTGCCCGACCAGTTTGGCCAGCGAGGGCAGGCCCGGGGCGCGGACGGTCGGCGGCTCGCAGTGGGTGATCGGGTAGACGAGCACCGGCGGCAGCTCCGGGTCGCGCAGCACGACCGCGGTGCCGCGGCAGAACCAGGACGGCTGGAGCAGCAGCCCGCGCCCGTCGAGGTGGACGTCCCGGTCGACCGGGTAGTCCGCCTCCAGGACGGGGCTGCGCCAGCGCAGCATCGGCGGCAGGGAGGCGAGGAGTTCGTCCGCTCCCCCGTCCAGCAGGGCCCGGCCGCGGCGCGCCCGGTCGGCCTCGACCTGGGCCTGGATGTGGGTCCAGTACGGCTCGACGGCGGCCCGGTGGTAGCTGCGCAGGGCCGAGAGGAGCCGGCCGAGGGGCTTGCTGCCCCCGTCGGCGAGGGCCCGCAGCGCTGCCGGGACCGCGGGGCGCCCGGCGCGGGCGGCGCCGATCAGGGCCAGTTCGGTGTGCAGCCGGCCGGGCGGCGTGGCGCCGACGGCGTCCAGTCCCTCGTCGAGCCCGAGGATGCCCTGGGGCGGGGTCAGGAAGTCGGGGAAATAGCCGCGGCTCGGCACGAGCGCGCCCAGCAGCCGGGTCTCGGCCCCCAGGCGTATGCGCGCCTCGGAGCGCCATTCTCCGTACACGACGGAGCCGCGCCGGTCCCTTAACCGATGAAAACTCAGAATCGTTTCCCACAGAACGTCCGGCCGGGCAGCCATACGCACCCCGGCCAAGTCGTTTCCGGTGAAATGAATCCGCAGCATATGCCGAACCCCCACCTGTGCACTCGCAACCACCCCCGACGACGAGTATGCACAGCATCACTGCACGTTACCAGGGTGTTTCAGCCACACTTGAAAAGCCTCGCGGCGAACGGCCGGGAACCGAAAAGCTGTGCCTGTCGGACGGGAAACCTTCAGGACCGAGGTGACGCGGCGAAGACCGTGGGGGGCTTGGTCGCGTCCGGCGGCGGTCGGCGAGGGTTGCGGCTCACCCGCCCGACGAACCCAATGGGCGCGGCCTCCGGGTGGGGATCCGGGGGTCGCGCCCGTCTCATTCTTTGCGAAAGCGCGGAAAGTTCAACGCCCAATAATTCAACGCGCATAATCGTGGGCAGTTGAACAGGAACTCACATTTCCCCAACGATCACGCAACGGTTGGCGTGGACGAAATACGACGGGGGCGGACACCTCCGCACAAGGTGTCCGCCCCGTCTCTTCTGGAGACCGGAGCCGTCGCCCATCGGTTTGAGGGTCGGGGACGAGCGACGGCTCCGGTGGTCTTCGCACGGCTTCGCTACTGAACCGATGGTCAGCGGCGCGGCCGGCGGGTGGGTCAGCGGCTGTCGCTGCCCTTCGACTCGGCCGCCGCGCGGCCGGCCTCCAGGCGCGCCACCGGGATCCGGAACGGCGAGCAGGAGACGTAGTCGAGGCCCACCTCGTGGAAGAAGTGCACCGACTCGGGGTCACCGCCGTGCTCGCCGCAGACGCCGAGCTTGATGTCCGGGCGGGTGGCCCGGCCGGCCTCGACGGCCTGGCGGACCAGCGAGCCGACGCCGTCCTTGTCGATGGTCTCGAAGGGGCTGACGCCGAAGATGCCCTTCTCCAGGTACGCGGTGAAGAAGCTGGCCTCCACGTCGTCGCGGGAGAAGCCCCAGACCGTCTGGGTCAGGTCGTTGGTGCCGAAGGAGAAGAACTCGGCGGCCTCGGCGATCTGACCGGCGGTCACGGCGGCGCGCGGCAGCTCGATCATGGTGCCCAGGGCCAGCTTCAGCTCCACGCCGGTCTGCGCGACGACCTCGGCGATGACCGCCTCGGCCTCCTCGCGGACCAGCTCCAGCTCCTGGACGGTGCCGACGAGCGGGATCATGATCTCGGCGCGCGGGTCGCCCTTGGCGTCGATGCGCTGGGCGGCGGCCTCGGCGATGGCCCGGACCTGCATGGTGAACAGGCCGGGGATGACCAGGCCGAGACGCACACCGCGCAGACCCAGCATCGGGTTCTGCTCGTGCAGCCGGTGCACGGCCTGGAGCAGGCGCAGGTCGTTCTCGTGCGGCTCCTTGCGGGCCTCGGCGAGGGCGACGCGCACCGACAGCTCGGTGATGTCGGGCAGGAACTCGTGCAGCGGCGGGTCGAGCAGGCGCACGGTGACCGGCAGGCCGTCCATCGCCTCGAAGAGCTCGACGAAGTCCTGCTTCTGCAGCGGCAGGAGGGCCTTCAGCGACTCCTCGCGCTCCTCGTCGGTGTCGGCGAGGATCAGGCGCTCGACGTACTGGCGGCGCTCGCCGAGGAACATGTGCTCGGTGCGGCACAGGCCGATGCCCTGGGCGCCGAAGCGGCGGGCCCGGGAGGCGTCCTCGGCGTTGTCGGCGTTGGCGCGCACGCGCAGACGGCGGACGCGGTCGGCGTAGGCCATGATCCGGTGCACGGCCTGGACCAGCTCGTCGGCGTCGTCGGCGCCGGCGTGCATCCGGCCCTCGAAGTACTCGACGACCGGGGAGGGTACGACGGGTACCTCGCCGATGTAGACCTTGCCGGTGGAGCCGTCGATGGAGACGACGTCGCCCTCCTCGATCACCACGCCGGAGGCGGTGGTCATGCGGCGGCGCTTGGTGTCGACCTCGAGCTCCTCGGCGCCGCAGACACAGGTCTTGCCCATGCCGCGGGCGACGACGGCGGCGTGCGAGGTCTTGCCGCCGCGGGAGGTGAGGATGCCCTCGGCGGCGATCATGCCGTCCAGGTCGTCCGGGTTGGTCTCACGGCGGATGAGGATGACCTTCTCGCCGGAGCGGGACCACTTGACGGCCGTGTACGAGTCGAAGACGGCCTTGCCGACGGCGGCACCCGGGGAGGCGGCGATGCCGCGGCCGAGCTGCTCGACCTTGGCGTTCTCGTCGAACTTGGGGAACATCAGCTGGGCGAGCTGGGCGCCGTTGACCCGCTGCAGCGCCTCGGCCTCGTCGATGAGGCCCTGGTCCACGAGCTGGGTGGCGATGCGGAAGGCGGCACCGGCGGTGCGCTTGCCGACCCGGGTCTGGAGCATCCAGAGCTGGCCGCGCTCGATGGTGAACTCGATGTCGCAGAGATCCTTGTAGTGGGTCTCCAGCGTCTCCATGATCTGCATGAGCTGGTCGTACGACGTCTTGTCGATCGACTCGAGCTCGGCGAGCGGCACGGTGTTGCGGATGCCGGCCACGACGTCCTCGCCCTGCGCGTTCTGCAGGTAGTCGCCGTAGACGCCCTGGTGGCCGGAGGCGGGGTCGCGGGTGAAGGCGACGCCGGTGCCGGAGTCCGGGCCGAGGTTGCCGAAGACCATGGAGCAGACGTTGACGGCGGTGCCGAGGTCGTGCGGGATGCGCTCCTGGCGGCGGTACAGCTTCGCGCGGTCGCCGTTCCACGAGTCGAAGACGGCCTTGATGGCCAGGTCCATCTGCTCGCGCGGGTCCTGCGGGAAGTCGCGGCCGGTCGCGGACTTGACGATCTTCTTGAACTGCTTGACGAGCTTCTTCAGGTCGGCGGCGTCCAGGTCGGTGTCGCTGGTGACCTTCTTGGCGGCCTTGGCCTCGTCGAGGGCGTCCTCGAAGAGCTCGCCGTCCACGCCGAGCACGGTCTTGCCGAACATCTGGATGAGGCGGCGGTACGAGTCCCAGGCGAAGCGCTCGTTGTCGGCCTGCGCGGCGAGACCCTCGACGGACTTGTCCGAAAGGCCGATGTTCAGGACGGTGTCCATCATGCCGGGCATCGAGAACTTGGCGCCGGAGCGGACGGAGACGAGCAGCGGGTTGTCGGCCTGGCCGAGCTTCTTGCCCATCTTCTGCTCGAGGGCGTCGAGGTGCGCGCTGACCTCGTCGCGGAGCTCGACCGGCTCGGAGCCGCTGTCGAGGTAGGTCTTGCACGCCTCGGTCGTGATCGTGAACCCGGGGGGAACCGGGAGACCGAGGTTGGTCATCTCGGCCAGGTTCGCGCCCTTGCCACCGAGAAGGTCCTTGAGGTCCTTGTTGCCCTCGGTGAAGTCGTACACGAACTTCTGATCATTGTTTTCCGACACGGGTCCCGACTCCTCGACGACTCGGTTGGCTGCCCTGACGGCGAGGAACATACCCAGATCGAAGGCTTCTGGGGAGGTACGCCTAGCGGTCACCCGGTCTTAACCACCCGTCCGCCAGCACTTCGAAAGTAACTGACGGGTAGCTTCCGCTTTCAGGGCCCGAAGCTCATTTGACTCATTGTAGGCTCAGAGCGCTCAGATGAGCGCGCAATTCCGTATCTGCGTTCAACTCTTGAACACAAAACGGGTGGCACTCCGTGCCATCATTCAACCGCCACAGGCGTCGGAAACCTGCTCATCTGAGCAGTACTCCGATCAAGGGTGGCGAGAATCACTCCGTACGAGCGGCCCGTTTCCCACGATCCGGACCGTCCGCGGGACCTCCCGGCCTCTCGCGCGCGGTGACGGCCCATTCGTGCACGTCACGCTGTGTCCGCACGGGCGATCTTGTGCACCGGGTGCCACCCGGGAGGCGCTTCTTCGCCGGTCCCGGGACGGCGGTGGTCGCCCGGGGCGACGAGAGGGACACGGCGCGTCCCCGGGTACGCCCTCCACGGCCCGCTCACCTGAGCGGGGCAGGCCGGCCGGGGCGGAGCGCGGCTCCCCGGGGGCCCGAGCATTCAAGAAGCGTGCGCAGGACGCGCCCGGGCCCGGCCTTCCGTTCCGGGCCCGCAGGCGGCGCCGGGAGGACCGGCGGCTCAGCCGCCCGAGGTGTCCAGCTCCGCGTCCTCGCTGACGCCGGCGCAGTCGTACGGGTCCTTGAGCCAGCCGTCCGGCAGGACGACCCGGTTGTTCCCGGACGTACGGCCGCGCGGGCCGTCGGCGCCGGCCGGCCAGGGCTGGTCGAGGTCGAGCTCGTCGAGGCCGGAGCGCAGGGCGTCCAGCGAGGACGTGACGGCGAGCTTCTTGCGCATCTCGGAGCCGACCGAGAAGCCCTTGAGGTACCAGGCCACGTGCTTGCGGAAGTCGATGACGCCGCGCGACTCGTCGCCCAGCCACTCGCCGAGCAGGCGGGCGTGCCGGACCATCGCGTCCGCGACCACCCGGAGCGAGGGCTGCGCGTAGGCGCCGGTGCCCTCGAAGCCCGCCACGAGGTCGCCGAAGAGCCAGGGCCGGCCGAGACAGCCGCGGCCCACGACGACGCCGTCGCAGCCGGTCTCGCGCATCATCCGGAGCGCGTCGTCCGCCGACCAGATGTCGCCGTTGCCGAGCACCGGGATCTCCGGCACGTGCTCCTTGAGCCGCGCGATGGCGTCCCAGTCCGCGGTGCCGCCGTAGTGCTGGGCGGCCGTCCGGCCGTGCAGGGCGATGGCGGTGACGCCCTCCTCGACGGCGATCCGGCCGGCGTCGAGATAGGTGATGTGGTCGTCGTCGATGCCCTTGCGCATCTTCATCGTGACCGGCAGGTCGCCCGCGTTGGTCACGGCCTCGTTCAGGATCGCGCGCAGCAGGGGCCGCTTGTACGGGAGGGCGGAGCCGCCTCCCTTGCGGGTGACCTTCGGGACCGGGCAGCCGAAGTTCAGGTCGATGTGGTCGGCCAGGTCCTCGTCCACGATCATGCGGACGGCCTTGCCGACGGTCACCGGGTCCACGCCGTACAGCTGGATCGAGCGCGGCTTCTCGGTCTCGTCGAAGCGGATGAGCTGCATGGTCTTCTCGTTGCGCTCGACCAGCGCCCTCGTCGTGATCATCTCGCTGACGAACAGGCCCTTCCCTCCGGAGAACTCACGGCAGAGGGTGCGGAAGGGGGCGTTGGTGATGCCGGCCATCGGCGCGAGCACCACCGGCGGCTGCACGATGTGCGGCCCGATGGCGAGGGGGGAGAACGCGGTCATTCGCCCATTGTCGCGCACGGCGCGACTTCTCAGACGTCCGTACGATCCGGCTCGGCCGTACTATCCGGCTCGGCCCGACGTCACGAGGACCGCGTTCCGCCGAGCTGCCACCGGGGCGGCCTCGGGGCGGACCGCCGGCTCCCGGACAGCCGGCTCTCGGGCCTCCCGGGCCGTCTCCTCCCGGGCCGCCGCCGTCTCCTCCTCCGCCAGGATCAGCGCCTGCAGCCGTTCGACGCCCGCCCGCGAGGCCTCGTCCACCGGTACGTACGTCACCAGGCGCGGTCCGGCCTGCGGGCCGAGCCAGAGGTTGGTGTGTTCGAGGCGCAGCAGCCCGACGTGGGGGTTGCGGATGAGCTTCGTACGGCCGGACTGGTCGACGACGTCGTGCCGGGCCCAGATCTCGCGGAATTCCGGCGACGCCTCCTGCAGCCGGTTCAGGAGCGCCTTCCAGGCCGGTTCGGCGAGGTGCTCGGCCATGGCGGCGCGCAGCTTGCCGGCCAGCGAGCGGAGCACCTCGGGGAGGTCGGTGACGGCTGCGCGGAACTCGTCGTTGGTGAAGGCCAGCCAGAGGCTGTTGCGGTCCTCGCGGGGCAGCGCGTCCAGGTCGCAGAAGAGGCGCCCGAAGGTGCGGTTGTGGGCGAGGAAGTCGTAGCGGCTGTTCTGGACGGCGGCGGGCACCGGCTCCAGCTGGTCGAGGAGCTGCCGCAGCGCGGGCGTGACGGTCGGGCAGGCCGCCTCGGGGTGCGGGTCGGCCTGTCCGGCGAGGGCGAAGAGGTGGGTGCGCTCGGTGGGGTCGAGCAGCAGCGCGGCGGCCACCGCGTCCAGGACCTGCGGGGAGACCTGGATGGGCCGGGCCTGTTCCAGCCACGTGTACCAGGTGACGCCGACGGCGGAGAGCTGGGCGACCTCCTCGCGGCGCAGCCCGGGGGTACGGCGGCGCCGGCCGCGCGGCAGCCCGACCTGCTCGGGGCTGATCCGCTCGCGGCGACTGCGCAGGAACGCGGCGAGCTCGTGGCGCCGGACGTCCGGCTCGGTGGTCGCGTACGCCGTCATGACTGTCATGCTCCCAGGGTGCCGCGGCGCTCAGCCCATTGCCAGGTAGTCCTTGTACCAGGATAAAGAGACTCTGGTACCAGGCTGAGGACGGCAAGAGGCTCGATGGCGTGACTACGACAACCTCCCCGTCCGCCCGCGCCGCAGCCCTCCCGGCCGTCGACCGCGCCCGCCCGGCGCTCGGCTCCCTCGGCCTGTTCACCGTGCTGCTCGGCGCGGCCCTGCCGCTGATCGACTTCTTCATCGTCAACGTCGCCCTGCCCACCATCGACCACGACCTGGCGGCCGGACCGGCGCTCCTGGAGCTGGTCGTGGCCGGCTACGGCCTGGCGTACGCCGTGCTGCTCGTGCTCGGCGGCCGGCTCGGCGACCTGTTCGGGCGCCGTCGGCTGTTCCTCGCCGGCATGGCCGCCTTCGGCGTTACCTCCCTCGCCTGCGGCCTCGCCCCGGACGCCTGGACGCTGGTCGGCGCCCGGGTGGCCCAGGGCGCGGCGGCGGCGCTGATGCTGCCGCAGGTCCTGGCGACCATCCACGCCTCGACGTCGGGGGCCCGGCACGCACGGGCGCTCAGCCTGTACGGGGCGACCGCCGGTCTCGCGATGGTGGCCGGCCAGATCCTGGGCGGCGTGCTGGTGGCCGCCGATGTCGCGGGCACCGGCTGGCGGTCGATCTTCCTGGTCAACGTGCCGGTGGCGGCGGTCGGGCTGCTGCTCGCCGCCCGTTCCGTCCCCGAGACCCGCTCGGACCGGCCCGCGCCGGTCGACGTGCCCGGCACGCTGCTGCTCGCGCTGTCCCTGCTCACGCTGCTGGCCCCGCTGACCGAGGGCCGGGCGGCCGGCTGGCCGCTGTGGACCTGGGTGGCGCTGGCCGTCTTCCCGTTCGCGGCCGGTGCCTTCTGGTGGGTGGAGGTCCGGGCGGACCGCGCGGGCCGTACGCCGCTGGTGCCGCCGAGTCTGCTCGGCCTGGTCTCGCTGCGCCGGGGCCTCGCGGTGGTGCTGCCGCTGTCGCTGGGCTTCAGCGGCTTCATGTTCGTGATCGCGATCTCGCTCCAGCAGGGTCTCGCGATGGGTGCGGTCGCCTCGGGCCTGGCCCTCGTGCCGATGGCCGTGGCGTTCTTCGGAGCCTCGCTCGCGGGCCCGCGGCTGATCGGGCGCTGGGGCAGCACCCGGGTGGTCCCGGCGGGCGCGGTGTTCCAGGCGCTCGGCATCGGACTCCTCGCCTGGACGGTGGCACGCGGCTGGCCGGACCTGTCGGTGTGGAGCCTGCTGCCGGGCATGGCGATCGCGGGACTCGGCCAGGGCCTGCAGCTGCCGGTGCTGTTCCGGGTGGTGCTCTCGGAGGTGCCGGCGGAGCGGGCGGGCGTCGGCAGCGGCGTGATGGTGACGACGCAGCAGTCGGCGCTGGCGCTGGGCGTGGCGACGCTGGGCTCGCTCTTCCTCTCGCTCGGCTCCTCCCGCGCGGACATGGGTTCGGCGCTCACCACGACGCTGCTCGTCCAGCTGGGCGTGGTGGCACTGACGCTGCTGCTGAGCCTGCGCCTCCCGTCGGCCGGGCGGGGATGAGTGACAGATATTGAAATCTGTCATCGCACATGTCATGGTTGAAGGGTGCCCGCTCGGCGGGCACCCTTCCTCCCCTCCCCAGGAGCCCCCCCATGACGACCATGACCTCCCTCCCCACCCGTCCCCTCGGCACCACCGGTCCCCGGGTCTCCGCCCTCGGCCTGGGCTGCATGGGCATGTCCGCGCTGTACGGCGAGGCCGACCGCGCCGAGTCGATCGCGACGATCCACGCCGCCCTGGACGCCGGCGTCACGCTCCTCGACACCGGCGACTTCTACGGGATGGGCCACAACGAGCTGCTGATCAACGAGGCGCTGCGCACCGCCCCGGCCGCCGCCCGCGAACAGGCCCTGACCAGCGTGAAGTTCGGCGCCCTGCGTGCCGTCGAGGGCGACTTCCTCGGCTACGACGGGCGGCCGGCGGCGGTGCGGAACTTCGCCGCGTACTCGCTGCAGCGCCTCGGCACCGACCACATCGACATCTACCGGATCGCCCGGGTCGACCCCGACGTGCCGATCGAGGAGACGGTCGGCGCCATCGCCGAACTGGTCGAGGCGGGCCACGTCCGGCACATCGGCCTCTCGGAGGTGGGCGCCGACACCCTGCGCCGGGCCGCCGCCGTGGCCCCGATCGCCGATCTCCAGATCGAGTACTCGCTGATCTCCCGCGGCATCGAGGACAAGATCCTGCCGACCGCCCGCGAACTGGGCATCGGCGTCACGGCGTACGGGGTCCTGTCCCGCGGCCTGATCAGCGGGCATGTCACCCGTGACCAGGCCTTCACGCCGGGCGACTTCCGCGGGATGTCCCCCCGCTTCCAGGGCGAGAACCTGGGCCGGAACCTGGATCTGGTGGACCGGCTGCGCGCGGTCGCCGACGCCAAGGGCGTCACGGTCGCGCAGATCGCGATCGCCTGGGCGCTGTCGCGCGGCGAGGACGTGGTGCCGCTGATCGGCGCCCGCCGCCGCGACCGGCTCGCCGAGGCCCTCGGCGCCCTGGACGTCACCCTCGACGCGGCCGACCTGGCGGCGATCGAGACGGCCGTTCCCGCCGACGCGGCGGCCGGGTCCCGCTACCCGGAGAACCAGATGGCCCACCTGGACAGCGAACGCTGACAGGTACTGTCATTCCATGGCCACCACGGAGACCCTGACCGCAGAGCGCATCCTTGAAGCCACCGAGGAGGTGCTGCGCCGCTACGGCCCGGCGAAGGCGACCGTGGTGGACGTGGCCCGCGCGCTCGGCGTCAGCCACGGCAGCGTCTACCGCCACTTCCGCACGAAGGCGGCGCTCCGCGAGGCGGTCACCGAGCGGTGGCTGGAGCGGACGATCATCGCGCTCCGGCCGTACGTCGACAGCACGGAGCCGGCCGACGAACGGCTCACCGGCTGGCTCGGCGCCCTCTTCGCCCTCAAGCGCAGGAAGGCGGGCGGCGATCCGGAGCTGATGGCGACCTTCCAGGTGCTCATCGGCGAGAACAGCGCGGTGGTCGACCGACACGAGGACCACCTGGTCGAGCAGATCGCCCGGATCCTGGAGGACGGTGCCCGTGAGGGCGTGTTCGCCGCCCCGGAGCCGGACCTCGCGACGACGGCCCGCGCGGTCTTCCACGCCACCGACCGCTTCCACAACCCTGCCCACGCCGCCGAGTGGTCCGCCCCGGGCGTCGAGGCCGCCTTCGACGGGGTGGTCGCGCTGGTGCTCCGCGCCCTGCGCCCCTGACCGGGTACGGGAAAGCCCCCGGTTCCGCGAACGGAACCGGGGGCTTTCCCGAGCGTGCGAAGCGGACTCAGCAGCCGATGAGGCGGCTGGCCAGGTAGCCCTGGATCTGGTCGAGGGAGACGCGCTCCTGCTTCATGGTGTCGCGCTCGCGCACGGTCACCGCGTTGTCCTCGAGGGTGTCGAAGTCGACGGTGACGCAGAACGGGGTGCCGATCTCGTCCTGACGGCGGTAGCGGCGGCCGATGGCGCCGGCGTCGTCGAACTCGATGTTCCAGTTCTGCCGCAGGTCGGCCGCGAGGCCCTTGGCCTTCGGCGAGAGCTGCGCGTTGCGGGACAGCGGCAGGACGGCGACCTTGACCGGGGCCAGGCGGCGGTCGAGGCGCAGCACGACGCGCTTCTCCATGACGCCCTTGGCGTTGGGCGCCTCGTCCTCGGTGTACGCGTCGAGCAGGAAGGCCAGCATGGTGCGGCCGACACCGGCCGCCGGCTCGATGACGTACGGCGTGTAGCGCTCGCCCGTCTCCTGCTCCAGGAAGGTCAGGTTGGCGCCCGAGGCCTTGGAGTGGGCGTTCAGGTCGTAGTCGGTGCGGTTGGCGACGCCCTCGAGCTCGCCCCACTCGCTGCCGCCGAACTGGAAGCGGTACTCGATGTCGGCGGTGCGCTTCGAGTAGTGGGAGAGCTTCTCCGCCGGGTGCTCGTACCAGCGCATGTTCTCCTCACGGAGACCCAGGCCGGTGTACCAGTTCCAGCGCTGCTCCATCCAGTACTCGTGCCACTTCTCGTCCTCGCCCGGCTTGACGAAGAACTCCATCTCCATCTGCTCGAACTCGCGGGTGCGGAAGATGAAGTTGCCCGGAGTGATCTCGTTCCGGAAGGACTTGCCCATCTGCGCGATGCCGAACGGGGGCTTCTTGCGCGAGGTGGTCTGCACCTGGGCGAAGTTGGTGAAGATGCCCTGGGCGGTCTCGGGACGCAGGTACGCGACGGAGCCGGTGTCCTGAGTCGGGCCGAGGTGCGTGGAGAGCAGGCCGGAGAACTGCTTGGGCTCGGTGAAGGTGCCCTTGTTGCCGCAGTTGGGGCAGTTGAGGTCGGTCAGACCGTTCTCGGGCAGGCGGCCGTGCTTCTCCTCGTACGCCTCCTCCAGGTGGTCGGCGCGGAAGCGCTTGTGGCAGGAGGTGCACTCGGTCAGCGGGTCGGTGAAGGTGGCGACGTGGCCGGACGCCTCCCAGACCTCGGTGGCCAGGATGACGGACGAGTCGAGGCCGACGACCTCCTCGCGCGCGGTGACCATGTAACGCCACCACTGACGCTTGATGTTCTCCTTGAGCTCGACACCCAGCGGCCCGTAGTCCCAGGCGGCTCGCTGGCCACCGTAGATCTCGCTGCACGGGTAGACGAAGCCACGGCGCTTGCTCAGGCTGACGATGGTGTCGATCTTGTCGGCGGCCACGGTGCTCTCTTCATTACGACGACGAAGTGCGAATGCCACAGGTTACCGGCGCCCGCACCCCCTCTTTCAAATCGGTTCTCCCTCGCTCATCGGGAAGCGGAGGGAGGGGGGTACGCGGCTGTCGAGGGCGGCGGTCAGATCGCTCCCCGACTTGTACCAGTCTGCCTGGATATCGAGGACGGCGCCGTTCTCCCCGAAGAGGACCGAAGAGCCTGGGCCGGTACGCGTACGGCTCGTGGAGGGTCTCCGCGAACAGCTCCGGCTTCGGGCCCGAAACGGCTGTCCTCGCCGGGCACGCACGCGTGGGGCAGCACGAGGACCGACCACGGCGGCGCCCATCTCGTCGGTCTCGGCCACCAGCCAGAAGAGCATCCGCCCGCCGCCCACATAAGAGGAGTGGACCTCCACGTCGCCGGTCAGCTCGTCCGCCACGCGCGGGTCGCGCAGCGCGCGGGCGCGGGCCGCCTCGGCCGCGAGGTGCCCGACGGGCGAGGCGGGTCCCCCGAACGAGACCATGACCAGGTCCACCCGGTGCGCGGGCGCCTCCAGCCGGCAGCCGGACCTGCCCGGCGGCGGCGCCACGACGGGCCGCTCGGCGCGCGGCCGGTCGGGCAGGCGCGGGTCGAGGGCCTTCGGGGCCGGCCCGGTGAGCAGGAGCACCGCCGCGGCCCGGATGAAGCGCGCGGCGGCCCAGGCGCGGACGGCGTCGGCGCCGATGTGTGCGAGGGCGAGGGAGCCCCAGCCGGTTCTTCCGGGGCCGCGCAGGCCGTGGCGGAAGGCCGGTTCGCGCGGCTGGAAGCGTTCCCGGCGGGGACGTCGTCCCGGTAGAGGGGGATGCCGTTGATCTCCGCGCGCCGCATGGCCGAACAGGAGTGCGGCGGGACACACGTGCGGCAATTGACAACCGTTTCCATCTTTGTTGAAAATGAGTGTCATGAACGTACGCCGACTGATACCCCCGACCGCCCTCACCGGAGCCGTCGCGCTCGGCCTCGTCACCCTGTCCGCCTGTGGCGGGACCTCGGACGCGGCCGACAAGAACAGCGACGGGAAGCTGGGCGTCGTCGCGTCGTTCTACCCCATGCAGTACCTGGCCGAGCAGATAGGCGGCGGCCACGTCGCCGTCGACACGCTCACCAAGCCCGGCGTCGAGCCGCACGACCTGGAGCTCAAGCCGCGGCAGATCGGCAAGCTCGGCGAGGCCGACGTCATCCTCTATCTCAAGGGCGTCCAGCCCGCCGTGGACGACGCCGTCCAGCAGGCCGGCGTGAAGAACACCGTCGACGCCACCACCCTCACCACGCTGGAAGAGCACGGCACCGAGACCGGCGGCCACGAGGACGGTCACGGCGCGGAGGCGGGCCACGGCGCGGAGGCCGGGCACGAGGGCCACGACCACGGCTCCGAGGCCGGCGCCGACCCGCACATCTGGCTCGACCCCGTGAAGTACGCCGAGGTCGCCAAGGGCGTGGGCGCCGCCTTCGCGAAGGCCGACCCGGCGCACGCCGCCGACTACCGGAAGAACACCGACGCCCTGGTGAAGAAGCTCGGCGACCTGAACACCGCGTTCGAGACCGGTCTGCGGAACACCGCCACCAAGACCTTCATCACCACCCACGCCGCCTTCGGCTACCTCGCCGAGCGCTACGGCCTTGAGCAGGAGGGCATCTCCGGCATCGACCCCGAGGCCGAGCCCAGCCCGGCCCGCATCAAGCAGCTGCAGGACATCGCGAAGCAGGACAAGGTCAGCACCGTCTTCTTCGAGACCCTCGCCAGCGACAAGACCGCCAGGACCCTCGCGACCGACACCGGCCTCAAGACCGACGTGCTCGACCCGCTGGAGGGAATCACGGACCGGTCCAAGGGCGCTGACTACCTCGAGGTCATGCAGTCCAACCTCGCCGCGCTGAAGAAGGCACTCGGCGCCAAGTGACCACCCCGGCAAGCGCATTCCCGCAGGAGGAACCCGTGAGCTCCCTCGTGGGCGACGAGCCCGTCATCTCCGTCCGCGGCGCCACCGCGGCCCTCGGCTCGCGGCCCGTCCTGCGCGGAGTCGACCTCACCGTCCGGCGCGGTGAGGTCGTGGCGCTGCTCGGCGCCAACGGCTCCGGCAAGTCCACCGCCGTCCGCTCCGTCATCGGCCAGGTGCCGCTGACCGGCGGCGCCATCGAGCTCTTCGGCACCCCCCAGAAGCGCTTCCGCGACTGGGCCCGGGTCGGGTACGTGCCCCAGCGCACCACCGCCGCGAGCGGCGTCCCCGCCACCATCTGCGAGGTCGTCACCTCCGGCCGGCTCTCCCGCCGCAGGTTCGGCCTCACCACCAAGGCCGACCGGGCCGCCGTCGACCGCGCCATCGAGCTCGTCGGCCTCACCGACCGCGCCCGGGACTCGGTCTCCGCGCTCTCCGGCGGCCAGCACCAGCGGGTGCTCATCGCCCGCGCGCTCGCCTCCGAGCCCGAGCTGCTGATCATGGACGAGCCGATGGCCGGCGTCGACCTCGCCAGCCAGGAGATCCTCGCCGCCACGCTGCACGAGCAGGTCGCCGGCGGCACCTCCGTCCTCCTCGTCCTGCACGAACTCGGCCCGCTGGAGCCCCTCATCGACCGCGCGGTCGTGCTGCGCGACGGCTGCGTCGTCCACGACGGCCCGCCGCCGCAGGCCGTCGGCCAGCACGCGCTGCCCGGCCACGACCACGTCCATCCGCACGCGGCCGACGAGCCGCTCCGTACGGGACTGCTGAGCTGACATGGAATTCCTCAACGACGCCTTCATGCAGCGGGCCCTGCTCGCCGCCCTGCTGATCGGCATCACCGCGCCCGCCGTCGGCATCTACCTCGTCCAGCGGCGCCAGGCGCTCATGGGCGACGGCATCGGCCACGTCGCCATGACCGGTGTCGGCCTCGGCTTCCTGATGTCCTCGAACCCGGTGTGGATGGCGACCCTGGTCGCCGTCGTCGGCGCGGTGGTCATGGAGCTCATCCGCGCGTACGGCAAGACCCGCGGTGACCTCGCGCTCGCCCTGCTCTTCTACGGGGGCATGGCCGGCGGCGTGATGCTGATCAACCTCTCGGACACCGGATCCAACGCGAACCTGACCTCGTTCCTCTTCGGCTCGCTGACGACCGTGTCCCGCGAGGACACCGTGGCGATCACGATCCTGGCCGCCTTCGTCATCCTGGTCACGGTCGGTCTGCGCCGGCAGCTCTTCGCCGTCAGCCAGGACGAGGACTTCGCCCGCGTCACCGGCCTCCCGGTGCGCGCCCTGAACCTGCTCATCGCCGTCACCGCCGCCGTGACCGTCACGGTCGCCATGCGCGTCGTCGGCCTGCTGCTGGTCAGCGCGCTCATGGTGGTCCCGGTCGCGGCCGCCCAGTCGCTGTCCCGGTCCTTCCGTACGACCTTCGCCCTCGCGGTGCTGATCGGCGTCGGCGTCACCCTGTCCGGCACCGTCACCACCTACTACGTCGACGCGCCGCCCGGCGCGACGATCGTGCTCCTCGCGATCGGCGTCTTCGTCGCCCTGACGGCCCTCGCCACCCCGCTCGCGCGGCGCCGCGCCCGGGCCGCGGAGGCCGCCACACAGGCCTGCGACGCGCCGCTTCCGGCCAGTCGGCGCCCCGCGGACGACGTGCGGGTCTGACATCCGGGTAACGGGGGGCTGGCAGAATGGCGGGGGCAGACAAGGATTCAAGGAGGCCCCCGTGGTGACGGCAGGACCCCCCGTACGCGGCCGCTCGACCAAGCAGCGGGCCGCAGTCTCGGCGGCGCTGAACGAGGTGGACGAGTTCCGCAGCGCCCAGGAGCTGCACGACATGCTCAAGCACCGCGGCGACTCCGTCGGCCTCACCACCGTCTACCGCACGCTCCAGTCCCTGGCCGAGGCCGGCGAGGTCGACGCCCTGCGCACCAGCGACGGCGAGACGGTCTACCGCCGCTGCTCGACCGGCGACCACCACCACCATCTGGTCTGCCGCGTCTGCGGCAAGGCCGTGGAGGTCGAGGGCCCGGCCGTGGAGCAGTGGGCGGAGACGATCGCCGCGGAACACGGCTTCGTGAACGTCGCCCACACGGTGGAGATCTTCGGCACGTGCGCGGAGTGCGCCGCGAAGTGACCTGACATACGCCAAGGGCCCGTACCGGACACATCCGGCACGGGCCCTTCGCGTACGGTCACGCCTTGTCGAGCACCGCGAGGTCGGCCGGGTCGACGCCGCCGAAGCGGCGGTCGCGCTGGGCGTACTCGACGCAGGCCCGCCACAGGTCGCGGCGGTCGAAGTCGGGCCACAGGACGTCCTGGAAGACCATCTCGGCGTACGCGCTCTGCCAGATCAGGTAGTTCGACGTGCGCTGCTCGCCGCTGGGCCGCAGGAAGAGGTCGACGTCCGGCATGTCCGGGTAGTAGAGGTACTTCTGGATGGTCTTCTCGGTGATCTTCGCCGGGTCGAGCCGGCCCGCCTTCACGTCCTCCGCGAGCGCCTGCGCCGCGTCGGCGAGTTCCGCCCGGCCGCCGTAGTTCATGCAGAAGTACAGCGTCAGCCTGGTGTTGTCCTTGGTCTGCTCCTGGGCGACCTGGAGCTCCTTGGCGACCGACTTCCACAGCTTGGGCATGCGGCCCACCCAGCGCACCCGGATGCCGAGCGCGTCGAGCTGGTCGCGGGTCTTGCGGATGAAGTCCCGATTGAAGTTCATCAGGAAGCGCACCTCCTCGGGCGAGCGCTTCCAGTTCTCCGTGGAGAAGGCGTACAGCGAGATCGAGCCCACGCCCATCTCGATCGCGCCCTGGAGCACGTCGAGCACCTGCTCGGCGCCGACCTTGTGCCCCTCGGTGCGGGGCAGACCGCGCTCCTTGGCCCAGCGGCCGTTGCCGTCCATGACGATCGCGACGTGCTCGGGCACGAGCTCCGACTGGAGCTTCGGCGGACGGGCACCGGACGGGTGCGGCTCGGGGGTGCTGTACTCCCGTCGCTGCCGCCCGAGGAGTCGTGCGATGGCCATGGCGTGGTCTCTCCTAGCTCTTCTCTACGTACCGCAGCGAGCGCAGCCCGCGCTCCAGGTGCCAGTGCAGATAGGCGGACACGAGCCCGCTGCCCTCCCTGACGTGACGCGGCTCGGCCGCGTCCGCCGTCTCCCAGTCGCCGGTGAGCAGCGCGCTGAGCAGGCCTACGGCCTCCGCAGAGGGTACGACGCTTCCGGGCACCCGGCAGTCCCCGCATATGACTCCACCCGCGGCGACCGAAAAGAAGCGGTTCGGACCGTGAAGTCCGCATTTCGCACAGTCCTCGAAGCTGGGCGCGTAGCCGTTCACCGCGAGCGAGCGCAGCAGGAACGCGTCGAGGATGAGGTGCGGCGCGTGCTCCCCGCGCGCGAGCGTCCGCAGCCCGCCCACGAGCAGCAGGTACTGCTGCACCGCCGGCTCGCCCTCGTGGTCGGTGAACCGTTCCGCCGTCTCCAGCATCGCGGTCCCCGCGGTGTAGCGGGCGTAGTCGGTGACGATCCCGCTGCCGTAGGCGGCGATGGTCTCGCTCTGCGTGCACAGCGGAAGACCGCGCCCGACGAGCTCACTCCCCCGGGCGAAGAACTGCACGTCCACGTGCGAGAACGGTTCGAGCCGCGCCCCGAACTTCGACTTCGTCCGCCGCACCCCGCGCGCGACGGCGCGTACGCGGCCGTGACCGCGCGTGAGGATCGTGATGATGCGGTCCGCTTCACCCAGCTTCTGGGTGCGCAGCACGATGCCGTCGTCGCGGAACAGACTCATGGAGCCATTCTCCCGTACCGGAGGAGTGCTCAGCGGCCCTTCTCCGTCACACCCGGGCGAGGTCCGGATCGCGCGCGCTCCGGCGTCACGGCACTTCGCCCCGGCTACGGGCGTTCGCGTGCGCCGTCGCCGCGCTCAGCCGCTCGGCGACGGTCGCCACCCGGACCCCGTCCGGCTCGCAGTCCCACTCGCGCCCGCCGCCGATGGGCCGGAGCTGGAGATAGGGGCCCTCGTGCCCCATGACCGTCCCTACCCTTCCGGTGCTGGTGTCCACGACGTACGCGCCGATGGGTGGTTTCATTCGCGTCCCCCTTCGTTCGTGAGCGCCGCCACGAGCAGACGGGCGGTCGCCGCCGTGCAGCGCCCCAGTTCGATCAACGGCCGAGGAGGATCGGCGGCGAGGGTCACGGCGTCGAGCCCGAGCGAGGGCAGCGTGATTCCGGCCCGCCCGAGGGCGTCCCGCAATTCCCTCACCACCTCTCGCGCCTCTTCCGCCGACCGCATGTTGTCTTCTTTCACCAACACGTTCCTTTCCGAATCCATTTCCTCGCTTTCCGCATCCAGGGTGGAGGGCGATCCGTAGAATCGACAGCCACGCTGGGGCAACAACTGCGGTGTCGGGTTCGGGAGTCAATCCATGGCCAAAGGCAGACAACAGGCGGCGTGGGAGTTCTTCGGGGAGCTCCTGAAGGAACGCCGCGAGGCGGCGCGGCTCTCCCAGAACGAGCTGGGTGCACGGGTGTTCGTGTCGGGGGCGTACATCGGACTCTTCGAGCAGGGAATCCGGAAGCCGCAGCAGGATCTGGCGAGGAGATTCGACGAGGTCCTACAAACCGGCGGTATTTTCGAACGCACCTGGCGAAAGCTGATCGACAAGTCGCCGTACGCGGAATACTTTCAGGCCGCGGCGGAGTTGGAGGACGTCGCGACGAAGATCTGTGAGTTCGAGTCAAGCGCCATTCCCGGCCTCCTCCAAACGCGCGAGTACGCGCGTGCCCTCACCCGCGCCAGTAACCCGCTCGCCTCTGACGACTACGTCGAGGAGAAAGTCAGCGCGCGGCTCGATCGGCAGGCGATCCTCAAGGACGCTGCACGGCCCATGTACTGGGTCATCCTGCACGAAACGGCGCTGCGTATCCCTGTGGGAGGTCAGGCCGTGATGGCGGAGCAGCTCCACCACCTCGTGTCGCACGTACGAGGGCGAAAGGCACTTCTCCAGGTGTTGCCGTACGCGGCGGGCGCCTACCCCCAGATGGGCAAGCCGCTCAAGCTCATGGAGTTCGCGGACGCGCCGCCAACGGCCTATACAGAGGCGGTGTATTCGGGCAACCTCCTCGACGATCCGGCTGTGGTGAAGCGGGCACAGCAGACCTACGATCTCCTCAGGGCCGCCGCTCTGTCGCCAGAGGCGTCCCTGGCCCTGATCGAGTCGGCGGCGGAGGACTTCAGACGATGCGCGAGTACGACCTGAGCAACGCCCACTGGTTCACGAGCAGCTACAGCAACGCTTCCGGCGGCGACTGCGTCGAGGTCTCCTACGACTTCGTCGGCGCCGCCTGGCGCAAGAGCTCCTACAGCGACGGCGACGGCGGCAACTGCCTCGAAGTCCTCGACGGAGTCCCCGGCGTCGTCCCCGTCCGGGACAGCAAGGTCCCCGACGGCCCCGCGCTCCTCCTCCCCGCCGCCGCCTGGGCCGCGTTCGTGGCGGGCGTGAAGAGATGACGACGCCGCCGCCCGCATGACCCGTCACGCCCCCGAGTCCAGGACGTCGTCGATCAGGCCGTACTCCTTGGCCTCCTCCGGCGTGAGCCAGCGGTCGTCGGCGAAGTCGGCGGCGACCCGGGCCGCGTCGCGGTGGGTGTGCCGGGCGAGGAGTTCCGTGACGCGGACGCGCGTGTGGTGCAGTTCGGCGATCCCGAGGCCGTCGGTGTCGGCGGCGACGGCGTCCGCGAAGGACGGCAGGTGCAGCATCATGCGCGTGTTGGGCAGGGCGTACCGCTTGCCGGGAGTGCCGGCGGCGACGAGGAACTGCGCCATCGAGGCGCAGTAGCCGAGCCCGATGGTGACGACGTCGTTCCTGATGTGCTGCATCGTGTCGTAGATCGCCAGGCCGGCCGGCACCGAGCCGCCCGTGGAGTTGACGTAGAGGGTGACGGGGCGGTCGCTCTCGGCGGCCAGGAGCAGCAGCTGGGCCGTGACGCGTTCGGCGGTCGCGTGGGTGATGGGCGTGGCGATGTGGACGATGCGGTGCCGCAGCAGGCGCTCGACGACGGCGGCCGCCTCGGCGTCCGCCCCGGCGTCGGTGGCCTCGTGGGCGGTGGGGTCCTGGGAGTCGGCGGGCATGGGGACATGCCTTCCATCGGGCGCCCCGCTCCTCACGGGTCATGCCGCCGATCGGCTCACAGGCCGGCGAAGAGCGCTTCGAGCGGCGCGGGGACGTCGGTCGCGTCGAGGGCCTCCACGAGGACGCGGCCGTAGTGGATCTTGCGCCCCTTCTTGGTGCCGAAGAAGCGCCGTAGCTGCTGGTGCGGTGCGCGGCCCTGCTGCGCGGGCTGGCGCAGGAAGGTGCGCAGCGGCCGCTCGTCGCCCTCCGCCCGGACGAGTTCCGTCACCCGGGCGATGCCCAGCGCGCGGATCAGCTCGTCCTCCAGGTCGGCCGCGCAGACGAAGAAGCCCCGCTCCTCCGTGCCGGCCCGCTCCAAGGCCCGGGCGTAGTAGTCGCGCTCCCGCTCGTCGCACAGTCCGACGAGCCGGAGGCCGAGGCCGGACGGGCCGAGCAGGCGGGCGAAGCGTCCGACGCTCATCGCGCCGCCGATGGGCAGGACGCAGACCCCTTCGGCCGCCAGATCACGGCCGCGGCGCTCGGCGAGTGCGTCGACCGCGGCGACGTCGCTGAGCCCTTCGAGCAGGACCACCGTCCGTACGGGCAGTCGCGCGGCGAGCTCGCGCGCGCGCTCCTCCAGGTCACCCGCCACCGCCGGCTCACGTGCCGCGGCGTCGCTCGCCGCCCACGCGAGGACCGCTTCCCGGAACGCCCCCATGTCTTCCATGGGGCGAGTGTCCGTCCTCGGCAGGCCCGCGTGCCATCGGATATCCGCGTGGCACGGCGTCTCCCCGGGCCGTCGCCCTTGCTCAAAGGCTGCGCGCCTCGACGTTGCCGTAGCCCGTGGTGGCCTGGATGTTCAGGCCGGCGTCGGCGCCCTCGGCGTTCCTGAGCGTGTTGCGGATCCGGCCGTAGCCGGTGCCGGCGTCGAGGGAGGCGGAGACTCCGGCGGCGGCGCCGACCGAGATGTCGCCCATCTGGGTGCGCAGGACGACCGCGCCGCGGCGGGCCTCGCTGATCCGGATGTCGCCCTTGCCGGTGCTGATGTCGGCGGGGCCGGTGAGGCGGCCGACGGTCACGTCCCCGCCCGAGGTGGCGACGCTCAGGCCCGCGGTCTCGTCGATCTTGATGGCGCCCTGCGCGCCCTCGAAGGCGACCTCGCCGAAGCGCCCGACGCCCCGGAACTCGGCGCAGGAGGAGGTGACTCCGACCCGGGAGCCGGCGGGCAGCTGGACCGTGACCTCGATGGAGCCGGAGGAGCCGAAGTACTGGTTCCTGCCCTCCGGGGCCGCGATCCGCAGCACGCCGTCGGCGTAGTCGACCCTGGTCTGCGCGGCGGCCTTCACGTCACGGTTCTTGGCGGCATTGGCCGGCAGGACCTCGACGGTGGCGTCGGCCCGGTCGGCGGCGATGAACTGCACGCGCCCCGCGGGGAAGTCGATGACCGCGGAGATCGGGGCGGTGGTGGCGAACTTCTGCATCGTTCTGTCTCCTCTGGAGTCTTGCGCTCGTCGTTTCTGACACCGGAAACGCTACGTTGCTTTCCAATGTGCGGCAACAAGCTTGTTGCGCGTAATCGGCATCACTCCAGGTCAACTCGCGAATATCGTTGCAACGGATCACCCTCTAATGCAACGCCAGTGATCCATCACGTTGCATTGGACGAGGTGTGAACGCTATGCTGACCGCGTCACAGCCGTACGAGAGGGAGACCGCGATGCCGGGAGGCCGACTCACCCAGCAGGAACGCCAGCAGATCGCGCTGGGACTGGCCGACGGGCTCGCCTACGCGGAGATCGCCAGGCGTCTCGACCGCCCCACCTCGACGGTCACCCGCGAGGTCATGCGCAACGGCGGCCCCACCGCCTACCGCGCCGACCTGGCCCACCGCGCCACCGAGCGCCGGGCCCACCGGCGTAGGCCGGCCGCCCCGCGCGGAGCGCAGGCGCCCGAGCTGGCCCACGGCCGCGACGCCGAGGCCGTGCGCGAGTACGAGGAGGTGTTCACCACGCTCCTCATGCAGCAGGGCCTGCCCAAGATGATGTCCCGGGTCCTGACCTGCCTGTTCACCACCGACGAGGGCAGCCTGACCGCGGCCGAACTCGTCCAGCGCCTCCAGGTCAGCCCGGCATCCGTCTCCAAGGCCGTCGCGTTCCTCGAGCAGCAGGGCCTGATCCGCCGCGAACAGGGCGAGGGCCGCCGCGAGCGCTACGCCGTCGACGACGACGTCTGGTACCAGTCGATGGTCGCCGCCGCCCAGTCCAACATCGCGCTCGCCCAGACCGCCCGGCAGGGCGTCGGCATCCTCGGCCCCGACACCCCGGCCGCGGTCCGCCTGGAGAACGTCGCCCGCTTCGTCGACTTCGTCGCGGAGAGCATCATGCGCTCCGCCGAACAGGCCCGCGACATCCTCTCCACCCGCCGCGACCCGGGCCACCCGACCGCCGAGTGAGCAGCTGATCAGTCGGCGGGAGGCGCGTCCACGTACGACGCGATCCCGTCGAGGAGACGCTGGAGGCCGAACTCGAAGAGGGCGTCGAGGTCGAGGTCGTAACCGGTCGCGGCCAGCCGGGAGAGGGCGGGGAAGCGGCCGGAGGCCAGGATCGTCAGGAGCGCGGGCTCCTGCGAGCCCATCCACTCCTCGTTGTCCAGGCCGCTGTGCGCCTCGGCCTCCCGCTCCGCCTCCAGGTTGACCGCGATCCCCCGGGCGTAGTTGAGCAGCGTGAGGTGCGCGGTGAAGGCGGTGTTCAGGTCGAGGCCGCGCGCGAGCAGCGTGGCGAGCATCCACTCGCTGTACGGCAGTGCCGAGCCGATCATCTGAGGCCGCGTCACCGACAGGGCCGGCGCGAGCCACGGGTGGCGGCGGAACAGCTCCCAGAGCCGCCGGACCGCCAGCTCGATCGCCGCCCGCCAGTCCGCGGGCGCCTCGTCGGGCAGCGGACGCTCCGCGATGACCGCGTCCATCATCCGCGTCAGCAGGTCGTCCTTGTCGGCCACGTGCCGGTACAGCGACATGGTCGCCACCCCGAGCTCGGCGGCCACCCGGCGCATCGAGACCGCGGCGAGCCCCTCCGTGTCGGCGACCTCGACGGCGGCGGCGACGATCCGCCCGAGCGCGAGCACCGGCTGGCCCGACGCCGCGTCGGAGGACCCGGCCGGACGCGACCCGACCGGACGCGACCCGACCGGATGCGGTGCGACCGGATGCGGTGCGACCGGATGCGGTGCGACCGGGGGGCGGCTGCGGGACTGCGCGCTCGCGGTGCCTCGGGGCTGCGCGCTCGCGGTGCCGCTCGGCCGCGCGCTCGCCGTGCCGCGGGGCTGAGCGCTCGGGGCCTCCACCACCGTCCCGACGCCGGGGACCGCGCGGACCACGCCCTCGCGGCGCAGCTCGGTGAGCACCTTGGTCGCGGTCGCCATCGCGACGCCCCACTGCCGGGTGATCTCGCGGGTGGACGGCACGCGGTCGCCCGGCGCCAGTTCGCCCGTCTCGATCCGCCGCCGCAGCTCGGCGACGATCCGACTGGAGCGCGATTCCGCCCGTCCGCTCACCGAAACACCCTCCGTCACGCTCATCCGCACTAGTGCACCTGGACGGCGCCATCGTAGCCGGTGGCGCCGGGCGACCCCCTCGAGCGAACCCGATCCACCGCCTACCGCACTAGTACGGGTGCCCGCAAAGGCCGTGGTGCGCAAGGAGTTTCACGCTTGCGCACTACCTTGCGTACAGCGTACGTTCACAGCATGGGGAACGACGAGATACTCATTTCCGGGGCCGGCATCGCAGGGCCCGCGCTGGCGTACTGGCTACGCAGAGGAGGCTTCCGTGTCACGGTCGTGGAGCGCGCGCCGGCGCCCCGACCGGGCGGGCAGACCGTGGATCTGCGCGGCGCCGGCCGCACCGTGATCGAGCGGATGGGCCTGATGGACCGGGCCAGGGCGGAGAGCGTGGACCAGCGCGGCCTCGCGCTCGTCGACACCTCCGGCCGGGTCACCGCACGGATGCCCGCCGAGAGCTTCGGCGGCGAGGGAATCGTCTCCGAGATCGAGATCCTCCGCGGCGACCTCGCCCGCCTGCTGTACGAGGCCACCCTGCCGGACACGGAGTACCTGTTCGACGACACCGTCACCGGGATCGACGAGGACGCCGACGGGGTCGCCGTGACCTTCGAGAAGAGTGCGCCCCGCCGCTTCGGTCTGGTCGTCGGCGCGGACGGACCGCACTCCGTGGTGCGCACGCTCGCCTTCGGCCCGGAGGACGCGTGCGTCCGGCCGCTCGGCCTCTACACGGCCTGGTTCACCGCCACCGTCGACGACCTGGATCTCGACGGCTGGTACCTGATGCACAACGCGCCGGGCGGCCTGGTCGCCTCCGCCCGCCCCGGCCGCGAGCCCGGCGAGATCAAGGCCGGCCTCAGCTTCCGCTCGGCGCCGCTCACCTACGACCGCCGCGACGTCGCCGCCCAGCGGGAATTGGTGGCCCGGCGCTTCGCCGAGGTCGGCTGGGAGGCCCCGCGCCTGGTGCGGGCGATGCGCACCGCCCCGGACTTCTTCTTCGACTCCATGGGCCAGGTCCGCCTCGACCGGTGGCAGCGCGGCCGGGTCGCCCTGCTCGGCGACGCCGGGTACTGCGCGACCCCGCTGACCGGCCTCGGCACCAGCCTCGCCCTGGTCGGCGCCTACGTCCTGGCGGGCGAACTCTCCGCCGCCAGGTCGAGCGGGCGCGACCACCGCGTCGCCCTCCGCCGCTACGACGAGGTGATGCGCCCATACGTGACCCAGGCTCAGCAGCTGCCGCCGGGCGGAGCCTCGGGGTACGCGCCCTCGGGCCGGCTCGGCATCCGCCTGCGCGACCTGTCGATGCGGTCGATGACCCGCTGGCCGATGCGGCAGGTCCTCGCCGCCCAGTTCGCCAAGGCCGGGGACATCGCACTCCCGGAGTACGGTCCGGCCGCGCGGACCCGGTGAGGGCCGACGGACCACACGCGGGCCGGACGGGCCTCCACAAGAAGGGGCTGTCCGGGGCGGCCCGACGTTCGTGACCGCCCTCGCCGGCGACCGGCTCAGCCAGCCCACCTAGGCCACCCTTTGAGATGCCATAAGCCTGACTTATGAGGCCATAGACCGGGGGCGGGTACCGGATCGTTTCCGGTGTTATTTAGGGTGACCTAAGTGCGGCGATCCCTCGCCGCCGCTCGCTTGCGAAGGGAAACCGTCATGCCCCGCCCCCTCCGGGTCGCGATCGTCGGCGCCGGCCCCGCCGGGATCTACGCCGCTGATGCGCTGCTGAAGTCCGAGGCCGCCGCCGAACCGGGTGTGTCCATCGACCTCTTCGAGCGGATGCCCGCGCCGTTCGGCCTGATCCGCTACGGCGTCGCGCCCGACCACCCGCGGATCAAGGGCATCATCACGGCCCTCCACCAGGTGCTCGACAAGCCGCAGGTCCGCCTCTTCGGCAACGTGAACTACGGCACCGATCTCCACCTCGACGACCTGCGGTCCTTCTACGACGCGGTGGTCTTCTCCACCGGCGCCATGTTCGACCGCGAGCTGCGCATCCCCGGGGTCGAGCTCGACGGCTCCCTCGGCGCCGCCGACTTCGCCTCCTGGTACGACGGCCACCCGGACGTCCCGCGCACCTGGGACCTCTCGGCCGAGAAGGTCGCCGTCCTCGGCGTCGGCAACGTCGCCCTCGACATCGCGCGCATCCTCGCCAAGACCGCCGACGAGCTGCTGCCGACCGAGATCCCGCCGAACGTCTACGAGGGCCTCAAGGCCAACAAGGCCCTGGAGATCCACGTCTTCGGCCGCCGCGGCCCGGCCCAGGCCAAGTTCAGCCCGATGGAGCTGCGCGAGCTGGACCACTCGCCGAACATCGAGGTCATCGTCAACCCCGAGGACATCGACTACGACGAGGGCTCCATCGCCGAGCGGCGCAAGAACAAGCAGACCGACATGGTCGCCAAGACGCTGGAGAACTGGGCGATCCGCGACGTCGGCGACCGCCCGCACAAGCTCTTCCTGCACTTCTTCGAGTCCCCCGTCGAGATCCTCGGCGAGGACGGCAAGGTCGTCGGCCTGCGCACCGAGCGCACCGAGCTCGACGGCACCGGCAACGTCAAGGGCACCGGGCAGACCACCGACTGGGACGTCCAGGCCGTCTACCGCGCCGTCGGCTACCTCTCCGACGAGCTGCCCAAGCTCCCCTGGGACACCGTCAGCGGCACCGTCCCCGACGAGGGCGGCCGGGTCATCGAGGAGGGCGGCGCGCACATGGCCTCCACCTACGTCACCGGCTGGATCCGGCGCGGCCCCGTCGGCCTCATCGGCCACACCAAGGGCGACGCCAACGAGACCGTGGCCAACCTGCTCGACGACCACGCCAACGGGCGCCTGCTCACCCCCGAGTCCCCGGAGGAGGACGCGGTCGTGTCCTTCCTGGAGGCCAAGGGCGTCACGTACACCACGTGGGAGGGCTGGTACCGGCTCGACGCCGCCGAGAAGGCGCTCGGCGAGCCGCAGGGCCGCGAGCGCGTGAAGATCGTCGAGCGCGAGGACATGCTGCGCGCCAGCGGCGTCGACCTGGGCTGACATCAGACCGGTCGCGCCGACCGGTCGCGCGCCGGCCGGTCAAACCGTCTGGTCACACCGGCTGGTCACACCGGCCCGTGACACCGGCCGGCCGCACCGACCGGCCGCACCGACCGGCCGCACCGGCCGGCCACAGCCTGCCGCGGCACCTTCCCGGCCCTACCCTGAAAGGGCCGGGAAGGAGCCCGTCATGGCCGCCATCCTCACGCAGGCCAGGGACGCGGCGGCCCGCGAGGACTGGGCCGGTGCGTACCCCCTCCTGCGCGAGGCCGACCGGCACCCCACCGTGCCCCTCGCGCCCGGGGACCTCGACGCCCTCGCCGACTCCGCCTGGTGGTCCGGCAACGTCGACGAGTCCGTCGCCGCCCGGCTGCGGGCCCACGCCGCCTACGTGGCGGAGGGCGACCGGCGCGGCGCGGGACGCACCGCGTGGTGGCTCTCCTCCGCCTACCGCCGCCTCGGCCGGCCCGTGGCCGCCGCGGGCTGGCTGCACCGGGCCCGACACCATCTGGACGGCCGGCCCGACTGTCCCGAGCAGTGCTTCCTCGCCCTCGCGGACGCCGAGGAGGCCCAGGAGCACCACGACCCGGCCGCGGCCCTCGCCGCCGCCCGGCGCATGACCCGGCTCGCCGACTCCACCGGCAGCCCCGACCTCCTCGCCCTGAGCCACCAGGCCGAGGCCTCCGTCCTGCTCGCGCAGGGCCGTCGGGCGGAGGGGCTCGCCCTCCTCGACGAGGTGATGAGCACGGTGACGGCGGGCGGACTGAGCGCCCTGTTCACCGGCCGGCTGTTCTGCCTGGCCCTCGACGGATGCCTGGGCGCGGCCGACCTCGGCCGGGCCGTGCCCTGGACGGACGCGGCGATGGCCTGGTGCGCGGTCCCGGAGCCCGCGCCCCCCGCCGCCGCGCCGGCTGCTCCCCGCCCGGCGTGGGCGACCGCCCCTCCCCCGGACCCCGCCCGGGCGGAGCCCGCGGGGCGGGACGGGTGGTCCCGACGGAACGGCGCCCCGGCCGGCGCCTCCGCTCAGACGCTCGTACGGCCGCCCCTACCGCCCGCGCCTCACGGCGCCCGGCCCCACGGCGCCGTCCCCAACCCCTTCCGTGGCCTGTGCCGCGTCCACCACGTCGAGGTGCTGGACCTGCTCGGCGAGTGGACGCGGGCGGAGGAGGAGGCGCATCTGGTGCACCAGGAGGTTCTGGCGGACTCGCTCGACGCCGCCGCCGCGGCCTCGTACGCCGCCGGGGACATCCAGCGGCGCCAGGGCCGCCGCGACGAGGCGGCCCGCTCGTACGCCCGGGCCCACGAACTCGGGCGCGTCCCGCAGCCGGGGCTCGCGCTGCTCCGGCTCGCCGAGGGCCGCGTCGAGACCGCCCTCGCCGGGCTGCGGCTGGCCCTGGACTGCCAGAGCGACCCCTGGCACGACCTCCTCGGCCGCGCCCGGCTGCTCGCCGCGCTCACCGAGGTGACCCTGGCGGCCGGCGAGACCGACGCCGCCGAACAGGCGGTGCTGGAGCTGGAGGAGCTGGGACCTCCTCAGGACGCGCCGCTGCTCGCCGCCGTCGCCGCCGGCGCGCGCGGGGCGCTGGCCCTCGCCCGGGGCGGGCCGGCGCACGAGCCGCTGTGCCGGGCCCTCGCGCTCTGGCTGGAGCTGCGCGTGCCGTACGAGGCCGCGCGGGCGCGGATGCTGCTCGCGGCGGCCGACCGGGCGGCCGGTGACGACGAGGCCGCCCGGCTCGAACTGGGCGCCGCCCGCGCGGTCTTCGCGCGTCTGGGCGCCGTCCCGGACACCCACCGCGCCGCCGCCCTCCTGGCGGGCACGTAAGCCCGCACCGACGCGCCGGCCCGAGAGCAGAGACCCGCACGCCGTGAGCCGCACACCGTGAGCCACGCGCCGAGGCCCGTGAGCCGAGCCCCGCGCGCCATGACCCTCGTGGCGTGAGCCGCGCACCGCGACCCGCCCGCCATGACCCGCACGCCGAGACCCGCGCCCCCTGCCCCGCAAACCCCGCCCCTCGGCCGTGAGGGAAGCGTCGGTCGTCAGCTCACCGTGCGGGCCGTCGCCAGCAGGCGGGCGGTGTCGTCCGCGCACAGCGCGAGCGCGTTGCCGACCGTGCCGAGGACCTCGCGCTCGGCCGGGGTGTACGGGCCGTCCGCGAGGGCGATCCGGGCGCCCTGGAGCAGGATCGATTCGCGTCCCGACGGAGCCAGGTGCGGGGAGAGCGGTTCGAGGGCCTCGTGGAGCTCGATGGCGAGGGCCGCTCCCCCGCTGCTGACGTCCGGCAGGAAGCGGCCGGTGTCGGCGGCGAGGGCCTCGACGAGCTCGACGAGCTGGAGCCCGGTGCAGTCGGCGAAGCCGGCCGCGCGGACCGCGGCGGCGGCGGTGTCCACGGCGGTACGGGACGAGGTGCCGCCCGCCGCGAGGACGGCGAGGGCGACGGTGTGCACCGCGTCCCGGAGCATCCCGGAGAACCGGCTGGTCGTCGGGTGCGTGAGCACGTCCGTACCGAAGTGCGTGTGGCAGGCGGCGCACTCGACGACCGGACCCGCGTGGCCCCGGGGCAGCAGCGGCACGCCCAGGAGGGCGAACCGGCGGCGCCCGGTGCGACGGCGGTAGTTGCGGTCGCCGCCGCACTCCTCGCAGAAGAACTCGCCGTCGCCGATCGTGTTCCAGGAGGTGCGGATTCCGCAGAGAACCCTGCTCCGGTCCCGTGACTTCCGCGCTGACCGCACGCCGCACCTCCTTAACGTTCCGGCAACACTGCCGGCCGTGGCGTGATGTTAGCCACATCGATGATGTGGCGTCAGCACCTCGTCAGCAGAACGCCAAGGAGATGGCCGAGACCCGCCGGGCCCCGCCGGGGCTCAGGAAGCGCGCCTGCGCAGCTTCGCGAAGGCCAGGAAGCCGCCGCCGACGAGGACGGCCGCTCCGGCCACCCCCATCGCGCCAGGTCCGAAGGCCGAGCCGGTCCGGGCGAGATCACCCTCCGGAGTGGACGACGGCGCGGGCGCCGGTGCCGCGGCCGATGTGGACTGCGAGGGGGTGGGGGCGGAAGTGGCCGGGGAGGAGGGCTTCGGGGAGGCGGTCCCGGTGGGCGTCGGAGGGGCCGTGGGCACCGGGGTCTCGGTCGGCTTCGGCTGCTCCGGCGGGACGACCGGGCCGGGCCGCTGCCCGCCCGGGAGGCAGCCGGTGAAGTTCATCTGGTGGGTCTCGGCGCCGGGCACGGTGATCAGCTTCTCGGCGATCACGGAACCGTTGACGTGGCCGGGGCCGACGCCCTTGCCGCCCATCTCGACGGTGGCGTTCGGCGCGAGGACGGTGCCGGGCCAGGAGGTGTGGTTCTTCTTCACGCTCTCGGCCTGCGGGAAGTTCCACAGCAGCTTGGCGCGGATCTGCCGGAAGGCGTCGCTCGGCAGGTCGTAGTCGTCGATGACGGGCGCGCCGCTCTCGCCCTGGTAGTAGACGCCGTAGGTGGCCGCGGCGTTCATGTCGTACGAGGTGCCGAGCACGTTCACCAGGGTGGAGGCGCCGGCCGGGACCTTCAGGGTGATCGCGCGGGCCTTCTGCAGGTCGGCGGCGTCCACGGCGAAGACGTTGAGCTGCCGGTCCGTGCCGGTGAGGAACAGCCCCTGGCCGCCCTGGTCGCTCGCGACGGTGCCGTTGGGGTCGACGGTCGCCCAGCCGGCGGACAGGGCGCGCAGCGAGCCGAACTCCTTGCCGAAGTCGATCGGCGAGGGGCCTTCCTTGACCTTGTTCCCGTCGACGCCGAAGCCGGAGCCCGGGGTGGAGCGGTCGACGACCTTGCCGGCGACGCCGGTGCCCTTGTCCAGGACGACCTGGTTCGCGTAGAGGGTGCCGCCGACGACGAGGCTGTGGCCGCCGGGCAGGGCCGCGAGGTCCGCGGAGCCGAGCCGGCTGCCGATGGAGAAGCCGGAGCGCTGCTCGGGGCTGCCGAAGGTGGCGTCGCCGCCGACCGCGACCGCGCCCTCGGAGTCGGAGTGGCGCACGGAGTCCCGCTCGACGAACTCGGCGTACCGTCCCGCGGTGCCGAGGGGGTTCGGCGCGCACGCGGGGGTGCCGGCGGAGGCGGCGGGGGCCCAGGTGAGGGCGGCTCCGGTCACCGCGAGGACGGCGGCGACGGCAGCGGACGTGCGCATGCGGAACTCCAGGTCGGGAGTGCGGGGAGAGAGTCTCCGGGGGGAATGTCCGAGTGGACGAGCAGACCTTCCGCCACGGCCTGATGTGCCGTCAACTCACCTGATATGGCACCGATTCCGGCATGTCCGCATGATCTTCCTTAAGTGAACCTGAAACCGTGAGGCAGGTCACACGAGAAGCCGCCCCGCACCCCCTGGGGGGGTGCGGGGCGGCTTGCGGGCGAGAGGTCAGCGCGCCGAGCGGTTGACCGCCGAGACGACCGCCTTCAGCGAGGCGCGGGTCGTGTTGGCGTCGATGCCGATGCCCCACAAGACCTTGCCGTCGATGGCGCACTCGATGTACGAGGCGGCCTGCGCGGAGGCGCCCTCGCTCATCGTGTGCTCCTGGTAGTCCAGCAGGCGGGCGTCCACGCCGATCGCCTGCAGCGCGGCGAAGAAGGCGGAGATCGGACCGTTGCCGGAGCCGGTCAGAACGGTCTCGACGCCGTCCACGACGGCCTCGACCTTCAGGGTGTCGGTGCCGTCCGTGTCGGAGGTCGACTGGCCGGAGCGCAGCTGGATGCGGCCCCACGGGTTGTCCGGGTTCGGCAGGTACTCGTCCTGGAAGACGGACCAGATCTCCTTCGGCGTGACCTCGCCGCCCTCGGCGTCGGTCTTGGCCTGGATGATCTTCGAGAACTCGATCTGCATCCGGCGGGGCAGGTCCAGCTTGTGGTCGTTCTTCAGGACGTACGCGATGCCGCCCTTGCCGGACTGCGAGTTGACGCGGATGACGGCCTCGTAGGAGCGGCCGACGTCCTTCGGGTCGATCGGCAGGTACGGGACGGCCCACTCGATCTCGTCGACGGTCTTGCCCTGGGCGGCCGCGTCGGCCTCCATGGCGTCGAAGCCCTTCTTGATGGCGTCCTGGTGGGAGCCGGAGAAGGCCGTGTAGACCAGGTCGCCCGCGTACGGGTGGCGCGGGTGGACCTCCATCTGGTTGCAGTACTCGCTGGTCCGGCGGATCTCGTCGATCTGCGAGAAGTCGATCTGCGGGTCGACGCCCTGGCTGAACAGGTTCATGCCCAGGGTCACCAGGTCGACGTTGCCGGTGCGCTCGCCCTGCCCGAACAGACAGCCCTCGATGCGGTCGGCGCCGGCCATGATGGCCAGCTCCGCCGCCGCCACGGCCGTACCGCGGTCGTTGTGCGGGTGGACGGACAGGCAGACGTACTCGCGGCGGGTCAGGTTGCGGGACATCCACTCGAAGCGGTCCGCGTGGGTGGACGGCGTCGAACGCTCCACGGTGGCGGGCAGGTTGAGGATGATCTCGCGGCCCGGGCCGGGCTGCCACACGTCGCAGACCGCCTCGCAGACCTCCAGGGCGAAGTCCAGCTCGGTGTCCGTGAAGATCTCCGGGCTGTACTGGTAGCCGAAGGTGGTCTCCGGGCCCAGCAGCTTCTCCGCGTACTCCATCACCAGGCGGGTGCCGTCGACCGCGATCTGCTTGATGTCGTCCTTCGAGCCGCGGAAGACGACCCGGCGGAAGGTGGGGGCGGTCGCGTTGTACAGGTGCACGGTGGCGCGCTTGGCGCCCTTCAGGGACTCCACGGTCCGCTCGATCAGGTCCTCGCGGGCCTGGGTCAGTACGGAGATGGTGACGTCGTCCGGGATCGCGCCCTCTTCGATGATGGAACGCACGAAGTTGAAGTCGGTCTCGCCGGAGGACGGGAAGCCGACCTCGATCTCCTTGTAGCCCATGCGGACCAGCAGGTCGAACATCTCGCGCTTGCGCGCCGGGCTCATCGGGTCGATCAGGGCCTGGTTGCCGTCGCGCAGGTCGGTCGACAGCCAGCGCGGCGCCTTGGTGATGCGCTGCTCGGGCCAGGTGCGGTCCGGGATGTCGACGGCCTCGTACTGCCCGTACTTGTGCACCGGCATGCCGGACGGCTTCTGCAGGTGCGTGGCGTTGGTGACGGGCGTCGGACGGCTGATGAAGGGCGACTGGGACATTGCGTAGGGCTCCTCGGAGGGTCCTGCGGGAAGGACGGCCGACTGTCGAACGCAACACCGAAACCCGCGGGGAGGGGGTCGGCCTACGACTACAGGCCCTCGCCGCGGCAGCTAAGGAGAAGCAGCCCGAAACGCATGATGTGCGTCACTGTAGCCGAGGTGCGGCGGAGGCGGACGTCCCGTTTCAGTATGCGGGACGGGCGCCGCGTCAAGGCAGAAAGGTGACCCATCACTCCATTTCACCAATCATCGTCGCGGGCCGTGACAGGGCGAGCACACAGTGCCACATTGCCCCTATGACTCCCCACACGTCTGCGTCCTCGTCCGCGACCCCGCCCGCCGTCTGCTCGATCGTCCCGCCCCACATCCTGGAGCGGCTCGCAGAGTCCGACAATCCGGCCTACGCCGAGGCCGCCCAGCGCACCCTGCTCGTGGACACCACCCAGCGGGCGGCCCGCGAGGAGGCGGTCCCGGGCGAGGCCCGGGCGGAGGGCGAGCTCTCCGACAAGCCGCGGCGGACCATCTACGACGCCGGGCACGGCACCGAGCTGCCGGGCGCCCGGATCCGCGACGAGGGCGGGCCGGCCGGCGACGACGCCACCGCCAACCGCGCCTACGCCGGTCTCGGCGCCACCTTCGACCTCTTCTTCAAGGCCTTCGGCCGCCACTCCATCGACGGCGCCGGCCTGCCGCTGCTGGCGAGCATCCACTTCGACGAGAAGTACGACAACGCGTTCTGGAACGGCGAGCAGATGGTCTTCGGCGACGGCGACGGCGAGCTGTTCCTCGACTTCACCATCCCCGTCGACGTCATCGGCCACGAGCTCACCCACGGCGTCACCCAGTACACCGCGAACCTCGCCTACTACGGCCAGTCCGGCGCCCTCAACGAGTCCCTGTCGGACGTCTTCGGCTCGCTCGTGAAGCAGTACGCCCTCGGCCAGACGGCGGAGCAGGCCGACTGGCTGATCGGCGCCGGGCTGCTCGGCCCCGCCATCGACAACGGCGTCGCGCTGCGCTCCATGAAGGAGCCGGGCACGGCGTACGACGACGACGTCCTCGGCAAGGACCCGCAGCCCGCGTCCATGGACGACTACGTCCGGACGAACTCCGACAACGGCGGCGTCCACATCAACTCGGGCATCCCGAACCGCGCCTTCTACCTGGTCGCCACCGCGCTCGGCGGCCACGCGTGGGAGCGGCCCGGGCGGATCTGGTACGACGTGCTGACCGGCGGCACCCTGGACCAGGAGGCCCGGTTCGCGGACTTCGCGCGGGCCACGGCGAAGTCGGCGCGGGCCCTCTACGGGGACGGCGAGGAGCTCAAGGCCGTCCTCGACGCCTGGACGACCGTCGGCGTGCCGACCCGCTGACGGTGCTGTAGACAAGGCCCATGCGGATTCGAGTACGGCGCACGGGCGGTTTCGCGGGGATCGAGAGGTCGGCGGAGGTGGACACCGCCGGCCTCGCCGACGCGGCCGAGCTGCAGACCCTGGCCACCGCCGTCATGTCCGAGCCCCAAGACGACGACGACACCGAGGCGGCCCGGGGCGTCCCGGACGGCTTCCTGTACGAGATCACGGTCGACGGACGCACCCTCCGCACCGGCGACCCGGACCTCACGGAGGCGCAGCGGGCCCTGATCCAACGGGTCCTGAAGGAAGGCGCGTGACGCGGAGCCCCCACCAGAGGCGCCGGCGGCCCCGCGGGGCTGTCGGCGCCTTCGCGTTCCCCGGACCTGGTCAAAGTCCGGGAAGCCACCCGGGCCGAGTTCGAAGATCCCGGCCCGCCGGGGCCGGGAAGGGCAGGAAGGGCTAGAAGCCCAGCTTGCGGAGCTGCTTGGGGTCCCGCTGCCAGTCCTTCGCGACCTTCACGTGGAGGTCGAGGAAGACCGGGGTCCCGAGCAGCGCCTCGATGTGCTTGCGGGACTTCATGCCGACCTCCTTGAGGCGGCTGCCCTTGGGGCCGATGATGATGCCCTTCTGGCTGGGGCGCTCGATGTACACGTTGGCGTGGATGTCGAGCAGCGGGCGGTCCGCCGGGCGGTTCTCGCGCGGGATCATCTCCTCGACGACCACCGCGATGGAGTGCGGCAGCTCGTCCCGCACGCCTTCGAGCGCGGCCTCGCGGATCAGCTCCGCGACCATGACCATCTCGGGCTCGTCGGTGAGGTCGCCCTCGGGGTAGAGCGGCGGGGACTCCGGCAGGAGCGGGATGAGCAGGTCGGCGACGAGCTGGACCTGCTTGTCGCCGACGGCGGAGACCGGCACGATCTGGGCCCACTCGATGCCCAGCTCCTTGCCGAGCTGGTCGATGGCGATCAGCTGCTCGGCGAGGGTCTTGGAGTCCACCAGGTCGGTCTTGGTGACGATGGCGACCTTCGGGGTCTTCCTGATCTCGGCGAGCTCCTTGGCGATGAAGCGGTCGCCGGGCCCGAGCTTCTGGTCGGCGGGCAGGCAGAAGCCGATCACGTCGACCTCGGCCCAGGTGGTGCGCACGACGTCGTTGAGGCGCTCGCCGAGCAGGGTGCGCGGCTTGTGCAGGCCGGGGGTGTCGACCAGGATCAGCTGCGCGTCGGGGCGGTGCACGATGCCGCGGACGGTGTGCCGGGTGGTCTGCGGCCGGTTGGAGGTGATCGCCACCTTCTGGCCGACGAGAGCGTTCGTCAGGGTGGACTTGCCCGCGTTGGGGCGGCCGACGAAGCAGGCGAAGCCGGCCCGGTGGGGGGCGGTGTTCTCATCAGTACGAACGCTCATGGGGGTCATTCTCCCCGATGCGCGCCCCCCTCACGTACTCAGTGCCCGGTGGCGGCGTATCCGCAGGCCGAGCAGCCCGGCCAGAGCCCCCGCGGCGAGCACCGCGGCGGGGAACCAGGGCAGGGCGAGGAAGGAGACCCGGCCGGTCTCGCGGACGTCCTTGGCGGTGGCGGTCAGGGTCACCTCGCCCCAGTCGAGCTGCGGCGAGCCCGCCCAGCGCTCGGTGAGCCGGATCCTCTGCCGGGGCAGCAGCTCGGCCGGCAGCCGTTCCAGGTCGCGGGAGAGCAGGGTGCGGCCGAAGACCCCCTGGGCCTTGAGGGCGACCTTGGGGTTGAGGGTGACGTTGCCGCGGTTGTGCAGGGTGTAGGAGAGGACAGCGCTGCTGGTGCCGGCGCCGGGCACGAGCGGCCGGTCCTGGTCGAGGGTGACGTCCTCGACGGAGAGGGCGGGGACGGTGGGGCCGCCGACCCGCAGGTAGACCCGGGCTCCGACCGCGCGCTGCACGCCGAGGGCGACCGCGCCGCCGCCCCGGGCGATCCGCTCGTCGAGGGCGACGAGGGCGCCGGGGTGGTCGCCGGGCTCGGCGTCGGCGGGGACGGTGAGGGTGTACGGCACGGTGACGGCGGACCGCGGCGGCACGGTGACCCGGTCGAGCTCCGGCCGGATCCAGGCGCCCGCGCCGGTCTGCTTCTCCTGCCGGGTGCGCACGGCGAAGCCGCCGTCGCGTTCGGTGTTGTAGGCGTCGGCGCCGTAGAGGAGGAAGGTGAGCGGGGCGGTCGTCTTGTTGGCCACGGTGACCTTGTCGGTGACGGTGGTCCCCGGGTCGGCGGAGAGGTAGAAGTACGGGCGGCTGCCCAGCCGCGAGGCGGCCGGGTAGACGGCCCACTCGCCGTTCTCGGCCGCGGAGGCGGGGGTGACCCCCTGGACGCCGAGCAGCAGCGCGGCGCCCAGGAGGCCGAGGACGTGTCGCAGGAGGACGTACGGCGTGCGCACGGGTGCGGACCCCTTCGGCTCGGTTCTCTCGGAACGGTCAGGACAGCGTCAGCGTGAGCACGCCCGCGTAGCTGCCGGGCGCGGTGTACGCCGGGACGTCGAGCGAGAGCCCGGCGTCGACGGTGAACTCGCCACCCGTGAGGGTGCCGTTGGGTGTGGAGGCGAGGGTCGCGCCGGTGGTGCCGACGGCACCGGGGCTGCCCGGGACGCAGGTGCTGGGGCTGCCGGGTTTGGTGGCGCAGGCCGGGCTCCAGCTGAGCCTGCCGGCGCCGATGGCGGTGCCGCCGGGTCCGGCGAAGTCGGTGACCTTGCCGGTCAGGGACCAGCCCGCGGGGCCGCCGCGGAAGTCCTTGACCGTCACCGTCCGCAGCGCGCCGGTGGCCGCGCCGCCCTGTCCGAAGTCGACGGCCGAGAGCTGTACGGCGTCACCGGCCTGGGTCATGGACAGGGTGCCCGCCTTGACCGTGGCCGTGATCTTCTGGCTGTTCGGCGGTGCCGGGGTGTCGTCGACGACCTGGTACGCGACGGGGCCGGCGCCCTTGTCGGGGTCCCAGGCCGCGCCCTCGTACGCCACGATGCCGGTGGTCGCCAGGTCGGAGACCCTCAGGCGCGCGGCGAAGCCGCCCTCGCCGTCCGTGGTGACCGTCATCCGGTCGGCGGTCTCGGCCGCACCGGCCCGGCCGACGACGGTGACCTCGGCGAGCGGGGTGAACTTGGTGCCGGTGACGGTGACGCGGACGCCGGGCGCCCCGGAGGCGTTGTCGAGCTGGAGGGCCCGCTGGTTGGCGCCGGGCTGCGGGGCCGCCGTGACCGTCTCGGAGACGGGCGCGGGCGGATTGGTGACGGTGCAGGGCGTGTCCAGCTCCATGATGTAGCTGGTGTGGATGTTGTAGTCGCCGGGCGAGAGGGTGATCGCGCCGGGCGCGGTCACCGTGAAGGTGCCCTTCATCGAGAAGGGCGGGAAGGTGCCCTTGCCGGGGACGGGCGGGTTCTTCTTCTCGCCGGTGACCGTGACGGCGCCGGACTGGGCGCCGCCGAGGGTGACCTTGCCGCTCGGAGTCATGATGTTCTCCGGGAGCGCCAGGTCCACCGGGTTCGAGGCGGCGGGCTTGGTGACCGTGTAGGTGACGGTGACCGTGTCGCCCACCTTCGGCGCGGCGTTGTCGACGGTGATCTGCGCCGTCGTGGTGCCGTCGATCGGCGGGATGCCGGCGATCGGCGGGGGTACGCAGTGGGTCGCGAACTCCACCGGCGCGGAGGCCGCGGTGACCGCGCCGGCCGGGGCGGCGAGCGCCCCGCCGGCGGTGAGGGCGAGCGCGGTGGCGCCGAGGGCGGCGGACCAGCGACGCCGTCTTCGTGCCGCCGCGCGGCTTCTGTCGAGTGCCATGTGGGCCCCTCCTGAGGGATGAGAGGGCGCCATTGACGGCTGCGGGCCGAGAGAAGTCAATGGAATCGAAATGCACCGACTGATGGCCCATCAGATACTGGCAAGATCGGTACATCCGGCGCATTTCCCCAGGCCACAACAGGGACCGGTACCGCCGTCGGCGGTACCGGTCGGCCGTGCGGAAGGAGCTCAGCTGAACACGAAGGGCCCGGGCGACTGCGAGGTGAGCGCGTCGCAGTTCACGGTGACGCCGAAGATCACCATCTTGAGCGCGGTGCCCGCGAAGTAGGAGTTGAGGCTGTCACCGGAGGCGACGGTCCCCCCGAGCGGGCCGATGGTGACGGACTGGTTCGCGGCGAGCGGCGGGTTCTTCTTCCCGGTGAAGACCCGGGTGCCGCCGCCGGCCTTGGCCATCGTGAGCGTGGCGCTGATCTGGTCGGCGCCGACCGAGATCGGCGTCTTCACGGCCGAGGTGAGGGTGATCGTCGCGGCGGTGCCGCTCTGCGTGGCGGTGAGGGTGGCGCCGCCACCGCCCCAGGACCCGCAGTCGTACGTGGCCGTGGCCGAGCCCGGCGACACGGCGGCGGCACCCGGCGCGAGGACGAGGGCCGAGGCGGCGAGCGCCCCGGAGAGCACCGCGACGATCCCTAAGCTGCTGCTGGTTCTCATGGCGAGGTCGTACCCCTTCCGATGACGAACGCAGGGGTGCGGGCACTGCGTCAAGGAGACTCCGCGAGCACGGCGGAGATCTGACGGCCCGTCGGACCGTTCGCAGCTATTGACGCGCATTCTTCACAAGAGCACAAGGCCCGTGCGGGAGCGGTACCACAAGGGCCCGGCGCGGGGTGCTCGCGCCGGGCCGCCTGGTCGGACGGGCGGGCCTCAGCCCGCCGTGACCGCCGTGCGCAGCCGCCCGTCGGGACCCGCGAGCAGCACCGGGGTCTCCGGCCCGCCCAGGTCCCGTACGGCCGCGCGGTCCTCGTCGGACGCGGCCTCCGCGGTCGAGACGACGGCCGCGGCCTCCAGCGACTCGGCGCCGCTCGCCACCGCCATGGCGACCGCGGTCCGCAGCGCGCTCAGCTTGAGCGACTCCAGGTCGACCGTGCCGGCGACATAGGTGCGCCCGGTCTCGTCCCGTACCGCCGCGCCCTCCGCCACCCCGTTGCGGGCGCGGGCGCTGCGTGCCAGCGTGATGATCTTGAGGTCCTCGGCGCCGAGGTCGTCGTGCTCGCGGTTGAGTGTCATGATCCGAGGATAGGTCGGGGCGGTGCGGGCCGGGCGGTGGGCTCAGCCCTGAGCGGCCTTGACGAACTTGTCGGTGGCCAGCTTGGCGAAGGAGTCGAAGTCCTTCTTGGTCGAGGTGGTGTCCGCGAGGTGCACCATGCGGAACGCGCCGGTGCCCTGGCGGCCGACGACGAGGTGCGGCTCGATCTTGATGCCGGGCGCGATCTCGATCGTGATCGCGAAGGCGAGCGCCTCCTCGGCGCCCTGCGGGGCGGTGAGCTTGCGCGTCGTGAACTTCGTCTTCTGGCCGTCCACGTCGACGGTGAAGTCCTTGCAGGTGTCCAGGGCCGTGGCGAGCTTCCCGGTGTAGTCGGCCGCGCCCGTGCCCGGGAAGGTCATGACCCGCTCGCTCAGTTCGGACTGCTGCCGGCCGAGGACGAAGTCGGCCCGGGGGCCGTCGGTGGCGCCCTCGGTGTCGGCGCTCATCACGGCGGCGAGCGGCTGGCACTCGGCCTTGTCGGCCTTGTAGTTGCTCGTCGCGGCGTCCGCCTTGGCGGCCTTCCAGCCCGCCGGCAGGTCCTTCAGCTCCAGGGCCGCGGCCTTCATCTGCGCGGCCGTCAACGGCGTCGCCGGAGCCTGGGAGGTCGGGGCGGCGGTGGCGGAGCCCGACCGGTCGGCGGCCGGCTTGTCGGCACCGTCCTTCGCGGGGTCGTCCGTACCGTTGCAGGCGGCGGTCAGCGAGAGCGCCGAGACGGCGAGGACGGCGGCCAGGCCGCGGGAGATACGCGTACGCATGAGTGCGAAAGCCCTTGGAGGTGAGGGTACGAGGAGGCGAACGGCCCTACGTTCGACGGCGGTTCGCGAGGAGGATAGCCGTCACGGGTGACACCCCGGCGAACGGCCCCCGACATCCGCGCTCAGCCCGCCACCGGGAACATCGCCCCGCGCCGCCCCTCGGGAGACACCAGCCACTCCAGCTTCGCCGCCGTGTCCGCCTCCGGGAGCGGGGTGTGCAGCACGATCACCAGGTCCGGGCGGGCGGGCACCCGCAGCTGGGTGGCCTCGACGAAGAGCGGGCCGACCAGCGGGTGCTCCATCTCCTTGCGGTTGAGCCCGCCGGGCCGGATGTCCCGCAGCTCCCACAGCTCCGCGAACTCCGGGCTCGCCGCCCGCGCCTCCTCGACCACCGAACGGAAGCCGTCGTCCCCGGGATGCTCCGAGCAGGCGGCGCGGAACTGGGCGACGACCTGCGGCGCAAGCTCCTCCCAGCGGTTCGACCGCGCGCGGTAGAGCGGATCGGTGAAGAAGGCGATCAGGCAGTTCTGCACGATCTCCGGGCGCATGCCGAGCACGATCGCCGCCGCCTCGTTGTACATGACCGTGTTCCAGTACACGTCCATGATGTGCGCCGGGAACGGCATCCACGTGTCGATCAGGCGCCGCAGCCCGTCGCACATGTCCCGGTCCTCGGGCGCGGCCTCGGGGGCCGGCGGGTTGAGCCCCGCCAGGACGTACAGGTGGCGCCGCTCGGTCGGGCTGAGCCGCAGCACCCGGGCGACGGAGTCGAGGACCTGCGGGGAGACGGTGATGTCCCGGCCCTGCTCCAGCCACTGGTACCAGGAGACGCCGACCCCCGCGAGGACCGCGACCTCCTCGCGGCGCAGTCCGGGGGTGCGGCGCCGGCCGCCGCCGTCCGGCAGGCCCGCCTCGGCGGGGCTCACCCGGGCCCGACGGCTCATCAGGAACTCGCGCAGTTCCGCGAGTCGGTGGGCCTTGCCGTCCGTGTTCTCCACTGCCGTGGCCACGTGTGCTTCCTCCCCCTGGACGCGTGGTGGTGCCTGGTGGTGCGACCAACAGGATAAGTTCCCGCTCCCCACGGGCATTCCCGGACCACGAGAGTCGTTGCCATGGCAACCGTCACCTCACCCAAGACCTCCCCGACCGGGACCGCCCCGGTCGCCTCCGCCTCCCCGGCCCCCTCGACCCCCGCGCTCACCGGCCGCGCCCGGCTCATCCTGATCGTGCTGTGCGCCGCCCAGTTCATGGTGTCGCTGGACTTCTCCGTCCTGAACGTGGCCCTGCCCGTGCTCGGCGCCGACCTCGGCCTCAGCACCTCCGCGCTCCAGTGGGCGGTCACCGCCTTCGCCCTGCCGTCCGGCGGCTTCCTGCTGCTCTCCGGCCGGATCGGCGACCTGTACGGACGCAAGAAGCTGTTCCTCACCGGCCTCGCGCTCTTCGGCGCGGCCTCGCTGCTCGCCACCTTCGCCTGGAGCCCGGCCGCCTTCCTCACCGGCCGCGCCCTGCAGGGCCTGGGCGCGGCGGCGATCGTGCCGACCGGCATGGCCCTGCTGACCACCACCTTCCCGGAGGGGCCGCAGCGCGACCGGGCGCTCGGCATCTCCGGCACCATCCTGTCGCTGGGCTTCACCGTCGGCATGGTCCTCGGCGGTGTCATGACCGACACCTTCGGCTGGCGTTCGACCATGGGCCTGCTCGCCCTGTTCAGCGCCCTCGTGCTGCCCTTCGCCCCGGGCCTGCTGCCGGAGTCCCGCACGCCCGAGCGGCCCCGCCTCGACGTGCCGGGCGCGGTGACCGTCACCGGTGGTCTGCTCTCCCTGATCTACGCCCTGTCGACGGCCGCCCAGCGCGGCTTCGGCGGCGCGGACGTCCTGGTCACCCTGGTGGCGGGCGTGGCCCTGCTGGGCGTCTTCGTGGTCGTCGAGTCCCGGCACGAGGCCCCGCTGGTGTCGCTGCCGATGCTGAAGCGGCGCACGGTCGCCTTCGGCAACCTGGGCGGGCTGATCACCTTCGCCATGATGTCGACCGTCGTCTTCGTCCTGACCCTCTACCTGCAGGAGACGCTGGGCCTGTCCGGCTTCCGGACCGGTCTGGTCTTCGGCGTCCAGGGCGTGATGTCGGTCCTCGCCGGCTCCTTCGCGGCCAAGGTGATCGGCCGCTTCGGCGCCCGCCGCACCCTGGTCGCCGGCCTCGCCGGCCAGGGCGTGCTGACCGCCGGGCTGCTCGCCGTCGGCAGCGACGCGGGCGCGATCCTGGCGACGGTCGCGGTCTCCCTGGCCTCCATGTGCCACCTGGGCGCGATCATCTCGTACGGCGTCACCGTCACCTCCGGCGTCCCGGACGAGGAGCAGGGCCTGGCCACCGGTCTGGTGACCACGACCCAGCAGGTCGGCCTCACCGTCGGCATCCCGCTGCTCGGCGTCCTCGCCACCACGGGCGACAGCCTGTACGGGGGTGTGCGCACGGTCCTCGCCCTGGACGCGGTGATCGTCCTGGCGACGGCGGTCCTGGTCGCGCTCGGCCTGCGGAAGCGTGCCTGACGCTCAGGGCCGGTCGAGGCGGAGGCGTACCGCCTTCGGAAGACCGGCGACGACGAGGTCGTACGAGTCCTCGACGAGCTCCCGGACCATCCGGTCCGGGAGCTCTCCCACGCTCACCGTGTTCCAGTGGCGCTTGTTCATGTGATAGCCGGGGGCGATCGCCGGATACTCCTCGCGGAGCCGTACGGCGTCCTCCGGGTCGCACTTGAGATTGACCGTCAGCGGGTCGCCGTCCAGCCAGGACAGCGCGAACATCTTCCCGGCCACCTTGAAGACGGAGACGTCGGGCCCGAAGGGGAACTCCTCGGTCGCGTCGTTGAAGTCCAGGCAGAAGGCGCGCAGCTGGGCGGGCGTCACGAGTCGGTTCCCCCCTCGGGGCCGGCGGCGCCGACCGGTTCGACGAGCACGGTCACGATCTTGTTCCGGCGCCCGGCCGGGGACTCGGCGGTCAGCCGCAGCGGGCGTCCGTCGGGCAGCTCCACGACGGAGCGGGCACCGGCGATCGGCACCCGGCCGAGGGCCTTGGCGAGCAGTCCGCCGACCGTCTCGACGTCCTCGTCGTCGTACTCGTCCGGCCCGAAGCCGTAGAGCTCGCCGAGGTCGCCGATGTCGAGGCGGGCGGTGACCCGGTAGCGGTCGTCGCCGAGCTCCTCGACGGGCGGCAGCTCCCGGTCGTACTCGTCGGTGATCTCGCCGACGATCTCCTCCAGGATGTCCTCGATGGTGACGATCCCGGCCGTGCCGCCGTACTCGTCGATGACGACGGCGACGTGGTTGCGCTCCTGCTGCATCTCGCGCAGCAGGTCGCCGGCGTTCTTGGTATCGGGCACGAAGGCCGCCGGGCGCATCGCCGTGGACACCAGGTCGGCCTCGGCCTCCCGGTTGATGTGCGTCTTGCGGACCAGGTCCTTCAGATACACGATGCCGACGATGTCGTCCTCGTTCTCGCCGGTCACCGGGATCCGCGAGAAGCCGGAGCGCAGCGCGAGGGTGAGGGCCTGGCGGACGGTCTTGTACCGCTCGATGCAGACGAGGTCGGTGCGCGGCACCATCACCTCGCGCACCAGGGTGTCGCCGAGCTCGAAGACCGAGTGCACCATGCGGCGTTCGTCGTCCTCGATCAGCGACTCCTGCTCCGCCAGGTCGACCATCGCGCGCAGCTCGGCCTCGGAGGCGAACGGCCCCTTGCGGAAGCCCTTGCCGGGCGTGACCGCGTTGCCGATGAGGATGAGCAGCTGCGGGATCGGGCCCATGATCCGGGCCAGCGGCAGCAGCACGTACGCGGCGGCGGTCGCGGTGTTCAGCGGGTGCTGGCGGCCGATGGTGCGCGGCGAGACGCCGACGGCGACGTACGACACGAGCACCATCACGGCGATCGCGACGAGCAGCGCCTGCCAGGTCTCCTGGAACTCCTCCAGGCACGCGTACGTGACGAGCACCCCGGCCGCCATCTCGCAGGCGACGCGGACGAGCAGCGCCACGTTGAGATAGCGGGTCGGGTCGGAGGCCACCTGGGCGAGCTTGTCGGCACCGCGCCGCCCGGACCGTACGGCCTCGGCGGCGCGGAAGCTGGAGACGCGGGCGAGGCCCGCCTCGGCGCAGGCGGCGAGCCAGGCGACGATGACGAGGGCGACGGCGCCCAGGATCAGCTGAGCACTCATGGGCGCCCGCTCAGGAGACGGTCGGCGCCGGCGACGGGCCGGTCAGGCCCTTCTCCGCGCGCCAGCCGTCCACGATGGCGGCCTGAAGACCGAACATCTCGGCCTTCTCGTCCGGCTCCTCGTGGTCGTAGCCGAGCAGGTGCAGCACTCCGTGGACGGTCAGGAGCTGGAGCTCCTCGTCCATGGAGTGCCGCGTCGGCGCGTCCTCGCCCTGCTTCTTGGCGACCTCGGGGCAGAGCACGATGTCGCCGAGGAGCCCCTGCGGGGGCTCCTCGTCGTCCTTGGACGGCGGACGCAGTTCGTCCATCGGGAAGGACATGACGTCCGTCGGACCCGGCAGGTCCATCCACTGGATGTGGAGCTGCTCCATCGCCTCGGCGTCCACCACGATCACCGAGAGCTCGGAGAGCGGGTGGATGCGCATGCGCGCGAGCGCGTAGCGGGCGATGTCGAGGATCGCCTGCTCGTCGACCTCGGTGCCGGACTCGTTGTTGACGTCGATCGACATGTGCGGTTGCTTCTACTTCCCGTTACGGCTGTCCTGACGGCCGCCGGTGCGGCTGTCGTTGCGGCTGTCGTACTTCTCGTACGCGTCGACGATACGGCCGACGAGCTTGTGCCGTACGACATCCTGCGACGTGAGCATGGAGAAGTGCACGTCGGCGACCCCGTCGAGGATGTCCCGGACCTGCCGCAGACCGCTCTTCGTGCCGCCCGGCAGGTCGACCTGGGTGATGTCACCGGTGATGACGATCTTCGAGTCGAAGCCGAGGCGGGTGAGGAACATCTTCATCTGCTCGGGGTTCGTGTTCTGCGCCTCGTCGAGGATGATGAACGCGTCGTTGAGCGTCCGGCCGCGCATGTACGCCAGCGGCGCGACCTCGATCGTCCCGTTCGCCATCAGCTTGGGGATCGAGTCGGGGTCGAGCATGTCGTGCAGCGCGTCGTACAGCGGCCGCAGGTACGGGTCGATCTTCTCGTACAGCGTGCCGGGCAGGAAGCCGAGCCGCTCGCCCGCCTCGACGGCCGGCCGGGTAAGGATGATCCGGGTGACCTGCTTCGACTGCAGGGCCTGGACCGCCTTGGCCATGGCCAGATACGTCTTGCCGGTGCCGGCGGGGCCGATGCCGAACACGATCGTGTGCTTGTCGATGGCGTCGACGTAGCGCTTCTGGTTGAGCGTCTTGGGGCGGATGGTGCGACCGCGGCTGGAGAGGATGTTCTGGGTGAGCACCTCGGAAGGCGTCTCGACCGCGGCTTCCTCGTTCTCCTCCCGCAGCATCGCGATCGAACGTTCCACGGCATCCTCCGTCATCGGCTGTCCGGTGCGGAGCACCAGCATCATCTCGTCGAACAGGCGCTGGATCAGCGCGACTTCCCGCGCTTCACCGGTCGCGCTGATCTCGTTTCCCCGTACGTGGATGTCCGTCGTCGGGAACGCTTCCTCGATCACGCGCAGCAGGGAGTCACCGGAACCCAGCACCATCACCATCGGGTGCTTCGCGGGGACGGTGAACCGGGCGCGTGCCTGCCCCGGCGCGAGGTCGGGGGTGTGGGCTGTGGGTGTCTGAGTCATGGGCCGGCACTGTGGCCTGCACATACCTCCTGTTGCAGGGTTCTCGCTGCTCGACAACCTCTCGGATACCAAGCCTACGACTCACCTGGGACAACCCTGAACGGATTTACGCGGACGGCCCGGGCGGCCGGAGCCGGGTCTCAGGAGGCGGGGGCGGCGCGGAAGCCGATGGTGGGGACGGCCCGGCGAAGCGGCCAGGGGCGGGCCGGGGCGGGCAGCAGGCGCTCCAGGAAGGCGTAGCGGTCGCGCAGGGCGGCCGGGTCCTGGCACTCGTGCCCCTGGACGTGCTGCCACCAGGCGGCGATCTCGCCCCAGGTCGGCGCGGACAGCGACCCGCCGAACTCCTGTACGGAGAGGGCGGCGGTCAGCCCCGCGAAGGCGAGCCGGTCGGCGAGCGGCCACCCGGCGAGGGTGCCGGTCACGAACCCGGCGACGAAGACGTCCCCGGCGCCGGTCGGGTCGAGCGCGGCGACCTGGATGGCGGGCACCTCGGCGGTCTCGCCGGTGGCCCCGTCCACGGCGTAGGCGCCCTCGGAACCGAGCGTGACGACGGCGTACCGCACCTTGTCGGCGAGCGCCCGGGCGGCGGCGCGGGGGCAGTCGGTGCGGGTGTAGCGCATCGCCTCGGCGGCATTGGGCAGGAAGGCCTCGCAGTGCTCCAGGTCGGTGAGCCCGGCGAGGTCCCACCGCCCGGTGTCGTCCCAGCCCACGTCGGCGAAGACCTTGGCGCCGGCGCCGGCGGCCCGGGCCACCCACTCCTCGGTGCGGCCGGGCACCAGGGACGCGACGGCGGCGCGGGCGTGCGGCGGGTAGGCGGGCGGGGCGCCGTCGAAGGGCGGGGCGTCGTGGCCGTGCGACACCATGGTGCGCTCGCCCTCGTAGGCCATGGAGACGGTGACGGGCGAATGCCACCCCGGCACGGTCCGCGACAGGGAGAGGTCGATCCCCTCCCCCTGCTCCAGGGCGTCCCAGCAGTACTCGCCGTAGTGGTCGTCGCCGAACGCGGCGGCCAGCGAGGTCCGCAGCCCGAGCCGGGCGAGCGCGGTCGCCATGTTGGCGACGCCCCCGGGGCTGGACCCCATGCCGCGGGCCCAGGACTCGGTCCCGCGCACGGGAGCGGAATCGAGCCCGGTGAAGATGATGTCGAGGAAGACCGTGCCGGTGAGGAAGACGTCGCACTGGGGGTCCGTGGGTTCACGCAGGCGCACCAGCGGGTCGACGTCGTTGTCGCGTTCGGTCACGGCAGGCTCCCCGGTCGTGGTGCGGCGGATCGGCACCGTGGTGCTGACCCGGACAGTGTGCCCGAAGGGAACGGTGGGGCGGGCGGGACGCGAGGATTCCGCCCCGCGATACCCGCCCGACGCGAATCCAAACCGATCGTGACCCGTATCACAGACCGAATCGGAGGATAACGCCTTCTCCGCCCACTCGGATGCTTGATACACATGGTGCCGCGCCCCGGGGGATCACCGGGCGCCATCTCATCTCTCCGTTCAGTAACTGGAACGCCCATGCCGTCGCGCCGTGCGCGTGCCCTGGCACCGCAGTCCGCCCTCGTCGCCCTGTTCACCGCCGGCTACCTGGCCCCGTACCTCCTCCCGACGGTCGTCGGACGCCTCTCCGCCGGGCTGGGCCTGGGCCCCTCCCCGGCCGGCCTGATCGGCTCGATCCTCCTGCTCGGCTCGGCGTCGGCCGGCTTCACGCTGGCGGCCCACGTGGACCGCCTCGGCCCGCGGCGCGTGGCCCGCCTCGGCCTGACCGCGATGGCGGCCGGCTACGGCCTCGCCGCGGCGACGCACGTGGTGCCGCTGGTGGTGCTGGGCGCGGTGCTGGGCGGCTTCGGCTCGGGCACGTCGACGGCGGTCGCCGCGGCGGGCATCGCGGGCCGCCCGGATCCGCACCGCGCGTCGGCCCTCGGCCTGCTGTCCGTCTCGGCGACGGCGGGCGCGCTCTACCTGGCGCTGCCGCTCCTGGGCGGGGGCCACGCGCTGCCGTTCGCGGCGATAGCGGCGACGGCACTGGCGGTATGGCCGACGACGGCGGCCCTGGCCCCCGCGCGGCACCACCACCGCTCCCCGTCCCAGGAACCGACCCCCGCAGGGTCCGGCCCCCTCCCCCACCGCCGAGCGGGCACGACCCTCGCGGCCGCGATCCTCCTGTGGTCGATGGCGCAGAACGCCCTGTGGGGCGTGAGCGGCCGCATCGGCCTGACCCAGGCGGGCCTCTCGGAGGTGGCCCTGGGCGCGGTCTTCGCCGTCGCGCTCGGCGCGGGCCTGGCGGGCGTGCTGGCGGCGGGGGCGCTGGGCCCGCGACTGGGCCGGGCGATCCCCGTCGGCGGGGGAACGGCCCTGATCGCGGGCTGCGTCCTGCTGAGCTCGGCGGCGACGACGCCGGTGGCCTTCGCGACCGGCGAGATCGCGTGGAACGCCCTCTACCCCGTCGTCCTCTCCTACCTCCTGGGCCTGGCCGCGTCCCTGGACCCGCGCGGCCGCTGGGCGGTCCTGGTCGGCTCGGCGTCGTCCCTGGGGGTGGCATGCGGCCCGGTCACGGGCAGCGTCCTGTCGGAGACGGCGGGCTACCCGACGATGGGCCTGACCCTGGCGACCGTACTCCTACTGATCGCCGCCCCCATGACGACGGTGGCCCGCCATGGCTCGACCCGCCGGCTGCTTCCTGCCACTGTCCGCCGCGCCGTGGGCCTCGGATCCATGCACCGGGCCTCGGTCCCCGGCTCCGTTCGCCGCGCCGTGGTCCCCGGCTCCGTCCGCCGCGCTCTGGGCCTCGGATCCGTCCGCCGGGGCTTGGCCCCTGGGGCCGTTCGCCGCGCCGTGGTCTCCGGCTCCGTCCGCCGGGCCCTGGTCCCTGGCGCCGTTCGCCGCGCTGTGGTCCCCGGCTTCGTCCGCCGCGCTGTGGGCCTCGGATCCGTCCGCCGGGGCTTGGTCCCTGGCGCCGACCGCCGCGCCGTGGTCCCCGGCTCCGTCCGCCGGGCCCCGGTCCCCGGCTTCGTCCGCCGCGCTGTGGGCCTCGGATCCGTCCGCCGGGGCTTGGTCCCTGGCGCCGACCGCCGCGCCGTGGTCCCCGGCGCCGTTCGCCGCGCTGTGGGCCTCGGATCCGTCCACCGGGCTGTGGGCCCTGGCTCCGTCCGCCACGGTGGCGCGCAGGCGGCCGTCCTGGAGGCGGCCACTACGCCGCCCCCGGCCCGCGTCCCCCGACCGAGCGCACAGGACATCGCGCTCCAGCCGGTCGCCCCGCCTCACGATTCCGGCCTGGCCGGCACATCCAGCCTCGCCGGCGTTTGAGGCGCGGGGACCGGGGCGGAGCCCCGATCAACCCACCGAACGGGCGCCGGCCCACCGGCCCGGGGGCGGACCCAGCACCGCGCGCCACCTCTGCCCCACCGGCCTATCCGGCCCGCCGGCACATCCAGCCTCGCCGACACATCCAGCCCCGCCGGCGTTTGAGGCGCGGGGACCGGGGCGGAGCCCCGATCAACCCACCGAACGGGCGCCGGCCCACCGGCCCGGGGGCGGACCCAGCACCACACGCCACCTCTGCCCCACCGGCCTATCCGGCCCGCCGGCATATCCAGCCTCGCCGGCACATCCAGCCCCGCCGGCGTTTGAGGCGCGGGGGCCGGGGCGGAGCCCCGGTTTCGGGAAGGGGCGGGGTGGGGGAAGGCCCGCCGCAGGCGCCCTACTCCCCCACGAACTCGTACGCCTCGACCTCCGCCAGGTACCGCTCCCGCCGCCCCTCCTCGTCCTCCAGGAAGGACGCCAGGAACGAGTTCCGCGCCAGCGTCCGCAGCTGATCGGCGGACAGCCCCAACGCATCACGCACCGCGCCGTAGTTGTCGCCGACGTAGCCCCCGAAGTACGCCGGGTCGTCGGAGTTGACCGTCGCCACCAGCCCCGCGTCCAGCATCGCCCGCAGCGGATGCTGCTCGATCGTGTCGACGGCACGCAGCCGCACGTTCGAGAGGGGGCACAGGGTCAGCGGAATCCGCTCGCGGACGAGCCGCTCCACGAGCGCGGGATCCTCCAGGCACCGCAGACCGTGGTCGACGCGCTCGACGCCGAGCACGTCGAGGGCCTCGCGGATGTACGCCGGCGGCCCCTCCTCCCCCGCGTGGGCGACCCGCCGCAGGCCGAGGCGGGCGGCCGCCTCGTACACCTCGCGGAACTTCACCGGCGGATGCCCGACCTCCGCCGAGTCGAGGCCGATCCCGGTGATCCGGTCCAGATACGGCTTCGCGGCCTCCAGCGTCGCCATCGCCGACTCCGCCGACTCGTCGCGCAGGAAGCACATGATGAGCCGGGTGGAGATCCCGTGCCGCTCCTCGGCGCGGTCGAGCGCCGCGCCGAGGCCCTCGACGACGACGCCGAAGGGCACGCCGCGCGCCACGTGCGCCTGCGGGTCGAAGAAGATCTCGGCGTGCCGCACACCCTGCTCCGCGGCCCGCGCCAGATACGCGTCGGCGAGCTCGGTGAAGTCGTCGGCGGTGCGCAGGACCGCCATCAGCGCGTAGTACAGGTCCAGGAAGGACTGGAGGTCACTGAAGCGGTACGCCTCGCGCAGCGCCTCGGTGTCCGCGTACGGCAGCGTGACGCCGTTCCGCGCGGCCAGCGCGAACGCCAGCTCGGGTTCGAGGGTGCCTTCGATGTGGAGGTGCAGTTCGGCCTTGGGTACGGGCATCAGGAAGCGTTCTGTCTCTTCGGTAGGGGGACCCTCATCAGGTCCTGGGCAATGCTCAGCTCCCCCTCGAACCCGGCCGCCCGTGCCTGCCGCTCGAACTCCTCGGGCTCGGCGTACCGCTGCGAGAAGTGCGTCAGCACGAGGTGCCGTACGCCCGCGTCCCGGGCGACGGCCGCCGCCTGACCGGCGGTCAGGTGGCCGTGGTCGGTGGCGAGCCGGACGTCCTCGTCGAGGAAGGTGGACTCGATGACGAGCATGTCGGCGCCGTCGGCGAGCGCGTACACCCCGTCGCACAGCCGGGTGTCCATGACGAAGGCGAACCGCTGCCCGCGCCGCACCTCGCTCACCTGCTCCAGCGTGACGCCGTTCAGGACGCCCTCGCGCTGGATGCGCCCCACGTCGGGGCCCTTGATGCCGTGCGCGGCGAGCCGCTCGGGCAGGAGGCGGCGCCCGTCGGGCTCGGTGAGCCGGTAGCCGTACGACTCCACGGGGTGGGAGAGCAGCCGCGCGTCGAGCGTGTACGCGTCGGTGACGGCGAGCGGTCCGTCGGCGGCGACCGGCTGCTCCACCAGACGTACGGTCTCGCGGTAGGCCGTCGCGTACCGCAGCCGCTCGAAGTACCGCTGCCCGCTCGCCGGGTAGTGCGCGGTGACGGGGTGCGGGACCTGGTCGAGGTTGATCCGCTGGATCACCCCGGCCAGTCCCAGCGAGTGGTCGCCGTGGAAGTGCGTGACGCAGATCCGGTTCAGGTCGTGCGCCGCGACCCCGGCACGGAGCATCTGGCGCTGGGTGCCCTCGCCGGGGTCGAAGAGGATGCCGGTCCCGTCCCAGCGCAGCAGATAGCCGTTGTGGTTGCGGTGCCGGGTCGGGACCTGGCTGGCCGTACCGAGGACGACCAGTTCGCGTACGGACAAGGGGGTGTCCCGGCCTATCCGGGCGGCCAGTTGAGGCCGCGGCCGCCGAGGACGTGGGCGTGCGCGTGGAACACGGTCTGGCCGGCGCCGGCGCCGGTGTTGAAGACGATGCGGAAGCCGCTGCCGTCGACCTTCTCCTGCGCCGCGATCTCGCCGGCCTCCCGGAGGACGTCGGCGGCGACGGTCGGCGCGGCGGCCGCGAGGGAGGCGGCGTCCGGGTAGTGCAGGCGCGGGATGACCAGGACGTGGGTCGGCGCCTGCGGGTTGATGTCGCGGAAGGCGAGCGTCGTCTCGGTGGCGCGCACGATCGTCGCCGGGACCTCCCCCTCCGCGATCTTGCAGAACAGGCAGTCGCTCTGCGGCTCTCCGGCCATGGCCCGGGCCTCCTCGCCTCCGTCGATCATCAGTACACGCGCATCGTATCGGCCCACGGCGACCTCCCGGCCGACGCCCGACCGGGGCACCGGCACGACGCGCCGCCCCCGCCCGACGCCGTACGACACACCGGCCCGCCACCCGACGACCCGCCGCGCTGACGGCCCTACGGTCCGACAGTCCGACGGTCCGCCGACGCGACGGCCCACGACACACGACGGCCCGCCCACCCGACCCGGCTGAACCGCCCCGCCCGACCGACGGCCCACGCAACCGCCCCGCACGACCCCGCCCGACGCCCCGCCGCCCGACGGCACCACGGCCCCGCCCCGCTACGACCAGCGGCCCGTCCGCCCCAGCACGAGCGCCGCGGCCGCCGTGCCGGCCGTGGAGGTGCGCAGGACGCTGTGACCGAGGCGGTACGGCGCGGCCCCGGCGCCCTCGAAGAGCGCCAACTCCTCCGGCGACACGCCGCCTTCGGGCCCCACGACGAGCACGATCGAGCCCTTGTCCGGCAGCTCGGCGGTGGCCAGCGCGCCGCTGGGGTGGGCCCGGTCCTCGTGCAGGACGGCCGCGAAGTCGGCCTCCGCGAGCAGCGCGGCGACCTGCTTGGACGTCATGAGGTCGGCCACCTCCGGGAAGCGGGTGCGGCGCGACTGCTTGCCGGCCTCGCGGGCGGTGGCCCGCCACTTCGCGAGCGCCTTCAGGCCCCGGTCGCCCTTCCACTGCGTGATGCAACGGGACGCCGCCCACGGCACGATCGCGTCCACGCCGGTCTCCGTCATGATCTCGACGGCCAGTTCGCCGCGGTCGCCCTTGGGCAGCGCCTGGACGACGGTCACGCGGGGCGCGGGCGCGGGCTCCTCGTGGTCCGCCGAGACCCGCACGGTCAGCTGGTCCTTGCCCTCGGCGGACAGCACGACGCACTCGGCCCAGCGCCCCCGCCCGTCGGTCAGGACGACGTCCTCCCCGGCGCGCAGCCGCTTCACGGAGACGGCGTGCCGGCCCTCGGGCCCGTCGAGGAGGAAGCTGCCGCCCCCGGGAACGGTGTCGACGACGAAGACGGGTGCGGTCACGAGGTGCTCCTGGTGCGTGCGGTGCCGGAAAGGGACGAGAGGGCGGCGTCGAGTTCTTCGGCGAGGACCTCGACCAGCCGCCCGGCCGGGAGCTCCCGCGCCATCCGGTGCCCCTGCCCGGCCCACAGGGCCATCCCCTGCGGGTCGCCCGCGGTGGCGGCGGCCCTGCGCAGCGGGGCGGTGAGGTGATGGACCTCGGGGTACGCGGCGGGGGCGTACGGCCCGTGCTCGCGCAGGAAGCGGTTGACGAGCCCCCGCGCGGGGCGCCCGGAGAAGGCCCGGGTGAACTCGGTGTGGGTGAACAGCGGATCGGTGAGGGCCCGCTTGTGCAGCGGATGCGCCCCCGACTCGGGGCAGACGAGGAACGCGGTGCCGAGCTGCGCGGCGTCGGCGCCCGCGGCGAGCACGGCGGCGATCTGACGGCCGCGCATGATCCCGCCGGCCGCGACCAGCGGCAGCCGGACGGCCTCGCGGATCTCCGTGAGCAGCGGCAGCAGCCCGCGGGCCCGGCCGGGGGCGGGGCCGTCGGCCGGCTCGTCCCGGTGGGTGCTCCGGTGCCCGCCCGCCTCCGCGCCCTGCACGCAGATCGCGCCCGCCCCGGCGCGCTCGGCGGTCCGGGCCTCCTCGACGGACGTCACGGTGACGATCGTGAACGTGCCGACCCGCGCGAACGCGTCCAGCGCGTCGCGGTCGGGGCAGCCGAAGGCGAAGGAGACGACCGGCACGGGGTCGTCGAGGAGGATCGCCAGCTTGGCGTCGTACGCGTCGTCCCGCCCCTGCTCGGCGTCGCCGAGCGCCGTCTCGTACCAGGTGGCCTCACCGGCGAGCTGGTGCCGGTAGACCTCGACGGCGCCGGGGTCGGCGGCCTGTCCGCCGGGCGGCATGAGGAGGTTGACCCCGAAGGGCCGCGCGGTGAGCCCGCGCACCCGCTTGACCTCCTGGTAGAGCCCGCCCGCGGTCTTGTACCCCCCGGCCAGGAACCCGAGCGCCCCGGCCTCGCAGACGGCCCCGACGAGCTCGGGAGAGGAGGCGCCACCCGCCATGGGGGCCTGCACGATCGGATGACGAGAGAGATCGTTCAGAGCGGTGGACATGCAGGCATCGTGCCATGCCCGAACGGCGCGGCCGAATCGATACAAGAGGGCCACGAGGCGACCGCGGCGGCGGCCCGAGCGGCGGCCACAGCGGCACGGCCGCGCCGCCGCCACGCGCCCACGCGGCACGGCCAGGGGCGCTACGACCCGGGCCGGCATCGCCCCCGCCGCGAGGACACAAAGGGGCGTCCCGCCGCCGCGAGGACGCGGAGGGCTTTCGCCGCGAGGACGCGGAGGGCTTTCGCCGCGAGGACGCGGAGGGGCGTCCCGCCGCGAGGAACGCGAGGGGGCGGCCCCGCCGCGAGGAACGCGAAGAGGCGGCCCCGCCGCGAGAAACGAGGAAGGGGCGGCCCCGCGAATTCGCGGGACCGCCCCTCACGCATACGCCGCTGCCGGCTCAGCGCCCGTTGAACGCGTCCTTCAGGCGCGAGAACAGCCCCTGCTGCCCCGGCTGGAACTGGCCCGTCGGGCGCTCCTCGCCCCGCAGCTTGGACAGCTCGCGCAGCAGGCGCTCCTGCTCCGGGTCGAGCTTCGTCGGGGTCTGGACCTCGACGTGGACGATCAGGTCGCCCCGGCCGTTGCCGCGCAGGTGGGTGACGCCACGGCCGTGCAGCGGGATCGACTGGCCGGACTGGGTGCCCGGGCGGATGTCGACGTCCTCCAGGCCGTCCAGCGTCTGCAGCTGCACCTTCGTGCCGAGCGCGGCCGCCGTCATCGGGATGGTGACCGTGCAGTGCAGGTCGTCGCCGCGCCGCTGGAAGACGTCGTGCGGGATCTCATGGATCTCGACGTACAGGTCGCCGGCGGGGCCGCCGCCGGGGCCGACCTCGCCCTCACCCGCGAGCTGGATGCGGGTGCCGTTGTCGACACCGGCCGGGATCTTCACCGTGAGCGTACGGCGGGACCGCACGCGCCCGTCGCCCGCGCACTCGGGGCACGGGGTCGGGACGACGGTGCCGAAGCCCTGGCACTGCGGGCAGGGGCGGGAGGTCATGACCTGGCCCAGGAAGGACCGGGTGACCTGGGAGACCTCGCCACGGCCGCGGCACATGTCGCAGGTCTGCGCGGTGGTGCCGGGCGCGGCGCCCTCACCCGAGCAGGTGGTGCAGACGACGGCCGTGTCGACCTGGATGTCCTTGGTGGTGCCGAAGGCCGCCTCGTCGAGGGTGACCTCCAGGCGGATCATCGCGTCCTGGCCGCGCCGGGTGCGCGAGCGCGGGCCGCGCTGGGACGCCGTACCGAAGAAGGCGTCCATGATGTCCGAGAAGTTCCCGAAGCCGCCCGCGCCGAAGCCGCCGGCCCCACCGCCGCCGCCGGAGGCGGACAGCGGGTCGCCGCCGAGGTCGTAGACCTGCTTCTTCTGCGGGTCCGAGAGGACCTCGTACGCGGCGTTGATCTCCTTGAACCGCTCCTGCGTCTTCGGGTCCGGGTTCACGTCCGGGTGAAGCTCGCGGGCAAGGCGGCGGAAGGCCTTCTTGATCTCGTCCTGCGACGCGTCGCGGCGTACGCCGAGTACGGCGTAGTAGTCGGTGGCCACTTACGACTCCGCCAGGATCTGTCCGACGTAACGTGCCACTGCGCGTACCGCTCCCATCGTTCCGGGGTAGTCCATGCGGGTCGGTCCGACCACGCCGAGTTTGGCGACTGCCTCGCCGCCGGAACCGTAGCCGACCGAGACGACCGACGTGGACGTCAGTCCCTCGTGGGCGTTCTCGTGCCCGATGCGTACGGTCATGCCCGATTCCTTGGCCTCGCCGAGCAGCTTCAGGAGGACGACCTGCTCCTCCAGGGCTTCCAGGACGGGCCTGATCGTCAGGGGGAAGTCATGTCCGAAGCGGGTCAGATTGGCGGTGCCGCCGATCATGAGCCGCTCCTCCTGCTCCTCCACGAGGGTCTCCAGGAGGGTCGCGAGCACGGTCGAGACCGTGCCGCGGTCCTCGATCTCCTCGAAGGAGTCCGGCAGGTCCTGCACCAGCTGCGGCACGTCGGCGAACCGGCGGCCGACGACCCGGCTGTTGAGCCGGGCCCGCAGGTCTGCCAGGGAGGTCTCGCCGAAGGGCGCCGGGCAGTCGATCACGCGCTGCTCGACCCGGCCGGTGTCGGTGATGAGCACCAGCATCAGCCGGGCGGGGGCCAGCGACAGCAGCTCCACGTGCCGGACCGTCGAACGGGTCAGCGAGGGGTACTGCACGACGGCGACCTGCCGGGTGAGCTGCGCGAGCAGCCGGACCGTGCGGCCGACGACGTCGTCGAGGTCGACGGCTCCGTCGAGGAAGTTGTGGATCGCCCGCCGCTCGGGGGTCGACAGCGGCTTGACGCCGGCCAGCCGGTCCACGAACAGGCGGTAGCCCTTGTCGGTGGGGATGCGCCCGGCGCTGGTGTGAGGCTGGGCGATGTACCCCTCCTCCTCCAGGACCGCCATGTCGTTGCGCACGGTGGCGGGCGACACGCCGAGCTTGTGGCGCTCGGTGAGCGCCTTGGAGCCGACCGGCTCCTCCGTCCCGACGTAGTCCTGGACGATGGCGCGCAGCACCTCGAGTCTGCGTTCGCTGAGCATCGCGCGCACCTCCAGCTGTCGATCCGGTTCCGGTTGCTCCGCTTTTGGCACTCGCCCTGTCCGAGTGCCAGGAAACCCCCGGCCAGTGTAAGGCGGCCGACATCGCTCCTGGCAAGGAGGCGGGGTCGAAGCGGGTGCAGCGGATAGCGTCTGGGCATGGACGTGAACTGGGAGACGTACGGCTGGGAGCGGCTCGGACGAGGGGTCGGCCGGCGCCGGCTGCCGGGGTGGGACGCCACGGTGGGCCTGGTGATCGGGCGGGACGCGGTGCTTCTCTACGACACGGGCGCCACCCTCGCGCAGGGCGCCGAGGTGCGCGAGCAGGCGACCGCGCTGGCCGGCCGTGAGGTGACACACATCGCACTCGGCCACCCCCATTTCGACCATGTGCTGGGCACCGCGGCCTTCCCGGGGGCCGAGGTCTTCGGCGCGGTCGGCATGGACACGCTGCTGCCGCGGGAGCGGGAGGAACTGTGGAAGGACGCGGTACGGCAGGGGGTGGACGAGCGGGAGGCGACCCAGGCCGCGGAGGCGCTGGTGGCGCCGAGCCACACCGTCACCGGTGAGTGGACCCTGGACCTGGGCGGGCGGCAGGTCCTCCTGGCCAACGTCGGGCCCGGCCACACGGGCCACGACCTGGTACTCCTCGTGCCGGACGAGCGGGAGGTCGTCTTCTGCGGCGACCTGGTGGAGGAGTCGGGCGAGCCACAGGCGGGCCCGGACGCGATCCCGAGCCGATGGCCGGCCGCCCTCGACCGCCTGCTGTCCCTGGGCGGCGAGGACGCGCTGTACGTGCCGGGGCACGGCGCGCTGGTCGACGCGGACTTCGTGCGACGCCAACGGGAGGAACTGGCACGCCGCTTCGAGGTGTCGTAGCGTCGCGCAAATGCGCAGCTACAACCCGGACCTGACGCCTCCTTGGAAGAAGTCGGCCCCCGTCCCCGAGGTCCCGGCGGACCGCGACCTCGTGGTCGAGGAGGTCTCGACGGGCTTCTGCGGGGCGGTGATCCGTTGCGAGGCGGGCACGGTGACCCTGGAGGACCGCTTCGGCAAGCACCGGGTCTTCCCGCTGGAACCGCGCGGCTTCCTGCTGGAGGGCCGGGTGGTCACCCTGGTCCGCCCCTCCCGCCCGGCCCCGTCCCACCCCACCCGTACGGCCTCCGGCTCGATCGCGGTCCCGGGCGCCCGGGCGCGCGTCGCCCGGGCGGGCCGCATCTACGTGGAGGGCCGCCACGACGCCGAGCTGGTCGAGAAGGTCTGGGGCGACGACCTGCGCGTCGAGGGCGTGGTCGTGGAGTACCTGGAGGGCGTCGACGACCTCCCGGCCGTCGTCGCCGACTTCGCCCCCGCCCCGGACGCCCGCCTGGGCGTCCTGGTCGACCACCTGGTCCCCGGCTCCAAGGAGTCCCGCATCGCGGCCCAGGTCACCTCCCCCGACGTCCTGGTGGTCGGCCACCCCTACATCGACGTCTGGGAGGCGGTGAAGCCCTCCTCGGTCGGCATCCCCGCCTGGCCGACCGTCCCCCGCGGCCAGGACTGGAAGACCGGCGTCTGTCGCGCCCTCGGCTGGCCGGAGAACACGGGCGCGGCCTGGCAGCACATCCTGTCGAAGGTCCACTCCTACAAGGACCTGGAGCCGGCCCTCCTGGGCCGAGTGGAAGAACTCATCGACTTCGTCACAGCCCCCTAACCCAACCGAACCACCCCACCCAACTCGACCCGCAGCCCGACACGGCCCGCAGCCCGCCGCGGCCCGCAGCCCGCGGTGGGCCGTGCCCACAACGGCCAAAGCGTCCCCGACGGAAGGCACCCGGGGGGCGGGAGGCGCGCCGGGCGGGAGGCGCCCGGGGGGGAGTCGCTTGGGGTCAGTCGACCAGGTCGCGGACGACCGCGTCGGCCAGCAGCCGCCCCCGCAGCGTCAGCACGGCACGGCCCGCGCCGTACGCCTCGGGCGCGAGGAGGCCGTCCTCCAGGGCCTTGCGGGACGCCGCCAGGCCCGCCGGCCGGAGCAGCTCCAGCTCGACCCCCTCACGCAGCCGCAGCTCGAGGAGCACCCGCTCCACCCGCCGGTCCTCCTCCGTCAGGAGCTCCCGGCCGGCTCCGGGCGACTTCCCGGACCCCAGGGCCGCCGCGTACGCGCCCGGATGCTTGACGTTCCACCAGCGCACCCCGCCCACGTGGCTGTGGGCGCCCGGTCCGGCGCCCCACCAGTCGGCGCCGCGCCAGTACAGCTCGTTGTGCAGGCAGCGGCCGGCATCGGAGGTGGCCCAGTTGGACACCTCGTACCACTCGTAGCCCGCCCCGGACAGCACGTCCTCCGCGATCAGGTACCGGTCCGCGTGCACGTCGTCGTTCGTCATGGGTATCTCGCCGCGCCGGATGCGCCGCGCCAGCTGCGTGCCCTCCTCCACGATGAGCGCGTAGGCGCTGACGTGGTCCGGCCCGGCGCCGATCGCCGCGTCCAGGGACGCCCGCCAGTCGTCGTCGGACTCGCCGGGCGTGCCGTAGATGAGGTCCAGGTTGACGTGGTCGAAGCCGGCCGCCCGCGCCTCGGCGACGCACGCCTCGGGGCGTCCGGGCGTGTGGCTGCGGTCGAGGATCTTCAGCACGTGCTGCCGGGCGCTCTGCATGCCGAAGGAGATCCGGTTGAAGCCGCCCTCGCGCAGCGTCGCCAGATACGCGGGGTCGACGGACTCCGGGTTCGCCTCCGTCGTCACCTCGGCGTCGTCCGCGAGCCCGAACTCGTCCCGGATGACGGCGAGCATGGACACGAGATCGCCCGCGTCGAGCAGCGTGGGGGTGCCGCCGCCGACGAAGACGGTCCGCACCGGACGCGGGTCGTCGCCGAGGACCTTGCGGGCGAGCCGTATCTCCTCGGCCACCTGCCCCGCGTAGTTCTCCCGGGAGGCGAGCACGCCCCCGGCACCGCGCAGCTCGCTCGCGGTGTAGGTGTTGAAGTCGCAGTAACCGCAGCGGGTCGCGCAGTACGGCACGTGCAGATAGAACCCGAGCGGCCGCTCCCCGGCGCCCTGCAGGGCGCTCGCGGGCAGCGCACCGTCCTCGGGCATGGGCTCACCATCGGGCAGTACGGAAGGCATGAGCCCATTGTCCCGTACCGCCCGACGTAAGCGCCGCCCCTGTGGATAACTCCGAAGGCCCAGGTCAGGCCGCTGGACCGCCGGGCCCTCGGAGCGCAGGCCCCCGGCGTCCAGGCCGTCAGGCCTCCCGCGCTCCCTCGTACATCTCGTCGATCAGGTGCTGGTAGGTCCGCTCGACCACCGGCCGCTTCATCTTCAGGCTCGGCGTGAGCTCGCCGTGCTCGACGTCGAGGTCGCGCGGCAGGAGGCGGAACTTCTTGATCGTCTGCCAGCGCTGCAGGCCCTCGTTGAGGCGCCCGATGTAGCCCTCGATCAGCTGCTCGACCTGCGGGGACGCCACGACCTCCGCGTAGGACTTCCCGCCGAGCTCGTGCTCGGCCGCCCAGCCGAGGATCGCGGGCTCGTCGAGGGCGATGAGCGCGGAGCAGTAGTTCCGGTCGGCGCCGAGCACCACGATGTTCGAGACGAACGGACAGACGGCCTTGAACTGGCCCTCGATCTCCGTCGGCGCGATGTACTTGCCGCCGGAGGTCTTGAACAGGTCCTTCTTGCGGTCGGTGATCCGCAGGTAGCCGTCCGCGGACAGCTCGCCGATGTCGCCGGTGTGGAACCAGCCGTCCGGCTCCAGGACCTCCGCGGTCTTCTCCGGCAGGCCGTGGTAGCCCTCCATGACGCCGGGGCTGCGCAGCAGGATCTCGCCGTCGTCGGCGATGCGGACCTCCGTGCCGGGCAGCGGCTTGCCGACCGTGCCGGTGCGGTAGGCCTCGCCCGGGTTGACGAAGGAGGCGGCGGAGGACTCCGTCAGGCCGTAGCCCTCCAGGATGTGGATGCCGGCGCCGGAGAAGAAGTAGCCGATCTCGGGCGCGAGCGCGACGGAGCCGGAGACTGCGGCGCGCAGCCGGCCGCCGAAGGCCTCGCGGAGCTTCTTGTAGACGAGCGCGTCGGCGACCTTGTGCTTGGCGGCGAGGCCGAAGGGCGCGGAGGCCGTGCCCGTACGGCGGAAGTTGTCCTGGGTGACCTTGGCGTACTCGCGGGCGATGCCGGCCGCCCACTGGAAGATCTTGTACTTGGCCGCGCCGCCCTCGCGCGCCTTCGCGGCGACGCCGTTGTAGACCTTCTCGAAGATGCGCGGGACGGCGGCCATGTAGGTGGGCTGCACGACCGGCAGGTTCATGATGATCTTGTCGATGCGGCCGTCGACCGCGGTGACGTGGCCGACCTCGATCTGGCCGGAGGTGAGCACCTTGCCGAAGACGTGGGCGAGCGGCAGCCACAGGTACTGCACGTCGTCCTTGGTGATCAGGCCGGTGGAGGCGATGGCCTTGGCCATGTACGACCAGTTGTCGTGCGGAAGGCGCACGCCCTTGGGACGGCCGGTGGTGCCCGAGGTGTAGATGAGGGTGGCCAGCTGGTCGGCGGTGATGGCCCCGACGCGCTCCTTCACGGCCTCCGGGTGCTTCTCCAGGTAGGCCTTGCCGCGCGCCTCCAGGTCGGCGAGGGTGAGCACCCACTCGTCGGAGGTGTCCGCGCCCTCGGCGTCGATGACGACGACGTGGTGGAGCTTCGGCAGGTCGGCGCGGCGCTCGACGGCCTTGGCGAGCTGGGCCGCGTTCTCCGCGATCAGGACGCGCGAGTCGGAGTCGGCCAGGATGAACGCCGACTCCTCGGCGTTGGTCTGCGGGTAGATCGTGGTGACGGCGGCGCCGGCGCACATGACGCCGAGGTCGGCGAGGATCCACTCGACCCGGGTCGAGGAGGCGAGCGCGACCCGCTCCTCCGGCTGGACGCCGAGGTCGACGAGGCCGGCGGCGATGCCGTAGACGCGCTCGGCGGCCTGCGCCCAGCTGAGCGACTTCCAGTCGTCCGGCCCGTCGCCGGCGGCGGGGACGGGGTAGCGATAGGCCTCGGCGTCCGGCGTCCGCTCGACTCGCTCAAGGAAGAGGGTCGCCACGGACGGCGGCCGGTTCTCGATCAGGGTCTGTGTGTCGCTCACGACGTCCTCCGGGCGGCGGCGGTGCGGTCAGGCGGTGGGTCGGACAGTGCGTAACTAACTGGCGAGTAACCTTCGAGCGGCTTCAGAGTAGAGCGCCGGGGACTGGCGCGTAAGGGCTTGCATATAACGAACGGGTCTGCACGCACACGGCGCACAGACCCGTTCGGGGTACATCTCGATGTACGGGGCAGCTACTGGGCGGCCTCCGCTCCGGCTACTTCTTGGCCTTGCCGCCGGCCGCGTCGTCACTCGACAGGACGGCGATGAAGGCCTCCTGCGGGACCTCCACGGAGCCGACCATCTTCATCCGCTTCTTGCCTTCCTTCTGCTTCTCCAGCAGCTTCCGCTTACGGGAGATGTCACCGCCGTAGCACTTGGCGAGGACGTCCTTGCGGATGGCGCGGATGGTCTCGCGGGCGATGACCCGGGAGCCGATGGCGGCCTGGATGGGCACCTCGAAGGCCTGCCGCGGGATGAGCTCGCGCAGCTTGGCGACCAGCCGCACACCGTAGGCGTACGCGGCGTCCTTGTGGGTGATCGCCGAGAAGGCGTCCACCTTGTCGCCGTGCAGCAGGATGTCGACCTTGACCAGGCTGGAGGCCTGCTCGCCGGTGGGCTCGTAGTCGAGCGAGGCGTAGCCGCGGGTCTTGGACTTCAGCTGGTCGAAGAAGTCGAAGACGATCTCGGCCAGCGGCAGGGTGTAGCGGATCTCGACGCGGTCCTCGGAGAGGTAGTCCATGCCGAGGAGGGTGCCGCGCCGGGTCTGGCACAGCTCCATGATGGAGCCGATGAACTCGGTGGGCGCCAGGATGGTGGCGCGCACGACCGGCTCGAACACCTCGCTGATCTTGCCCTCGGGGAACTCGCTCGGGTTCGTGACCGTGTGCTCGCTGCCGTCCTCCATGACCACGCGGTAGACCACGTTGGGGGCGGTGGCGATCAGGTCGAGACCGAACTCGCGCTCCAGACGCTCGCGGATCACGTCGAGGTGGAGCAGGCCGAGGAAGCCGACACGGAAGCCGAAGCCGAGGGCGGCGGACGTCTCCGGCTCGTAGACCAGCGCGGCGTCGTTGAGCTGCAGCTTGTCGAGGGCGTCGCGCAGCTCGGGGTAGTCCGAGCCGTCCAGCGGATACAGACCCGAGAAGACCATCGGCTTCGGGTCCTTGTAGCCGCCGAGCGCCTCCTCGGCGCCCTTGCTCTGGGAGGTGATCGTGTCACCGACCTTGGACTGGCGGACGTCCTTCACGCCGGTGATGAGATAGCCCACCTCGCCGACGCCGAGGCCGTCGGCCGGCAGCATCTCGGGCGAGTTGGTGCCGATCTCCAGGAGCTCGTGGGTGGCGCCGGTCGACATCATGCGGATGCGCTCACGCTTGTTGAGCTGGCCGTCGACGACACGGACGTACGTGACGACGCCGCGGTACGAGTCGTAGACCGAGTCGAAGATCATCGCGCGGGCCGGGGCGTCGGCGACGCCCACCGGCGCCGGGATGTCCCGGACGACCCGGTCGAGCAGCGCCTCGACGCCCATGCCGGTCTTGGCGGAGACCTTGAGCACGTCCTCCGGCTGGCAGCCGATGAGGTTGGCCAGTTCCTCGGCGAACTTCTCCGGCTGGGCGGCCGGGAGGTCGATCTTGTTGAGCACCGGGACGATGGTGAGCTCGTTCTCCATCGCCAGGTAGAGGTTGGCGAGGGTCTGCGCCTCGATGCCCTGAGCGGCGTCCACCAGCAGGATCGTGCCCTCGCAGGCGGCCAGCGAACGCGACACCTCGTAGGTGAAGTCGACGTGCCCGGGGGTGTCGATCATGTTCAGGATGTGCGTCCGGCCCTGCTCCGGCCCCTCGGTGGGGGCCCAGGGGAGACGGACCGCCTGGGACTTGATCGTGATGCCGCGCTCACGCTCGATGTCCATCCGGTCGAGGTACTGGGCGCGCATCTGCCGCTGGTCGACCACACCGGTCAGCTGGAGCATCCGGTCGGCAAGCGTGGACTTGCCGTGGTCGATGTGCGCGATGATGCAGAAATTGCGGATCAGAGCCGGGTCGGTACGGCTCGGCTCGGGCACGTTGGTAGGAGTCGCGGGCACGCAGGGTTCTCGTCTCGGGCGATGTTCAGAACGGATACGTAGGCTCCATGGTCCCATGACTGTGGGCCGGTGCTCGGTTTGGGCGGTCTGGAGAGCGGCTGATACCGTGGACAGCTGTGTCTCGTGTGCCCTCTCAGCTGCGCGGCACATCCTGAAGAAACATCGAACCTGTAAAGGCTCTTTTCGTGGCGAACATCAAGTCCCAGATCAAGCGGAACAAGACCAACGAGAAGGCGCGCCTGCGCAACAAGGCCGTCAAGTCGTCGCTCAAGACCGCGATCCGCAAGGCCCGTGAGGCTGTCGCCGCCGGCGACCTCGAGAAGGCCACCGTTGCCGCTCGTGCCGCCTCGCGTCAGCTCGACAAGGCTGTCTCGAAGGGTGTCATCCACAAGAACGCCGCCGCCAACAAGAAGTCGGCGCTGGCCACCAAGGTTGCCTCCCTCCAGGGCTGAGCTCTGATGTGACACGGCCGTACGGGACCCAGCGGGCCCTCTAACCGCTCCCGCCCGGCCACCCGGCTCCGTACGCGAGACGCGTTCGCCACGCGTGTACGAGCCACCCCGGCAACACCCCGCAGGCCCCGGCGCCGTCCTTCCCCAGGACAGCACCGGGGCCTGCGGCGTACCGGCCACCGGGGGGCGGGCAGTCGTCCCGCAGGGCGGGACGGGCGGGCGCACGGGACACACGGGCGCGAAGGCGCACGGGCGTATGAGCGCACAGGCGCATGGCCGCACGGGCGCATGGGCGAGCGGGCGCATGGGCGCACAGGCGCATGGGCGCACAGGCGCATGGGCGCACAGGCGCATGGCCGCACGGGCGAGCGGGCGAGCGGGCGATGGGCGGGCGCATGCCAGATGCGTGCAGCGCGGCGGCGCACAGAGGAGGCGCGGCCCCTCAGCCTCGTCGCATCCGTGCCGCCCGGGCGATCGCCACGACGGCCTTCTCCAGGGCGTACTCCGGGTCGTCCCCGCCGCCCTTCACCCCCGCGTCCGCCTCCGCGACCGCCCGCAGCGCCAGCGCGACACCGTCCGGCGTCCACCCCCGCATCTGCTGCCGGACCCGGTCGATCTTCCACGGCGGCATGCCGAGCTCGCGGGCGAGGTCCGCCGGGCGGCCGCCGCGGGCCGAGGAGAGCTTGCCGATCGCCCGGACGCCCTGGGCGAGAGCGCTGGTGATGAGGACGGGGGCGACCCCCGTCGACAGCGACCACCGCAGCGCCTCCAGCGCCTCCGCCGCCCGCCCCTCGACGGCGCGGTCGGCGACCGTGAAGGACGAGGCCTCGGCGCGGCCCGTGTAGTAGCGCCCGACGACCGCCTCGTCGATCGTCCCGTCGACGTCCGCGGTCAGCTGCGAGACAGCGGAGGCCAGCTCCCGCAGATCGCTGCCGATCGCGTCGACGAGCGCCTGGCAGGCCTCGGGCGTGGCCGAACGCCCGAGCGTCCGGAACTCCTGCCGCACGAACGTCAGCCGCTCCGCCGGCTTCGTCGTCTTCGGGCAGGCCACCTCCCGGGCCCCCGCCTTGCGGGCCGCGTCGAGGAGCCCCTTGCCCTTGGCGCCGCCCGCGTGCAGCAGCACGAGGCTGATCTCCTCGGCCGGCGCGTCGATGTAGGCCTTGATGTCCTTGATCGTGTCCGCCGACAGGTCCTGCGCGTTCCGCACGACCAGGACCTTGCGCTCGGCGAAGAGCGAGGGGCTGGTCAGCTCCGCCAGCGCGCCGGGCTGGAGCTGTTCCGGGGCGAGGTCGCGCACGTCCGTGTCGGCGTCGACGGCGCGGGCCGCCGCCACCACCTCGCGGACCGCGCGGTCCAGCAGCAGGTCCTCCTGGCCCACGGCAAGCGTGAGGGGGGCGAGGAGATCGTCGGGGGAAGACTTCTTGGTGGCCATCGCGCTCCAGCATCCCACGCGCCACCGACAGCGGGTCCGGCCCCGGCCCGGCCCCGGCCCGGCCATCGTCGAGAATGTGCACGTGAGCGATGTGAGACACGTACTGGTCCTCCCCGACCGTGACGCGGCCGAGGAGGTCGCCGAGGAACTCCCCGACCGCTTCGGCGTCGCGGAGGAGCCCCAGCTCGTACGGGACGCCCTGGCCGGCGAGGACGACGCCGAGGACGCCCAGTGGCTGGTGGTGGTCGAGGACCCGGACCGGCGCCTGGACCCGGCGGCCCTGGACGCCCTGGCCGCCGAGTACGAGGGCTGGCTGGAGGCCCCGTAGCGCCGCTGCCACGCGGGGGGGTGGGGCGGCGGCTAGGCCTGCGACTTGGGCACGATCTGGACGTCCAGGTCGATCGTGATGCTGGAGCCGACCGCCGCGATCCCGCGCGCGAGGAGCGTCTGCCAGGTCAGCGTGAAGTCCTCGCGGTGCAGTTCGGTGGTCGCCCGGCAGGCGCCCCGGGTCTCTCCCTGCAGGCCGTTGCCGAGGCCCAGGTACTGGGTGTCGAGCGTCACCGTCCGGCTGACGCCGTGCAGGGTGAGCGCGCCGGTGACGGCCCAGCGGCTGCCGCCCTTGTGGACGAAGCGCTCACTGTAGAACTCCAGCGTGGGAAAGGCGCCGACGTCGAGGAAGTCGGCGGACCGCAGGTGGTCGTCCCGCATCCGCACACCGGTGTCGATGGACGCCGCGTCGATCACGACGTGCATGGCCGACCGCTCCATGCGCTCGCCGATACGGACCGCACCGGCGAAGCTGTTGAAGCGGCCGTGGATCCGCGCGAGGCCGATGTGCCGTGCGGTGAAGCCGATCTGGGAATGCGTCGGGTCGATCTCCCAGTCGCCCGGTTCCGGCAGCGGCTGCGGGGGCGCGACCTGGAGCAGCACGTCGCCGAGGCTGGCGTGCGCGCTCTCCGCGACGACGGCGTTGCCGTGGTACGGCGTGTAGCCCTCGGCCGTGACCGCGAGCCGGTACTCCCCGGCGGGCACGGTCGCGAGGAGGCTGCCGTACGGGTCGGTCTCCCCGGCGAGGACCTTGCGGCCGGCCGTGTCGCTGACCACGAACTCGGCCTGGCGGACCGGCTCGCTGACGGGGTCCAGAACCCGGCAGCTCAGCACTCCCGCCGAGGACGGCACCGTGAGTCCCGCGAGCGGGCCGCCCCGGGAGGCTCCCGCACCGCGCTTACCGAACAGACCGAACACTTCACGTACCCCCGTGCAAACCACTCACGTTTCCGCTTCAACGAAGACGCATTCGATCACTGTTGCGCCGTTCGAGGCAAACGGCGCAAGTGTTACCGAGGGTCCGAATTGAGCATTCCACTTACACGTGTGAGGTGACCGGGGTCCGCTCCGGCAGCTGGCGCAGCCGCGGCAGCGGCGAGGGCAGCACCCACACCACCGCGAAGACCGCGCCCACGGTGGCGAGCCAGAGGGTGGGCCGCAGCCCCAGCGCCGTGCCGAGCACACCGCCGGCGAGCGCGCCGAGCGGGCGGAAGCCGTGGTTGAGGGTCCGGAAGGCACCCATCACCCGGGCCCGCACGACGTCGGGTATCAGCGCCATCTGGAACGACCCGGCCGCGACGTCGACGATCATCACCCCCGCGCAGGACAGGAACTCGGCGACGAAGAGCAGCCCGATGACCAGCGGCAGCGGACCGCTCGCGGCCGGTATCAGCAGGAGGGGCAGGGTGAAGCCCAGGAAGCCGGCGACGAGGGACCGCCCGATGCCGATCCGCCGCACGACCGCCCCGCTGCACAGCGCCCCGATCAGGCCGCCCACCGCACCGGCCGCGAGCACCGCGCCCAGCACGCCCGCGTTCAGGCCGAGTTCGGTCGTCGCGTAGAGCACGAAGAGGGTGTGGAACATGTAGTTGAAGAACTGCACCGTGCCGGAGGCCGCGAACAGCGCGCGCATCGAGGAGTCCCGCAGCACCCAGCGCAGCCCCTCGGTGAAGTGCCCCTTCTCGACCGGCGCGGGAGCGGGCTCGACGGGGCGGAGCCGGGCCAGGTACCCGGCCGAGACCACATAGCTGAGCGCGTCCGCGAGCAGCGCGAAGGGCGCGGTGAGCACCTGCACCAGCACACCGCCGATCCCCGGGCCCGCCAGCCAGGCCATCGACCGACTGCCGTTGACGAGCGAGTTCGCCTGCACGTAGCGCTCGGTGGGGACGAGCGCCACGAACAGCGTGGTGTTGCACGCGTCGAAGAGCACGGTGAGCGCCCCCACCGAGAAGGCCACCGCGTAGAGCTGAGCGAGCGTCAGGGCGTCCAGCAGGTAGGCGACCGGCAGGGTCAGCAAGAGCGCGGCCCGCCCGAGGTCGGCGGCGATCATCGCGCGCCGGCGCCGGGCCTGCCGGTCCGCCCATGCCCCGAAGGGCAGGTTGAGCAGCAGCGCGGGCAGCAGCTCGGCCGTCTTCAGCCAGCCCATCTCGGCGGCGTCGGCGCCGAGGACGAGCACGGCGGCGAGCGGAAGGGCCATGAGGGAGATCTGGTCGCCGACGAGCGAGACCGTCTGGCCGGTCCAGTACCGCCGGAACGGCCGCTCCCGCAGCAGCGCGGGTATGCGCGTCATGATCACCATCGGTCACTCCCCCTGTTCGTCCCTGTGGTCGTCGCCGTCGCCGTCGGCACTGCCTTCGCCGCCACCCCGGTCGTCATCGCCCGCGGGAAGGTCGCGCTCCCGGAAGGCGATCCGCAGGATGCCGACGGGCTCGGCGCCCTCGGGACGCCGGGCCGGGTCGAGCTCACGCTCCTCGTAGGGCCGCAGCAGTTCCGCGATCCGCCGCCCGAGACCGGTGAGCTCCTCGGGAGTCAGATGGAGCAGCGAGTCGCCGTACTGCTCGGCCTCCCGCCACTCCTTGGGCAGCGTGTGCCGGTTCTCCACGGCCCGGAGGACCCGGTGGAAGTACAGCTCGATCGCGGCGCCGCTGAGCGCGTCCGCCGCCTCGGCGACCGCCGCGTCCTCGCTGTGGTCCGGCCACTCCGTGTACTGGGCCGTCGCCCGCCACGGCTTCTCCCGCCCCTTGCCGCCCGGCGCCTGCTCGACCAGTCCGTACTTGGCGAGTATCCGCAGGTGGTACGAGCAGCTGGCGACGGACTCGCCGGTCAGTTCGGCCGCCCTGGTGGCGGTGAACGGCCCACTGCGCCGCAGCAGACCCACGAGGGTCATCCGCGTCGGATGGGCGTAGGCCCGCAAGGCCCGGGGGTCGGTGAGCCGGATGCTTCGAGGCTGCTGCTCGCTCATGATGTAAACGTATCTTTAGAAAGACTCCTTTACAAGCCTCCTGCGCCGTCGTCCCCCTCCCCCGCCCGCCCGGCGGACGTGTGCGCCGTGAGCCCGACGCCCGCGCCCGTCACCGCGATCGCCCCCTCCCGGTCCGTGCTCAGCACCCGCGCTCCACCGGCCCGCAGCGCCGACACCGTCCGCGGCGACGGATGCCCGTACGGGTTGTCCCGGCCGGCCGACACCAGGGCGAGCCGCGGCCGCACCGCCCGTATCAGCCCCGGGTCCTGGTGCGCGGAGCCGTGGTGCGCGACCTTCAGCACGTCGACGGGCGGCAGCGCCGGGTACGCCCGCAACAGGGCCTGCTGCGCCAGGGGTTCGAGATCACCGAGCAGCAGCAGCTTCAGCCCGCCCGTGGTCCGGACGAAGAGCGTGACGCTGGCGTCGTTCGGCCCCGACTCCGTCGCCTCCCCCGCTCCCGCCGGGCCCAGCGCCCCCGGGCCGGCCCGCGGCCACAGCACCCGCCACTCCAGCGCTCCGATCCTGCGCCGCTCCCCCGCCCCGGCCCGCACCAGCGGCACACCGGCCGCCAGCGCCGTCCGCCGTACGAACTCCGCCTGCCCCGGCGGCTCTTCGAGCCCGGTCACCTGGATCGCCCCCACCGCCCTCCCGCGCAGCACCCCCGGCAGCCCGGCCACGTGGTCCGCGTGGAAGTGGGTGAGCACCAGGAGCGGCACACGGCGCACCCCGAGATCCCGCAGGCACCGGTCGACCGGCTCCGGGTCCGGTCCGGCGTCCACCACCACGGCCGCGTCCCCGCCCGCCGCGAGGACGGTCGCGTCCCCCTGGCCGACCTGGCACATCGCGAACACCCAGCCCGGCGGCGGCCAGCCCGTGACGAGCCGGACCAGCGGCGGCGGCCGCACCACGGCCAGGAACAGCAGCACCGCGCAGCCCACCCCGATCCACCGCCGCAACGGCAGGCGCCACAGGGCGAGCAGCACCAGCCCGGAGAGCAGCGCGAGCGCCAGGCCGCCCCACCAGCCGTCCGGCCAGGGCGACTCCGCTCCGGGGAGCTCCGCCCCGGTGCGGGCCACCTTCGCGATCCAACCGGCGGGCAGGGCCGCGACCCTCGCCAGCGCCTCCGCCGCCCCCGGCCACCCGGCCGCGAGCGCCAGGGTGGCGAATCCGAGGACCGTGGCCGGGGCCACCGCGGGCTCCGCGAGCAGATTCGCGGGGACCGCGACCAGGCTCACCCGGGCCGCGAAGACCGCCACGACGGGCGCGCACAGCATCTGCGCCGCGAGCGTCGCGCCCAGCGCCTCGGCAATCCGTCCGGGCACCCGGCGCCGCCGCAGGGCGTCGCTCCAGCGCGGGGCGACGGTGAGCAGCGCCCCGGTCGCCAGGACCGAGAGCAGGAAGCCGTAACTCCGGGCGAGCCAGGGGTCGTAGAGCACGAGGAGGAGTACCACCGCGGCGAGCGCCGGGAGCAGCGAGCGGCGCCGACCGGTCGCGATGGCGAGCAGGGTGACGAGCCCGCACGCCGCCGCCCGCAGCACGCTCGGATCGGGGCGGCACACGACCACGAAGGCGAGGGTCAGCCCGCCCCCGGCGAGAGCCGTGGCCCGCAGCGGGATGCCGAGTCTGGGGGCCAGCCCGCCCCGCTCGACCTGCTGCGCGGTGCCGGGCCTCCCGATGAGCAGCAACAGCACGACGGTGAGGTTCGAACCCGACACTGCCAACAAATGCGTCAGATCGGTCGCCTCGAAGGCCTCCTTCAGCTCGGGCCCGATGCGGGAGGTGTCGCCCACCACGAGGCCCGGCAGCAGCGCCCGGGCGTCCGGGGACAGCCCCTCCGTCGCCCGTCTCAACCCCGCACGCAGCTCCCCGGCCTTCCGCTGGAGGGCGCTGGGCGGCCCGACGATCCGCGGCGGCCCGTCGGCGTCGGCCCGCAGCACCGCGGCGACGGTGTCGCCGGACCGGGCCGGCGAGAGCCGTCCCGCCACCCCGATCCGGGTCGAGGGCAGCAACCCCAGCCACTCCTGCCGACCCTCCCGCGCGGGCACGAGGACCAGGACCGGCGCCCTGGTCCGGTGCTCGGCACCGTCCCTTTCCTCGACCCTTACCACCTCGCCCGTGACGACCACGAAGACCGGGGCCGCCCTGCTTCCGCTCACCCGGGGCCGGGTGAGCCGGGGATCGGCGGTGACCGTCACCTCCACAGCCACCCGGGCCTCCGTGCGGGCGAGTTCGGGCACCGGGCCGCGCCGCAGATCGGCCGCGTGCAACCCACCCGACGCGGCCCCCGCCGCAGCGCAGAGCAGCACCCCGGCGCACGCCGTCACCCGCGACCCGCGTCGCCCGGCCGGCACCAGCAGCAGCGCCGCACCGGCCAGGCAGAACAGCACGCCCCCGACCGTCCACCAGCCGGCCGCGCCCACCGCGAGCGCCGCCGCGCCCCAGGCGGCGAGGGCCGGCGGGACGAGTCTCAGGTCGGCCGGGCCCTCGTCCCCTCCGTACAGCCGGCGCACGTCCTCGCTCATGGCCGGACCAGCGGCGCGAGGTCCGCGAACCGGCGTGCGCCGATCCCGTTCACGTCCCGCAGCTCGGCGACCGACCGGAACCCCCCGTGCCGGACGCGGTGTTCGACGATGTGGCGGGCGAGCACCGGACCGACCCCGGGCAGCCCGTCGAGCTGTTCCACGGTCGCCGCGTTGAGGCTGAGCGGGGCGGCGGGGCCCGGCAGTCCCGGGGCCGCGCGACTGCCCGCGCCGGCCGCGCCTCCGGCACCGGCGCCGTTCGCTCCCGTGCCGCTCGTCGCGGCGCCCGGCAGTCCGACCACCACCTGCTCGCCGTCCAGGAGCACCCTGGCCCGGTTGAGGCCCGTCAGGTCCGTGCCGGGACGCACGCCGCCCGCCGCGCGCAGGGCGTCGGTGACGCGGGACCCGGCGGGCAGCGTGAACACCCCGGGCCGGAGCACCTTGCCCCCGACGTCCACCACGACCACCGGAGCGGCACCGGCGGCACCGGCGCCCGCCCCTGTCCCCACCGCCCCGGCCACCGCACCCACAGCCGTCCCCACACCCGCACCGGCACCGGCACCGGCACCGGCACCGGCACCGGCAGGCGAATGGTCCGCGGGCTCGGTCAACGGCGGCGTCTCGGGCAGCGGCCGGGCCGCCGCCACCACCTCCGGCGCCCTGACCTGCTGGGGCCGCCCCGTCCAGAAGAAGGCACCGGCGACGCCCGCGGCCACCACGAGGACCACGGCGAGGGCGGCCAGCGAGCGCCGTTCGAGCCCGCACCGCGCCTGGATCCACACGGGCAGCCGCTCGCGCAGCGCGAGCCGTAAGCGCTCCCCGTGCCACACCGGCGGCTCCGGTCCGGCCCGATCCGCCACGGGGAGTCCGGGCGGCTCCGGCGGCTCGGGCGCGCGCGGCTGCGGGGGCTCAGGCGCGCGCGGCTCCGGAGGCTCGGGCACCCGGGACCCGGGAAGTTCAGGCGCGCGCGGCTCCGGCGGCTCAGGCGCGCGCGGCTCCGGAGGTGCCGTCGGCGGGAACAGCGCCTCGCCCCTGCGTCGTAGCGCCTCCGACGCCGGTCCGGCCGCGTGCCGCCCCGGCCGGCCGGCCCGCACCGTGCGATCCGTCCGGGTACGGCGGCGGGTGGCCCGGCCGTCCGATCCCGGCGGCCTGCCGGGGCCGCTGGTGGGTGCGCCGTGTCGTGATCCGATGTGTGTACGAAGAGTCATGGATCCGACGTTAGGGACTTCCGCCCGAACCTGCCGAGACCCTTCAAATCCGGTGGACAAACGCCCAGTTGTGGATAACTCCGTCACCCGCACGAGGGATCGCGCGGCCCCGGCGGCTCGTCAGCGCGGGGAGACGACGACCGCGAGCAGCCCCGGCCCCGTGTGCGCGCCGATGACCGCACCGACCTCGGTGACCTGCAGGTCCTCCACGGCCGTCAGCCGCTCACGCAGCCGCTCGGCCAGCGCGGCGGCCCGCTCGGGCGCGGACAGGTGGTGCACGGCGACGTCGACGGGACCGTTTCCCGCCCGCTCGACCGCGATCTCCTCAAGACGGGCGATCGCCTTCGACGCCGTGCGCACCTTCTCGCGCAGCTCGATGCGCCCGCCGTCGAGTTCGAGCAGCGGCTTCACGGCCAGCGCCGACCCGAGCAGCGCCTGCGCCGCCCCGATGCGCCCGCCGCGCCGCAGATACTCGAGCGTGTCCACGTAGAAGAAGGCCGAGGTGCCGGCCGCCCGCTTCTCCGCCGCCGCGACGGCCTCGTCCAGCGAGCCGCCCGCCTCGACGACCTCCGCCGCCGCGAGGGCACAGAAGCCGAGGGCCATCCCCACCATCCGCGTGTCGACGACCCGGACGGGCACGGGAGCATCCTTGGCCGCGAGCACGGCGGCGTCGTAGGTGCCGGAGAACTCCCCGGACAGATGCAACGAGACGATCCCCTGGGCCCCTCCCTCGGCGGCGGCGCGGTAGGCCGCCGCGAAGACCTCGGGGGCGGGCCGCGAGGTGGTCACTGAGCGGCGTTTCTGCAGCGCCTCGGCGAGCGAGCGGGCCGAGATCTCGGTCCCCTCCTCCAGCGCGCGGTCGCCGATGACGACGGTGAGCGGAACGGCGGTGATGGCGTGCCGCTCCATCGTCTGGGGTGGCAGGTAGGCCGTGGAATCGGTGACGATCGCGACATGCCGGGACATGAGCGGGAGGTTACCCGCCGGGGCGGCCGCACGGCAGCCCGGGCCCCGGCAGCGGGCCGGGCCGTCACCCCGACCACCCCGTCTCAGGCCCCCCGAGGACTCCCGCCGGCCGAATGCGGGCCGCCCCTCGCCCTTGCCTTCGCTCAGCCGGCCGGGCGAGGGCAAGGGCGAGGGGCGGCCCGGCAAACCGCTCGGGCAGCAGGCAGCGGGCTCAGGTCGTCGTCTCGGGGCGGTTCGTCTTCTCCCACGGATACGCCGTCGCACGGGGGTCAGGGGCCGTGATCGCCTGCGGCCGTTCGGCCGCCCCGGCACCCGCGCCGCCCGTCCCCGTTCGCGCCTGCCCGGCGCCCGCCGCGCCCGCACTCGAACCCACACCTCCGCCGACACCACCCACGGCCCCGGCCCCGGTCTCGGTCTCGACCCCGGTCCCGGTCCAGTGCCGCAGTGCCCCCGCCTCCATGTCGATCTGGGCGCTCAGCGAGGACAGCTCGTCCTCGGCGAACTTGCGGGCCCGGTCCCGGGCCGCGAAGCGCAGGGAGTCGGCGGAGTGGGTGATCTGTTCGGTGCGGCGGCGGAGGTCCGGCAGCTGCGACGCGACGTGCGCCCTGTCCGGCTCGCGCTCCAGCCGCTTGAGGTCCTCGTCCAGCTCCCGCCCATGGGCGCTGAGCCGCTCGAAGAGATCCAGGGACTCCTTCAGGGACGCGTCCTCCGCGACGCCCGCGTGCAGGGCGTCCTGGGTGGCGCGCATCGACGTGCGCAGCGAGAGCCGCAGCTGGGCCAGCTCGCTTCCGACACCGACCTGTCCGAAGCTCTTGGCCTTCAGAGTCGTGTCCTCGACCGTGCGCCGGGCGTGGCCGATGGTGCGGTCGACACCGCGCTTGGCCGCCTTGGCGACCTTCACCGTGGCGTAGATCCCGAGCGCCACGAAGGCGACGAAGAGCAACGCCATGATCATGATCGCGGCTTCCATGTGCTCGCCCCTCCGGCCTCGATGGTGGTTCTTCCACGGTAAACGGAAAGGGCAGGCCGACGGTTCCAGCGGAACCCCCAACCTGCCCCTACCGCTCCCCTAGGGGACGGCCGGTGTCAGCGGCCTACGGCGTCAGCGGCCGACGGCGTCAGCCGGCGACGATGTTGACCAGCTTCGGCGCGCGGACGATCACCTTGCGGATCTCCGCGCCGCCCAGCGCCGCGACCACGTTCGCGTCGCCCAGCGCCAGCGCCTCCAGGTCCGCGTCGGTGATCGACGGGGAGACCTCCAGGCGGGCCTTGACCTTGCCCTTGATCTGCACGACGCAGGTCACGGTCTCGTCCACGACGTAGGCCGGGTCGGCGACCGGGAAGTCCTGGTGGACGACCGAGTCGGCGTGGCCCAGGCGGTGCCACAGCTCCTCGGCGATGTGCGGGGCCAGCGGGGCGACCAGCAGGACCAGCTGCTCGGCGACCGGGCGGGAGACCGCGCCACCGGACTTGGTCAGGTGGTTGTTCAGCTCGGTGATCTTGGCGATGGCGGTGTTGAAGCGCATCGCGACCATGTCCTGGCCGACCCCGTCGATGGCCTTGTGCAGGGCCCGCAGGGTGTCCTCGTCGGCCGACGCGTCGACGACGGTGACCTCGCCGGTGGTCTCGTCGACGATGTTGCGCCACAGCCGCTGCAACAGGCGGTACTGGCCGACGACCGCGCGGGTGTCCCACGGACGGGAGACGTCCAGCGGGCCCATGGCCATCTCGTACAGGCGCAGGGTGTCGGCACCGTACTCGGAGCAGATCTCGTCGGGCGTGACGGCGTTCTTCAGGGACTTGCCCATCTTGCCCAGGACGCGGCTGACCTTCTCGCCCTCGTAGTAGAAGGCGCCGTCGCGCTCCTCGACCTCGGCGGCCGGGACGGCGATGCCGCGGGCGTCCCGGTAGACGAAGGCCTGGATCATGCCCTGGTTGTACAGCTTGTGGAACGGCTCGGCCGAGGACACGTGGCCCAGGTCGAACAGGATCTTGGACCAGAAGCGCGCGTACAGCAGGTGCAGCACGGCGTGCTCGGCACCGCCGACGTACAGGTCCACGCCACCGGTGGGCATGCCCTCGCGGGGGCCCATCCAGTACTGCTCGACGGCCGGGTCGACCAGCTTCTGGTCGTTGTGCGGGTCCAGGTAGCGCAGCTCGTACCAGCAGGAACCGGCCCAGTTGGGCATGGTGTTGGTCTCGCGGCGGTACTTCTTCGGGCCGTCGCCCAGGTCCAGGGTGACGTTGACCCAGTCCTCGTTGCGGGACAGCGGGGTCTCCGGCTGGGTGTCCGCGTCGTCCGGGTCGAAGGTGCGCGGCGAGTAGTCGTCGACCTCCGGCAGCTCCAGCGGCAGCATCGACTCGGGCAGCGAGTGGGCGACGCCGTCCTCGTCGTAGACGATCGGGAAGGGCTCGCCCCAGTAGCGCTGGCGGCTGAACAGCCAGTCCCGCAGGCGGAAGTTGACGGTGCCCTCGCCGATGCCGCGGTCGGCCAGCCAGGAGGTGATCTTCGCCTTGGCCTCGACGACGCCCAGGCCGTCCAGGGAGATCTCGTCGTTGGCGGAGTTGATCAGCTTCGCCTCGTACGAGCCGAAGGCGTCGTCCCAGGTGGACGGGTCGGTGCCGCGGTCGTCCGACGGCTCCACGACGCAGCGCATCGGCAGCTCGAAGGCGCGGGCGAAGGCGAAGTCGCGGCCGTCGTGGGCCGGGACGGCCATGATCGCGCCGGTGCCGTAGCCCATCAGGACGTAGTCGGCGATGAAGACGGGGACCTGCTCGCCGCTGACCGGGTTGGTCGCATAGGCGCCGGTGAAGACGCCGGTCTTCTCCTTGGCCTCGGCCTGCCGCTCGACGTCGGACTTCGAGGCGGCCTGCTTGCGGTAGGCGTCGACGGCCTCGGCGGGGGTGGCGTGACCGCCGGTCCACACGTCGTGGGTGCCCTCGGGCCAGGCGGCCGGGACGATCTTCTCGACCAGGTCGTGCTCGGGCGCCAGGACCATGTAGGTGGCGCCGAACAGGGTGTCCTGGCGGGTGGTGAAGACGGTGATCGCGCCGGCGTCGCCCACCTGGAAGTCGACGCGGGCGCCCTCGGAGCGGCCGATCCAGTTGCGCTGCTGCAGCTTGATGGCCTCGGGCCAGTCCAGGCCGTCCAGGTCGTCCAGCAGGCGGTCCGCGTAGGCGGTGATGCGCATGTTCCACTGGCGCAGCTTGGCCTTGAAGACGGGGAAGTTGCCGCGCTCGGAACGTCCGTCGGCGGTCACCTCCTCGTTGGCCAGGACGGTGCCCAGGCCGGGGCACCAGTTGACGGGGGCGTCGGAGGCGTACGCCAGGCGGTACTCGCCCAGGACGTCGGCGCGCTCGGCGGCGGTCAGGGCGTTCCAGTCCCGGCCGCCGGGAACCTCACGGGCGCCGGTCTCGAACTGCTCGACCAGCTCGGCGATCGGGCGCGCCCGCCCGGCCTCGTCGTCGTACCAGGAGTTGAAGATCTGCAGGAAGATCCACTGGGTCCACTTGTAGTAGTCCGGGTCGATCGTGGCGAACGACCGGCGCTTGTCGTGGCCCAGGCCCAGCCGGCGCAGCTGGACCTTCATGTTCTCCATGTTGGCCTCGGTGGACACGCGCGGGTGCGTGCCGGTCTGCACGGCGTACTGCTCGGCCGGCAGACCGAAGGCGTCGAAGCCCAGGGTGTGCAGGACGTTGTGCCCGGTCATGCGTGCGTGGCGGGCGAAGACGTCGGTGGCGATGTAGCCCAGCGGGTGGCCGACGTGCAGACCGGCACCGGACGGGTAGGGGAACATGTCCATGATGAACTTCTTGGGGCGGGCCGCCACGGCCGCGTCCCCGGCGAGGTCACCGGTGGGGTTCGGGGCCTCGTAGGTGCCCTCGGCGTCCCAGGCGTCCTGCCAGCGTGCCTCGATGTCGGCGGCCATGGCCGCCGTGTAGCGATGCGGGGCCGCCGTCTCGGCGGCCGTGTTGATCTCGGTCATGGTCCTTGAAGCTCCATCGATCGTCTCTGCCCACTGCCAGCAACTGCCACGAAATGAAAAATCCCCTCGCACAGGAGGGGACGCCGCGCCGATGCCGACCGGATCTTCATCCGTCGGGACTGATCAGCGCGGCTCGCTAAGCAGAAGGCGTACGGCACGCATGGCGTCAGGGTACCGCAGGGCCCGAGCGGGCCGCACCGATGTTCCGTGCCGTGGGCACACGACGAAGCGGGCCGTCCGATGGACGGCCCGCTTCTCTTCTGTGGAGCTAAGGAGAATTGAACTCCTGACCTCCTGCATGCCATGCAGGCGCTCTACCAACTGAGCTATAGCCCCGCGCGCGGGAATTCGGTTTTCCGCAGAAGCGGCGCAAGCCATCCGATCCGGATGGCCCGCTTCCGTTCTGTGGAGCTAAGGAGAATTGAACTCCTGACCTCCTGCATGCCATGCAGGCGCTCTACCAACTGAGCTATAGCCCCTTGTTTTGCCGTCACCGCTCCGGTCTCCCTCGCGGCGACGGACAGAACACTAACGGCCCGCCCGGCAGATCGCCAAATCCGTTTCTCCGGCCCGTGCGGGGCTCCGGGTAGGGTCGCCGACTGTGTCCGTCTCGTCGCTGTCCCCGACCCGCGCCCGGCCGTGGCCCCTCGCCACCGCCGCGGCGGCCTGTCTGATCTCGTTCGCGGCCTTCTGGGTGGCGCAACGCCTCGCCCACGTGAACATGCTCGACGTGATGGTCTACCGGGCCGAGGCCGAGACCCTGCGGGCCGGCGGCGACCTCTACGCGATGCGCGCCACGTCGGCGAACCTGGCGATGACCTATCCGCCGTTCGCGGCCGTGCTGTTCCTGCCGTTGACGCTGGTCGGCGTCCCGCTGATGCGGACCCTGAACACCGCGGGGAACCTGCTGCTGGTGGTGGCGCTGGTCCGGTTGTCGCTCCAGCTGGTCCGCCCGGCGCTGTCCCGTCCCGGGTCCCGCGCCGAGCTGTGGCGTACGGCGCTGTGGATCGCGGCCGTCGTGGTCTGGTGCGAGCCGGTGTGGACGACGCTGCGCTACGGGCAGATCAACCTGCTCATAGCGGTGGCGGTGCTGTGGGACCTGACGCGCCGCGAGGGCAGCCGGTGGGCCGGCGTGGGCATCGGGCTGGCCACCGCGGTGAAGCTCACACCCGGCCTCTTCGTGGTCCTGCTGTTCGCCGCGGGCCTGCTGCTGTGGCGCCGGGACCGGCGGCCGAACCAGTGGCTGCGCACCGCGATCACGGCGACCGGGACCTTCCTCGGCATCACCCTCGCCTCGGCGCTGGCCCTGCCGGCCGACTCGAAGAAGTTCTGGACGGAGACCCTGTTCGAGACGGGCCGGGTCGGTCACGCCGAGGAAACCGCGAACCAGTCCGTCAGCGGCGTCCTGGCCCGGCTTCTGCACACCGACGCGCCGGGCCTGTGGTGGGTCGCGGCGGCCGCCCTCCTCGGCGGCGCGGCGATGGTGCTCGCGGTACGGGCAGCGGTCCGCGGCGACAAGGCGGTGGCCGTGGTCGTCACCGCGTTCACCGCGCTGATGATCAGCCCGATCTCCTGGTCCCACCACTGGGTGTGGTGCGTGACGCTGCTGATCCTGCTGTACGACCGCTCCACGCGCGCGTGGCCGGTGACGGGAGCGGTGGCGCTGGCCTTCGCCTCGTTCGCGCTGTGGTGGGTGCCGCACGACCCGGGCCGCCCCGAACTCGATCAGAACGCCGGTCAGATGCTGCTGTCCGCGGTCTATCCGCTGACGGCGACCGCGGTCCTCGCCGGCTACGCGCTGAGCCTGTGGCGGGCGCGGACCCGGGTGCAGGCGCCCGCGACGGAGCCGGAGCCGCGGGAGACGGTCCGGGAGCGGGAGCGTCAGGCCGTCGCGAAGGAGTAGAACCGCTTCAGGGTGCAGTGTTCGTCGAGGAGCCGGCCGTAGATCGGCTCCCCTTCGAGCTCACGGTAGGTCTCGATCGGGTCGCCCTTTATGATCAGCGCCCGCGCGCATTCCTCGCACCAGTACTGGAACTCGGCGTTGACCGGGTCCATGTCCCGGACGATGGGCGTACCGCTGTCGCACCAGTCGCACTTCCGCCTGTGGGCCCCCATCACTCGGCCCCGGTGACCCGAGCGGAGCGACACGAGGGGCGGTCCAGCCGGGCCCGTGGCTCGGGAACGCATTCCGCGACGGCAAAGGCTGCGATCTCCTCGGCACCGTCCACGGCCATGCGCGCTCCCTCCCGCCCGGACCCTCTTCCCCTCCGGCGGTCCGATTCTGCCATGGCCCCGCAAGGGGGTCAGCGTCGTCGGCCGAGGAGGCCCACCGAGGCGCCCAGGACCGCCACCGCGGCGAGGGCCAGGGTGGACTCTCCGAGGGCCCCGGCCGAGACCCGTGCCCCCGGTCCGGTGACAGCCCCCAGGTAGAGGCTGCCGAAGGCGGCCACGCCGATCAGCTGGCCGAGCTGGGTGACGGTGGCGAGCAGTCCGCTGGCGTCGGCGGCGTCCTCCGGCCGTACGGTCGCGAGCGCGCCGGTCAGGACGGGGCTGAAGGCCAGGGCCAGTCCGACGCCCATGCCGCACAGGACCGGGTAGAGCGTCCAGCCGCCCGTGCCGCCGTCCCTCAGGGCGGCGCCGGCGCCGAGCGCGGAGGCGGCCGTCAACAAGAAGCCGCCCGGCACGAGGAAGCGCTGCCAGGGGGCCGGCCGGCGACGCCAGGTGAGGCCGACGAGCCCGAACGCGGCGGCGGTGGGACCGAAGGTGAGTCCGGCCCGCAGGGCGCTCTGTCCGAGGGCGCCCTGGAGGTGCAGGGTGAGGGTGAACAGGAATCCGGCGTTGACGGCCATCACTGCCGCGATCCGCAGGACGGCGGGCCCGATGCCCCGGATCCGCAGCACCCGCGGGGCGATGAGCGGGGCGCCGCCACGCCGGGCGAGACGGGCCTCGTAGGCGCCGAAGGCGGCGAGGAGGAGCAGCGCGCCGCCGAGCGACAGCCAGGTCCAAAGCGGCCAGTCCTCCTCCTGACCGAGCACGAGCGGGACGGTGAGCAGCGAGACGGAGCCGGCGAGCAGGAGCAGGCCCGGCAGGTCCAGGGAGCGGGCCCGGCCGGCGCCGGTGGCGGCGTCGCGGGGCAGCACCTTGGCGCCGAGCACGAGCAGGACGAGGCCGATGGGCACGTTGACGAGGAAGACCGGGCGCCAGCCGGTGCCGAACAGGTCGGCGCTGACGAGGACGCCGCCGACGACCTGGCCGGCGGCCGCGCCGGTGGCGAGGACGGCGGAGTAGGCGCTGAGCGCCCGGACCCTCCCCTCGCCGGTGAAGTTGCGCTGGATGAGGCTGAGCACCTGCGGGATCATCAGGGCCGACCCGGCCCCCTGCGCGACACGGAAGCCGATCAACTGCCCGGTGCTCGCCGCGAGTCCGCAGGCGAGCGAGGCGGCGGTGAAGACGGCGAGGCCGGTGAGGTGGACGCGCCGGTGGCCGAGCAGGTCGCCGAGGCGGGCCCCGGTGATGAGCAATACCGCGTAGGCGATGGTGTATCCGGCGACGACGAGCTGGATCCCGGCGCCGGTGGCGGCGAGTTCGGTGCGGATGGTGGGGGCGGCGACGTTGACGATGAAGACGTCGAGCAGGGCCATGAACTGGGCGGCCAGCACGACGGCGAGGAGCGCGCCGGGGCGGTTGTCGGTGCCGGGGTCTTCACTGGGTGCGGGACGTGTGAGGGTCGTCGTCATGCCGGAAGCGTGACGCGGGCCGGATACGGGTAACGAGAGCCCGCTGATGCTGGTAGCGACAGCACCTGGCAACGGCGGTACGGGGGCTCGACCATGGGGGTGTGACGACTTTGGCAGCACCGATCCAGACGCGCCGCAGGCCGGAGCTGGCGGCCTTCCTGCGCAGCCGCCGGGCGCGGGTGACGCCGGCGGACGTCGGCATGCCACCGGGCCTGAGACGGCGCACTCCGGGACTGCGCCGCGAGGAGGTGGCCCAGCTGTCGGGGGTCGGCGTGACCTGGTACACGTGGCTGGAGCAGGGGCGGCCGATCAACGCCTCGGCGCAGGTGCTCGACGCGGTGGCCCGTACGCTGCGGCTGGACCGGCCGGAGCGCGAGCATCTGTACCACCTCGCGGAGGTGCCGTACGAGCCCGAGGCGGCCCCGGAGCACGTGGCGTCGGTCAGCCCGGAGATCCAGGGCATCCTGGACGCCCTCGCGCCGCATCCGGCCGTGGTCTACAACGCGCGGTACGACGTGCTCGCGACCAACACGACGTACGACATGCTGTTCGTCGACGACCGGGAGGGCACGGCGGACGAGCCGCCGGGTGTCCGCAACGTGCTGTGGAACCTCTTCACGATGCCCGAGCTCGACTGCCCGGTGGTCGACCGGCGGCTCGAGCTGCCGCTGATGGTGGCGCAGCTGCGCGGCGCGTACGGCCGGCATGTGGGCGAGCCCTCGTGGGAGGGGTTCGTCCGGCGGCTCTGCGAGGCCAGCGCGTACTTCGCGGAGCTGTGGCGCAGCGGGGACGTGGTGCCGCCGGGCCCGCGGGTGAAGACCTTCCGGCACGAGCTGGTCGGCGAGATACGCATGACCTCGGTCTCGCTGTCGATCAACGGGATGCCGGAGTGCCGGATCGTCACGTACACGCCGAACGACGAGGACAGCCGCCGGGCCATCGACCGTCTGCGGACGACGAGGTGACGCAAAGCAAGATCCCGCCCCCTGCGGGGACGGGATCCGGTGACTGTGGAGCTAAGGAGAATTGAACTCCTGACCTCTTGCATGCCATGCAAGCGCTCTACCAACTGAGCTATAGCCCCTCGTGTTCTTCGCGCTCCGCGCTGCGAACAAGAAGAACTTTAGCCTGTGACCTGCCAGAAAGTGAAATCGAGGCCTGACAGGCCGCACGCGGGGTCAGTCGTCGTCGCCGAGGACCGGCTCCGGCAGCGTGCCGGCGTTGTGCTCCAGGAGGCGCCAGCCGCGCGCGCCCTCACCCAGGACCGACCAGCAGCAGTTCGAGAGGCCGCCGAGGGACTCCCAGTGCCGGGCCTCCAGGCCGAGCAGCCGGCCGATGGTGGTGCGGATGGTGCCGCCGTGGCTCACCACGACCAGCGTGCCGTCCACGGGCAGCTTGTCGGCGTGCTCCAGGACCACCGGGGCGGCCCGGTCGGCCACCTCGGTCTCCAGCTCGCCGCCACCCCGGCGCACCGGCTCGCCACGCTTCCAGGCGGCGTACTGCTCGCCGTAGCGCGCGGTGATCTCGTCGTGCGTGAGGCCCTGCCACTCCCCCGCGTACGTCTCGCGCAGCGCGGAGTCGTGGGCGACGACATGGCCGGTCAGGGCGGAGAGCTCGGCGGCCGTGGCCGCCGCCCGCTTGAGATCGGAGGCGACGATCGCGTCCGGCTTCAGCGCCGCGAGCAGCCGGGCGGCCCGGCGCGCCTGGGCGACGCCGGTCTCGGTCAGCTCGATGTCCGTGGACCCCTGGAACCTGCGCTCCAGGTTCCAGGAGGTCTGGCCGTGACGCCACAGCACGATGCGGCGGCCGGTGCCGCCCTTGCCGCTGGTCAGCTCAGCTCACCGTCCGTTCCGTCGGTGCCCATCAGCTTGGCGTGCTCCTCCGCCTTGCCGCGGGTCTTCTTGGCGTCCTCGGGCAGTTCCAGCTCGGGGCAGTCCTTCCACAGCCGCTCCAGGGCGTAGAAGACCCGCTCCTCGCTGTGCTGCACGTGGACGACGATGTCGACGTAGTCGAGGAGGATCCAGCGGGCGTCGCGGTCGCCCTCACGGCGGACCGGCTTGGCGCCGAGGTCCTTGTTCAGCCGCTCCTCGATCTCGTCGACGATCGACTTGACCTGGCGGTCGTTGGGCGCGGAGGCGAGCAGGAAGGCGTCGGTGATCGACAGCACATCGCTGACGTCGTACGCGATGATGTCGTGCGCGAGCCGGTCGGCCGCCGCCTGGGCGGCGGCGTTGACGAGCTCGATGGAGCGATCCGTGGCGGTCACAAGCAGGCTTTCGTCGGCGGTCTGAGTCACCTCAAGGGTCTCATGTACCGCCGACGGGCCCGAAAAGGATTATCGGAGGGTCACCGTTTGGCTCCGGGGACCTTGTAGTCCTCGCCCAGGACCACGGTGACCTCGGCGTTCCCGGTGGGCTTGCCCTTGGTGACGGAGCCGGCGGGCAGACCGAGGGTCTTGGCGACCTCCACGGCCGTCGGCTTCTGGGCGTCGTCCCCGTACACGACCTGGGACTTCTCCTCGGTTCCGGCCTTGGTGCCGCCGACCACGGCATAGCCGCCGTTGATCAGCACCACGCGGGCCGCCTCGGTGGCGTCCTTGCCGGTGGCGTCGCGGATCGCGACCCGGGTCGCCGCGCCCTGCTCGGGGGCGCTGACCTTGCCGCCCAGGATGTCCTTGACCACGCTGTCGCCGGTGGCCTCGCTGAGCGAGCCGTCGGGCTCGACGGGCAGCACCGCGGTCTTGTAGTCGCCGACCTTGGCGTGCTCGGCGAGCTTGGCGAGGGAGGCGCCGAGGTCCTTCTCGGGGAGGGACGGGTCGAGGATCTGGGCCAGGGTCTCGATGGTGACGGTGGCGGCCTTGGGGTCGTCGGAGATCTTCCGCAGGACGCCGTACAGGACCGTGCCGAAGCGCTGGAGCTGCTTGGCCTCGGCCTCGCCGGGCGCCCGGTAGGTGGCGTAGGCGACGGCGGCGCGGCCGTTGAGGGTCTGGTTCTCGCCCTTCTTGACCAGCGGCTCGTCGCCCGGCTTGGCACCGGGGACGTCGGTGTCCGTGGTGATGTCGATGTTGCTGACGAGCTCGACGAGGTTCTCCAGGTACGGGGTGTCCAGCCGCCAGGTGCCGGTGATCTTCGCGCCGAGGAGGTTGCCGATGGCCTCGCGGGTGCCGCTGGAGCCGTCTTCCTCTACGGACTTGGCGAGGGTGGTGGTGGCGCCCTCCCCGTTGGCGACGGCGAGGGAGTTGGGGAGCAGGACGGTCGTGCCCTGCTTGGTGGTGGCGTTGTCCACGAGGAGGGCGGTGGAGGTTCCGCCGCCCGTGGTGTTGTGCAGGTGGACCACGATCGTGTCGCGCTTCTGCGGCCCGGTGGCGGTGTTCTGCTGCTGCTCCTCGGCGGACATCCCGGGGAGCCTGCCGGCGGACCACAGGTAGCCGACGCCGCCGACCACGGCGAGCACGGCGACCACGACGAGGGCGACGATCCGGTTGCGGCCGCGGCGGCGGGCCTCCTCGCGCCGCTCGGACCGGCTCTCGGTGAACTTGAGCCAGTCGATGACGTCCTCGGAGTCCTCGTCGGGCTCCTCGATGAACGAGAACTGCTCGGTGCGGTACGCGCGCCCGTCGTCCTCCGGCGCGGGGCGCTGCCCGGGCACGCCGGCCGGGGCGGCCTGCGGCGGGCGGGCCGCCGGCGGGGCCTGCGGAGCGGGGGCGGGCTGGGTCCGGACGGCCCACTGCTGACCGGTCTGGTCGACCTGGTCGATCCGGTCGAACGTGCCGGTCTGGCCGGTCTGGTCGTACGGGGCGGTCCGGCCCGTCTGGTCGAACTGGGCGGTGCCGCCGGCGTCGTACTGCTGGTAGTCGTACCCGGGCTGCCGGCCGTAGGGGTCGTACGGGGGCTGCGGTGCCTGCGGCTGCTGGACCGGCTGCCCGTACGCGTCGTAGCCGTACTGCTGCTGCTGTTGCTGCTGCTGCGGCTGCTGCTGGGCGGGCTGTCCGTAGGGGTCGTAGTGCTGCTGCGGGACCTGCTGCTGGTACACCGGCTGCCCGTACGCGTCGTAGCCGATGATCTGCGGCTGCGGATAGTACGGGTCGTACGGGTTCTGCTGATCGTTCACCGGTGCCCCTCCCCGAGGCTCACTCGCCGCGGTACAACTGGCGCTTGTCGATGTAGCGCACCACACCGTCCGGGACCAGATACCAGACCGGGTCGCCCTGTGCGACCCGCGCCCTGCAGTCCGTGGACGAGATGGCGAGCGCGGGGACCTCGACCAGCGACACCCCGCCCTTGGGCAGGCCGTCGTCGGTGAGGTCGTGACCCGGGCGGGTGACGCCGATGAAGTGGGCGAGCGCGAACAGTTCCTCGGCGTCGCGCCAGGTGAGGATCTGGGACAGCGCGTCGGCGCCGGTGATGAAGAACAGGTCCGAATCGCTGTTGAGGGAGCGCAGGTCCCGCAGGGTGTCGATGGTGTACGTCGGACCGCCGCGGTCGATGTCGATGCGGCTGACGGAGAACTGCGGGTTGGACGCGGTGGCGATGACCGTCATCAGATAGCGGTCCTCGGCCGGCGTGACGGCCTTGTGGCTCTTCTGCCACGGCTGTCCCGTCGGCACGAACACCACCTCGTCGAGGTGGAACAGGGCGGCCACCTCGCTGGCGGCCACCAGGTGTCCGTGGTGGATCGGATCAAACGTTCCGCCCATCACGCCGAGGCGGCGCTTGCCGCGACCGCCAGTAGGCACTTCCTGCTCTCCCATGCGTGCAGAGCCTACTGGCACGGCGGCGGACGCCGGATCAGCGGCCTCTCGGCTCAGCGGTCGCGGTTGAAGCGGGTGGTGATCCAGAGGAGCAGAAGGAGCGCGAGCAGGGCGCCGCCACCCGTCACGTACGGGCTGAGGCTTTCGTGGTTGCCGCCGTGCTCGGCACCCTCGGCGAGCGTGACCAGGTTGGCGGCGGTGGCGTGGAGGCTCATCTTCGGTAGGACCTTCGATCGGGGATGGGAGCGGAGACTTCGCGCACATCGTATGCGGCGCGTCGCGGAGCGCTCACGCCGACTCAGGCGTTGGCGTCACCGGGTCCGTTTTCGGCGCGGGTCGCCGCGGCCCGGCCGTCACCCCGGGGGCCCTCGGCGCCGGTGGTGTCCTCGCCGCCGTTGCGGTATCCGCGCAGCAGGAACCAGGCGAGCAGGGCGGCGCCCACCAGCGAGCCGAGCAGGACGATCCGGAGCGTGTCGCCCGGCCCCTGCTGCCCCGTCGCGGCGAGCAGGGCGGTGACGGCGGTGGTCGGGGTGTCCGTCATGACGGTGGTGCTCCTCGCTTGTCCACAGTGCCCGAGTTATCCACAGGCTCCGGCACACGGTAGCCCCCTCGCCTAGTCTGGTGGGCGTCAGGGGGACGAGCACCGACTCGTACGAACAGGGGGCATCCATGACCGAGAACCACCAGGGGAATCTGCCGGGCAGGCAGCGCAGGCGCTTCGCCGGCATCTCCTCGCGGGCCTACGAGCACCCGGCGGACCGCTCGGCGCTGGTCGCGCTGCGCAAGCTGAGCGGTTTCGACACCGTCTTCAAGGCGCTGAGCGGGCTGCTGCCCGAGCGCAGCCTGCGCCTTCTTTTCCTGTCCGACTCCGTGCGGGTGAGCGACGCACAGTTCTCTCACCTCAACGACATGCTGCGGGACGCCTGTTACATCCTGGACCTGGAGAAGGTCCCGCCGATGTACGTCACGCAGGACCCGAAGCCGAACGCGATGTGCATCGGCCTCGACGAGCCGATCATCGTGGTCACCACCGGCCTGGTGGAGCTGCTCGACGAGGAGGAGATGCGCGCGGTCGTCGGACACGAGGTGGGCCACGCGCTGTCGGGCCACTCGGTGTACCGGACGATCCTGCTCTTCCTCACCAGCCTGGCGCTGAAGATCGCCTGGATCCCGCTGGGGAACGTGGCGATCATGGCGATCGTGACCGCGCTGCGCGAGTGGTTCCGCAAGTCGGAGCTCTCGGCCGACCGGGCGGGCCTGCTCGTGGGCCAGGACGTGCAGGCCTCGATGCGCGGCCTGATGAAGATCGCCGGCGGCAACCACCTCCACGAGATGAACGTGGACGCCTTCCTCGCGCAGGCGGACGAGTACGAGAAGGGCGGCGACCTGCGGGACTCCGTCCTGAAGATCCTCAACGTGCTGCCGCGCTCGCACCCGTTCACCACGGTGCGGGCCGCCGAGCTGAAGAAGTGGTCCGAGACCCGTGACTACCAGCGGATCATGGACGGGCACTACCCGAAGCGCTCCGAGGACAAGGACACCTCGGTGACCGACTCCTTCCGCGAGTCCGGGCGGCACTACGCGGACTCGGTGCGTACCAGCCGGGATCCGCTGATGAAGCTGGTGTCGGACATAGCCGGCGGCGCCGGGGACCTCGCGGGCGACCTGGGCGGCAAGCTGTTCGGCCGCTTCAACGGCGGCAACGGCGGTGGCGCCGGCGCCGCCGGCGGCCAGGGCGCCAAGAGCGCGCATGGCGGCTCCGGGAGCGGTTCGGACGACGGCGACGGCACCGGGAGCGGCGAGCGGGGTCAGAGCGAGGGCTGAGCCTCCGGGGCCAGGGTCCCGCAGAGCGAGGAGACGGTGGGCCGGCCCGTCGCGTACGGGTCGGTGCCGGCCCGCCGGCTCGGGTCGGCGGCCCGCTCGCCGGCGAGCAGCGGCCGCAGCGCGCCGGTGGTGTCGGCGTCGCAGGACTGCGGGCCGGCCTCGACGGTGCTGGTGAGCAGCTCGGCGCGGTGCATCCGCAGGTCCTCGCGGTCGAAGCGGAAGTGCAGCGCGCGGTGGACCGTGTACAGCGAGGCCCGGGCCGTCGGGCCGGTGCCGGAGGCGGCGGGCCGGACGGCGTAGGTGAAGGTGTGGTCCGCCACGACGTCCAGCAGGTCGGAGTTGACCTCGGCGAAGTGCAGGGTGCCCTGGACGCGGACGGCGGGGTCGGCGAGTACGACCCGGCGCGGGTCGAAGCGGACCAGCCAGCCGGAGACGGCGTGCCGGCCGTCGTCCTGGGGCGATTCGACGCTCCGGTCGAACTGCTCCAGCTGGTCGGGGTCGAGGAGGAGCCGCGCCGGGCGGACGGTCACGCCGGCCAGGACGTCGGGTTCGAGGGAGGAGGCGACCAGGTAGTCCTTGGCGATGACGAGGGCCGCGACCACCTGGCTCTCGGAGAAGTGGCTGGTGCGGCCGGCCAGGGGGAGATTGATGCCGGCGGCGCCGGTGCGGAACTCCGCGGCGGGGCTGCGGGCGAAGAGCCGGGCGGGTTCGCCGCCGGGCACGGGACCCTGGGGGGCGAGCGGGACCAGAGTGGTCCGGAGCGCCTCGGCCCGCTGGTCGACCGGCGGCTGGTAGGGGTTGCGGACGCCGAGGTAGACCGCGGTGCCGAAGGCCAGCACGATCAGCAGAACGAGCAGCAGGGCCTGCCGGGAGCCCCCGCGGCCCTCCCAGGTCGGGCGGGAGCGGACGGCCTGGGCGTGTTCCCCCATGCGTTCCTGGGCGGAGAACTCCTGGAGCCGGGCAGCACGGACGAACGCCTCGTCGAAGACGACGGATCGGTACTCGTCCTCACCGCCGGGGAGTCCCTCGGGAGTCCCCTCAGGCGGGTCGCCACGCCCTGCCATACCTTCAGGGTAGGTCGGCGGAAGCTTCGGTAAACGCCCAGGTACACGACAACTTCCGAAGAATTCCGACGCGGCTGCGGCGAACGGGCGAAGCAACCGCCGACCGGGCCCGGCCCGCGGCCCCGAGAGAGCCCGGACGGTCCACGGACAGCTCCCGGACGGTCCTCGAACAGCCCTCCAGGACGGTCCACGGACAGCCACCGGGCAGCCCCCGGACGAGTCCCTCGAACAGCCTCCCGGACGGTCCGCGAACGGCCCCCGGACGGCCCCTACGGGGCGCCCGGCGCCGCCGGAACGGCGGGAGCGGGCGAGGCGGAGGCGGTGGCCGCGGAGGGGACCGCGCGGGGCTTGTCGACGCCGGTGGTGGCCGGCGGCGGGATGCGGTCCTGGCGGTTGGCGGAGGCGCCCCGGTACACGGCGCTGAAGGCGAGGGCGACCATGCCGACGCCCATCACCAGGGCGAGCACCCAGGCCACCGGGCGGTGCCAGCGGGCGCTGCTCCGGTAGGGGCGCAGGGCGCCGCCGTGGGGGCCGTAGGGGCCGAGGTCGTCGTCGGCGGTGTCCGGGTCGTAGCCGTCGGGCAGGCGGCGGGGGTCGTAGCCGTCCTCGTAGAGGTCGTCGTCGGCGAGGCCGGCGACGGCGCGGGCCCGGGCGGCCTCGGCCTCGGCACGGGCCTGGGCGGCGGCGAGCAGTCGCTCGACGGCGGTGGGCTCGTGGATCGTGGCGGCCCGTACGAAGTCCTCGTCGAAGACCACGGTGGCGAAGTCCTCGTCGGCGCCTCCGCGGTCGACAGAGTCCTCGGGGTCCCCGCCGTCCTGGAACGGCTTGCCCCCCACGTCGTCCGGCACGGATTCAGAGTAGACCGGGGAGGGGGTTTTGGGCAGGGAGAGCGCGAACTGTCCCTGCCCGATCCGGGCGGCCGAAAGAGGGACGCCGGTTACCGCACGTGACCGTCGCCGGTCACGATGTACTTGGTGGAGGTGAGTTCCGGAAGGCCCATGGGGCCCCGGGCGTGCAGCTTCTGGGTGGAGATGCCGATCTCGGCGCCGAAGCCGAACTGTCCGCCGTCCGTGAAGCGGGTGGAGGCGTTGACGGCCACGGTGGTCGAGTCGACCAGCTGGGTGAAACGGCGGGCCGCGGCCTGGGAGGTGGTGACGATGGCCTCGGTGTGGCCGGAGGACCACAGCCGGATGTGCTCGACGGCCCGGTCGAGGGAGTCGACCACGGCGGCGGCGATGTCGTAGGAGAGGTATTCGGTCTCCCAGTCCTCCGGGGTGGCCGGGACGACGGTGGCCTTGCTGCCCTCGGCGTGGGCGAGGACCCGCTCGTCGGCGTGGACGGTGACACCGGCCTCGGCCAGGGCGTCGAGGGCGCGCGGCAGGAAGTCGGCGGCGATGTCCTGGTGGACGAGGAGGGTCTCGGCGGCGTTGCAGACGCTGACCCGGTGGGCCTTGGAGTTGATCAGGATCTCGACCGCCATGTCGAGGTCGGCCTGGGCGTCGACGTAGACGTGGCAGTTGCCGGTGCCGGTCTCGATGACGGGGACGGTGGACTCCTCGACGACCGTCTTGATCAGGGAGGCGCCGCCGCGCGGGATGAGGACATCGACGAGGCCGCGGGCGCGCATCAGCTCGCGCACCGAGTCGCGGGACTCGCCGGGGACGAGCTGGATCGCGTCGGCGGGCAGTCCGGCGCCGCCGACGGCGTCGCGCAGGACCTTCACCAGGGCGGTGTTGGAGGAGTACGCGGAGGACGAGCCGCGCAGCAGGACCGCGTTGCCGGACTTGAGGCAGAGGGCGGCGGCGTCGACGGTGACGTTGGGCCGGGCCTCGTAGATGATGCCGACGACGCCGAGCGGGACGCGGATCTGGCGCAGGTCGATGCCGTTGGGGAGGGTCGAGCCGCGGACGACCTCGCCGACCGGGTCGGGCAGGGCGGCCACGTGCCGCACGTCGGCGGCGATGGCCCGCACCCGCTCGGGGGTGAGGGTCAGGCGGTCGATGATGGCCTCGCTGGTGCCGGCCTCACGGGCGCGGGCGATGTCCTCCGCGTTGGCCTCGACGATCTCGGCCGTGCGGACCTCCAGGGCGTCCGCGACGGCGAGCAGGGCGTCGTCCTTCGTCGCGCGCGGGAGTGGCGCGATCTCGGCGGCGGCGCCGCGGGCCCGGTAGGCGGCCTGGGTGACCGGGGACATGTTGTCGAAGGGCGTGAGCGAGGTCATGCCCGCAGGGTACTGGCACCTCTGCGGACATCCCTCACGTATCCCTCCGGCGTCCCGCTCTGCGAGACGCCCCGTGACCGGCTGCCGAACGGCCGGAAGTCGACGTCAGTACGGGTGGACGCCGACCGGGGCGGCCGGTGGGGGGCCGTAGCCCTCGGCGATCCGCTGGTGGTAGGTCTCCCGGTCGATGACCTCCAGGCCGACGATCTCCCAGGGCGGCAGCTTGGCGGTCTGACGGTGTTCGCCCCACAGCCGCAGGGCGACGGCCGCGGCGTCGTGCAGGTCGCGGGCCTCCTCCCAGTAGCGGATCTCCGCGTGGTCGTTGGCGTAGCGACTGGTCAGCAGGAACGGGTGGTCGTGGGCCAGCTGTTCCAGGGCCCGGCGCACCTCCTTCAGCGGAGCCTCCGCACCGGAGACGCTGAGGGTGATGTGCCAGAGCTTGGACACCTCCCGGTCCGGGGTCGTCTCGTCGGACTGCTCCGGAAGATCCTGCTCGTACTGGTCGAAGTCGGCTCCGGCCTCGACGCTCGTCAGGGCGCGTTCGGCCGTCCCGCGGGGCAGTGCCCCTGGGCGCGCTCGTCTCACCGGCGGCCTCCTGTGTGATGCCTGTGCTGCGTGCTGCTGCATGCTGCTGCGTGTGCTGCGCGTGCTGTCGTCCCCGCCCTCTTCCGTGCCCCCGAGACAAAGTTGACCAGCCCGGGGCGGCGCATGGGGCGGTTTTGGTAAAGGTCCCTACCGGATGACCAGAGTTTCAGCCGTTTCGGTTCACATCACGACGAGGTCGTCGCGGTGCACGACCTCGCGCTCGTACTCGGGGCCGAGTTCGCGGGCGAGTTCACGGGTGGAGCGGCCGAGCAGCCGGGGGATCTCCCGGGCGTCGAAGTTGACCAGCCCGCGGGCGACGGCGCGGCCCGCGGTGTCGCGCAGCTCGACCGGGTCACCGGCGGTGAACTCGCCCTCGACGGCGGCGATTCCGGCCGCGAGCAGCGACTTCTTGCCCTCGACCACGGCCCGCACGGCCCCGTCGTCGAGGGTGAGCGCGCCCTGCGGGGTGGAGGCGTGGGCGAGCCAGAGGAGCCGGTCGGCGGAGCGGCGGCCGGTGCGGTGGAAGTACGTGCCGGTGTCGCGGCCGGCCAGGGCGTCGGCGGCGCGGACGGCGGAGGTGAGGACCACGGGGATGCCGGCGGCGGCCGCGATCCGGGCGGCCTCGACCTTGGTGACCATGCCGCCGGTGCCGACGCCCGCCTTGCCTGCGGAGCCGATCTCGACGTGGGCGATGTCGTCGGGGCCGGTGACCTCCTCGATGCGCGAGGTGCCGGGCTTCGACGGGTCGCCGTCGTAGAGGCCGTCCACGTCGGACAGCAGGACCAGCAGGTCGGCCCGGACGAGGTGGGCGACGAGGGCGGCGAGCCGGTCGTTGTCGCCGAAGCGGATCTCGTCCGTGGCGACGGTGTCGTTCTCGTTGACGACCGGCAGGGCGCCCATGGCGAGCAGCTGGTCGAGGGTGCGGTAGGCGTTGCGGTAGTGGGCGCGGCGGCTGGTGTCGTCGGTGGTGAGGAGGACCTGGCCGACGCGGACCCCGTACCGGGCGAAGGAGGCCGTGTAGCGGGCGACGAGCAGGCCCTGGCCGACGCTGGCGGCGGCCTGCTGCCGGGCGAGGTCCTTGGGGCGGCGGGTGAGACCGAGCGGCGCGAGGCCCGCGGCGATGGCGCCGGAGGAGACCAGGACGATCTCCTTCTCGCCGCCGCTGCGGACCTTGGCGAGGACGTCCACGAGGGCGTCGACGCGGTCGGCGTCGAGTCCGCCGGAGGCGGTGGTCAGCGAGGACGACCCGACCTTCACGACGATCCTGCGGGCTTCCGTCACGTACTGCCTGGCCACTGTCACCTGCGTCGTCCTCGCCGTCATGCTCGTGCTCTCGCTCGGCACGCAATCTACGCGAGCGGTGTCGCGCACCGCCCGCCTATTCCACCGGCTGGACGGCGTTCCCGGTGTGCGCCTGCCAGGCCGAGGCGATCATGGAGCGCACGTCGTGGCGGGCCTTCCAGCCGAGCTCCGCGGAGATCCGCTCGGCCGAGGCGACCACCTGGGCCGGGTCGCCCGGACGCCGCGCGACCACCTCGGGCGTGACCTCGCGGCCGGTGACCTCGCGGACCAGGTCGATCATCTCCCGGACCGAAACGCCTTCGCCGCGGCCGATGTTGAGGGTGAGGTCGCGGAACTCCCCCGCCGCGGCGAACTCGGTGAGCCGGCGCGCGGTGGCCAGATGGGCGTCGGCGAGGTCGGCGACGTGGATGTAGTCGCGGACGCAGGTGCCGTCGGGGGTCGGGTAGTCGGCGCCGAAGATCAGCGGCGGCTCGCCCGCGTCGAGCCGCTCGAAGACCATCGGCACGAGGTTGTGGACGCCGGTGTCGGCGAGGGCGGGCTCGGCGGTGCCGGCCACGTTGAAGTAGCGCAGGCAGGCGGTGGCCATGCCGTGCGCGCGGCCGGTGGAGCGCACCATCCACTCCCCGGCGACCTTCGTCTCGCCGTACGGGCTGAGCGGGGCGCAGGGGGTGTCCTCGGTCACGAGGGCGGTGTCGGGCATCCCGTACACGGAGGCGGAGGAGGAGAAGACGAAGCTCCGGACGCCCGCCGCGGCGGCGGCTTCGAGCAGGACCTGGAGGCCGCTGACGTTCTCGCGGTAGTAGAGGAGCGGGCGCTCGACGGATTCGCCGACGGCCTTCTTCGCGGCGAGGTGGACGATCCCGCCGATCGTGTGGGCGCGCAGGACCCGGTCGAGGAAGGGGCGGTCGAGGACGCTGCCGCGCTCCAGGGTCACGCCCGCCGGGACCCTGTCCGGGTCGCCGGTGGAGAGGTCGTCCAGGACGACCACCCGCTCACCGGCCTCGGTCATGGACTTGACGACATGGGAACCGATGTAGCCGGCGCCGCCGGTGATGAGCCACGTCATTCGGGCAGCCTAACGCGAAGGGGGCGAAACAGCGGCGGGGCGGGGCGGGGCCCCCCCCGGGGGGCCCCCCGGCCCCCCCCCCCCCCCCGGGGGGGGCCCCCCCCCCGCCCCCCCGCCCCCCCCCCCCCCCCCCCCCCACCAACAACCCCCCCAGCCCCCCCCCCCCC